>JAZNYX010000071.1:0-13421 GCA_045594665.1 Clostridia bacterium | reverse complement strand
AACAAAGGATGCGCGGTCATCCTTGAAACCGATTGAAATATATAGTCCTCCGAAATAGGTATCTATGACCTGTGACATAATAGAGAACTGATTTTCTTCAACCCATGCACCGCTGTTGGCACAGTCATACTCGCCCTCTTCCCGAAATCCCATTTTATCAGCCGTTGCACGATCACCCAGAGAAAATTTAGTAAGTTTATTTTCCCCAATGAAAAATTCGAGTTTGAGGATTCTGCCCTCTTTTTCAAATTCGAGCACGTTTTTATCAAGGTCAAGCTTGAAATATGAAATGTTAAGGGGGTTTTCGTTCATTACATACTTTACGCCGTTTACCTTATCTGCAATGGGGGACGTTTTCTCCCCGTATTGACAAATCAGGGAAGTATTTTCAAGATATTCTTTAAGTTCCCTTTGTGCCTTGGGATTTTCCTCAAGGGGTATATCCTTTACAGCAGGAAGAAAATGATAATAATACTCGTGATACGTAACACGCGTCGCAGCCCCGTCTGCCTGATTATCTGAAGTAATTACAAAACAAATGTCTCTCTTCATGTCACATATTGCAAGCTGGCCACCCAATCCCACAAGAGAAAATCCGTCATCATGCGTTTTCCAGATAAGATAACCGTAACCCTGATTTCCGTAATACTTACACATTCCCTCAAGGTCGTTGGTGGTCTGCACTTTGATTGCTTCTTCCATAAACTCACGGTCTATATACTGTTTTCCGTTCCATTCTCCCTTTTTCATAATAAAGCGGGCAAATATAAGAAGGTCACGGGCAGTACACATTACGCCGCTGTCCCCCACGGTAAAGCCTCCCGGTTCCGTAAGGGTATAGCTTTCCTTTGAAAACCCGATTTCAAGAAGTACTTTTTCCTTAAGATATTCAAGGAAAGGCTTTCCCGTAAGCTTTTCGATAATGCATCCTAAAAGAAATGAACCTACACTGTCATAAAAGAACAGCGTACCGGGGATTTTGTTGGTCTTTTGGGTATAGTAAGCCTCTACCCTACTCTTATATTTTCCCCACCATATTACGTTATCGCCAATGTTACTGCTCATACAAAGCATATCACGAATTGTACATTCCTCGTGATATTCATCAACGTTTTCGTTTCTGAATTCGGGGAAATAATCTACGATTACATCGTCAAGCTTTAAAATTCCCTCTGTTACGGCAACGCCTACTGCCATGGCAACAAAGCTCTTTGAAACGCTATACATTCTGTGAAGAAACTTTTCATTAAAGGGCTTATAATAGCATTCTGCAAAAATCTTATCGCCCTTTGTCATAATGATACTATGGTTACGCAGGTGGCAATCATCAAGCGTTCTTATAAATTTAAGGACTTCTTCGGAGGATATCCCGACAGATTCGGGCGTCACTTTTTCAAACATAGTCTTTCCTTCCTTTCTTTTTCGTCCTGTGTGAATACCCAGGGCTTTTCTCTTTTCAAAGTTTCAAATTGCTTGGTGTCAAGCTTCAAATCTTCACCGTTCCTGAATTTTTTTCTGAACGTTTTGGAAAGGATTCCTTTTTCCTCAAGATGCATATAGCACGCTCTGTCACAAGCTCTTCGTATTCCCTTTCTCTTAGTTTTTTTCGAATAACGGGACGTAGGTTTTCTTCATCAATATCGCATATTTCTCCGTTTGCCTCAGTAAACAAGAACAAATTTTCAGAATAAAACTTATTTTCATCATCTTCAGTAAAAATCTTGCGTTTGAATTCTCCTATATACTCACCCTTATATGAAATGTAGTCGAGCTTTACCCGAGTTAATTCGTATTGAAGATATGTAAGAAGAGAATAACTTCTTACACCGTAAACAATTTCACCGTTTTCCATATTTTTCTTTACTTCTTGATTTTTCTTTTCACAGCGAATCTTAACAGCTTCCCATTCATCGGTGTCAATAGTACCCATATGTTTTGCAATTTTAAGTTTTGCTTTCGCTATTAATATTTCTTGCTCGCTTAAGAATTGATTTAATTCGTTCATAGATTATCCTCCCCGTAAGCAGTACTGTCTGTTTTACCCTAAAATATTCGATACACCAAAAATTTCACTATTCTAAATAAATTATTTCATTATTTTCCCCATTATTAAATTTCTGCGTCTTATCTCGTCTCACCTTTCTCACTTCAGGAAGCAAATAAAACTTGTTGTTGCAGAAACAACCATTTCTACAATCTCCCACAAAAATACCGCTTAAATCTTCGACGCTTAAGTTATTCCGAAATGTATTATTAACACTCATATTCATAATTAGGACACAACCGCCCTCATTCATACGGCTAAAATTATATTCATAAGTTGTACCATCAGCATAATCAAAATCATATGCTGTACCGTCTTGATTAAATTTGGTGTCAGTTGTTTCATTATATCTAAAAATTGCATTTTTACACTTCCACGGCCACATACCCGCCGAAGCATGATGAAATCTGTTGCCATGATATGCAAAAATCTTATCATTCATTTCTGTAGATGAAGTATCACAAATATTATGTTCAATAATTGGAGCAAATGAAAATAAAACAATAATACCATCGCCGCCTACATCTTTCAGGTAATTATCACTTATTATAATATTATAGTGTCCATATTTTTTAAAGGTTTCATCATCAAGTGTACCTTCGGGGAATTTTTCACCTTTATAGGTAGAACCGACTTCAATAGCTGTACGGCTTACTTTTTCAACATGACACCCTTTTACGGTTATCCCCTCAAAACGTGGAACACGGCTATCTTCACCTGTTGTTGGCTTAATCGCGCAACAAATTATACCGCCATTACACATCGATTTAGAGTATACATTACCTGCAATATTTCTAACTATCATATTTTCTATGGTAATATTATGTATCACACCTTTATTTTGAGCCACTACACAAACACCTGTACGATTCATTTTGTCAGTAGCTGAATAGGTTTCACCTGCAAGTCCCTTATTAGTAACATAAATGTCTTTTATTGTAACATACTCAGCATCATATAATAAAACACATGAAGAAACATATTCCTCCGGTTGATACCAATAAGTCGGTGGCTGGTCACTCCCAATCACAGGCAGTTCATCTGCTTTAGACATATACCAAACTTCACGATTGCCATTCTCATTTCCTAAAAGAACCCCGCCTGTCATTCTTTTTTTATTCAAAACCCAAATACCGTTACTGTTTGTATTAATTTGAGGTGGATTACCCTTTCCATATGCACCAATTATAATTGGTGCATCCTTGGTCCCGGATGCGGTTATTTTTAAAAACTGGTTTTCAAAGACACTCCCACATTCTAAAAAGATTTTATCTCCGGCTTCAAGACATAATTCATTTATTTTAAACAAAGTGCAAAACGGTCTTTCCTTTGTGCCGTCAAAGCTATCACTTCCAATTAATGAACTTACATAATATTCTCTTGACATTATAACTCTCCTTTACTCTCATCTTTATCGCAATATATTTTTTCGTATTTAAAGATTTGCGACTTAACCAATCATACCTTCTCCGGTCAGGTTCATTGTGTATGGAGCACTGTCGCTGATAAGAATTGTTTCTTCAAGACGAATGTCTCTTGAAGATGCTCCAACGTAAATTATATAATTACCGGGTTCAGTTACCCAACTTTTTAAAAGAATATTGTAGTACCCCATATCTTTTATTTCGACATTCAGAGCTACTCTCTTCGTTTCGCCTGATTTAAGATATACCTTATCAAAGGCTTTAAGCTCTTTTAACGGTCTTGTTACAGTTGAGATCGGGTCTCCGATATATACCTGACAAACTTCAGCTCCATCCGTGCTGCCTGTGTTTGTAATGTTAAAGGATATGTCTATCCTGTCATCAACGCGGTCAATCTTAAGGTCGGAGTATTCAAACTCTGTATACGATAAACCATGCCCGAAGGGATATACAATTTCTTCGGGGTGAATGTCATAATATCTGTATCCTACAAACATTTTTTCAGAGTATTCAACAGTGTGTTCATTCCCCGGGTATGTAAGGTCTGTGCGAATCTTTGCTGGGAATGTTTCTGAAAGCTTGCCGCTTGGATTTACCACACCGCATAAAACATCAGCAACAGCACCTCCTGCACCTTCTCCGCCAAGCCACATCTGAACGATGCCATGGACCTTGTTTTTCCAATCCCCTAAAATCATTGCAGAGCCGGATTGCATCACTGCAACTACCTTTTTGCCGCTATCCACTGCATAGTCCATAAACAATTCGTAGTTGGGATTAAATTCTGCTGTTCTTCTGTCAAAATGTTCGGTATCTTCAGATTCCATAGATCCTATAAACATCAGTACAAGATCAGTATCTTTTATAAATTCTTTGAATTCGCCGTTTTTAGGCCAAAGCATTTCGGGTGAGAAAGAGGTTTTTTGGTACATCTCAAGATATTTAAGTTCAACTTCATCACCAAGTATTTTGCCCAGTTCTTCTAAGGGGGATTCCATGTATTCTTTCCATAAATGAACCTCTGCGCTTCCCTGTCCGCATATAAGAGGGGATTTAGCAAACTCACCTATAACGGCAATTTTCTTATATTTTTCTTTTGTAATAGGAAGCACTTTCTCTTCATTCTTTAAAAGCACTGTTCCTGCCGCTGCAACTTCTCTTGCAACCTTATGCTGCTCGTCTCTGTCATATTCTATGTTCTTTTCAGGTCTTTGAAGCAAAAATTCAATCATTCGTCTTACGGCAGTATCAATTTCGTCTATGGTTATTTCTCCGTTTTCAAGGCCATTTTTGATGTCGGCTTCAATATTGCTGTTAGCGGGCATCTGTAGGTCAAGCCCGGACTTAAAAGCCTTTACGGGATTGTGAACAGCACCCCAGTCAGACACAACAAAGCCCTCATAGCCCCACATATCTCTTAAAACTTCTGTTAGGAGAAATTTGTTTTCAGAGCACCATATTGAGTGGATTTTGTTGTATGCACACATGACACTTGCCGGAGATGATTTCTTGATTGCAATTTCAAATGCTTTTAAATAAATTTCCATAAGCGTGCGGATGTCCGCATCAACGCTCGTGGTAAGGCGGTATTTTTCCTGATTGTTGGCAGCGAAATGCTTAAGAGATGCGGCTACTCCAAGGCTTTGCAGTCCGTTTATATATGCCGCAGCCATTTCACCTGCAAGAACGGGGTCTTCAGAGATATATTCGAAGTTTCTGCCGCAAAGAATGTGCCTTTTTATATTAACTCCGGGGCCTAAAAGCATATCGACATTATGTTCAATGCAATCCTTCGCTAAGGCTATTCCCATCTTGTTTATAAGCTCTATATCCCATGTTGAACCTACAAGGCAAAGATTCGGGAAGGATGTACAGTTTGCTCCATTATCACTTCGTACGCCATGAGGACCATCGGCAAAGGTTTTCGATTCAAGTCCGAGTCTGCCGACTTGGGCGGTAGCCATAGAACCTGCACCCGAAAGAAGCCTTGCTTTTTCATCAAGTGTGAGTGAATTAAGAATTTCGTTTACTTTGTTTTTCATGTTGTATTTCCTCTCAGTTTTCTGAAGTTTTCTCTTTTCATATTATTTACATTGCTCAAGATATGAAAACATTTTTTCTATTTCGCGGATTTCACTCTCTTTATTGTCTTCCAGCCACGCGGCTTTGTACTTTTCTAGCCATTTACCGGCATCCGTTCTCCTGCCAACACTATATCCGGCCTGCTTAGCCAAAAGTTCAGCTATTACCGCATAGCCCTCCGCTGCAAGAATTATTTGATTTTTATACCTCGCCTCTCCCCATTCGGAATTTTCGGCAGCCTCAATCACAGAAAAGCACTCATTAACAGAATCTATCAAATCTTGTTCAGATTTAAATGAAACATCATAAATCTGACCTTTTAAATTGTTCCAATAACTTTTTGCTAATGAGCACCAGTCACACGTTTGTGAAATTTGAGCCAAGCGTTTAATTAACACACAAGCGTTGTTATTTTTATACAGAATGTTATTTACACTTGAAATATACTCATCATCAGCCGTTGTTGAAACATTCCATGATTTCGACGCTCCGAAAACCAAACCAAACATCGCAAGCTCAATACTGCAAGGATTTCCCCAATCACCCCAGTTTGTACTTAACACACCTTTTGCCTTATACTTATATCCTAAATCAATCATTTTTTCGATATTTAAAATTTCTGTTTCGTAATTCTCAGACAATCGGTTCCATGTTCCTGTTCCGGGGCAAACTATTTGCGGCAAACCGGATTCAGCTATAATTTTAATTGTATTTTCATCAGGGTTTTCATCGTAAAACCAATTTAACAGTTCAATACCATCCGGCAAGCTTTCAATTTGCTGAGGATGCTTAAGCAAAATATCTGCCCACATCATAACCCTTTTACCCTTGCTATGTAAATATTCAATTATCTTTCTTACAAAATCAACGTACAATTTTCCGGTATCATCATCTTTATGCTTCCCTATTTTTAAATCAAAAGTCTCATCACAGCATATATTAAACTTATCTGTACTAAAATTGACAATATACTGATCCAGCAGGCTTTTAATAAGTTCAAAACTTTCTTCGTTGGTTGGGTCAATCGTATGATGCTTCATTCTGTCATCCCAAACAATATTCTTTGACTCAAAATTTTCAATTTCTCTTAAATGACCGTATCTATCTTTTTGCAATAACTCGTACAAATGTCCAAATGTAGACAAAGACGGAATAAACTCAATAAAATTCAGTCTGCAATACTCATCAAGTTCTCTTATTTCCTCAGCCGTTAAATATCCTGTTCTGTCAATACTGTCTGCATACTCTTTAAATTCAAAAGTGTGCTCAACATACAGCTGCAAGCAGTTCAATTTGTAATAAGCCATATCATCAATAAGTCTTTTTAAGGTTTTTACTGTGGGTACCTTTCCTCTTGTAACATCGTGATAAAATCCCCTGAGCATCATGTCAGGCGTATCTTCAATCTCAAGGCATGGTACTTTATCTGATTCAAAAAGCTGCCTGAGAGTCTGAATTGCATAAAAACACCCGCCGAGCTTTCTCCCTTTATGTGAATTTTGTCTTCATAAACAGAAAGAGAATATCCTTCAGTATTGCCGGTTCCGGCCTCGATGATTAAGTCGGCTCCATCCCCCAATTCAAAAAACGCAATGCGTTTATTATCCTCTCGTCACAGCACTTGTTTTCGAGTTTCAAGACTTTAGTTTTTAAAAAACCTTTCCTCACTTTAATCATTTTTGGTTCTGGTAACATGTACATATTATGTCCTTCTCCTTAAGATTTTTAACACCCTGTATTTAGAACCCTTCTCCACGAACTTCTCTCACTTCCGAAATAATAGTAAATGCTTTATTATCTATTCTTTTAATTTTTTCGAGAAGTCCCGGGATTTCACGACTTCTCATAATACACATAAGCATCATTCGGTCTTTTTCTTTATAACATCCATAGCTATATATTCCTGTTACACCACGTTCCATATCGTTCATAATTTCGCTTGCTATTTCATTATGCTTCTCTGATATGATAAATACAGACTTTGCATACTTGCCTCGTACTACAATCATATCAGTTACCTTGCAACTAATATAAAGCGAAATTGCTGAATAAAACATAATAGTATAACTTTCAAATGCAAATCCTGATAATGCAATCACTGTCATATCAATTATCAATATAAACGTTGCAATAGATATAAACGGAATGGCCTTATTTAACATCAGAGCTGCGAAATCACTTCCTCCGGTTGAACCTTCTTTTAAGACAACAAGGCCAACACCAACACCTACAAGAATACCACCAAAAACTGATGATAGGAAAACATCTTCACTATAACTGCCAAACACAGGAGTAATCTCTAAAAACAATGAAAGAAAAACTGTTCCAAAAATCGTTTTGACAAGTGCAGATTTTCGTAAGATCTTATATCCGCATGTAAACAATACTAAATTAACTATCAGCACCGTAACTGAAAGCGGGATATTGAATAAGTAGTAAAAAACTGTTGCCACACCACTGACTCCACCTGTAGAAATCTTGCATGGAACAAGGAAAAATGTAATCGCAAAGGAAAGAATAAAAGCTCCTAAAACGATATATGTATAGTCAATTATAAATTTTTTAAAATCAAATCTTATTTTCATAATTTGTTTAATCCTCCCGCAATGCCCTGATACTCTTTTAGAAAAGCTTCGACACTTTTGTTCATCCAAGACAAAAGAAAAATAAATTTTATGGCGTATGGGCTATTCGTAAATCGCCCATACGCCACTTGTCCAATAGGCTAAACTTAGTTGATTTCAGCTATGGTAAAATCAGTGAGCCTTAGTGAGATCCAGCCCGTCCTCGCCGAGAAGGTATCTTCTTACTCTCTTCTGGCGTTCCACGTCGTAGTCGCCTTTTTTAACTGCCTTTCTGAGTCCTTCCGTAGCACGTTTTTCTATATCCTTAACAGCTGCATCGAACGTCATATCACCCATCCACACCTTTTGGAAGAGGGTATTCCAGTTATCGCCTTCAAGAGTGTAGGTTTCGCTTTTTGCATTACGCTTTTCCTCGTCTGCAAATTCTCCGAATTTAAGGAAGCGGGGGTCAATTTTGCTTTCGTCTACAACTTCAAGCACGTCATGCTTTAATGAAAGGTGTGTTCCTGTTTCAAAAAGCTTTGCACGAAACTCGGTTGAATAGAGGAATTTAATTACTTCCATAGTTTCCTCGGGGTTCTTTTCTGCGGCAGTCTTTCCAATCATACGAAATCCGCCGCGCTCATTCCAATGAGAAACAAGCTCTTTACCCTCGGGTCCGGGATAGCGGCAGATATCCCAATCACATTCAGCCTTGAACTGATCGTTATACACTGCTACGTCCCAGCTTACTGCGGGAATCATACCGATTGTACCTGCGGCAAAGTATGCACGGGCTGTATCATTATCAAGTGTTTCCGCACCGGGGAATAATGTGCCGTCCTTCTTCATATCGAGAATCCACTGAAACATTTCCTTGTAGCCGGAGTAGTCTACGGTGAGGTTATCAAGGTCTATGTAACTTGATGCTTTTTCCTTTATTTGGCTATCATAGTAGCTTCCCAGCGGGCCTGATACAGTGTAGTATGTGCTGAATTTTAAGGGGAATGCAAAGCCGTAAATTCCGTTTCCAAGAGCGGTGATTTTTTTTGCGTATTCTCTTACTTCCTCAAGAGTTTCGGGGGCTTTCGCCTCACCGTTTGCATCAACGATTCCTGCTTTTTTGAACAAATCCTTGTTATATGCGAGGGCACCCGTTCTCACGGTGGACTCCACGCTATAGGTTTTTCCGTTAACTACGTTTCCTCCCTCAATACCCGGCACACCAAATTCCTTGACAAATTCCTTGCCGCCGGGAAGGTCATCAAGTGCGATTGCGTCACCCAGATTTATGAACTTGTCTTTCTGAGATCCCGTCACGTCGAACAAATGCGGAAGCTTACCGTTCTGCTGTGCAACGTCAATCTGAGTGTTGTCAGTGGTTGTAACCCAGTCGATAAAGATGTTCTTCTCATCGCCTGTCGTTGCGTTCCAGTTGTCTACAAGCTCCTCATAGATTTTCTGTGCACCTGCTTCGGTTGACCATACGGTGATTGTTACATCATCACTGTCTGCTGCTGCCTTTTGTGCGGTTTCCTTTGTGCCGCAGCCGAAAAAGCAGCCGAGACATAAAATGAGAGAAAGGATGATTGCGAGTGTTCTTTTCATTGTTTGTTTCCTCCTTATTAATCGTCATTTACTTTTGGGAAGCTCCTGCTTTCCCTGTCCTTATTGTGTTTTGCTATATGTAAGCTATATCGTTTATTCAGTTATCTTAATTTTATCCCCGGCAGGATACTCCTGCTCGTTATAAATCCAGTATTTGAATATAGTATTATATGCAACCGTGAACGGGAATTGGGGTGCGATGATATATTCTCCGTTATTGATATTATTTCCCGACTCGTCCACGCGTTTGAGGGTTATGTGCCGGGAATCGCCGTTATAATTCAAAAAGCAGTCCGCGTAATAATTGAATTTCGTATAATCATAAATCATAATGCCGCCCATTGTGCAAATAAAGGCTTCATCAAAATCATTAAAGATAATTCTGTGAAATTCCTTTCCGAAAAATCCGGGGACTGCGTACCAGGTCTTTCCTCCGTCAATGCTCTCGGCAAGCTTGAAATCTGAGCGGTAATTACTTACCTCTATTCCGGGGCGGCTTGCAAGAAGGAGATGGTCGGACTTCTTCGGATTCTGGGCAAGGTATGAAAAAGCATTGTAGCCCAGGTTTATATTTGAGGTCAGATTGTTTGCTTTTTTATTTTTAATATCAATTTTATAAAGCTTCGACCCTGTCAGAATCCAAATGATGTTGTTGTCTGCCACATCAAATGAAACTGTACGAAGATCTCCTAAATCAAACGATGAAAAAAGCTGAGAGTGACTTTCTCCGCCGTCAGACGAATAATACAGATTTGCCGAGCTGAGAGTGCCTGTCATGGAAAGCTGCAAAGCATTGTCGGATTGTGAAACGGCGAGAAGGTACTTCTCATTCGGTTCCCATGTTTCACCATTATCATAGCTATTATGATAGGTCGAGTAGATTGTCTTCTTGTCATTTCCGTAGCAAAGCAGCTTCGTATTGCCGCAAACTGCATCGGAGGGTGCAAGCTTTGCATCCTCACGAAGTGCATTAAAGCTTTCTCCACCGTTCTCGGAAATTCGTATTCCGTACTCATCGGCAGAGCCGTTTGCTCTTCCTATAAAGGCAATAATACGTTCATCATTATTCGGGTCAAAAACCACATCGGCAAATTTTTCTTTTTTATCTGCTTCATTTTCCGCTTTTGTGAAGCTTGGATATGTATCCTGCTTCGGATCATAAACTTCGGTTCCATCCTGCCTGCAGAAGCCAACATCCATAAGTGTCATGAACATTTTTCCCTTTGAGTCAAAGGCGATATCCGTTACCGCAGCACCGGAGAAGCCGCCGCTGATAGGATTCACGGCTCCCTCTGCCGTTTTTTCATATATTCCGCTGGCTGCAAATATGACCCTGCCGGGATTTTTTAGGTCCGGGGCAAACGCCTCATAATAATAGCCTGCATAATCTCTATGAATCGTATCAATAGTAGTGTCATCGGGAAGAAGCTCCTCATGGTCATGGTCAATAATTCCGAACCACCAATCAGAATCTTTATACTTACCAGGATAATACACACGAAGAGGGCTATGCTCTTGATTATATGAGAAATATAACGGATACCCTTTATTATCTATCTCAGTAGTTCCAAAGCATAATCCCAGGAATTTGATGCTGCCAGATTTAAAGCATTTTGTATAACTTACACCGCCGTCTGTACTTTTGTACATGCCGAATTCACCTTCGGTGCCATTCTTGGTGATGCTCATCCCTGCATATATCGTCTGAGTGGTACCGGGGTACATTGCCAGCGATTCAACATTATAGTTTTGTTTCCCATCACTGCTTCCCGAACGCACCTCCCAAGTTTCACCGCCATTGGTGCTGACATACACTCCCGGAGTATTATACGTGTCATTTTCACTTAGTTTTTTGCAAACTGCATATATGGTTTTTCCGTCTGCGGACACGTCCAAATCACAAATATTCATATTCTTTCCGGAGTATAGCTGAGTCAGATTATCATCTTCTTTGTTGAGCCTGTAGATACCGCTTGAAACAGCCATATATGTATTTCCCGCATCGTCCTGAACTATTGTATTGCTAAAAAAGCCGATATTACTCACGCTGTCCGGGAGAATCTGTTCCCAGGTTTTTCCGCCGTTTTTACTTCTGTGTACGCCAACCTCGTTCATATATGCGTATACAATATTTTTATCCTGATTATCGCAGCACAAGCCCTTTCCGAAATACCCTGCCGAATTATTAGTGGTATTGTACCAGTGCTTGCCGCCGTCAGTTGTCTTGTAAATGCCCGATGTGTCGGTGATAAAGTAAATAATATTAGAATCCACGGGGGATATGGCAAGCTGACGTGTAAGCTGGAGTCCTTCCCCTCCGTAGTAGTTGTCGAGATTCTTTTCATACGCATTCATCAGATGCATATTCCGAAGCCATGGTGCATATTCCGTATAAAATGGGCTTGCCGGATTAGGTACAGAGTATTCTTCAGCCACATCGGCAGGAAGTGCTCGGGGGCTTTCCCACTGCACAAATTCGGCAGAAGCCGTGAATCTACCTGTAAATGCACCAATACTCAATATAATTGCCAATAAAAGGCATAGTTGTTTCGTTTTTTTCATTTTGTACTCCCCTTAGTAAACAGGTTACAAAGATCGTGCAGGGCGATGCCTGCAATTTAAAGCTTTTCCATTTCTGAAAGAGGCGGTATCGTATCTGACACCGCCTCTTTCAGAAAGGAAGTCTGTTAAGAAACGCTTAAGTAACGAATAATCAGAATTCGATAACTTCAGATTTAATGGGAACAAGAGTTCCTTCATTCCAAAGGAATACCTTCAGCTTGGTTCCTGCCGTAAGGTCGGTTGTTCCGGTGTATCCTCCGTTTGTCTTTTCTTCGGATGCATCAATTGTAATAACCTCTGCATCGGTAAGTGTTTCATTTGTATATGTAGCAGCAATAAGAACTGCCTTGCCGCTTGCAGCCGTTGTATAGAAGCCGTAGCTTCCGTTATTCCACACAAGTACGCTGTCGTCAAAATCTGTTACAGCGGGAGCAGTGTAGGCACCTTCAACACCTGTTATGGTGAGAGATACATCACCAAGTCTGGTATTCATCCACGAATCACCTTTGACATAAACATATACATACACTTCGCCGCTCTTCAGCTGTTCCTCGCACTTATCGGTCAAATCCAATTCCATGGCATTACCCGCACTAATACTTCCCTTTCCTCCTATCAGCGTTCCGCAATCTGGCGGAGAAGCAAGGAGGGTCTGCCGGTCAGCACTCTTCAAGGTTGCGCTACTAGCTGAGGCTGCATCCCACTGTTCTTTAGTCGCCTTGTATGCTTCAAGTTGTCCATAGGTGAGTCCGTCTCCGCTCGTAACAGACAACGTTGCTGATACAATATCTGTGTAGGTTTTTCCGGTGGTAAATTTAAGCATCAGCCATGAGGTGTCGTCACCCTGGACTTTTTTACCAACCGGTTCAGTATTCACAGTGACGCTCTGTGTTGCAGCACTTTTATTGTTGCTGACATATATTGCAGAACAGTCCGCCAGATCGACAGACACATCATCGTTTGTAACTTCGCCTGTAACTGTCATTTTAAAGTAGTTTCTTTTACTGTTCCAAAAACAGTATTGCCAACTCGCGCTGTCAACCTCTTTCATCTGAAACGCAACATAGATGTATTCTCCGACATAGTGCTCTTCCGTGAAAAGGGTAGGGTCAAGATCGGCCGTCAGGCTAAACCAAT
>JAZNYX010000070.1:0-11939 GCA_045594665.1 Clostridia bacterium | reverse complement strand
AAAATAAACATCCAGTGTTTCATCAAGTATTGTTCGGGCAAAATCCGGTCCTTCCCCGCTCGTTGCCGCAAAGGAAACAATAAATGTGCTTGGCTCATATATGTATTCCTCACCCTCTTCAAGCTTTGCCTCTTTCTGAGCAACTTTGTCTGCGTCTTCAATAGGCGTTATGTTTATTCTTGAAATAAGGCTGTCAACCGAATAAATACCCGTAAGCCCCATCTTGTCAACAACCTTTGACATTACCGCAGATGATTTAATTTCGTTTACATCCAGCTTATCACCGGTGGGAGCAAGGCCTTTTTCTGCCTGCTCGTCATTATAATGGATAACCTCAGAAGCTATATAAGAATTAGCTCCTGAAAGCTTGAAATAAACAGCATATGTCGCCACCAAGCAAAAAACTATTATCAGTGGCAAAAGTTTTTTTAAATATCTTAAAATCTGAAAATTTTTCATCATTATCCTCCCTCAGCCCTTTATGCCTTTTTAGGGAATTTCTTCGAAATATGACGCAAAATAAGCGATACATACGCAAATGCTGCAAAAAGCAAAAGCGTTTTCAGCTCATTCATAAGCGATATGCCATAAATGGTCACTGCAATGCACTGGTTCATTTTGTGGCTTGAATATTCTCTGCCCGCGTTTATCGCTTCTTTTTCAAATCCCTTGATGCTGTTATAAATGGATTCTATCAACGAATCCGCCGACGCATAAAGTCCGGCATTAGGAGTCTTTTCAGCTATCTTATTGATTATAAGATTATTGTCCATAATCTCCTTCTCGTTAGATGCCACATAATTGCTGAAATTTGTTGCCATAACGGACAACTCATCAACGCCGACCTTTGTTCTTCCCATATAGTATTTGCCGGATTGATCCCATGTCGGAACGAGAACCACCCTGGTCATTTCCTCGCTGTACATTTCAATTGCCTGGTTGCAAAGATTATAGGAAGCATTGTTTTTCCGGCGGTCAAAATCAACATTTTTATTTTGATACGCCAATCGGTCGATGTATCCACCCTTGTCCCTTACAACTCCGTTCTGCAGGATAAGAGACCTTAAATTCTGATTTATCTGGGTCTCCTTAAATTGATACACCTTGCCTGCAATGGAATTGAAGGTGCTGTTGTTTTCAGTAACGAAGCTCGGGTTCTTTTCAGCCATACCGTACAAATAATTAAGAACAGCGCCCGTTTCCTTATCAAGATACGATACTATATCCATATACTCCATTTTTGCAAAATCCGGTTTCTCAGAAGACAGGCTGAAATTATCAGTATATTTTTCTATATAGTATTCCTTGTAAGCCGCAGTTATCAGTTTTATAACATTTTCCGAATCAAGATGGTCTGTATCCTTTGATGCGTGATACTCTACCGCAAACTCTGTGGAAATATGATATTCAGACTCATCTCCGACACCGCCCTGCACACACGGATAAACCACAAGGCAGCTTTTAAGCTGTTTTACCGTCACATCCTCAAGTGCGCCCTTTTTTATAGCTCTGTCCACAACCTCATCGCTGATAATTTCTGCCATATTATATCGGGTGCCGTTGGAGTTGAGCGCTTGCGATGCCTCGGAATAGTTCAGCGAGATAATTGCGTGAACGGATTTTTTAAGTTCATAGTGATTGAAAATCCCATACACCATCGTCGTGATAAAGCAGATGAGAATTATCCACGCATTGAGATATTCTGCCGTTTTGAAAATCTGGGTGCGCTCTGCGCGATTTACATTTTTAGAACGGAAATATATCAAAGCCGCCGATGTCAGAAACAATACACCGACAATTAAAATGATTAATTTTTGAAATAGTGCAGTAACCATTCTCTCTATTCCTCACAAAATTAAAATTTATTAATATCGATAATGACCAGCTCCGGCTGATTATTTATACGGAAAACATTCAAATTTTCAAGTCCGCCACTTACGATGAGAGGTTTTCCCGCAGCGTCATATCTTCCGTAAACAAAGTTTCCGTCTCTTTCGGGGAAAAGGCCATCCTCGTGCGTGAACATCGGTCCGAGAAGCGGCACGCGCACCACACCGCCGTGAGTATGCCCGCAAACCATCAAATCTCCCCAAAACTCAGGCTGGAACTCCTGGAAAATAAACGGCTCATGCACTGCGGTTATTTTAAGATTATCTGTGTTTTCATAGATATAATCCGCGAAGGCTTTTTCCGAATATGACCAGAATGAGGACGGATTCGAGGTTAAAACTCCATACACATCAATCGTCATGGTTTTTACCTTTATTGTGTCCTTTTCGTTTTTCAGAACCTTTATCCCGGTACTCTCAAGTGTTTCTTCAAAAGAATCTTCGATTTTCAAAAGTGCTGTTTCGTCGCGATTATCCTTCCGAAAGCCGAATTTTCGATCAAGCTCTGCTTCATTAAGCGGAAAGCCGTAAATGCTTTCAACCTCGTTGTTACCGTATATATAATACGAAGGTGCAATCTTTGCAAGCTTCTCACCTAAATCCGCAGCGTAATCAACGTCATCACGCGCCGAATTAACAATATCGCCGGTGCAGATTATTATATCAGGCTTCAAAGCTTCAACACGAGAGAGCAGCTTTGCATTCTTTTCACCGTAGGAGGAGCCATGCAAATCAGACAACTGAATAACGCGAACCGAGCTGTCAACCTTCAGGCTACTAACGTTGTAAAAAGTTTCTCTGAAATCCCGATTGCCGATATAATTGCACATAACAACGATGATTGATGTTGCAAAAAAGACAAATATCATACCTATAACAAAGAATTTTGCAGCCCGTATTTTCTTTTTTGCTTTGTGGTTTGAGCTTTTGTGAATTTTCTTTTTTGATATTTTTATTCTTTTTTTATAACCCATTATCGAATAAATGCAGAGCGACAGGGGTTCTTTGCATTCTTTTTTGAATTTTTTGATACTCTCAGCACCGTGATATGTAACCAACACCTGCTTTTCGTCGGCATACTCAATCTCAAACGTTTCTGCCCATGTATCATAAAACTCAGCCGGTACTAATTGCCGAAAAAACTCTTTCACTCTTTCCCTGCTCGTTTCCATTTCTTCAAAATTTGTTCTGTTATACATATCTAACAAACCCTTACTTTAATTTTTCATAAAGTCTGCAGGTCGCCTTCGCAGCATCCTGCCAGCTGTATTTGTTTAAAATAAACTCATCCGCACCATCTCTTAAGTTTTCCACAAGATGTCTATCGTCACACAAAACCTGAAGCTTTTCTGCCAAATCCTTAACATTTCCTTTTTGAAAGTAAACCGCCTTATCCTCTGCGACCGACGTGTTCTCCGGAATATCCGAGCACAAAAGTGCGTTCTTATATGCAAGAGACTCCAAAAGGCACAGCGACATTCCTTCAAGGTCAGAGGGCAGCACCGCTATATACGCATTTGAATATATTTCAGAAAGCTCATCACCCGATATAAAACCTGTAAAAATGATATCAGGGTTCCCCGCAGCCTTTTCCTTCAGCATCCTTACATAATCATCCGTATCGCTTGTATCTCCTGCAATAACAAGCTTTTTGTCCGTTCTGACTCTGCTGTATGCATCAATGAGATAGTGAACACCCTTTTCTGCAGTGAGCCTTGATACAAGACATATGTATCCGTCTTTGCATAGTCCGTACTTTTCTGTGATAATGCATGCGTCGCGTCTTTCCGGACGGCTTATCCCATTGTGAACAATTACGGTTTCACGGTTATACGTTTCTTTGAAGTAATCACGCGCAGCCTGACTTAACACAATAACTTCATCTGCATATTTTGCAAGAATTTTTTCCCCGAATTTTATGTACTTAGACGCAAAACCTTTTCCCCATTTTTCTCTCTGCCAATCAAGGCCGTGAACCGTTGCCACGCATTTTTTACCGAAAAGCTTCGGAATCCACAAAGCGGCACACGGTCCCTCCGCATGAAAATGGATAACATCGTAATTTTTAAACGAAGCTGCTATCGCCGCAGTGAAGGATGCTATCATTGCGGCAAAGCCACGCACGTTCAGTGTCCATGCATTCTTGATTTTTACGCCCTTATACATCCCGTTCTTAACTGTTCCCACATATTCGTTTTCAACCTTATCTGAAGATCGGTTGTAACAGGTGACATCAAGCCCCATCTCTACCAATATCGGGCACAGCGTTGTGAGCACATTTTCTATTCCTCCGCGCCGCGACGGAACAACCTTATGCCCAATCATAGCAACTTTCATTTTCTTCCCTCCGGATTCCAATCACCTGCCGGTAGCTGTAAGCATAACTATCGGCGTTTTCAGCATTATTTTCAAATCATTGAGATATGTTCTTGTCTGTATGTATTCGATATCCATTTCAACCCACTGTTCAAACGGAATATCATTTCTGTTTTTTGAAATCTGCCACGTGCAGGTTATGCCGGGCGTAACAAGAAGACGCAGCTTCTGATAATCCGTATAGAACTGAACCTCTCTCGGAAGAGGAGGTCTCGGACCCACAAGAGTCATATCACCCTTAAGTACATTGAAAAACTGCATAAGCTCATCAAGAGAAACTTTTCGCAGGAACTTTCCCGCTCTCGTTATTCGCGGATCCTCTCTCATTTTGAAAACCGGTCCGTCCATTTCGTTACGTTTAGCCAGCTCCTCAATCATCTCATCAGCATTAGCCCGCATAGTCCGAAACTTATACATATAAAACTCTTCCCCGTGGCGCCCAACTCTTATCTGCCTGAAAAAAGGGCCTGCGCTTGGGTCGTCAATTACGATTATCAAAGAAATAACTATCATAAGCGGCAGAAAAAACAACAAAATCAGCGTTGCAAAAAAGATGTCGAAAAGTCTTTTTTTCCTCCAGTAAGAGGCATATGATTTTTCAATAATTGCCTCAAGTTTTTCTCTTGTCTTTGCATCCACCTTATCCTGTTCGATGTAGGGCATTACAGCACACTTCTTTCTGATATTTTCATAACAGAATCAAATTCCGTTTTTCTGTTTTCCGATATATAGAATTTTTCGAACACTACATTTTTTTCTTTAAAACCAAGTTTGTTTTTGTCTATATATCCCGGATGGAACAAAACCTCTATATCCTGTCCGTCTTTTTCTGCCATTTTAACGTACTTCGGCAGAATTTTGCTTACTCTTTTTTCATCCATCTTTCCCGAAAAAAGAATCCCGAAAAAATGCGATACCGGTATTTTATGTTTCTTTACCTGATTTTTATTCAGCAGCCATAAGAAGCTCAGCAGCCATTGTTTGATAACATTAACCACACTGTATGTGAAATACAGTGACGGTGTTTTTATGTATATCCAAAACGGTTCAGCGGGAAGTCTTATGTGTTCCGGTTTGATTTTTTCGTCACTGAGAACCTTAAGCAACGCCCTGAACACGGCAGGAATCATATGCGTATGCTGATGGCTGTCTATGCAAAAAGGAACATCTTCTCCTATCGCCTTTTTCCAAAATAAAACCTGCGCCCTGATTTCCTTGCACACCTGCGCTTCAAACTTTTTTCTATGGATTAAGCTATGTACCAGCAGTCCGATAAAGGTTTGCTTAAAATTCCCTTTCTCATCTGCAAGCAGGGGAATTTCATAAGCCTCTGACATACATTTCCCCTCGACAAGGTTGAGATGCAGGGACATACGGATGTTTTTATTATTCCGTATCTTCTGCAAATCCACCGCGTCAAAATTCGGGAAAACACTGACCTTATTAAGCGCACCCGCGTCAATACACTGCTGTATGTGTTCGGAGATTTCTTTGCACAATCCGTAATCATCGGCACAAAGATATACCACTTAACACTCACCTTCTGTTCCAAGCTTTATCACTATCGTGCCATCCACTGCTACCACACAGTCCTTTGCCGGCCATTCGCCCATAGCTTCAATCTTTTCGTTCTGTGCCAGCATCTTTTTTTCTTCTCCGCTCACAATCTCGTAATCCATTTCACAATAGTCGCGGAGTGCGCTGTTGAGCACGCTCTGACCTACCGTTTCATCATCTGCGCGGATTATATATCCATCCGTTATTCCGGTAATGTCCGGCGATAGGTTAACGCTGTATTTTTCGCTGTTTTCAAGTGCCCCGATAACAAGAAGCCTATCGCAATTTTCCGCACCGGGCGTTTTTTCTATGCGGTCTGCTATACGCATAAGAACACCGTATGACTTTTCATAGGCGATTTGCGCCTTATGATAACTCACATTTGATATAACAACCTGATTTGTGATTATTGCCGCCGATGCTATCAGCACAATCCAGCACTTGATGCAGGTATGTCTTTCGTTTGTATCGTTTCCCCTCTCATAAAGGATAATGAAAAATATATAAAAGACGGAATAACCCATAAGCATAAGATTGTGATAATCAATTTCCGGATTTGCAAATGCCAGCGCGCCGGCTCCGAATATAAGCGCGACTGCTAAGAGTGCAACAGCAAAAACATTAATGGTTTTCCTGTAAATTTCATTTCTCACTATATACTTAACATAATGATAAAGTGTGAACAGCAAAATAAAAACATTCAAAACAACATATACATTTACGCCTTCCGATAAATCAAAAAAGCAGTTAACAAAAGTTTCTTTTACTGCATAAAGCGAGCCGGGCAGGTCTATATTTGCCAAAGATACCGTTGAATTTATTCCCTGATAATCAAGCAACTCTGCAGAAGAAACACCAAGAATCACTTTTAGAATAATGCCATACAGTACCATACCGGATATTCCGGACAGCAGCATACACACGCTTTTTTTCAGAACATTCCCGAAAGCTTCGTGATTATAAATTATTTCATCAATCAGCCAAAATAAAACAAGCATTATTGTAACGGTAATATACGCCTGATAAATACCCGCTGACAACGCGATAAGCACAGCTGAGATAATATATCCGTTCTTTCCTTTAGTCATATGCAGCGCCGCGAGCGTTGAAAGAAAAAACGCTATACTGTAGCCGTCTGCCACGTAGTTGTACATCATAACAGATGTAACCGTAGGAAACGAAACAATTACTGCTCCTATTAGAAATGCGGTAATTTTTTTTCGGACATTGAGTATTCTGCAGATACAAACAGCGCTGAGTGCATGAAACAGAATTGCCACAATACCGTTTAAAAATGGTAAATCATAAAACGAACTGAACGAACAGACAACGGGCAAAAACCACCGTCCGAGACCAATCATATTCTGCGAATCGTATCTGAACACAAGCGAGTCCCAATTAGGAAGCCAGTTTGTTATTTTATACAGATGAGAAAGTATGCCAACCACGAGAGCCGCAAAAAAACAGACCTTCCACTCAGGCAAAATATATGCATTAAGTTTTTTCAATGCTCTCTCAGGCAAGTTTACCACTCCAACCACTTGAATTTATGCAAAAATTTTCCATACAGCTTATCATACAGCTTTACACCGACAATCCGTTTTACAAACAGCGTTCTCTTTGCTGTCGGAGATATCCACGATGCACAAAAATGATGTATTGAATACGTGTTTTCGGTTATTATTTTTCTTCCGCTGTAATATTTCATCGGACATAGATAATCTTCAGGCAGCATCCGCATTCCCATAAACACCTGATCTTTATCGGCAATGTCCATTCCGAGCTTTATCAAAGTTTCTGTGTTTCTCTCAGGACAAGGGGTGATGTCATATGTGCCGTCAGGAAGAATAAAAGGGATTCCTTCATAATCCGCAAGCAACGCGGCAATTAATTCACTTCCCTTTTCGCATGCAAAGCCGAGTCCTGTTGAAATTATTCCGTTATCGTCAAAGCCCATATATCCGCTTCCTTCAACAAGCTTATCAAGAGGCTTTATAAGCTCAACGTCTGTATCCAGATAAATTCCGCCATTGTCATAAATCACACAAAGCCGTGCATAATCGCTGACAAACGCCCACTTACCGGCTTTATATGCCTCCGCGGCATATCTGTTCTGACTCACATCAAAATTCTCTTCATTTATGCAGACTATTCTGTAATCGGGACAGTATTTTTTCCAGCTTTTTATACATTTTTGTGCAAGTTTCGGAAGTTTTCCCTTTCCAAACCAGCAATAATAAATCACTTTAGGAATGCTCATATGCCCTTTTCCCCTTATACAATTCAAAAAGCGTTTTAAACGCAGACCTGTTAAATGCAAAATTGACAAGCAAGTATACCCCGGCAATCCATATTGAATGGATTATTCCATTCAGCAAAAGCCGCAGAAAAGACATATTGCTGAATGTATCAACAAAAAGCACCGCCATAACCAAAGCGAAAACTGCCCAGTTTGAAATCAGGATTTTGTATGTACAGCTTTGTTTTCTTTTCAGAATTTTCCTGTTTGAATAATAAATCGTTACTATCCCGCGATATACAAGCGCTGCAATTGTTCCGAGAATTGCTCCGCATATTCCCATATATGCAATTGCCAAAACTGAAACTGTTATATTAATAACCATTTCCAATATTGCATGAGAACGGGTTTTTTCAAAAGCTCCTGAATATTCAATGATACCTGTTGCAGGAAGCTTGCCGCACGCAAGCAAATTCATTATTGCAAACAGCAACAACAGAAATGTATTTGTATACTCTGCATCATTTATTCCGCTTGTATATATCTGTATCAAAGGCAGCAAAAACACCGCCATGAGCGTGTAAATCACGCAGGTTATCATTACATAAAAGGTTTCATATGCATTAAACAGCTTGTCAAACTTTTCTCTGTCTGTATTAAACATCTGTCCCAAAGCAAAAGTGAAGGACGAAACAACATTCGTTATGAAATTCTGCACCTGTGAAAAGAAGATATTGTATATGGCATAGATACTTACTGCCTTAAAATCACAAAGGAGAGAAATGAGTATCACATCGGTGTTGTTGAACACCATTCCCGAAAGCTGATGCACCAAAACAGAATTTTTCTGAGAGATGGCATCAAAATCCGGCTTTGCCTTTAAATCAAGCCATATATATCTGCGCTTTGCGTATATATACAAAAAGCCAAGCTGCAAAAGAGCAATTATGCAATAAACCAATTGGATAAGAACGAGGCTGTCAGTAAGGAGCAGAACAAGTATTTTCCCTGCGTTTGAAGCAAGTTGAAGCACTGTTTCAGCATTGTTAATTACATACCTTCTGCCATCCACCTCCATAAGGATTCTGTATTTTGCCTGAACAAAATAACTGAACAGGCTCGGAATTGCATTCAATATAATGATAAAAAACAGCACAGCACTGTTTATTGATGTCGATACTGCGCAAGAATACACTGCCGCAATGACAAAAACAATAAGGAGGTATACTATTCCGGTTTTAATGTAATAAACGTTGGTCGCCGAAAGAACTGAGCTTGCACTCTCGTAATCCTTTTCGCCGATTTTCTTATACAATGCCTGAGTTGTGGCAAGCCCCACGCCAGCCTCAAGAAGGCACATATATGTAAAAATCTGCTTGATCGTAGAAAGAACTCCATTGACCTCTGAGCCAAAATTCTCAAGGTACAATCTCGGCAAAAGAAAGCTGAGTGTTATAAGCACAACCTGATACACAAGCGACGATACCAGATTGTTTTTAATTCTGGAGTCTTTTTCTTCCACCTTGGCACCTCCCTACCCTGAAACAAACTCAATCCGGATTTTATACGCGGTTACAGACGTAATCTGCAGTTGCATTTTCTTTGGAAATTATTTTTCCGGGGTTTCCTATGACAACACTGTGGTCCGGAACATCGAAATTGACATAGCATAGCGGCGCGATAAGAACGTCACTGCCGATTTTAACATTTCCAACTACAACGGCATTTGTTCCAATCCAGCAATTATCACCGATTTGCGGCGCACCTTTTCTTTTTCCGCGATTTTCCATACCTATTGTAACACCTGTGCCAACGTTTATATTTTTACCTAAAACTGCATCGGGGTGAATTACAACACGGCCGAGATGTCCGATATAGAAGCCTTCTCCGATGCGCGTTCGTGCCGGAATCTGAATATGGGTTTTGTTCGACAGATACATAAGCCTTAACATGTAAAAAAGCTTTAGCGGCAGGAATTTACACATATTCGCTTTTCGGAACACAGATATGTATTTTACTTCAAGTGGCATGAATATCTTTTTTAAAATCGGCGCGCCGTTTTCGCCGTAATATCTGTATAAATCTTTTTTGAAAACATTGTTCATAACGTTTCACACTCATTTTCTCTTTGACTCAAGAAACATTTTTCTTGTTATGAAGTTATAAAACGGCACAATTACCATAGCAAAAAATTTCACTGCAAGGTAATATACGGACGTAAATTTAACACCAATCCACAAAATCAACTGATTTAACATCAGTCCTCCAAGACTGAGCAATACAAAAATTATAAATTCATAAAGCTTACTTTGATTTTTACCTTTAAAAACAAAGGTCATACTCAAAAAATAGTTTACCGTGACGGAAACGCAAAAAGAGATTGCGGAAGAAATAAGGACATCCACGCACAAAAGCTCTTTTAATGCAACAAGAACTCCCACATCCACAAAAGCGGAAATTGCTCCCACAATTGCAAACCTGATTACTTGCAGTGTCAATTCATGATTCCTCCGTTTGCTATCGACTTTATTATTTGGCAAAAACCCAAAGAGTATCTTTTACATTATCTTTATCGTTGGTCAGGTTGTATACGCTGAGCGTAACCGTTTCGCCATGTGTCTTTTTGTATGTAATTGACGGTGTTTTACCTTCCGAAATCTGCCTTTTTATTGCATCATAATTCAAAAAGCTCATAACAGCTCTGTTAAAATCAGGATGAACAATATCGTGAATGTATTTTGAGAGCAACTTTGAGAAGTTTTCTTCATCCTCCTTGTAACCGAGATAAGCAGGCATAAGAATTCTGTGAGCATTGTCACTTTCAAGCGACACTCTGTATATGCCGTTGTAATGCTCTTTCATAACGGATATCATAGTATCAATTTCTCTTATTCCTGTTTTCGTGTAAACATAATTTTTGTCTTTGTCCTCAGAAATGCTTATCTGCTGTTTGTTCTGATAATACTGAGCCTTTGCTTCATACATTCTTACTTCAGCTTCTCTTACCATTTCCTCGCAGTTTGTGTTTTTCATTCTGTAAGACATACCGATAGCCACATTGTAACCCATAGGCTTTAATTGCTCAATAAATGTCTCTATATTCTGCTTGACATCGTTCTGTGAGATTTTCTTTGTGAATACTAAGAACTCATCGCCGCCCATACGGTAAATGCTATGTCCGAAGAACACTTCTTTTAACGAATTGGCAATATAGATAAGCATCTCATCGCCTGCGGCGTGCCCGTACTTGTTGTTTCTGATGTGAAGCTCATTAACATCAATATAAATGCATGAAAATTCTTCCGGTTTTTCTTTATCAAACATCAGGATATCCTTTTTGTATGCAACACGGTTTAAAGCTCCGGTAAGTGCATCCGTTGTTGCGGCAAGCTCCGTTCTGTTAAGATGTTTTTTGTTGTATATAGCGATTGAAAAGCAAATTACAACATCTTCAATAAGCTTTCTGATATCGGAGCTTCTCTTGGGATTTATTGTTCCCAGGATGCTGACATGGTTATTTTTGTCAGTTATAATAGCAAAAGATACATCTTTGATGCTGTTATTTAACAAAAAGCGATACAATTCCGGATTCGTTTTCAGAAGATGTCCGTTCGGAATAATTCGCATAAAGCCTGTAGAAGAATCGCCGGTATGGATTTTCGCGGCATACCTGAAAAGCTCACCGATAAAATATTTTCTTTCGTCTCCCAACAAACGTTTTTCTTTTAAAGAAGGTCTGATATAGTAATGATCTTCTCCGTCGGTATCCGCAAAAAAGCAGGAACGTGCACTCGAAAACTCTTTTATTCGCTTTAAAGCCGAATTTATGTTTTCGTGCTGTTGGTTTATTTCTAAAAGAAGATGTCTGATGGTTGAAG
>JAZNYX010000069.1:0-3557 GCA_045594665.1 Clostridia bacterium | reverse complement strand
CATCATAAGTTCCAAGCGATGAGTAGCCACTCTGGTACGGAGCAGTTAACGTCGTAAGGGACGTTCCGTTCGCAGCTGCTGTTTTAGCCATATCAAAATCAGTTTTTTTCAGAGGTACGCAGTAGAAATCTGCCTTTCCTGACGAATACGCCGCGCAAATTCCAAACTCTATACTTGTAAAGCTTGAATATCCGCTTCCTATTTTGACTTGTGCCAGGTACCATCTGCCGTCTTCCGCGGCTATCGAGTTATCGACTGTCTCAACGCTGTCTCGAACAGCGACTCCGGGTCTAATCTCGACGAGATCCATCCCGCCGTTAGTCGTAATATCCGCTGTCGCAGTTTTTGTTTCAACCACCGGCGTTGTTTCTGCGTATGCAGTAAGGGCTAATCCCATAGGGCTTGCCGCATAAACAGCAGTGCCGAGCATAACAGCCACCAGGCTGAGGGTTAAAAGTTTTTTTAACATTTTTCTTTTTTCCTTTCTTTTTTTGATTTGCGTGCCGGGATGCCCTCCCGACGGGGGGTATAATGTAATTTAATTTAATTAATCCCATAGATAAATGCAAAATTCGTTGTAGGGGACATTCACGAATGTCCCGCGGGCGATTCTTGAATCGTCTCTACGGTGGGTAAATACTCCGCTCAGGATGACAAGGAATTTTTATCGCCACACTTGTCATTTTCTATGCTTAATATAAACTGTCCGTGTTTCACTATTCCATCCTACTCCGACGCTTAAAGCCTCGGATACAAAACGGAGGGGAACCATAGTTCTGCCCTTTTCCGTGATAAAGGGTGAGGCATCGAGAGCTACCTCTTTTCCGTTTATCGTTGCTTTATCACTTCCCGGAGTAAGGGAGACATATGTCCCATCCTTACTTGCTGTGATAAGGCGGGTTTGGTCATTATAGTTAACCTTTGCACCAAGCTGTTCAAAAAGCTCTCGCATGGGAACCATTGTTCTGCCGTTTACTATTTTAGGCTGTTCGCTGTAGCTTACTTCTTTACCGTCGAGGGTAATCTTTACCTTAGAATTAAGGTACTTTGAATACTCAGCATAGTCATATATCATCAAACCACCCATCGTGCCAAAAAAAGCCGAAGTAGTCCCCTCTATGAACTTAATCATGTTAACTTCAGTACCCCACAATCCGGGAACCACATGCCAGGACACTCCACCGTCAAGAGTTTCGGCAACCATAAATTTTCCAAACGTGTCTTGAATATTATAGCTGCCTACTAACCAATGCTTGGGATTGTCGGGATTTTGGGCAAGATGATGAAAGTACGGATAATCAAGAAGCTTCTCCTGCACTAATTTAGCCCCGCTATCTATATATATTTTTCCCATGTCGTATTTATTGGTGAACCAGATTTCGTTGTTGTTATCTTCACTGATTATTGCAGCATAAAAATTACTAAAGCCGGGGCTTATAATAAATTTCCATGTTTTCCCTCTGTCTTCGCTGAGATAGAGCTTGGTAGCCTCATCGGTGCCCGTTATTGCAATTATGCGGTTGGGATTGCTGTTTTGAATATCAAGCCAGAATGCCTCCTGACCGTCAATTTCATTTTTAACCCAGGTTTTGCCGTTATCATAGCTATTGTGGTATGACATATAGATTATATCCGGATTATCCACATCATACTCAAGCACCTGTGCATTTCCATACTTTGCCTGGTTTTGCGGAATTGCAGTATCGGGATTCATTTCATTGAGTGTATCGCCGAAATCAAAGCTTTGACGGATTCCGTAAGTATCAGCACTACCGTTTGAACGACCTATATAGCATACAACGTGATCATCGTCACTTGGGTCCACGATTGCTTTTGCAATTTTTTCTATTCCTGCCGGCAACTCATATGCTGTGGGGAACTTTTCCGGTGTAAATTCACCGTCGCTAATATACGCACCACAGTCCATTGTAGGGATAAAGGCTCTTCCCTGCTTATCACGGGTAAAGTCTACAAATGCAGAACCGATAAATCCCGAAGAGATACGGGTGAATCCCTCCCCTCGCGTTTCATATACGCCGGAAGCACCAAAAACTAAGTGGTCAGGGTCAAAGTCATTAATGTCAAAGGCCTGAGCCCACCAGCCCGTTTCGTTTTCACGAATAGTGTTTCCTCCCAGATTGTCTTTCTTTTCGAATACCCTTTTAAAAGTTCTTCCGTAATCATAGCTGACGCGTAAGGGATATGTACATTGATTTCCCGAATAATAAAGGGCGTATTCTCCGTTATCTCGCTTTGGTCCAAACTGGAGCATTCTGATACCTGCAGGAGTAGCTTTAACCCCCTCCGGAAGATTCTCGTAAATATTTTCATGAATAGCTTCACTTGTCTTTCCTGCGTCGAAGGATTCATAAAGGGCATTGGTAGTTGTTTTTCCCGTTGTACGGTCGGTATAACTTGCCGCAAAGAATATGTGATTTTTATCCTCGGGATGAATTGCCAGAGAGTACGGTTTACAAACACGGCTTTCGTCATTGCCGATTATCTGCCATGTCTTTCCCGCATCATAGCTTGCATAAATACCACTTTCAAGGTCGTTGTTATGGCTTTCAACTGCACAGGCATAAATAAACTGCCCATCCTTTGAAATCGCCATATCGTACCAGGTTATGCCATTATCACCAGTAAGATTCTGAAACTGCGGGGTAAGATTGGTAATCTTGTCTGTTTCGCGGTCGAGTCTCCATATTCCGCTTCCTGACGCAAAATAGCAGTTACCCTCTCCGTCTGCCACAATGTTATCTCCTCTTCCGCCGACTTTCTGGGATTCGGTATCCTTAATAAGCCATTCCCATGTTCTTGCTCCGTCCTTGCTGCGGAAAAAGCCTGTACCGGTAAAGGCTGCGTAAACTATGTTTTCGTCAAAAGGATCACACAATAATCCCCTTGTCAAGGCGGAACCGGTATGATTTTCTACGTTATACCAGGTTTTACCACCGTTAGTAGTTTTATAAACGCTGGAGGTATCTGTACCAAAATAGATAATATCAGGATTTACGGGTGAAATATCCATTTGGTATACCAACTGCAGCCCATCGCCGCCATAGACGCCGGAAGCAAATTCTTCCTTCTTCATAACTGTATAATTTTTAAGCCAGGGAGCATATACGACAATATTCTGAAGTGGCATATAGGGTTCCTGATAAATATCCTCCGGAATCTGCCGGGGGTTTTCCGGAACCTGAAAGGGGTCACCGGTTTTAAAACTCGAATATATAGTGGCGTTTACAGAAATACAGGGCATCAATAAAACAATACAGAGCAGTAAGGACATTATACGTTTTTTCATTTTAAATTCTCCTTTCAAGACAGAGCCTGCCTTTCGCTTCCGGGGCAGATTATATCTGCCCCGGAAGATTAATTTTATTTCTGTCCTGTAACTGTCATTTTAAAGTAGCTTCTTTTACTGTTCCAAAAACAGTATTGCCAACTCGCGCTGTCAACCTCTTTCATCTGAAACGCAACATAGATGTATTCTCCGACATAGTGCTCTTCCGTGAAAAGGGTAGGGTCAAGATCGGCCGTCAGGCTAAACCAAT
>JAZNYX010000068.1:0-24815 GCA_045594665.1 Clostridia bacterium | reverse complement strand
GCGGCTGACACTTTCGTTTACGAACGCAAGGTTCCAAGGAGGTGCCGTCAGACCATTACCTTCTCATTATAATAAAAATAAGCATAACTTGTAAATCATGCCGTGGTACCGGCTACAAGCTATGCTAATATTGTACCAAAGGGGGTGTAAAAAACTCGGTTTTTTTACACCCCCTTATCTTTATATTATAACTGATATTTAATTTTTTAAGCTATGCATGGGAGCAGGTATTCTGCCGCCGCGGCTGATGAAGTCGGTGCAGCCGTAGGGGTTTACGGGCATTACGGGACCTGTACCTAAAAGTCCGCCGAATTCCACAATGTCCCCTACCTTTTTCCCGGGGGCGGGAATAATTCTGAGCGCCGTTGTTTTGGTATTTATAACACCTATTGCAACCTCGTCTGCCAAAATTCCCGATATTGTTTCCGCTGAGGTATCTCCCGGAACAACAACCATATCAATACCCACGGAACAAACACATGTCATTGCTTCAAGCTTTTCAAGAGAACGCGCCCCACATCTTACCGCATCAATCATTCCTGCATCTTCGCTGACGGGGATGAATGCACCGCTGAGACCGCCCACATAGGAGGAAGCCATTACACCGCCTTTTTTCACGGCATCATTAAGCAACGCAAGAGCCGCCGTGGTTCCCGGTGCACCGCATTTTTCAACGCCCATTTCCTCAAGAATATGAGCAACACTGTCACCGATTGCGGGAGTGGGCGCTAAGGAAAGGTCAACAATTCCCGACTGTGCGCCAAGCCTTTTTGCCGCTTCACCTGCAACAAGCTGACCCATACGGGTAATTTTAAATGCGGTCTTTTTAATGGTATCCGCCACAACTCCGAAATCTGCACCCTTTACCTTTTCAAGTGCCTTCTTTACAACTCCGGGACCGCTTACACCAACGTTTATTACACACTCTCCCTCACCTGTTCCGTGAAATGCACCTGCCATAAAGGGGTTGTCCTCAACAGCATTTGCAAAAACCACAAGCTTTGCACAGCCGAAGCCGTCACGGTCTTTGGAAAGCTCTGCCGTCCTTTTAATAATTCTTCCCATATGTGCCACAGCATCCATGGAAATGCCTGCCTTTGTAGAGCCTACATTTACGCTGGAACAAATTTTATTTGTGGTGCAAAGAGCTTCCGGAATGGTTTCAATGAAGTCATATTCTCCCTTGGTATATCCCTTCTGTACCAGTGCGGAATAACCGCCGATAAAATTAACGCCCGTAGCATCTGCCGCACGGTCAAGAGCCTTTGCGAATTTAACATAGTCTCCGCAGGCAGAGCCTACAATTGAAATGGGCGTTACCGAAATTCTCTTATTTATAATCGGTATTCCCAGTTCCCTTTCAAGCTGCTCCCCTACGGGTACCAGATTTTCCGCAAGACGCGTTACCTTATCATAAACCTTTTGGGACGCAATATCCGAATCCTGACCGATGCAGTCAAGGAGAGAAATTCCCATGGTAATTGTTCTTATATCAAGATGTTCATTGTCCACCATATTAATGGTTTCCATTATTTCAAAAGGATCTATCATTGTGTATACTCCCTCCCTTAAATTCTATGCATCGAATCAAAAACTTTTTTATTACGAACCTGGATTTTCTGACCAAGCTCTTCACCCAAAGCCTTTAATTCATTTACCGTTTGGGCAAATGATGTATTGGAATTTTTCATATCCACAACCATCACCATTAAAAACTGATTTTCGTATGTAGTTTGTGAAATATCAATTATATTAATTTCATTTTTGGCAAGAAGCGCACTTACCCTTGCAATGATGCCTACGCTGTCCTCACCCATAACTGTGATAACCGATTTCAAAATTATTCCTCCTTGATTGTTTTTTCCCTAAAAACAAAACCATGCAGTTATTATAACACTGCATGGTTTTATTTTCAAGTTAAATTACAGTTTTTTTAATGTCATCGATACAATTTCCGCAAACATTCTTTCCCTGGTATACGAAGATGTTTTCCTTAGCACCGCAGAAAATGCATGACGGATTGTATTTTCTTAAAATAATATTCTCTCCCTCGACGTAGATTTCAAGAGGGTCACGAATTGCAATGTCCAAAGTACGCCTCAGTTCAATGGGAAGTACTATTCTTCCAAGCTCATCAACTTTTCTGACAATACCTGTTTCTTTCATAGCCATTTCCTCCTTTACAAGTATAATATACCAAATTTTGTATGTATGGTCAACAGATAATCTGTTAATTATTTGTAAATTCCGACATTTTTTTCATTCTTTTTCATTTTTGCACTGTTGCAATTTCTTCATCCGTATGTTATTATATAATGGTTAAAAAGTATAAAATGCGAGGTGCAAATTATGTTAAAAAAATCATTAGCCTTACTTACATGCTTAATAATGCTTTTCACATCTGCCGTTTTTGCGGAAGATGTAAACCCTCAGGAAAATATCAACACGGAAATTCAGATTGTTGTAGATGGCGAAAAGCTTACTCCCAAAGATGTTAACGGTAAAATCGTTCACCCGTTTCTCTTAGAGGGAACAACATATCTTCCCGTCCGCGCCGTGTCCGAGGCTTTGGGACAGCAGGTAGAATGGGACGGCATAAACCGCATCGTTTATATCGGAGAAAAGCCGTCAGAAGCATTTGAAGGCTCCGATGTTATTAAAATTGTGATAAACGGCACTTTAATAGAGCCTAAGGACGTGAGCGGCAAGATTGTAAATCCGTTCCTTATCGACGGTACAACCTTTGTTCCTGTCCGTGCAATTACCGAAGCTCTGGGCAAAAAAATAGATTGGGACGGCGAAACAAGAACCGTTTATATAACAGGAGATATGTATGAGGTTGACACGGACTTATTAAAAGCTTTTGCCGACAAAACATTGATTAAGGTTGATTCACAAGCGGTAAACGCCGGTATTTTCAATATGCTTCTTTATAATTTCACAACGGACGAGTTCATGAAAGAGGTCAGCGATAATTACGCTCCTGACGCTACTTTGCAGACTCTTACCATTGATTCTGTGCCTGCCGCACAACTGCTTACTTCTGAAATTGAAAATATGCTTCTGCAGGTTTACGCTCTGTGTGCCCATGCGGAGAAAATCAACTTGACATTTAATGAGGAATTCAAAAATATCTCCGGACAGTTGCTTGGTTATATAGAGCAGGAATTAAATCAGCAGTATAATGCCGATAAAGCTATTGAGGCAGGGATTATAAGCAAAGAAGCTTTTCAGGATTTTGTTAATAAGTTTCTTGTTTATTTAATAACAACTCAAAGCATTCAGGAGGATGCGGCAAAGAGGGATTATGACATTTCAGAGTACGAAAACCTCTTCCGTACAAGTTATATCACTGCAAAGCATATTCTTGTAGAGGATGAAGCACTTGCTAAAGAGCTTATTTCACGCATTGAAAAAGGAGAAAGCTTTGATACGCTTATGAAAGAGCATAACATTGACCCCGGAGCAACCGAGGAGGGTTATACCTTTACTAAGGGAGAAATGGTTGAACCTTTTGAAAAAGCGGCGTTTGATTTAAAAGAGAATGAACTCACAAAAGCACCGGTAAAAACCGATTACGGTTACCATATTATTATGCGACTGCCCTTAAGCGAGAAAGAGCTTAATAATGCTAAAGCTTATTTTAACAGTCTCCTGGCACAGAATGCCGCGCAGGAGGAAATTAACAAAATAATTGAAAACGCAAAGGTTGAGCATACAACCGATTACGAAAATTATATAAAAACAATTAAGTAAGGACTTTATTATGGCAACAAAAAAAGAAATATTACCTATTATTCCCGTACGCGGATTTGTGATTTTTCCTAAAACGGTGTTTCACTTTGACGTGGCAAGGGAAAAAAGCAAAAATGCAGTACTCAAAGCCGTTTCATCAAACGGGCTTATATTCCTCGCAACGCAGAAAAATGATGCAATAGAGGAGCCCGGTGAAAGCGATGTAAACACCTTTGGTATAATTGCGAAAATCAAACAGATTCTTAAGCTTCCCGACGGCTGCCTTCGAATACTTGTTGAGGGAGAATCACGCGGAAAGCTAAGCGGTGCTTTTGTCTGCGAGAATCTCTATGAGGGCTGCGTTGCATACAAAAATTCTTCCGACAGGGATTTATCCGTGGAAGAATATTCAGCATTTCTTAATCAGATACACTATCTGATTAACGATTATATTGAGCTTAATCCAAAGCTTTCCACAGAAAGCTTTCTGAAGGATTTACCCGAATCAAATCCGTCGGATTTTTGCGATACTATTGCCTTTAATCTGATTCGGGGCAACGAGGATAAGCAGGAGCTTCTTCAGACTACAAATGTCAAAAAACGGCTTTTAAAGCTTATTGACGTTATGACAAAAGAGGTTAAAATTCTCGATGTGGAGAGCATTATTGCCGCTAAGGTAAAGCAGCAGATGGATGACCACAATCACGAGTATTATCTCAGGGAACAGCTTCGCGCAATAAGGGAAGAACTGGGTGATGATAAAGAGGACGAGGTTTCGGAGCTTAGATGTCGCATTGAAAGCACACCCCTCCCCGAAGAAGTGTACCAAAAAGCAATGCGTGAGCTTAATAACTATGAAAAGCTTCCTCCGTCATCTCCGGAAAGCAGTATTTCAAGAAATTATTTAGAGCTTATCTGCGACCTACCCTGGGAAACCTATACGGAAGAAAATAAAGACCTTGACATTGCCGAAAAAATTCTTGAACGCGACCATTACGGAATGGAAAAAGTTAAGGAAAGAGTTCTCCAGCAGCTCGCAGTGATAAATCGCACACAGAGTCCTTCGGGAACCATACTTTGCCTTCACGGAGCACCCGGTGTGGGAAAAACTTCCATTGCAAAATCAATTGCAGAAGCAACGGGGCGCAACTATGTACGAATAAGTCTTGGCGGTATGAAGGACGAATCAGAGCTTCGCGGTCACAGAAAAACTTACGTGGGTGCAATGCCGGGAAGAATTGTAAATGCTCTTAAAAAAGCAAAATCCGCAAACCCGCTGATACTTCTCGATGAAATTGATAAGGTCGGCTCCGATTACAAAGGAGACCCCTCCTCTGCCCTGCTTGAAATTCTGGACAGGGAACAAAATTCATCATTCAGGGATAATTATCTGGAAGTTGGACTTGATTTATCAAAAGTTCTTTTCATTGCAACTGCTAACGACACGTCCACAATCCCCCGTCCCCTTTTAGACAGGATGGAAGTGCTGGAGCTTTCAAGTTATACTGATGATGAAAAATATAACATTGCCAAGCTTCATCTTGTGCCCAAGCAGATGCAAAGACACTGTCTGGATAAAAAAGACCTTAAACTTTCTGACAAAGCCATAAAGAGCATAATTGAGTGCTATACCAAGGAATCCGGCGTAAGAAAGCTCGAGCGTGAAATAGAAAAAATTTGCAGAAAAGCTATCATGGCACAAGTTAAAGATAAGGGCTGTATATCGGTCACCGAAAAAAATCTGTCCGATTTCCTTGGAGAGAAAAAATATATTGAAAATGCAGTAGATAAAAAGCCCGCTATAGGCGTGGTAAACGGGCTTGCCTGGACGCAGGTGGGCGGTGAAATACTTCAATGTGAGGCAATTTCTCTTCCCGGAAGCGGAAAAATTCAGATTACGGGTAAGCTTGGAGACGTAATGAAAGAGTCTGCAGAGGCGGCTGTTTCTTTCATTCGTTCCATTTCCGACACTCTTGGTATACAGCACGACTTTTATAAAAAAAGGGATATACATATACATTTTCCCGAGGGTGCAGTTCCAAAGGACGGCCCCAGTGCAGGTATCACAATAGCAACCGCCGTAGCAAGTGCTCTTTCGGGCATACACGTACGCAGTGATATTGCCATGACAGGTGAAATATCACTTACAGGTAGAGTTCTTCCCATCGGCGGTCTTAAGGAAAAGGCTCTTGCGGCATACCGAAATAAAATTACTGATATAATTATTCCACATGGGAATATTAAAGACCTTGAGGAAATTCCTCCCCATATTCGCAGTGAAATTAATTTTATGCCGGTTAAAAGCTGTGATGAGGTTTTAAAGCTTGCTATGCTTAATAAAACAAACACGCAAAAGGTTAAACAAGCTTCTCCGCCGCTGCGAAAAGAAAGGGGCATGACGCATGAATATTCATAATGTAAGCCTTACAATATCCGCAGTTTCGCCAAAGCAATATCCCGATACACCATTTCCCGATATTGCATTTGCAGGGCGAAGCAATGTGGGCAAAAGTTCATTTATTAATAAGATGCTTAACCGCAAAAGCCTTGCCAGAACCAGTTCAAAGCCCGGAAAAACTGCAACGATTAATTTCTACAACATTGACGATACATTAAATTTTGTTGATTTGCCCGGTTACGGCTACGCAAAGGTAAGCAAGGATGAAAAGAAAAAGTGGGGCAATATGATTGAAACATATCTTGACAGCCGTGAAACCCTTGCCTGCACCGTGCTTCTCGTTGATGCAAGGCATAAGCCGACAAACGATGATTTGATTATGCTTAATTACATTCGTGAAAGACACGGCTTTGCATTTGTGGTTGCCACCAAGTGTGACAAGATTCCGAAAACAAAGCTTAATGAGCATCTTGATGAAATCTATTACACGCTGGAGCTTGAGGACGATGATATTATGATGCCCTTCAGTGCGGAAACCGGTATGGGAAGCGAAGATATCTGGGAAGCCATTTATGAGGTTTGCGAAATAAAAAATTGATTTCGTTATGTAAAATGAATATTTTTTCATTTCAAAAAAAATAATATTAAATGAGGTGTTTTAAATGAAATTTGAAGGAACAAAAACCGAAAAAAATCTTCTTGCCGCATTTGCAGGCGAATCACAGGCAAGAAACAAGTACACTTATTTTGCATCTGTTGCAAAAAAGGAAGGCTACCAGCAGATAGCCGCAATTTTTGAAGAAACAGCTAATAATGAAAAAGAGCATGCAAAGCTTTGGTTCAAGGCTCTTGAGCTTCTCGGCGGCACAAAGGAAAACCTCCTTGCAGCAGCAGAAGGCGAAAACTACGAATGGACTGACATGTACAAGACATTTGCTGAAGAAGCTGAAGAAGAAGGCTTCACTGCTCTTGCCGCACAGTTCCGTGCTGTAGCTGCAATTGAAAAGACACATGAGGAAAGATACCGCGCACTTCTCAGCAACGTAGAAATGCAGAAGGTATTTGAAAAGGCGGAAGAAGCAATCTGGGAATGCAGAAACTGCGGTCACCTTGTGATGGGTAAAAAAGCTCCCCAGGTTTGCCCCGTATGCGCACATCCCCAGGCATACTTTGAAATCAGAAAAGAAAATTATTGATAAAAAACCACGTAAAAAGCGGCTCAGATTGAGCCTCTTTTTACTTGGTTTATATTGAAAAAAATGGACAATTGTGGTAATATATTTACGGTAACTGAACTCTTCAGAATTTGAAAAGCAAACATATTTGTCACAACCAAGGAGGACAACACTATGTATATTGCGATATGCGATGACAATTTTGAATACATAAATACAATTGAAAATTACTTTGATATTATGAAAAAGCAAAAGCCGGATTACGATGTTTACAATAGTGGTGAAGAATTAATTTCTGCGTACAGAAACAGCACCACAAACTACGATGCAATCTTCTTGGATTTAGAAATGGACGGCATGGACGGAATAGAAACAGCCAATCTGATAAGGCAATTTGATAAGCATGTGATTATTGTTTTCATATCTGTCCACACGCAATATATGAAACAATGCTTTGAATGTACACCTTTTCGTTTTCTACACAAGCCTGTTTCCTATGAAGAAATATCGGCAACTATAAAAGCTATCCATAAAAAATTATCACAAGAAAAAACTACTTTTCTGTTTTCTGAAAACCGAGAAAAAGTAAGATTATTTTGCGAAGATATTTTATACTTTGAAAGTCGCTCACATTTATTAATAATTAACACTAAAGAAAAACAGTATAAAATTCACAAAACATTATCTGAGTTATGCAAAATAACCGGAGACGAAATATTTTGTCGTGTACACAATTCATTTGTTGTTAATTTGGGCTGGATAAAAGAAGTGAAGGACACGGAAATCATATTGTATGACTGTGATTTCCCTATACCCTTAGGTCGTAAATATAAAAAAGTTTTTGTTGAAAAATTTATAAATTATAACGAAAGGAAGTACATTCTCCTATGATGAATACTATTATATCTATTTTTACATGCGTATTTGAATCCGTAATGTATTTTTCACTTCTCAGCACATACACGCAGCTTAAAGAAAAATTTTCAAGGTGTTCAGTTTTTATTGGTATAGCCATTCTTTCCTTGTTAATATATATTAGCAATAACTTCTTTAGCTTTGGAATGTGGAATGCCGCAGGAATAATAGCTTCCATATTCATTATGTCGTTTATGTATGAATGCCATATCGCAATAAGACTTATTATTTCCACATTCGGGGTATTTTTAAGTGCAACTGTAGAGATAATAACATTATTTTCAATGGCATATTTGTCGAATGTTTCTTCCGCTGATATTATTAACATCGATGAGCTTAGAATTTTAGGCACTGTTCTTTCAAAAATTCTCTCTTTCGCTGCGTTCAAATTTGTTTGTTCTAAGGGTAAAAACAAAGTTCAAAAAACCAATACATACTGGGCAATGTTTTTCCTGACTTTTTTAACATCTGCGTTGTCTGTATTCCTATTTTTCAATCTCTCATACAACAGCCCCGATAAAAGCTTAAATAATATCACTGCAATATGTTCAGTCGGGTTATTAATCAGCAATTTTTTTGTTTTATATCTTTTTGAACATATGACAAAACAATCCGAGATTATAAACAAGCAAAAAATATTTGAGCAGCAGCTTAAATCTCAATCAAAACACTTTGATGAAATTTTATTCACACAAAAGCAACTAAGGAAATTCAAACATGATATTTCAAATCATTTAACTGCTTTAGTGGGATATTTCAAAAAGAACAGTAATGATGAAGGTATTGAATATATAAAAAAATTAGAAGCAAGCTTAAAAGAGTCAAATAATTCTATTTCTACAGGGAACATTGCTTTAGATGCAATTATAGAAACAAAACAAACAGTCGCAGAAAGTAAAGGAATAGTATTTTCTTCTCAACTCCAGTTATATGCAGGTATAAAAATTGATCCTATTGACTTATGTGTAATTTTTGGCAATGCACTTGATAATGCTATAGAAGCTTGTGAAAAAATTGAAGATTTTGAAAAACACATTACGCTTCATATCGTATACAATAAGGATTCCTTAATATGTAAAGTTTCAAATTCATGCATTCCCAATGAAAAACAAATATTATCTACAACAAAGAATGATATTCAAAATCATGGTTTTGGAATTGATAATATAAAAGCAGCTTTATCCAATTATAACCATATATTCAATATCAAGCAGGAAAAATCAGAGTTTATGCTATCTTTTGTAATTTTCGATGTATAATATAACCTAAGTTAAAAAGCAGCAGTTTCAGAATTAACAGTACTGAAATTGCTGTTTTTTTGTCGTTTACGAAAATAAAACTACCGTCTACGAAATAAATTAAAATTTCTTATTTTTTTGCGTTATACTGTAAATCAAGAAAAGCATAGGAGGAATACCAATGAAACTATTTAAAGAAATTGCTAAAGAATTAAAAACAAATGGGTTACTTGATGAGGAAAAAGAAGAAATATTTACATACGGATTAGAGATAATGACATCAACATTACTGCAAATTATGAGTATCTTACTAATATCCATTCTTGTCGGGAACTTTCTCCCCACCTTGCTATATTTTATTACATTTGTTCCTTTAAGAATATATGCCGGAGGATATCATTCTAAAACAAGGAAACGATGCTACTTCTTATCACTGTTTGTTTATGGGGTATTTAGCATTTTGTGTACATTGTTGTCTGAAAACTATTATACACAATTTGCATTAGGTACAACATCTTTGAGCTTAATTATGGTATTCATCTTCGCTCCGGTCATAGGAACAAAACGCAATATAAGCCATAAAGAAACTATTCAATATAAAAAAAGCAGCAGAATAATTGCTATTATTGAAAGTTTACTAATAGTAGCAGCTACACTTTTTATTAGCAGATATGCTGCAGCGGTACACTTGGCATTTGGACAAGGATTTGCCACATTGTCTATGATAGCTGCGGATATCAATAATAATTATAAGGAAAGGAGGACTCTAAATGAAAAAATTTAAATCAATTGCAAAACGGTTTATCACGAAACATGGTAATGCGTTGATTGCAGCAGCATTTGTATTTGTTACAATTTCTGCTAATTCACCTTGCACATGTCCGTTTTATGAGCCGGATGAACCTGTAGGCCTTTCTGCCTACAAAAAAAGAAACGGGGATTAGACTGTTTCAAAAAATTTTATCGAAGGTTGTTTTCATAGGTTTATATAAACCTATGAAGGTACATATGTACCTTCGGCAATTCCGTCGGATTACATAAATCCGATAAGTCAGTACTTTCACCTACACATTAAGAATAGTCATATACCTTGATAAGATTAACCACGTGAAGTTTTCACATAGGCACACGCCTTTATTTTGAATCAGTAAAAGTTATAACAACTTCTATAAATGTAATTGGTCTAAGTACTTAAACATCATATTTTCCAAATAAAAAGAGAAATCCCTATAATCTAAAACGTGCACTCGCTAAAGCCATGTTTCGATAAATATAAGAATCTCTCATATAAAAGATACACTCATTATGATAATTTGTCAAGTCTTTTTATGAATATTATTTAGCGAAAATATGAAAATTGTAATGTAATAACAAAATCTTCTTCAAAAAACATAATCAGACAAAATGTGCTTACGTATTTTGAAGAGATACAGTTGCTAAATTTACATTTTACTATATTTTAATTTTTTGAAGAATGAAATTACGTTATTACTTTCCAATCAAAAAAATACACATGATTTCTGTTATTTCACAGAATTTGAAAGGAGAATTTTATTATGGGTGGAATTTATTTAACAAGAAGAAAAGTAAACAATACTAATTATATTGGTATGGATGCAAAGCTCACTTTACCGACCTCAATTTCATCAGATGATACAAGAAAAATTAAACCTGAATTTTTCTTTGGTGTTTATAAAAGAAATTTAAACCTAACTGTTCCTAATGTTACCACTTCAAACCCAAATGATTTTGAGACAATTTCCGAACTTGGAATGGACATAGGTGTAGTCTACCAAAATTCATCATTCAGGCTCTTTTACTGGAGTCTCCCCTATACGACACCCAGATATGGAGCATCATCAAACAGCGATCAGGGCAAAGATATCTCTCTTTCAGGGGTTTCTGTCGGCGACCAGATTACACTTAGAGTGTATCTTAACGGTAATAAAATCACATGCCAAGCAAAGAAAAACAACAATATCATAGCCACGCTGGATTGTCCATTAAGCACATATTCGTTAAATGCATTTTCAAACGGAATAGAATTCAGCCGCGAAATGACAATTGCTGCTGATCCTGATTATATTGTAAACCCGTGTAATGTTTATTATTATGACACATATTTCAGCGAAGGAAACCTCACTACCTCTTCTGGAACAAACGAAAAGGTCTCTGATTCCAATACGGTGATCACAGGAATAGAACTAGACTTAGTTAATAACGTACCCAATGTTAATATCGCTACGTTGCGAACAAAAAACAACGAATGGGGAACTGATATTAATAATTATGCTTATGAACGTTCAGCCTGTGATATGAATGCACTAACAAACTAATCTTTATGGGGGGGATTTGATGGTGAGAACAGTTAATGGAGTAATTTTTTGTTTGATATGTATGATTTGTTTTATATTATTTCCCTGTACTTCTAATGCATCGGATATTAGTATTGTAATTGATGGAGAAGCTATCAACACAGGAAGCTGGGAAGTAAAACCTTTTATCCAGAACAACCGTGTTATGGTTCCTCTACGCACTGTTGCTGAAAAACTCGGTGCATTTGTCGGTTGGAATTATGAACAAAATTTTGCCCATGTGATAATGAATGATCATGGAATTAAAGCACTGTTTATTTTGGGTGTTTCAGAATGTAGACTAAATGCAAATTCAATTTGTTTAGACGTTCCTCCTTATATTAAGAATGGAAAAACAATTGTACCATTAAGAACTCTTGCTGAAATCCTGTTTTGTAAAGTCACTTGGGATGAAAAATCAAAAACTGTTCTTGTATCAACAGCTATGCCAAATAGCCATAATTCTCCGGAATGGGATCAAATGTATAATGTATGGCAAAAACATAACGGCACTAACAATAATCCCTATTTCAAAAAATTTTTATTTGAACTTTACGCTCTCGCGAATTCCTCCGAAAAAGAAGGTACTATTTCTCTTGAAACACAAGGGGGCGTACAGTTTACAATGGCTGTTTCAGAAAACGGCAATATGATATCCATATCTCACAATGTTGAAAAATCATCACACTCTGCAGAATTTATCTCGCTCAGATTATTGCTGGGGCATGAGAATTTTATAGGAAATGGAGATGGGCTTCTATTCGATATGGATGCTGTTCGTCGAAAAGTTATAGAAGGCGGAGGCAATGTTGCTACCGATATAACTGCAACCGGCGAAACGGACAAATACTCTTATATCATAAAAGAGTATAATCAATCAGGAGGTTATTTGGGCACATGTGACCTCAGAGAGGTTCTTATCATCAGAAAAACAAATGGATAAAGCTGTGGGCGGTTTAATTAGCCGCCCCACTTATCCACATTAAACTAATCAAAGGAGGTACTAATCCATGCACTGTAAAACAAAACGATGGATAAAAGCAGCACTCATACGAGCAGTAAAAACAGTTGCACAAACAGCGATTGCTTCAATTGGAACATCTGCCGCAATGCACAGTGTAAATTGGGCTGCTGTAGGAAGTGCCTCGCTGCTTGCCGGAATTCTTTCTATGCTTACAAGTCTTGCAGGACTACCAGAAGTTTCTGTATCAACTGAAAACAAAGGAAGAAAAACGGTTACAAAGAAAAAAACTACTGTAATCCACAGCGAAAATATGGAAATTTAACAAAATAAAAAGGAGAATTTTCTTATCAGGATTGATATGCTTAACGGAGCTATAATTTCTGACCAAGAAATATGATTTGATAAATGAAAGCTCTCCGTGAAGCTAACAAAAAACGGCTCAAATTGAGCCGTTTTTTGCGTATATGAATTTGCGTAAAACTAAGACGCATGAAACTATGTTCGCACAAGGGTTGAGTGCTACATGAGTGCAGGCTCAGCCTGCTTATCTGTCTATACTGTGAATCAGTTCCAGATTTCTTTTTTTGCGAGCGTCACGCCGTTTTTTGCGGAGGATTCTTCTTCGTCTTCTTTCCGCTAAAATAAAGAATACAATTAATAAAATTATAACCGCATAAAGCCAGGGCGAGGTAAAAAATGCCTTAAGCTTATTTATAAAGAACGTAACAGGGTCAAGCTTATAATTTTTCTCTGCCAAAAGATTAATCGTACCGATTGACTGCCCGTTTGCAAAATACTCTCTTGTACCGATTTTTTCACCTTTTTTTACGGGAGCGCTTACGGATTTTTTCAAGGAATCCTTGTATGTAACCTCTACAGGCTCGGAATCCTTTTCACGGATAACGGATAATGGTCTCTCTGCCGTTAAAATAATTTTATTATCACGCCTTGTGTTTACAATATTGGTTTGTGATACTATATCGCCCTCGCTGACAATGGTTTGCGACACATAATTTGAAAACACAAAGTCAAACATCTTTCTTGAGTCATCATAGCTTTGCAGTACATTATTACTTGTATCGGCTTCAAAAACCAATGCCAAAAGTGACATTGAACCTTTTTGTGCCGATGCGGCTACACAGCTCTTTGCTTCTGCACTGTAGCCTGTTTTAAGTCCGGTGGCACTGGGGTAATAATAATCATTTCTTATCAGTCTGCTTACCAAATGATTTCTGTTTGTAAGCTTTCTGGAGTTGGGATTCTTTTCCGTTGGAGGGATAGTGTAAGAATCACATTTTACAATATCGCAAAACTCGGGAATTGACATGGCGTGCTTTGCTAAAATCGCCATATCCATGGGGGTTGTATAATGCCTGTCATCATGGTTCCCCGTGGGATTGGTAAAGCTGCTATTCTCCATGCCAAGCTCCCTGGCTCTGTCATTCATCATATTTACAAAGGCTTCTATACTGCCTGCCGTTTTTTCAGCAAGAACGTTTGATGCATCGGAAGCAGACTCTAAAAGCATGCCGTAAACAAGTTGACGCACCGACAGTTTTTCTTCCTTCAGAATCCCCATTTTGTTGTCCCCCGGTGAGACGTTTGAAAGAGCCGTTTCACTTGCAGCGGCAAGCTCCTCCATATTACAGTTTTCAAGGACAAGAACTGCAGTCATTATATTAGTTAATCCTGCGGGATAAACCGCATCCTTGGAGTTTTTCTCATATATAACTGCGCCTGTTTTCATGTCCATCAAAACTGCGTGGGGTGACTTTGCCTCAATTACGTTTTTTTCGGGGACTTGCTCATTGGTTTGCGAAGAATTATTCACTTTTTTATCTTCATTTTCGGCATTTGCAATGCATGAAAACGAAAACAACAATATCAAAACAATTATTAAGCTTGTAATTCTCTGATACTTTTTCATTTTACTGTTTTTCCTTGTTAAAATAATCTACGGCAGCTTTAAAAGCGGCATCCTCCCTGATATCCGTGCCGATTTTATCGATTTTCACCTTTATATCGGGAATAATCTTTTCGTTAATCCATCTGCCGTCGGGGGTGTAGTTTTTGTAGGTCGTTAATTTTACTGCACCCATGGATTTATCTGCTGGGTCAAGATACATAACCGATTGGGTAACACCTTTTCCAAAGGTGTCCTCCCCTATTATTACGGCACGCTTATTTGCCTGCATAGCACCTGCAAATACCTCCGAGGCACTTGCCGATGCACCGCTTACTATTACTGCCATGGGGAAATCTTTCTTTCCTTTTGCACCTGTGTATACGGTTTTATCGCCTTTTTTGTCAAGAGTGTACATAATAGGTTCATCATCTAAAAAAAGGTCGCACATGTCAATAACGCTTGTAAATTCTCCTCCGGGGTTGTATCTTATATCAATTACAATTCCCTTAATCGTTTTCTCATCAAGGGAATTTACGATTTTCTTAAAATCACCGAGGGATTTTTGTGTAAAGCCGTCATAGCGTATATAGCAAATATCATCTAACATTTCGCTTTTTACAACATATAAGCCGAGCTTTGCACGCTTAAGAGTAACAGGAATTTTCTCACCGTCACGGCTTAATAAAATCTCAATTGACTGATTGAGGGAAGCTTTAGTCCCGTCTCCTTTTATATAGCTTACCGCATCGGCAAGACCATCGGCACCATAATCCTTACCGTCTATTGAAAGCATCAAATCGCCTTGCATTATTCCCGCCTTTTCCGCAGGTGAAGATGCATGTACCGAAAGAATCTCAATGGCATTCTCTTGTGTATTGGCAAAAACCTCTACGCCTATGCCGTAGTAGTAGCCCTCAATATTTTGCATGGTTTCTTTTGCGTTTTCCTCATCATAATAAACGGCATACTTATCATCTATGCTTCCAAGCACTGCGTTTATGGCTACATCTTCGCATTTCTCGCTGCTGTAATCTCCCACATACTGCTCATCTATAATCTGCATTATACGTTCAAGACGTTTAAAGTCAGCAAATTGCGGACGAAACACACCTGTAAGGAGGTATGTCACGGTAAAAGTAATTAAAATGGTAAATAGTGTCTTCTTTGAGATTTTATTCACCTGAAAAAACTCCCTGCTGGTCATCGGAGAGTTGAACTACGTATGGTTTCAACTCTCCGATAACTAAAAATTATGAAACATAGTTTAATGGGTTTGTGGTCGCACCATTTATACGAACTTCAAAATGAAGATGGGGTCCCGTAGAAACTCCCGTAGAGCCTACTTTCGCTATTACCTGACCCTTAGTTACAGTATCGCCTGCTGAAACAAGCAAAGTGCTGCAATGCCCGTAAAGTGTAGTTATTCCGCTTCCGTGGTTTATAACCACACACTTTCCGTAACCGCCATTAGTTGTTGCCAAGGTAACTTTACCGTCAGCTGCCGCAATAATATCCAGACCATAACCGGCACCAATATCTATTCCCGAATGAAATTTATTCGTCTTGTACACAGGATGTATTCTGTTGCCGTATTGACTGGTAATTCTATGGCTTCCCGGAACCGGCCATGCAAATCTGCCGCCGGTATATTTAACATTGTATCCGCCTTGTGAAAACGCGTTTTTGTTTTCACGGATTAATGCCTGTTCTGCCTGTTCTGCGGCTTCGTATATTGCCTTATACCTATCTGCGTTTTTGATGGCTTCTTTCATAAGCTTTTCTTTTTCTGCCAAAGCAGCAGAAAGCGACTGTCTCTTTGCTTCAAGCTTCTTTGAATCCTCTTCTTGTCTTACAAGAATGTCCTCAAGCTGTTTCTTGGCAAGATTTATTTTCTCACGGGTTTCTTTTAAATCGGTCAGAACCTTATCATCATATTCCATAATTTGCGTAATCATGTCTATTTTGGTGAGAAAATCACTTAAGCTGTCCGCCTTAAAGAGTAACTCCACATATTTTATGTCGTTATGCTCATACATAGCTCCTGCCCGCGCCATAAATGCTTTTTCATGGCTTTCAAGCTGCTCCTCGGCAAGCTTGAGCTCTTCTTCTTTAAGCTCTATGTCCTTTTTTGTCTGCTCTATTTGCTTTTCAAGAGAATCAATCTCATTTTCAGTACCTTGTATCTGTGCATCCAGTGCATTATATGAGTTGATAGCTGCCTTTTTCTCGGCTTCTGCTTTCTGTGCGGCAGTCTTTGCCTCTTGTGTTTTATTCTTTGCATCATCAAGCTGTTTTTGCGTTGCGGCTCTTACCGCCGGCAAAAACACCGAAGCCACAAGTGCTACCACAACAACACATGCACAAAGGACGGCAAACGTTTTTTTCAAAATTTCCCTTGTTCTTTTGTTCATAGTATAAAATTCCTTTCGGCTGAATATCACACCTTAAGATGCCTTTTAATCGACACAGCACTTCCTATTGCTCCCATCATTGTGCCGAAAAGTGCCATCATGACACCAAGCTCTAATGCACACGACTGAAGCGGAAGAAAATCAAACATTTTTATAAGATCTTTAACTGTGCTTATTGCCGGTGTATAGCTAAAGAGTATCACCGCATACGACACAATAAAGCCCAAAGCACCTATCATAATCCCCTCTATCACAAAGGGAGTTCTTATGAATCTGTCGGTAGCACCCACAAATTTCATAATATGTATTTCTTTCTCACGTGCAAAAACGCTGAGCTTGATGGTGTTCTGAATAATAAACACCGCTATTATCATAAGCACAATCATACCCACGCTGCTTCCCTTATTTACCGCACCTGTAAGACTGAGAACCTTTCCCACGGTGTCCTGGTAATTTTCCACTTTTTCAATTTCGGAAATTTTCTCTACAGCCTTTTTAGTATCATTTGATTTTCTGATGTCATTAAGAGTGATCTTTATGGAGCTTCGGAGGAAATCCTTATCCTCAAGACCATCTAAGAGGTCTGCGTCTTCGCCAAGCTGTTTTTTAAAGTTTTCAAATGCCTGTTTTTCCGTTTCCAAAGTTGCATCATAAACATTATCAAGCTGCAATATTTTTTCATAAACCGCACGCTGCTGCGGTTCATCGGTTTCCAGATACATATATGCCTGAAGCTCACATTGCTGTTCAAGCTGCTTTCCTATGTAGTTCATGTTCATGGAAAATATCACAAACACGCCAAAAAGGAATAAACAGCATGTAACCGTAATAAAAGATGCAATTGTCATAATGCCGTTTCTCTTAAAAGAGCTTGCGGCACTTTTAATATAGTATTTCAAATTTCTAAGCACCAATGTTATACACCCCGTTTTCTTCATCGCGTATCAATACACCGTTTTCAAGCTGTATCACACGCCTATGCATATCGTTTACTATTTTTTCGGAATGAGTAACCATAACAATAGTTGTGCCCATTTTATTGATTTCTTCAAAAAGATTCATAACCTCAGCAGATGTTTCCACGTCAAGATTTCCCGTAGGCTCATCTGCGATTATGAGCGAGGGACTGTTTACAAGTGCCCTTGCTATACTTACACGCTGCTGCTCTCCGCCTGAAATTTCGTTGGGATAGTTGTTTGCACGCTCGGAAAGACCTACAAGGCTTAATATCTTGGGAACTTTTCTTTGAATATCCTTCTTTTTCTTCCCCGTTATTTCCATTGCAAAGGCAACGTTTTCATACACGGTCTTATTGGGCAGAAGCCTGAAATCCTGGAAAACCACTCCCTGCGCTCTTCTTAAATAAGGGATTTTTCTCCTTTTAAGTCTGTTAACCACGATTCCGTCTACTATAACATCACCGCTTGTGGGCTTTATCTCCCCTGTAAGAAGCTTAATTGCGGAGCTTTTACCTGCACCTGTTTTACCGACGAGGAAAACAAACTCCCCTTCTTCTATTCTAAAAGATACATTGTCAAGACCGACAATATCTTTGTCATAGACAACACTAACCTCTTTGAATTCTATCATCAAATCACCCTTCCATCAAATACGCATCGGTTTTGATACCAGATACTTTTTAACCATAAGAGCTATTTTGAACACAATAGCATGGTCAAATATCCTCAAATCAAGGCCTGTCATCTTCCTTACCTTGTCAAGTCTGTAAACAAGGGTGTTTCTGTGTACATAAAGCTGACGGGAGGTTTCGGATACATTCAGATTGTTTTCAAAGAATTTCTGTATTGTATGTAATGTTTCCGAATCCAGAGAATCGATGGAATCCTTCTTGAATACCTCAGAAAGGAAAAGCTCACAAAGCGTTGTGGGAAGCTGGTAGATAAGACGTGCAATTCCTAAATTATCATAATTCATGATAAACTTGTCCCCATCAAACACCTTACCTACTTCCAGTGCAATTCTTGCCTCTTTATAGCTTTTTGCTATGTCCTTTATGCTGGAGGCTACCGTTCCTATACCTATGTTAACATCAACCATTGCCTCACTCGTAACAGTATTCACAATTTTTGAAGCAAGCTTTTCAAGGTCGGCAGTCTTTGTTCCCATTTTAATTTCCGCTACGATGGCAATCATGTTGTTATCAAGGTCTATAACAAAATCCTTTCCGTTATCCGGGAAAATTTTGCTGATAATATCAAAAACATCCACTCCGCGGATTTCATCATAACGAAGTGCAAACACTGCTCTGTCAACATCAAATGCAAGATGCAGTTCCTTGCTCTTTAAGAAAATGTCCCCCGGAAGAACGCTGTCTGCAAGCATGTTTTTGATAAAGTTGGTCTTATCATATTTATCATTGTGCAACTGACGCAGAGTCCCGATGTAGGAAGAAAGAAGCTCTGCCTGCTTGTCCATAAGAGGATCATCGCTTTTAATAAAGGTGATATATTCTACACGTCCCCGTGATTTCACAGAAAAGAACGTATATCCCCCCGCTTGTAATATTTTTGAATTTGAGGCCTGATAGGCATCAATCACATCTGCCGCATTCATGGAAATTTCATTAATTCCCGATGCGGTAACAACAGTGCCGTTACCCTCGATTATACCAACCTCACATCCGAGTATTTTGCTTGTCTGTATAAGGATATTGTTTAGGTATTTGTTAACCAATTTAATTCCCTCCCAATTTTTAATCACAAAATAGCCATATATAGTTATAATAACACTTTTCTTTCATTATTTCAACATATTTTTGTTATTCTTTACGAATTTGTTACATTTTCAATAATTCCCGTCCCCCGTATAACCAAAGAAGTGTGTTAAGCATAAAATAAAGTATGTGCAATAAATGAATGGAGAGATTTCAATGCTTGCAACAATGGCCTCAATTACATCTGCAACAAGACTGAAGCGACACGCCTACGAATTCGGAGTATACTCCTCCGTTATTCAGACCCCTCAGCAAATAGCAAGAGAGGGATGCGGATACAGTCTGCGTTTTGATGACAGTGCAAAAAACATAGTCTTAAATGCCGCCAGGGAGCTTGGTGTACGAATACGCTCTTTTTACTATGAAAGCGAATCTGAAGGCAAAAAAACCTATTCAAAAGTGACAGAATAAGGAGGAACGTAATGATTTATCTTGACAATGCCGCCACAACCTTTCCCAAACCCCAAAGTGTAATTGACGCTGTTTACGATTGCATGAAAAACTACGGCGGAAACGCGGGGCGCGGAGGACACTATCTGGCAAGAAAAAGCTTTGAAAAGGTTTATGAATGCCGTGAGGTAATGGCAGATTTTATCAAGGCTGACAGTCCCGAACAAATAATTTTCACAAAAAGCACCACAGAAGCAATTAATTTAGCTGTAAAAGGGATTATTAAAAGCGGAGATGAAATTATTATTTCCTCAATGGAGCATAACAGTGTTTTAAGAAGTTGTATCAGCATGGAAAAGCGTGGGGCTAAGGTGAAAATTGTGCGTGCAAATCATGAGGGCTGTGTTAATGCGGATGATGTCATCTCGGCAATTACTCCTCGGACAAAGCTGATTTGTATCATTCATGCTTCAAACGTCGTCGGCAGCGTAAACCCCGTAAGAGAAATTTGCAAACGTGCACGGGAGAAAAATGTGCTGACTCTGGTAGATGCGGCACAAAGCGGAGGAATACTGCCTGTTGATACCTCCTGCGGAGACTTAATTGCATTTGCAGGGCATAAAGGGTTTTACGGACCCTTTGGTACAGGTGTTTTATATATCCGTAAAGGCTTAAAGCTTGACACATTAATTGAAGGCGGTACGGGAAGCTTGTCCGAAAGTGCCTTTATGCCCGAAAGCCTTCCTGAACGCTTTGAAGCAGGCACTGTTAATACCTGTGCAATAGCAGGTCTGTGCGAGGGCATTAAATTTGTAGTGAGTGAAGGTGTAGCGGAAAAAGAAGCTGAGCTTGGTGCATTTTTTAAAGAGCAGCTTTCCACGCTAAAAGGAATAAAGCTATTGGGAAAAAGCGACACCGCAGTTATGGGAGTTCTTCTTAAAAACCATGATTGCGTTGAGGTGGCAGGAAGACTGGATGCCGAATATAACATAGCAACACGTGCAGGACTGCATTGCTGTCCCATGGCACACAGAACCTTAGGAACAATTTCAAGCGGACTTCTACGGTTTTCAGCAGGTTATTTCAACACAAAGGAGGAAATAACAACTGCGGTACGGGCACTTGAAAACATCATTGCAGAGTAATATATTTTATAACATAGGAAATTGCGTGCGAAAAGAACGCTTTTTTACATTTAAATTAAATTATTAAAAAAACACTTTCATTAACTCAACTTTTATTGTATAATATTATATTATACGTAAAGGTGGTTGGAGTTATTGTTTGAAGCATTGATGAGCGACATTGCACTGACATTATCATTTCTGCGGTTGACAGATATAATTGATATTGCAATCGTCGCATTTGTTTTTTACAAATTATCTTCTCTGGTACGTGAAACCAGAGCCGGAACACTTATCAAGGGAATTATACTTCTTTTAATTTTCACATGGGTAAGTGATGTGTTTGAACTTACTACCATTAATTACTTACTGCGTAACCTGATGCAGTTTGCACTTATCGCCTTTATCGTAATCTTCCAGCCGGAGCTGAGGCGTGCGCTTGAACAGGTGGGCAGAGTAAACTTTTCCTCCCTGTTTACACAAGATGAAAAGAATGATACCGAGCTTCTTGCCTCCGAAATTGCATCTGCTGCCGTGGCTATGTCCAGCCGTAGAATCGGTGCACTGATGGTAATTGAGCGAGAAACCAAAATTGGCGATATTGTAAGAACAGGCTGTGAGCTTAACGCTGATGTATCCAGTGAATTACTTATAAATATATTTATTCCGAACACCCCTCTGCACGATGGCGCAGTTATAATCAGAGATAATAAAATCATAGCGGCACGCTGTATTCTCCCCCTTACACCTAATGAAACCTTGAGCCGTGAGCTGGGGACAAGGCACAGAGCCGCCCTGGGACTTTCGGAAAGTTCTGATGCAGCAGTCATAGTTGTCAGCGAGGAAACGGGTAAAATCAGCTTTACTCTGGGCGGGAATATGAGCCGCAACTATACTGAAGATTCTTTGAAAAAGGTTATTATGAAAGTTCTTGCATCCGATTCTTCAGATAACAATGACAATTCTTTGTCAAAGTGGAAGGAGCGCTTAAAATGGAAAAAATAATGCAAAATAAGCTTGCTCTTAAAATTATTTGTACATTACTTGCCGTGGTGCTTTGGATTTATGTTTCCTATCAGGAAAACCCCACCATGACAAAAACCATCGATAATGTCCCGATTACACTCTCGGGAGAACAGGCACTTAACGAAAACGGACTCTCTGTTTATTCCGTCTCCGACAACAGTATTTCGGTAATAGCAAATGCAAAAAGGCTGACACTGGCACGGCTCACCAACAAAAACACTACCGGTGTAATAAATGTTTCTTCTTTCCGAAAGCCCGGAAAATATTCAGTTCACGTTGCAGTATCATCAAATATCACCTCGGATCCCGTTTTTACGGCAAAGGGGAAAAACATTGTAGTGGTAATTGAACCTATAGAAACAAAATCATTTAATGTAGATGTTTCATTTGAGCAAAATGAAGCCACATCGGATTTCAAAGTAAAATCCCACAGCACATCGGATAAAAAGGTTACCGTAAAGGCACCCGAAAGCATACTTAACCTCGTTGCCTCAGTAAGAACACAACTACTCTCCCCTACAAAAGAAAAGCAAAGTGCCAAGCTTATCGCCTATGATAAAAACGGAGCTATACTTGAAAGGGTAGAATGTATACCTGCCGAAACCGAAGTTTCCTTTTCTTTCTACAGTTCCAAAACAGTTCCCGTGGTATTGAAGCTAAGCAACGGAACAAAGCATGAGCTTCCCGAAAGCTCAAACGTCAGAATTTTTGGTGAAAAATCCGACCTTGACAAGATTGAACAAATAGAGACAAAATCCCTTGACATTTCCGTCTACGAAGCAGGCAGTGACATCGAAACAAAGCTGTCGCTTCCGAAAGGAATTTCCCTCTATGATTCAAAGGATTCAATCGTGATCAATTTAAAGGAAGAATATTTCAAGTAAATCCATGTAGCAAAAAAAGAAACGAAACGGCAATGTTTCGTTTCTTTTTTTGCTACATGGATTTATTAATATCCTTTTGTTTTCCAGTCAAGTACTTCCCAATCTGCCGGAGGCTCGCCAAAGTCGATTACATCCATAACCTTGCCGCCTGCAAGCGCAGATTCGTGTGCCATAAGTCCGGGAATGTTCCAGCGTGCTACCTCCCAGATATTTGTGGGGGAAAGCTTTCCTGTGGCATATGCACGGCAGAAGTCATCAATAAGGAAGTGGTGTGTTCCGTTGTGTCCGTTGTGAATTCCCTCATATTCCTTGGGAAGTCTTTCCACAGGCTGAATGGGAGATACATCATAAAAGCCTTCACCGTCGGCAATTTTCTGAATTGCTTCATCATAGTTTGTATTGATAAGCTCGTTAACATGAGCAGGCTGAAGCTGAGCTGTTACGTCCTTCATATTTACGCTCTTCGGATCCTCTTCTTTCCACTGTGCAAGATGATGCTTTGCAACTGCAAATTCATATCCACCATCTGTTCCATAGAACTGGGAAATGTATGTTTCGGGAGCTTTCCAGCCTACACAGCGGTTTTCGCTGATTCTTGCTATACCGCCGTTTGAAAGCTCAAGAAGCATTGTGGTGTTTGAGAAGGGATTATTGTAAATATTCTGTCCCTCGGTTCCGTAAATATCGGTTCTGGGGCTTCCTGCATAGCCAAGTGCTACAACCTTCTTAGCATATACGCCGGGCATTGAGCTTAACACCATTGCGGTTGAATGTGTGGGATAATACATGGGGGGGATTCCTGCAAATTCCTTCCACCTGTCGCCGCCGGAGCTTTTGAAACTGTCCTCCATGTTTCTGATATCGTGATTGTAGTGAGCTTCACCGTAGGTGAATTTACCAAAGGTTCCCTTTGCATATTCTTCACGACAGAAGATTGCAGGTGCTCTGTAGAAGCCTGTTTCACCCATAGTATATGTAAGGCGGGTTTTTGTTACAAGCTCTATGATTTCCTTGATTTCCTCTATTTTCAGCGAGCAGGGAACGGCACTGTAAACATGCTTGCCTGCCTTAAGGGAGGCGATCGCCATGGGGCCATGCTTAAAGCGTTGTGTGAATATAGCGATAGAATTAACTTCCTCCGATGCAAGTGCTTCTTCAAAGCTTCCGATGATTTCTACGCCGAATCTCTCGGAATAATCCTTTGCACGCTCAGGAATAAGGTCACAAACGTAAACCTTCTTAACTTCAGGGTGTGCCTTAAAAAGCGGTACGAAATTTTTTGCGAACCTTCCGCAGCCGATAACTGCAATTGTGATTTTTTCTTTCTGTACTGACATTCTTCTCAACTTCCTTTCTTATTTTTCTGCTTTGCCGATTGCAAATCCGTCGGCATTATTAAATACATACTGTCCGCTGTTTCTCATAACAAAGGATGCGCGGTCATCCTTGAAACCGATTGAAATATATAGTCCTCCGAAATAGGTATCTATGACCTGTGACATAATAGAGAACTGATTTTCTTCAACCCATGCACCGCTGTTGGCACAGTCATACTCGCCCT
>JAZNYX010000067.1:0-2438 GCA_045594665.1 Clostridia bacterium | reverse complement strand
CCGACATATCCGTGCTCTGCGGCAAACTTGCCGTCGTGGATGCATCCGCCCGGGCGAAGCTCACGATTATCCTCACAGTGGGCAACAAGTATTTTCCCAAGCTCACGGCATTTTATCATTGCCGCACGCATCATATCGTCATTCTGAACGCCCTTGCCGTCATCGGAAAACGCAATTGCGAACGGTGCCATTCCGTCCATATCGGAAAGCTGCTCGCCCTTCTGCCCGACGGTGATTGAGCCGTAAGGCAGAACATCAATGCACGCATCGCGCTCTATAAGCTTAATCTGCTCTCTGATATTCTCCACGCTGTCCGGCACGGGATTTAAGTTTGGCATCGTGCACACTGCAGTATACCCACCGCGCGCCGCCGCCTCGCTTCCCGAGAGGATTGTTTCCTTATACGAAAAGCCCGGCTCACGAAAATGCACATGCACATCGCAGAAGCCGGGAAAAACAGCATATTTTGAAGAGAATGAGGGAAGAAACGCCTTCGCTGCCTTGATGCAGGAAGCCGCACATTCCCGTGCTATGAACTTTGAAACAGCTTTGTTCTTCAAAAAACCGAACATTAAAACTACCCCTTACATGAAAAAAATCCTGCCCGATGGGCAAGATGTACATACAAAAATATATACAGGAAGCGCCCTGCATATCTCCGATATTGCAAATCTTGCCGGCATCACGGTACCGCTCTTAAAGATTTATTTTAAAATATTATACCACTTCCCGCACTGTTTGTCAACGGTTTTGCAAGAGAAAAAACGCAGAATTTGAAAGAGAAAAAACATAGAAACAGGGAAGGGATCGTGGTTTTGAGTTTCACCATTTTTTATGTTTTTTTCTCTTTTTACTGTCTGCTTTATTGACATTAATCCAATTTATTCAATAGCCAATCTGCCACATCCACAATTCTAACACCCTCATATTGATATTCGGGGTTTCTTGTGCGTGCGATTACCATTTTAGGATAGGCATCTTTAATTTTTAGCAGCGGATCTACTTCTCGCTTAAAGGTATCGGGATGTGTTATATTATCCGAAACTTGAATATAAATCTTCTCGTTTCTCTTAAGTGCCACAAAATCAATCTCTTTTTTATATAAGACACCTGCATAAACCTCATAGCCCCGTCTGAGCAATTCCATTGCAACGATATTTTCAATCACTCTGCCGTTATCTAAGTTTTTCGTGCCGAGCTTGGCATAACGGAAAGTATGATCGCTCAAATAATACTTATCATTAGAAGCAAGATACTTTTTACCTTTAATGTCATATCTGCGGAACTTATAGAAAGCAAAGGCATTACAAAGATAATTCAGATAGTTACCAACCGTCTTATGATTGATTTTATCCTTGTTTGAGGTGAGAGTATCTGTAATGCTTCTTGCGGAGGTTAAGTTAGATACATTATCCATTAAGAATTGGGATATCCTATCCATCAGCGCAGGATTTTTAATATTATACTTTTGGCGTATATCTCTTAAAATCAAGGTGTCAAAAACGGTTTCGATATAATCGTATTTATCCTCTTGCTCTTTATACAGATAAGAACCGGACATACCGCCTTCAAGCATATAGTTATCAAAAGCAGTATATTTGTCTGTCAAACCAAAGTAATGAACATACTCGACAAAAGAGAATGGGTACACTTTGATTTCAAAAGTTCTTCCGGTAAACAATGTTGCTAAGTCCGAGCTGAGCAGGAAAGCATTAGAACCCGTGATATAAACATCATACATCTCGGTTGCGTGAAGGTTGTTTATGCAAAGCTCAAAATTATCACACATTTGAATCTCGTCAATTAAAACAAAATTCTCCTTGCCCTCTGCATAATTGCGTTCAATATATTCATTAAGAGCCTTGTATTCTTTAAGGTTATCATACTTAGACAGATTAAAGTTGATATGAATAATATTAGCGTCAGCAATGTTTTTTTGCACATAGGCTTTGAAAGCCTCCAACAGCTTTGATTTACCCGAACGTCGTACACCCGTCAAAACTTTAATATCGGGAGTTCCGATAACATTGATCATTTTATCTAAGTATTGCTTTCTTTCAATCAATTTCACAGAAAATCACCTCGCAAAGTTATTATACCACGTTTGTTTCCCAAAATCAATAGATTTTCACTTTTGGGAAACAAACGGTTGTATGCATAAATGGTATAACCTTTTTGTTTTATAAGAGGAATGCCGAAACACAAAAACACACCCGTCAGTCTGTGAATATACAAACTGACGGGTGTGCTTGCGTCGCAGCAGCCGGAAGTTCCGGCAATATTAAATTATAGCGGATTTTTCGCTAAAAGTCAATAGCGAACATCTTTCTATGTATAATAGTGTTATACTGAATTGAAAGTGGTGACTATATGTCGTTATACAAACGAATACGGGATTTGCGCGAGGACAAAGATATAGCACAGGCGCAGATGGGAGA
>JAZNYX010000066.1:0-11077 GCA_045594665.1 Clostridia bacterium | reverse complement strand
AACAAAGGATGCGCGGTCATCCTTGAAACCGATTGAAATATATAGTCCTCCGAAATAGGTATCTATGACCTGTGACATAATAGAGAACTGATTTTCTTCAACCCATGCACCGCTGTTGGCACAGTCATACTCGCCCTCTTCACGAAATCCCATTTTATCAGCCGTTGCACGGTCTCCTAATGAAAATTTCGTAAGCTTATTCTCCCCAATGTAAAATTCAAGCTTCAAAATCCTGCCTTCCTTTTCAAACTCAAGGACATTTTCATCAAGGTCAAGCTTGAAATATGAAATGTTAAGAGGGTTTTCATTCATTACATACTTTACGCCGTTTACTCTTTGTGCTATTGGGGAAGATTTTTCTCCGTGCTGACACACAAGTGTGGTATTACTAAGATATTCTTCAAGAGCTTTTGCAGCAGCCGGATTTTCGGGAAGCTGCTCGCTTTTAACGGACGGAAGAAAATGATAATAAAACTCGTGATATGTGACACGCCTTGCAGGCTTATCCGCCTGATTATCGGAGGTGATTACAAAACAAATATCCCTCTTCATGTCGCACACTGCAAGCTGGTCACCCATACCCACCAGAGAAAATCCGTCGGGATGAGTCTTCCAGATAAGATAACCGTAACCCTGATTTCCGTAATGCTTTGCCATACCTGCAAGGTCATTTGTTGTCTGCACCTTGATCGCTTCTTCCATAAATTCACGGTTGATATACTGTTTCCCGTTCCATTCGCCTTTTTTCATAATGAATCGGGCAAAAATGAGAAGGTCACGGGCTGTGCACATTACGCCGCTGTCGCCTACGGTGAATCCACCGGGTTCAGTAAGAGTATAGCTTTCCTTTGAAAAACCGATTTCGAGAAGCACTTTTTCTTTCAGATATTCAAGAAAAGGCTTTCCCGTAAGCTTTTCAATAATGCATCCCAGCAAAAATGAACCTACGCTGTCGTAAAAATAAAGAGTACTGGGGATTTTATTGGTTTTCTTTGTGTAATACGCCTCTACACGACTTTTATATTTTCCCCACCAGATTACATAGTCGCCGATATTGCTTTGCATTGAAAGCATATCACGGATAGTACATTCATCGTGGTACTCGTCAATATTTTCGTTTCTGAATTCGGGGAAATAATCTACGATTACATCGTCAAGCTTTACAAGTCCTTCCGTCACGGCAACACCGATTGCCATAGCTACAAAGCTCTTTGAAACGCTGTACATTCTGTGAAGAAACTTTTCATTAAATGGCTTGTAATAACATTCTGCAAAAATTTTATCGCCCTTTGTCATAATGATACTATGATTTCTGAGGCGGCAATCGTCAAGGTTTTTTATAAATCCAAGGACTTTTTCGGAAGATACACCGACAGATTCGGGAGTGACTTTTTCAAACATAACTCTGCCTCCCTATTTTACTTTTCGTCCTGTGTGAAAACCCAGGGCTTTTCCCTTTTTAAAGTTTCAAACTGCTTGGTATCTAATTTCCAATCCTCGCCCTCGCGGAATTTTCTCTTAAAGCTCTTTTTAAGGACACCTTTTTCTTCAAGGTGAATATAGCAAGCCCTGTCACAAGCTCTGCCGCAAATAGATGTACGGTAAAAGTGCTTTGCAGGCGGATAGAAGAAAGTTGCATCAAGAATCTTCTTTGCAAGCTCTACGTCAAAATCAGCCTCGCCGGCAATTATCTCAAGCCTGTTTTCAAAATCAATATACGCTTCGGGAGGCATGAAAGGATTTTTACTGCCGTTGGCACCGTTATAATACACTGCACATCTCCAAGGGTCAAGACATCCTTCCTCATTGATAGCCTTGCCGGGGCATGCCTTTATACATTCTCCGCACTTATCGCACAAGGACGGTTCAAGCATATCGGTTGCCTCAATCTCGGCATCGGTAAGAATAAAGCAGTATCTTATAAAAGGTCCGTATTCGGGGGTGAGGACAGTATTAATCATACTTCTTTCACCAAGACCGCACTTTACTGCACAATCTGTAAAATCAATCTGATTTTCAGCAGTAACACCGCGGACAATGTCTGTATAGTCCACTTCGGGATTAGTGCTGTTTTCCTCATTCATTATAAGCTGATTTCTTCTTTGCGGAATGGCTTCAAAGCCTTCTTCTTCGATAAAATTGCTTATGTTGAGAAGGGCAAGGGGCATTACTGTTTCCTCAAGATTTTCAACGCCCATTGTTGTATACTGATAATAGGTTGTTCCCTCCTCTACGCCTCTGTAAATACCGCGAAGCACTCTGAATCCAAGTCCGATTACGGTCTTTGTTTCGGGGAACACTTTAAAGATTGCATCATCCTTTGAAAATCTGTCCGCAGGAGCAAATCCGACGATGTCGGCATCATATTTTTTTGCAATTTCTATAATCTTGTTTTTCATATTCTGCCCACCTCCTTAAGATGCTTATAGCACACAGTTTCGCACTTCTTTCCGCAAAGACAGGGAACGTATCCGAAATGTGTATTGGGGAGTATTTTAAGGTCATCGTAGATTTCAAGGGCGCTGTCCTTGTCAAACCTCTTTTCACCGTTTAAGATTGCTTCTCTTTCGGGATGGTCTTTAAGGAACTCATCAGTAATAAAAGGATTTGATTTATGCGCACCGCGGTAATATACACTGCACTGCCACGTATCCACACCTTTTTCCGAAACAGCTTTTCCGGGGCATGCCTTTATACACTCACCGCAGTTGTCGCAAAGCTCTTCTTTAAAGGGTTCATCAAATTCAAGCTCCATATCCGTAATTATGAAAACAAACCTCATATATGTACCATACTTGGGAACGATTACCTTGTTATGAAGTCCGATGCTTCCAAGTCCGCAGATAACCGCAGCTTTGTTATAGTCGATAATAACATCGGGTTCTGGCTTACCCTCCTCAACAGCCTCGGCAAGTGCCAGCTCATAAATTCTGTTTACTTCGGGGTTTGTGCTCTTATCACCCTTGATTTTAAAACCGGGAATATATCTTTGAAGGCACGCATCATAACCTTCATTTTCAATGAGAGCACCCATTTTCAAAAGGAAAATTTCGGCAAATGTTTCGTCTATGTACTTAACTCCCAAATTAGTATAATTGTAATACTGACGTTCATTCTCCATTGCATTATAAAGCCCTTTGGGTACCTTGATTCCAAAGCCTATTATACTCTTTGCATTGGGAAGAATGTAAAAAGGGTTACGGTGCTTATCTTCATTTCTCAGAAGCTCAATATTGCCGATACCGCAGACCGTAGCACCATATTCCTTTGCCTTTTGTTTTATAAATTCTGCATTCATTGTCACATCCCCCTTATCTATCCATTTTCCATGCTTTTTTAGTTCTGAGGGGCTGTTTGAATCTGCCTTCCATACATCCGCCCTTCTTCTCAAGCACGCTTACGCAAGCACGTATACAACCACCGCATTTAGCCATATTGTAGCCTACCCAGCTGGGGAAATATTTTTCAAGGGCCGTATACACCTTCATTATCTCTTTCTCATTGGCGTCATTGGTGATTCCTTCAAGAAGGTCAAGAGAACCGTTTTCATTCTTATCGAAAACCTCCTTGGGAACAAAAGGATTATAGTATCTGCCGCCATGTGTATAAAATGCATAGCAACGCCACATATCAATGTCGCCCCACTCAATGATTTTGCCTGCAAGATTAACGGTCAGCTTTTTATCGGAATTAAGAGGCGGAATACATCCTCCGGGGCACTCTCTTACGCAGGCACCGCACTTTCTGCAAAGCGGCTCTCCGCTGTACATTTCATCATATTCAAGCTCTGCATCCGTAAAAATGAACGCCACACGCTGGAGCGGACCGAAGTCGGGTGTAAGAAGCATCTTACTCCAGCCTATTTCTCCAAGTCCGCAGGCAACAGCCGCAATTCTGAACTGGAACTGCAAATCCGGAGGAACCTTACCCTCCGATACTTCACGGGTAAACTGTACACTTCTGTGGTGTGCTGTCTTTCCCTTTGCATGCTTACTTACTTCAATCTGTTCTTCGGGAGAAAGACTGTTTCCGGGGCTTCCGTCCATATCGGAAACAACGCCTCTGGCACCTGTATTTCTGTAAATTACAGCCTCATAGCCTTCATCCTCAATAACTCTTCCCACGTGATGAAGCACTGCAGGGGCAAAAATCTCGTTAATTCCGCCATATGCCATAGAGGGATACTGGTAAAACTGCGTTCCCTCCTCAATACCCCTCTGCACGCCTCTGGGGATTCTGAATACAAAGCCTATTACACTTTTTGCGTTGGGAAAAAGATAACGGGGATCCATTTCCTTTGGTGCACCCTCAAAGCGTGACATGGGACCGATACCGCATGCATCTGCACCTGCTTCAAGTGCGGCTCTTTTTATCATCTCACTCGTTAACATATACATCCTCCTTTAGTTTTATCAATGCGTTTTCTATGTTATACTTCAAATTATTTTCTGTTACAACAGCCTTAATTAAGTTGTTCTCAATTAGATACGGGACTATGGTTCCCGTGTGATTGGGTTCTAAAAGAGAAAGGGTGCTTCCGATAAATTTTTTATCATCGATATATGCACGAAGAATTCTTACAGGGTCCGCGTTCACCCTTGTGGCAAGCTTCATTGCAGGAAATAAATCTTCATACAAATAAATATCTTCCGGGCGTATAAAACCGGTATAATCCACTATTTTTTTAATATTTTCTTCATCGGAAAGAAAAGTGTGGCAAATTCCCTTAAAAGAGTAACCGTTATCCATTTGTGCTATTTCGCCCTCGTGTGATACAAGGTTATCATGGAATGTATGTGCACTGCAATTATTAAGGCAACCGCTGTTAGCCAGTGCATAAAGGGTTTTCCCGTGATTATCACACCATTTCTTAAGCTTGCGGATTGTATCAAAATCACGATTAAGCTCCCTTTTTAAATAAAAGCTGTCAAAGAGATGCTGTACATATTCCATTCCCTCAATAGTTCCGATACACATGTTGACGGATGCACGAACATCAATGTCTTTAAAATTTTCTTTGATAAATTTGGCAATCAGAGGCGATGTGGTGGTTACTGAATTTAATATGTACTTATTCTGTATGAAATCGACGCACTCCCCTACCTTTTCAAAAAAAGCACGGGACTGGCTGTCCTTTCCGTAGCAGGTTGCATTAAGAAGGAGATTAAGGGCTATATCCTCTTTTGTAAGACGTTCAAGATCCGAAATCTGCTTTGCCTGTGTCTCCCACGGTGTCATCAGAGAATTTCTGAGCTGATTATTTCTTCCGTTCTGGAAATCCCCCCATGAAAAATAAACCTCTGAGACGGATTCCTTTCTTTCTATGATGCTGTCAAGAAAGCTGTTATCACGAAACAATTGGTAACCTACTGCAAATTTCATTACTACCACCTCCAATATCATATTTCATATTGACTATACCACACTTTTCTGCTATAATGTATAACACAAACAACAAAAAATATAATAAAACAAACAAAGGCGGATTTTTTTATGAAAATTTCGGATCTTAATCCTCACATAAGATATGCAAGAGTACATAAAGCATATTTCCGTACAAAAAAGGAAATGAGCAAATGCTATGACTGCAGAATTTTTTTCTTTAATAATGCGACAGGCAGTGTTACCACAAACGGAAAAAAACATAACATTCTCAGTAAAACTGCTGTGTTCTTTCCTCCTGAAACCGAATATAAATTCAATGTTACATTCAAGGAAAACGGCAGTGCGGTTGTAATGGATTTTGACCTTGACAACAGAAACGAAAATCTTAAAGCATCCATGGGGACTGCAACCGTATCAACTTTTGATAAAAACATCCTTCCCTCCTACGATACATTAGAGGAACTATCAAAGCCTATTGTCAGAATAATTCCGCAAATAGAGCGCATGCTTATGAATTGCACGGAAAATTTCATTTTGAAAAATCAGTTTTACAGGGAAAATTCCTCTGCATTATTAAAGCTGTGCCTTTTGGAATTTATAAAGCAAAATTCCTCACACTCTCAATCAAATCTGTGTGAGGAGGTTCTTTCCTATATACACGACAACTTCGCAAACAGTAATCTTACTAATGAAGATATTGCAGAAAATTTCAATTATCACCCTTATCATTTAAGCAGAATTTTCAAAGCGGAAACGGGAAAAACACTTCACAAATATTTAATGTATTACCGTCTTCAGATAGCAAAGGATTATCTTCTTACCACAAAATATGACATTTCTCAGATTGCGTGGCGCAGTGGTTTTTGTTCCTCGGCATATTTTATTAAGATATTCAGAGAAAACATCGGAATGACACCTAAAGAATACAGGCATTTACAAATACATACGGAAATATAACAGAGATACAGAAAAGTGGTTGCAAAAAAAGTTTGACTTTTTTTGCAACCACTTTTTGTGTTCTGATATTTTTTACTGTATAGGAATTTACATTCCTATACAGTAAAAAATATTTGATTTTATGCCGTGCGAGAATTTCCTCGCCATACTCGGAAAACGCACAAGGCACAACAAAGTGATTATCTCCGCACTGCAGGTGCAGTGACGGAGTCACTTTGTTCCTATTTCCTTAATTAATCGTCTCAAGTATACCTTTTGTAATAGCTTCGGCAAGCTTTGTCTGCCCTTCCTTGCTTGTGAGGAATTTTCGGTCGCTTTCGTTACTTATAAACGCAGTCTCCACTAATACTGCGGGGCTTGTTGTAGTACGAATAACATACAGATGCGAGCCGTTTTGTGTCTTTTTCGGGGCAAGGTTTGTCATATCAACGATATTGTCGTATATGCTCTCTGCTAAAGCCGTACCCGTTTCGGAAGCAGGGTGATAATATACCTGTGTTCCGTTCACATCACCGTTTTCTATTGAATTACAATGAATACTTACAAAAAAGTCGCACTCACTTGTATTTGCCAGTTCTGCCCTTTCTGCCAATGAAATATAGGTATCTTTATTTCTTGTGTAAATCACCTTTATTCCGTTTGCTTCAAGCTTTTCTCCCACCATAAGTGCAATTGCAAGGTTTATATGGCTTTCATACGCTGCTGCCTTGCCGTTTTTATCATAACCTACTGCACCGGGGTCGTCTCCTCCGTGACCGGCATCAATTACAATGACCTTCTGACTGCCGTCATTTACGGTAGGTTTGCTATCCGGAATCGGCTGGTCCGTTTTGTGGAAGCCTTTTTCCGCTGTGTAAAAGAGCTTATTGCTTCCGTCAACCGTAATGTTGCAACCCAGTGCGGAATTAGTAATTATGATTTCATAAATTATTCCGTCGTCAATCTTTATTTTCTGATTTTCAAGTTTAAGACTGGTAAAGGTTACACTATATCCGTTATCCACCTTTTTTCCCGAGCCCACATACGCCTTATCAAAATAAACCTGCTGTTTGTAAGCATCGTATATAAGCTGTGTATTATCGGATTTTTGTACTCTTATAAGGATACCCTTTTCGTGAGAGAGTATCACCGCCTGGGTTTTGCAGGAGACATCAAGAACCACCCTTGCAAAGCCCTCCCTGTTTGCATAGCGTACAGAGTCAACACAGTTTCCGTCTGCTTCTACCGTTCCTCCCATTTGGGGGAAAGATGCATTTTCAAAGTCAAAAACTATACGCAGAGGATCGCTGTAGCGTGTAACCGTGGGAGATATTCCGTAACGTGTTGCAATGTAGATATAGTCGTAAATATCATCGCTTTCTACGCTGATTGTTCCAAGTTGTCCTTGCTCCTCGGGCATTATATATTCATCTTCCGTGCTTTCTTCCTCAGGCTTGTCCTCGTTTTCGCCATCACTTCCGCCTATAATCAATTCATCATCGGATAAATCGGGAGCTGAAACAAAGACTGTACGTGTTGAATCCTCCCAGGACACATCGTATCCCAATTTTTCCGCAACAAAGCGGATAGGAACCATGGATTTAAGAACTTCGGGACTGTTTCCTATAAGCATCGGGAGTGGCTGAGGCTCCGAAATAGGAACAATTTCATCATTTATCACCGTGTTCCTGTCACCAATTTTTACAAATATGGAATTTCCGTTATTTTTAATTTCCACACGGCAGGTATCGTCGTGCCAGATAACTTCACAGCCTAACGCCTCGAAAACCTCACGGACGGGAACCATTGTATAATCATTGATAACAACGGGCTGCATGGGAAGATTTTCTATCGGCTTCCCGTTTACCGCTAAATGTATATCGCCTGCATAGTAATCATGGTATTCATCATTATAATAAATCTTTGCAGCATTGACCTTAAAGGCGGCAAACATCATAATCATAACAAAAAATATTATAAACACTGTCTTTTTCACGGCTTCACCCCTTTTCGAAACAATATTCGACACAATATGCCTTAATTCCTGTTTCGATTTGTCATTTGTAACAAATTTGTAATATCAGTCATTGAAGTATTATCCGAACCACGTTTTTTGCTACCTAATTATTCCCAGGAAATCTGTCCTGTCGATACGCCCTTAGGCATTTCTATCCCGTAATGCTTATACGCCAGCGGAGTAACGCATCTTCCCCTTGGTGTTCTGTTGATAAATCCAAGCTGAAGAAGATACGGTTCATACACATCCTCAATTGCAGAGGAATCCTCGCCAATAGTTGCGGCAAGAGTATCAAGACCTACGGGGCCTCCTCCGAAGCTGTAAATTATGGAGGTAATCATTTTCTTATCTGTTGCATCAAGCCCCAAGGAATCAATCTCAAGCATCAAAAGAGCCTTATCGGCAACCTCTTTTGTAATTTTTCCGTCAGCACATACCTGTGCAAAATCACGCACTCTGCGAAGCAGTCTGTTTGCAATTCTGGGTGTACCTCTTGAGCGTGAGGCAATTTCTGCCGCACCCTCGGGTGCAATGTCTACATTCATTATCTGTGCACTTCTGGAAACAATGGTTGTAAGGTCTTCCTTTGTATACAGTTCTAACCTTGAAATCACGCCGAACCTGTCCCTGAGGGGTGCCGAAAGAAGACCTGCACGGGTGGTAGCACCAACCAAGGTAAAGGGAGGCAGACTCAGCCTCACCGACTGTGCACTGGGACCCTTACCGATAATTATATCGAGAGAATAGTCCTCCATTGCAGGGTATAAGATTTCCTCAACGGCACGTGAAAGGCGGTGAATTTCGTCGATAAACAAAACGTCCTGCGGTCCTAAATTCGTAAGGATTGCCGCCAAATCCATGGGCTTTTCAATAGCGGGACCGCTTGTAACACGGATATTAACGCCCATCTCATTAGCAATAATTGATGCCAATGTTGTTTTACCCAGTCCGGGAGGTCCGTAAAGCAGGCAATGGTCAAGTGCCTCATGTCTTTGCAGGGCTGCATCAATATAAATTTTCAGACTGTCTTTAACCTTATCCTGTCCGATATATTCCTCCATGGTTTTGGGACGAATGGAATATTCGGCATCACTGTCGCCGTCAAGCTGTCTGCTTGAAATAATGCGTTCATCAAATTCCATTTGACATTCTCCTTAAAGCTTCTTTTATAACTTCCTCCGTAGTAAGTCCTGTGGCATCTATCTGCATAACGGTTTTCTGTGCCTCAGAGGGGGATGCTCCCAATGCAATAAGAGCATTTACCGCACCTGTATCGGCACGCACCACCGAAGCCGCTACGGTAGCACCCCTGTCGGGCACGGACACTGCATCCTGCGTATCAATTTTTCCTTTAAGCTCTAAAATTATCCTCTGTGCCGCTTTAGGACCTACACCGGGTGCACGGGTGATTGCCTTTACATCTTCTGCAATAATAGCAAAGGCAAGGTCCTGCACCGAGAGCGTTCCCAAAACGGAAATTGCGGCTTTGGGACCTATTCCAGAGATTGAAATAAGCTTATTAAAATAGTCTATCTGCTCGTTTGTAAGGAAACCAAACAGTCCTACTGCATTTTCACTCATATGAAAATGAGTATATACAGTAACTTTTTCTCCGATATCCCCTATTTTTGCAATATCGCTTGCAGGCATACTTACACTGTAGCCCACACCGCCCACGTCAATTATGACTCCGCTTTCGCTTTTTCCTGCCAAAGCACCTTTCAAGAAAGATATCATAACATTAATCCTCCAAACTGTTTGATTGAGTTAAAGCGCATACTGTTCCCGTGACACACGGCTATGGCAAGTGCGTCTGCCACATCATCGGGCTTTGGAATCTCTGTAAGAGCCAGCATAGATTTCATCATCTGCTGAATCTGCATTTTGCTTGCCCGTCCGTAACCCGTGAGTGCCTGTTTCACCTGAAGCGGCGTATATTCAAAAATCGGGACATGGTTTTGGTATGCCGCAAGGATTATAACACCTCTTGCCTGCCCTACCGTGAGTGCCGTCTTTGCGTTATTGTTAAAAAACAGTTCCTCAATGCTCATTGCATCCGGCTTATATTCACGTATAATTTCATTGATACCCATATACACCTTGGCAAGTCTGTCCTCAAGGGGAGTATGTGCCTTTGTTGTAATGGCATCGTAGGCGATGGTTTTATAGCTGTTACCCTCTTTATCCACAACGCCGTATCCTACAATTGCAATACCGGGGTCTATTCCCAATATACGCATTCTATCACTCTGCTTTCTTCCTTAGGCATAAAGGAGTCAAACCCAATATGCCTTAAACTTGTTAAATTTGTATTCTTTTTATTTGTCGTCCTTGAAAGGCGTCAGCCTATCTTCGTCCTCCGCACAAAAATCATATCAAATTTTTCTGCGTTTAAGGTCGAAGAGTTTAAAAACAAGAAATTTCGTTATAAGACAAAGAAAATTTAAGAATAATACTGACGTATATTTGCAGAATTTTCTGCAGTATTATACGAAATTTCTTGTTTTAAACCATATCGGGGTGGACTATCCTATGCTTAAACGCAAATTTTTTAAATTTTTACTTGAGGATTGCGGTATGTTTGATTATAATAGTTGAGTAACATATCTGGGTGTAGCGCAGTTTGGTAGCGTGCTTGAATGGGGTTCAAGAGGCCGGGAGTTCAAGTCTCCCCACTCAGACCAAAAAAAACACCGTATCCTTTTGAGGGTACGGTGCTTTTTTCTTGCAAGGGAGACT
>JAZNYX010000065.1:0-45367 GCA_045594665.1 Clostridia bacterium | reverse complement strand
AAATGAATTTAAATTCTTTTGAGCCCTTACGCTATTTAATTTTCAAGGTTCAATGCCCGCCGCTTTTTTAGCGAGCTTGTTTATTATACATCGCCCAAAGCTCTTTGTCAACACTTTTTTTAAACTTTTTTAAGTTTTTTTTGGTGTATCTGTCAAAGCACTCTCAGCGCGACAACGTTGTATATATTAACACCGTTTTGTGTAAATGTCAATAGCTAAAAACTCAAAATCCCGAAAAGTAGCAATTTGTACAATTTAACAGTTGAAATAAGGAAGATAATATGTTATAATTAGACGATTTTATGTCGCAACCATAATTAAACATGCGACGGATTGGAGAATACGTATGAATAATCAAAAAGAATTCAAGCCGTATATTCCTGCAGACAGAATCACCCCGGAAATCACAGTTACTTCCATTATAATGGGTATTCTTCTTGCAGTTATATTCGGTGCGGCAAATGCTTATCTCGGCCTTAGAGTCGGAATGACCGTATCGGCATCTATTCCAGCCGCAGTTATAGCAATGGGTGTTATTCGTGTTATTATGCGAAAGAACTCAATACTTGAAAGTAATATTGTACAAACAATCGGTTCAGCAGGTGAATCCGTTGCAGCCGGTGCAATATTCACGCTTCCTGCCCTGTTCCTTTGGGCGGCAGAGGGCAAAATGGACAAGCCCGAAATTTTGGAAATTACACTGATTGCTCTTTTGGGCGGTCTTTTAGGTGTTTTCTTTATGGTTCCCCTTCGCAACGCTCTTATAGTAAAAGAGCATGGAACTCTTCCCTATCCCGAAGGAACGGCATGTGCCGAAGTGCTTCTGGCAGGTGAAGAAGGCGGCGCTAATGCCGGTACGGTATTTGCAGGAATGGGAATTGCTGCTATCTTTAAATTTATAATAGACGGACTTAAGGCAGTACCCGGCGAAATCACATACTCACTTTCAAAGCTTAAAGGCTATGCAGGTGCTATAGGCACACAGATATATCCTGCCGTAATGAGCGTTGGTTATATCTGCGGACCCAGGATTTCTTCCTATATGTTTGCAGGCGGTGTTTTAAGCTGGCTTGTTCTGATTCCCATAATAGTTCTTTTCGGCAGTGAGCTTATATTATATCCCGGCAGTACACCAATCGGTGAAATATATGCTGCATCGGGTGCCGCAGGCATCTGGAGCACATATATCAGATATATCGGTGCAGGCGCTTTGGCAGCAGGCGGTATAATCAGCCTTATAAAATCACTTCCTTTAATAGTACGCACTTTTAAAGACTCTCTTAAGAGCATGGTTGGCAGTGGAAGAACCGGTCAGCTTTTACGTACAGAAAAAGATATTGATATGAAATACGTACTTGCAGCAATCGTACTTCTCACACTTTTGGTATGGCTCGTTCCTGCCGTTCCCGTTTCACCTCTTGGTGCAGTGGTTGTAGTGGTATTTGGCTTCTTCTTTGCAACAGTTTCCTCCCGTATGGTAGGACTTGTGGGAAGCAGTAACAACCCCGTATCAGGTATGGCAATTGCAACACTTCTGTTCGCTACATTAATTCTTAAAGCATCGGGAGACGTTGGAATTTCCGGAATGCACGGTGCAATCGGAATAGGTTCAATCATTTGTATTGTAGCTGCAATTTCCGGCGATACATCACAGGACCTTAAGACGGGCTTCCTGCTCGGTGCAACCCCCCGAAAGCAGCAAATTGCAGAAGTAATCGGTGTAATTGCTTCCGCACTTGCAATCGGCGGAACACTGTTCCTTCTCGACAGCGCTTGGGGATTTGGCTCAGAAGAACTTGCGGCACCTCAGGCAACCCTTATGAAGATGATAATCGAAGGCGTTATGGATGCTAATCTTCCTTGGGGTCTGGTATTCATTGGTGTATTTATTGCCATTGTTATTGAAATCATTAAAATTCCCGTGCTACCTTTTGCTATCGGTATATACCTCCCCGTACAGCTTAATGCATGCATAATGGTCGGCGGTATTGTACGTTACTTTATGGATAAACTTAAGAGAGATGAAAAAGAAAAGAACGCAATTGTAAACGACGGAATACTTTTCTGCAGCGGCATGATTGCCGGCGAAGGTCTGGTGGGAATACTTCTTGCACTCTTAGCGGTGTTTAATGTTGCCGATATTATTGATATATCCAAATATATCCCCTTCTCTGAATCTGTGGCAAAGCTTTCTTCCTTGGCTGTATTTGCAGTATTGATTCTTATCGTTCTTAAATTCTCTCTTTGGAGAAAAAGAAACAGAAACGAGAAATAAATCATGAATAGGAAAACGTCTCAATCAGAAAACTTTCTCGAAAAAATTCCTGTCCGCAGTTCATACTTAAATTGGACTGCGGATGAAGACGGATTGGTAACTCTTGAAATTGAAAACACAGGTTTCTTTAATCGTATTGCACAAAAGATTTTTCGTAAGCCGAAATTTTCCTACGTGCATCTTGATAAAACAGGAAGCTTCGTATGGCCGCTGTTAGACGGTGAAAAAGATATAATTAAACTTGGAGAGCTTGTAAAAGAAAGATTCGGCGAAGAAGCTGAGCCGCTTTATCAGCGGCTTGCAAAATTCTTTCAGATACTGGATAGTTACCACTTTATAACGTTTAAATAATAAAAGAAATCCCGAATTCAGTGAATTCGGGATTTCTTTTATTATTTAGCCATTCTCTTTTCTTTTTTAGCTTTTTTCTTATTTGCACGCTTTTCAAGTTTTCCATCTACAACAGAGTACAAAACCGGGATTACGAACAGTGTAAGGAATGTGCCGACAGCCAAGCCGCCAACAAGAGCTACGGCAAGGGGTTGCATCATTACGCCGCCGCCTTCGGAATCCAAAGCCATAGGAAGGAAACCGAGAATGGATGTGAGTGATGTCATAAGTATGGGACGCATTCTTATTATACCTGCATTCACTACCTGCTGTGTACGGGACATATCGGGATGCTCCTTCTTTTGCTGATTTATAAACTCAATAAGGACAATTGCGTTATTTACGATAATACCTATAAGCATCAATATACCTATACAGCTTATAACCGACAATGGCGTACCCGCTACCACAAGTCCAAGTACAACACCCATAAGTGCAAGAGGAAGCGTACCGAGAATAATAAACGGATGAATAAGATTTTCAAACTGTGCAGCCATTACCATATACATAAGAAGTATACCGAGCAGGATTGCCGTTACCAAAGAGGTCATCGCCTCAATCATCATTTCATACGCACCGGCACTTTCCCGGGTTACCCCTTCCGACACAGGCAAATTCTTTTGAATTTCTCCGTCAAACTGCTTTGTCACGGTGGCCATATCCGTTCCGTAAATTTTACCTGTAAGCGTAACCACACGCTTTTGGTTGGTTCTCGTAATGGTTGCCTGCCCCTCTTCCATATAAACGTCGGCAATGTCGGACATGGTTACCCATTGACCGAGGGGACTCTTTATCTGCATGGTTTTAAGTTCTTCATAATTACCTACATAATCCTCCGGATAAACAACCTTGATATCATATTCGGAACCATTTTCGGTATATTCAGACGCTTTTACACCATTTAAGCCGTAATTAACCATGGTTGCAGCATAGGCGGTGTTTATACCATATCTTGACGCGTAATTTTCATCGAGTTCTATACGAACTTCGGGCTTTGTTTCTCCGATGGTTGTCTCTGTTTCAACAACACCTTCAATTCCTGCGAGAATTTCCTCTGCCAAAAGCACGTATTCTTCAAGCATCTTATTGTCATTTGAACTGAATCTGAATTCTACTTCATCAGATGCCATTGACATAGACTGACTCGATGCTTCAATTGATATTTCTGCACCGGTAATGTCGGCGAGCATTCCACGGATTTGCTGCACCGCATCGGTTGTAGAGGTTTTTCGGTCTTCTTTAAGGGTCAGCGTAACTGTTGCCTGATTTGAATTAGATGCACCAAGTGCCGCCATCATACCACCGCTGCCTACACTTGTTGTCATAATCTCAAGCTCGTCATAGGTTTTCACAATTTCTTCAATTTCACGAACGACCTTATCTGTTTCTTCAATTTTTGTTCCCTGGGGAAGTTCAATTGCAATAGAAACCGTACCTTCATCACTTGCAGGCATAAGTGTCATCCCTATAATGCTCAGCACATACATGCTAAGCACAAACAAAGCCGCTACCCCGGCAAGGAACATTTTTCTGTGACCAAGCACAAAGCGAAGTGCCTTTTCATACACACTGTACAAGAAATTCATCATTTTATCAAATGGTGTTAAAACGAAAGAGAAAGTCTTATTGCGTTCTTCCACATTCTCGATTTTCGAGGAAAGCATAGGCACAATAAGCATTGTTGCAAAAAGCGATGCCGCCTGTGAAAATACAATAGAAAATGCAAGCTGTTTGAACATTACAGCCATCATATTGTCAAGGAATAAAATCGGAACGTACACTATACAAGTAGTGAGAACCGAAGCAATTACAGCTCCGATAACCTCTCCTGTCCCGCGGATGGCACCTGTTTTAGCATCATCGCCGTAGGTTTTGCGTCGTCTGAAAATATTTTCCAAAACAACAACCGCATTATCAACAAGCATACCTATACCCAGCGCAAGTCCACCGAGAGATACAATGTTGAGCGTCATTCCCGACATATACATAGCAATAAAGGTTGTTATAACAGATATGGGCATGGAAACACCGATGACAAGAGCATTCCTTCCGTTTCCTAAGAAAAGGAAAAGTATAATCATGGCAAGAAGTCCGCCGATTATTGCACTTTGGGCAACCGAGGCTATGGAATCCTCAATGTAGCTTGCCTGCTCCATCGTGATGTTATAGCTGAATTTCGGATACTGTTTTTTTATTGCCTCAAGTTCTTTTATAACACCGTTTACAACATCAACAGTATTTGCATCAGATTCACTGCTTACGGAGATAGAAATTGAATTTTCGCTGTTAACACGTGAATATGTTTCCTGTTTTTCAAATGTGTCATTTATATCTGCAACGTCTTTTATGTATATTACCTGACCTTGCGAAGTCATTAAAGGCACAAGCCCGATATCTGATATTTTGGCAAACTCACCCATCATTCGCACGGACAAATCTTTGTTGTTTGCCTCGGTGCTTCCCGCAGGCAAGTTATTATTCTGTCCTGCAATAGCAGTAACGATATCGGAAAAGCCTATATTATACCCCTGAAGTTTATCGTTATCAACTTCTATCTCAATAATTCTGTCAGTTGCACCGCTGATATTAACAGATGCAACTCCCCCTGCTGATTTAATTCTGTGTTCCACATTATCTTCAATAAATTTCTTTGTCTGTTCCAAATCGTAGCCTTCATAAGAAACAGACATCATCATTGAAGCCATTGATGTAATATCAAGCTTCAATACGGTAGGTTTATTTGCATCTTCCGGGAGAATCATTGAAATCATATCAATGTTGTTTTCAATGGTATTTACAGCTTCATCTATGTCCGTATTGTTTGTGAATTGCGCCATGACAACGGACATACCTTCCATTGACTGACTTTGCATAGTATCAAGTCCGGAAACCGATGCAATAGAATCTTCCACCGGTCGGGTAATAAGTGTTTCTATTTCTTCCGAGCCGACATTGGGATATTGAGTCATAACAATTGCCATTTTAAGATCCATTTCGGGCATGGCATCTATCGGAAGCATAGACAGAGAATACGCTCCAAGCACAACGCAAATAAGTATCACCATTGTAACTGCTACGGGGCGTTTTACCGATAATTCATGTAATTTCATTGCTTACCCCTCTCTTACTTGACAATTCTTATTTTATTATTGATGTCGGAAAGATAATCCTTACCGGAAACAATAACCTTATCCTTTTCGGAAATTCCGGATATAACCTCCGTATATTCATCATTAATTATTCCGACAACAATATCCGCTCGCTTTGCTTCGTCCTTTGAAGCTATATATACATACTTTGTGCCGTCCTTATCCTCAAGAACCGATTCGGAAGGAATAACCAACGCATCGACAGAATCATTGAGGGTAAGTTCTATATCTGCAAACATGCCGTCTTTGATAATGCCGTCTTCATTTTCAACAGCAACACAAACAAGGTACATTCCCGTCTGCGCATTCTTTACGGGGCTGACGTTTGTAACTGTACCCACTACATTTTCGGCACCTGCCGCTTTTACATTCACAACGGCTTTAGTACCAACACTGACTCCCGTAATAACTGCTTCTGTTACATTTATCTGTGCTTCTACACTCTGCGTAGATTTAATTGAAAAGACTTCAACACCGGCAGCCACCATTTGGCCCTTATTTGCGTTACGTGATGCTATGTATCCTGATATAGGAGCTTTAACAGTTGTATTATTAAGTGCGTTTTGTGCCGCTTCCACCGCGACCTTCGCAGTATTTACCGCTGCCTGAGCATTGGCTTGTGTTTCTCCGAGAACAACATTTATTGTAAGGTCGTAATTATTCTGAGCGGTATCAAGGTTAAGCTTTGCATTATCAAAACGTGTTACCGCCGCATCATATGCCGCTTTACTTACAGCACCGTTTTCATAGAGAATCTTTTGATTGTCATAGTTTGTCTTAGCATTATTATATTCAATTTTTGCCGCACTGAGAGCCGATTCAAGCTGAAGCTTGGTCTGCTGTGTGCTGCCGTTTATAATACTGTTGTATTGAGCTACGGCACCGTTATATGCTGCCTGCGCCTGATTGTATTGTGTCCGGTAATCGGTATCGTCAATTTTTAAAAGCACTTCGCCCTCAGTCACATAGTCGCCTATTTCCTTGTAAACCACGCTTGCAACGCCGCTTGCTTTTGATGAAACGCTTGTAGACTCGGAAGCTTTAATTTCACCTGTATATGTAACTGTATTTTCAATAGTCATTCTTTCGGGATTCTTCACCGTAACATTTACAGCCGTTACCGTTGGCTTTGTCGATACTGCTGGTTCTTTTTTTCCGCACCCCGAAAAGGAAAAAGCAAGGGAAAGAGCAAGCGCTGTTACTATAATTTTTTTCATAAACTTCTGTCCTTTCTGATTAAAGTCCGATTGTAATTTCATAGCCGTATTTAATAACGGCAAGCTTATGCGCGAGCTTTGCATTGTCAAGTTCAATCTGCGCGGTTGTGACATTATTCATAATTGCGGTAAGCTGCGTATTTGTAATTAAACCAAGCTCATATTGAATTTTTGCCACGCTATGTTCCTTCTGTTTTAAGAAAAGGTTATCTTCTGCGATTAAAAGGCTGTCCTTTGCATCTAAAATGGAGTTGTAGGATGAGTTTATAGAAATACCTATCATTTTCTTGGAGTATTTACTTGTAACCTCGCTTTGAATCATCGCTGCTTTTGCTGATGAGTATTCTGCTGAAGTTGTTCCGAAAAGGTCTGAAATATCAAAGAGAAATTCAGCTTGTGACAAAGCGGAATCAAGCATGAAAACATCATATCGTGTTTCCATCGCTTTCTTTGTATCCTCACTAAGGTCAGCGGTAAATTCCTCATATTCAATATCATCTGTGAGAACAAGCTCAAACTCTTCATCTTCTATGTAAAGCGAAACTGCCAATGCTTTTTTGGCAAGATTTAGATTTCTTTCAGACTGATTACATGCGGCCTGCGCCCTTTTAACTGAAAGCTTTGCATTTTCAACATCATTCTCGGCAACAAGCCCCATGGAAAACTGCATTTCAAGATCAGACAGGTTATCCTCTGCCATTTTTAAAGCCGTTTTTGCACTTTCAAGAACACGCTCCGAAAGCTTCACCCCATAATATTGCTCAGTCAATGAATATGCACTGTTTGCAATACTTTGCTCCTTTTCCCTCTTTGCACTCTCAACTCCGATTTCCGCCTGTTTTACATAATAACCACGCTGAACACCGAAGGCTGAAATGCCTTGAGTTACCCTGATTGGAACACCTTGCATGTCCTTGTGATTTTTCCGTGCTTGCTTTAGCTGACGCTCTGCATCGGTAATTTTCACATCGGCACTCATAAATGCAGGGTCCTTTTCAAGCGCCATATTTATTGCATCTTCAAGACTTAATGTATAAACACTCGTGCCTTGTTTTTCCTCTGTTTGTAGTGTGTTGATATCAGGTGTTTGTGCAAACGCCGCAGGTATGGATGAGAAAACCATGGCAAAGCACACAATACAAGATACTATTTTCCTTTTCATTCCATTCTTCCTTTCACAAAAACATAACCATATTATATACTATAAACCTTGAAATGCAAGCGCTGTAGCTGCGATTTTACAATTTGTTTACAGTTATTTATTTGTTTCAAAATAATATGCACCGGCATAGACCGATGCATATTATTTTGAATTATTTTGAAATGTTCATTACCTCGTATTCAAGCTTACCCATGGGAGCCTCGACTACGACAATTTCCCCGATTTTATGACCAAGAAGTGCAGTTCCTACAGGAGATTCATCAGAGATTTTACCCTTCATGGGGTCAGCCTCCGTTGAGCCTACAATAAGATACTCCATAATCTCGCCGTCATCAAGGTCTTTTACGCTGACCTTTGTTCCGATTGAAACAACATCTGTTGCAATGCCCTCTTCATCGATAATTTCAATGTTCTTAAGCATGTTTTCAATCTCGGAAATTCTTGCCTCAATCTCTGCCTGCTCATTTTTTGCTTCGTCGTATTCGCTGTTTTCAGACAAATCTCCAAATGACTTAGCTACCTTCAACGCCTCTGTATTTTCTTTTCTTCTTACATTTTTTAAATTGTCGAGTTCATCCTGAAGCTTTTTGAGACCCTCGCTTGTAAGCAATACTCTCTTTGCCATATCAATAACCTCTTTTCATTTTTCCTTTTTTAAACACTTCTATTATTATATTATTAAATTCCTTCTATGTCAAGCAAAAAAATATCATCTGCGTAGTTATTTATATCCACAATGCACCCACTGCCCGTCTTAACCCCAAACAATTCAAAAAAAGATAATCCGCTGTTCCCTCCCCATAGCTCTTCAAATTTTTCGATGCCTGCATCGGACACATATATTTTTTTGCCGTTCACTTCATTACAGACACCTGCCTTTTTACCAGTAAAATTAACAAAAGGAGATTTACATTGCGAAGGCAGAGAATAATCCTCAAAGCAGATAATCATGGAATCATCCTTAATCGCTCTCGGCATTGTTTCAAGGTGGCGTGCCATTGCACAGTGCTCAAAATAAAGCTTATCATACAATTTTCTATCTGCTTCCTTAGGAGAAATAACAACAAACAAACGTGCTAAATTTTTTATTTTCTCAATAATAGAAAGGGCAAGGGATTGTTCTGCCAATATGTAAATTTCCTCAAACGGTATACTGTACTCAAATTTAAGGGAAACTTGTCTGCATATTTTGTTAATCACGGGTATTATTAACTCGGGCGTAAAATAATCCCATTTTCTTTTAATTTCATTAAAAATCTCTGCTTTATCACTTCTTTTAGAAAGAAGTATGTCATGTCCGCGGCAAAGTTTCATTACTTTCTTTATAGCTTTTTTTCTGTTATTGATTTTGGCTGAAATTACCATATCGAGTTCTTCAGTTTCTACCTTTGGCAAGGTGAATCCAACGCTTTCAGACAAACTTAGTACTACTTTCTTTTCCAAAAAAATCACCTCTTCGATTTTTATTCATCGAAAGAGGCAATTATTTCTTTTAAACGGTAATTTTGTCTTTTATTTCTTGAAATTTTTTCTCACTAATACCTTTTATATTCTTAATTTCTTCAATGCTTTTAAATGCACCATTTTTCTTTCTGTATGTTAATATTTCTTCCGCAGTAGACTCGCCTATACCGCTGATTCTGCAAAGCTGATACATGTCTGCACTGTTAATATTTACAACTTCAGAATCAATCTCCTCAGAAAGTCTGTCGTACCCGTTTTCCTTGTCGAATTTATTCTCTTGAGTATAATATGCATTGCTGTTTACGGAAGTATCAAGAGTTTCTCCTATTTTCGGAATGATTATTTCTTCGCCGTCAATAACCTTTTGGGCAAGATTTACACGATCCAAATCAGCGTCATCGGTTTTGCCTCCGGCTCTATTGATTACATCATTGAGCCTGCTCCCATTTCTCACCTCATAATAGCCGGGATTATTGACCTCACCTTTAATATGAATTCCTATTATCTTTTCCTGCTCTCTTTTTGTATATACTTGCGATACGGTAAGAAACACCAACATCAATGCTATAACAAAAAAGAAAATTATATTTTTAATTGTTTCCTTACCCGACATTTTCTATTTCTCCCTTTTTGAAAGCAAGTGCCTTGTCAGCAATATCGTTTATCTGTTTTCTGAGGTCAAGATTTTCGGTGTTTTGTGCAATCACAAGAATTTCATTATAAATCTCCCTTGATTCCACACTGCCCTTTGGATACAGCTTTATTAAATCATAGAGAACGTCCGAAAGCAACAAATTATATTCATCATCGTTTATTGCCTTACGTATTGCCTGACGGTACTGTTGTGCAGCTTTTGAATAATCTCCGCATGCTTTGTAAATCAGTGCCTTTTCTTTTATATGTTCAAGATTATCCGGTTCTCTCTTTATGGCATTATCTATAAGGCTGATTGCTTCTTCTTTGTTTTCGGCAAGCATCTTTCCTCGTCGAATTGCACGAGCTGCCCCTTTGCAGCTTTGGGCATCGGAAAGATTAATTGATGCCGCTGTCTTATAATATTCATACGCTTTCCGATACTCTTTATTTTGGTACAAAGAATCTGCAAAATTTCTTACAAAAGTGCCGACAAGCAGAATTACAGATATAAAGCACAATATTATCAAGGAGGTTATTGTTCTTCTTACCTTAAATTCATCAGATTTCTTTATGTGTCTTTTCACGGTTAACCCCGACATACATAAATTGTATACCATGACAGACGAATAAAGTACAATGGTAAAAATACCTCCAAAGGGCAGAAACAGAATGAGAGCTGTAAGAATCAGAAAATAAAGACTGCTGTAATTTTTAAGTTTAATAAAATTAATGTATCCTACCAAAACCAGAATAGCTGACGCCGCAATTCCAAGCACGCCCGAACAAGCTGTAAGGTATGCAAGCAGTCCTGTGGTTTTATAACGCACGGATGCACCAATAAAAAGCTCCTTGCCGCTAAGGTAGCCGCCTCCCTTTCCAAAAAGGCTCTTAATTCCATAAAGGAAAGTTTCATTAAACATAGCATCATTATTTTCTCTTAATGCCCAAACTGCTGTAAAAACAAAGAAAAGTCCCGTTACTGCAAGTGAACATGTAAAGAAAATATTGTTATTTTTCTTCTTTACATAGCACAAAAGTGCAAAGATTAATGCCATAGCCCAAACAGTCATGCTTGCTGTCATTACGAAAACAAATCCCATTACAAGCATAAACACTAAAATGATTCCCTTTCTTATTTTAGCGTTACCCTTTAAAAGATTGCCTGCTAAGCAAAAACAAGAAAACATAAATACAGAGAGAAAATCGCTGTTTCCAAATCCCAGAGACATTTTTACGTTTTCACCGTAAGGAATTATTTCCAAAAGCCAATAAATTATATTGGCAAGAGCACACAAGACACCGCCGAATGAGAGCAAATACATAAATCTACGCGTCGTCGTTTCTTTATTTATTTCCAAAAAGCTGTCTGTAAGCAACCAAGAGAATATTAAAACAATTCCAAGCCCCGTTATATATAACAAATGTCCTTCTCTGTTATCTATCCACAAAGACGATAGCAATGCATAACACAGCAAGGCACTTACCATGACAGAAAATACAGTTGATTCAATTTTTTCTGCTTTTTTTATTCTGCAAATAAGGGTAATGCAATAAATCGTAAACAGCATGTATAACCCGACAGACACCGACAGAAAACCTATTAATGCAGGTAAAGCAACAGCAGTGAATGCAATCATTATCTGCACAAGCATTAAGCTTCTCTTTTCATTCATTTGTAAAAGCATATATACACCACATTTCAGTCGAAAGACCTGACTTTTTGCCACTTAGGTCTTACTGCTCTAAATCTATTTTGCCTCGATATGGCTTCTTTCTACCAAGGAAGCAATTTCTTCAGTATAGTCAATCAATTCAAATTCTTCGCTTTTCTTAGCATACATCAGATATTCAATATTCCCCTCAGGACCTCTTATGGGAGAAAAATCAAGACCAAGAATCTCAAATCCTGTGTTTTGTGCAAACTTAGTTACTTCTTCTATAACTTCAGCGTGTACCGAAGGCTCTCTTACGACACCTTTCTTCCCTACTTTTTCTCTGCCTGCCTCAAACTGGGGTTTAATGAGTGCAACAATTTCACCATTATTCCTAAGCAGGTTAAATGCAACGGGAAGTACCAGTTTAAGGGAAATAAACGCAACGTCAACAGATGCAAAATCAAGTTCTTCACCTATATCCTCTAATGTTACATATCGGATATTTGTACGCTCCATATTCACAACTCTCTCATCTGTACGAAGCTTCCATGCAAGCTGACCATAACCCACATCAACGGCAAACACCTTTTTCGCCCCGTTTTGAAGCATACAATCGGTAAACCCGCCCGTAGAAGCACCTATGTCCATCGCAACGCTTCCGTCAAGGCAGATGGGGAAAGATTTCATTGCCTTTTCCAGCTTTAATCCGCCGCGGCTCACATACTTTAGTGTTTCTCCGCGAAGCTCCACCTTATCTTTTTCTCCTATCTGCTCTCCGGCTTTATCTGCCTTTTGATTATTAACATAAACCTTGCCTTCCATAATCAGGCTTTTTGCAAGATCACGGCCTGAAACCAAGCCATTTTCAACCAAATATATATCAAGCCTTTGCTTCAAATTCAAACACCCTTTCTATTTCAGAAGCAACACTTTGCGGTGTGAATCCGTATTTTTCATTAAGCTCCGAAATTGAGCCGTGCGGTATAAATTCATCCTCAATAGCCTTTAGATAAGCCTTGAAGTTCGTATTTCTGAGCTTTGCCTCTGCTGCTATCATTTCTCCCATACCGCCACGTTTAAGATTTTCTTCCATGGAGTACAGTCTTCCTGTTTTATTCGCACTGTCAAATATTGTATCAAAATCAAGCGGTTTAACTGTTCTTACATCAATAATTTCTGCACTGATTCCTTTTTCCGAAAGCAATTTTCCTGCCATAAGTGCAATGCTGACGCTCTGCCCCTCCGCCACAATGGTAACATCACTGCCTTCTTTTACCACCTTTGCTGACGATAAAGAAAATTCACCGTTATCAATATCCGTTTTTTGTCTTCCTCTGGGATAGCGGATTGCTATAGGACCGTCATGTGTATTCACAGCGTAATCAAGCATTTTTTCAAGTTCGCTGTAGGAGGACGGCGAAAGAAGCGTCATGTTGGGAATGCCCGTCAGATAAGAAATATCAAAAAGCCCCTGATGAGTAGCTCCGTCACCTGCTACAAGACCTGCCCTATCTACTGCAAATACCACATGGTAATTACCAAGTGCAACGTCATGGATAATATTATCATATGCCCGCTGTAAAAACGATGAATATATTGCGGCAACAGGGATTGCCCCCCCTGCGGCTATACCGCCTGCAAAAGTAACCGCATATCCCTCAGCTATACCTACATCATACAATCTTTCAGGAAATTTTTCGGAGAATAATCTGAGACCGCTTCCCCCGGTCATGGCAGGGGTAACTGCAATTATTCTCTGATTGCTCTCTGCCAAACTACAAAGTTTTCTGCCGAAAACTTCCGAATATGACCCTTTTTTACCTGATACCATACCTGTCGCTTTCTCAAAGGGGCCTACCCCGTGATAAACCTGGGGAAGCTTCTCCGCAGGCTCGTATCCCTTTCCTTTTTTGGTTATAACATGAACAAGCACAGGCTCGTCCAGGAGTAATGCACGGCTGAATATTTCTTCCATATCCTCAATATTATGACCGTTAACGGGACCTAAATATGTTATCCCGAACTGCTCAAAGAGCATATTGGGTGCCACGGCAGATTTAATGCGTTTTTTGATTTTATGTAATATACGCATCAGTCTTTCACCACCGTGAGGCATGTTTTTGATTTTTTCCACTATCTTACGTTTTGAAGATGTATATTTTTTATTTGTTCTTGCACGCGACAAAAATGCTGAAAATGCACCTACGTTTTCAGCTATTGACATCTCATTATCATTCAAAATAATGAGCATTTTGGATTTTAGATTCCCTATATTGTTCAACGCTTCAAATGCAAGACCTCCCGTAAAGGCTCCGTCACCTATAACCGCTGCAACTTCATAGTTATCACCGCTTATTCCGCGCGCCTCTACCAATCCTGCCGCCGCTGAAAGCGATGCGGAAGCATGACCCGTGTATGTGATGTCATATTCGCTTTCCTTTGGACTGCAAAATCCGCAAAGCCCGTCCATCCGACGCAAAGTGCTTAATCTGTCTGCTCTTCCCGTAAGAATTTTGTGAACGTAGGACTGATGCCCAACATCCCATATAAGCTTATCCTTTGGCATATCAAGCACTCTGTGGAGAGCAACCGTAAGCTCAACAACACCTAAATTCCCTGCAAGATGTCCGCCGCTTTTAGAAACGGTGTTTATAAGAAGCTCGCGGATTTCTTCGCACAGACATTCAAGCTGCTTTTGATTAAGTTTTTTTAGGTCTTGAGGATATTTCACCATATCAAGATATTTATCCATAGTATCATTTCCTTAACTTTTCCGCAATTTCTCCGTCAGGTTTTACAAAGGCTGTATTATAGCCGTCGTATATTACCATTCCGGGCTTTGCACCGTTTGGTTTTTTTACATGGCTTACAGGGCAGTAATCAACCTCTGCATATGGTGCATTCTTTGCCTTTGAATAAAAGGCGGCTATAGATGCCGCAACCTCTATAACATCATCGGGAAAATCCTCTCCCATATATTTAACCAAGGTATGTGAGCCTGCCATGTTTTTGGCATGAAGCCATAAATCCCTGCTTCTGCTCATTTTCAGCGTCAGCATATCATTCTGAACATTATTACGCCCTACATAAATCGTATAACCTTTGTATTCAAATTCATAGGGCTTCCCGACTTGGGGATTCTTCTCTTTTTTACGCTTGCCGCTTTCGTTTTTAATATATCCGTAGTTTGCAAGCTCTGCACGGATCTCTCCGAGCTGCATTGGCGTAAGAGCATTTGATATGCTGTATAGAACAGACTCAAGATATTCAATTTCCTTAACTGTGATTTCAATTTGCTCTGTAGCATAAAGCTCTGTATTTTTTGCCTTTTTGTACTTTGTATAGTATCTTGATGCATTTTGCGATGGTGAAAGCTTTTCATCAAGATTAATCTTAACTTCACCGCAGTTTTCATCATAGAAGTTTTGTGCAATAAGCACTTTATCCCCTTTTTCCACTCTGTACAAATTTGCAGTAATTAAATCTCCGAAAATTCTGTACTTTTCTCTGTTTTCCGCCTCTTTAAGTTCGCCTTGGAGAATATCCAGCTTTTTACGGGCACGGCTGAGGTTATTATTTACTACTTTTGTTATTGCACTGCTTCGGTCTGCCATACGGGCGTTAAGATCACGCATATAGTAAAACTCACACGCCGCCGTGTTCATACTTTCTACGCGGACAACCTTTGCCCCTTCTTCATATTGCATTATCAAAAATGGAGCAAAGTCAATTGCTTTCTTCCCGTCAACGGAATAAATTATAGAGGGGCAAAAATCCTGCTTTTCGGCTTTTTCAAAAAGAGAATAAAGTTCACGGGCAATCCCTGCGATTTGTTCTTCTGAAAGCTCACCGATAAAAAGCTTTCTGCTGCCGCACACACGGTATACACATTCACCTGCAAGAAGCGGACTGATTCCCATTACAGAATCGGTAACAGCGCGGTCTGCCTCTCTGCCTTCGGGGGCATTTTTAAGTATTCTGATATAATCATCACAGGTGGCATTTTGCGGGTTGAGTCTTCCGCTTTCGGGAGGCATCATATAAAGTAAGCCGGGCAGAATATTTCTAAGCGAGCTCACTGTCAAGTCTATATGCTTTACAGAGTCGATTATCCTTTTGTTTTCGTCAAGAAATATAATATTACTGTTACGACCCATGGTTTCACAAATAAGGTGACGCACGGTAATATCACCAAGCTCGTTACGGCAGGAGATTTCAATATCCGTAGCTCTTTCGAAGCCCAATCTTTCTATTTTTACAATTTTTCCACCTGTTAAGTGCTTGCGAAGAAGCATGCAGAACATGGGCGGAGCAAAAGGATTTTCCTTACTTTCCTCCACAAGATGAATCCGTGCATTCATGCTGTTTGCACTAAGGACAAGCTTTTTTGTTCCAAAGCCGCCTTTGAGAACAAGGAGAATTTCATCCTTTTCGGGCTGATGTATTTTTTCAATTTTTGCACCTGCAAGCATACTGTTAAGCTCACATGTGATTGCACCGAGTGCAACTGCATCAAGCGGCATATTAATCCTCCTAAGCCAAGCATAGTTAATTTATTATACCACGAAAGCACCTTTTATGCAACAAAAAAAAGGAAGCACTATTGAAAATTTATGCTTCCTGTCAAAAGAAGTAATCTCTGAAGATTTTCAATATATAAACGAACTTGGATTGATTACCTCTCCGTTCATCCAAAGCTCAAAATGAAGATGAGGTTCTTCGGCTTTTTCTATTGAAGCACTGTTTCCCACTTTGCCTATGGCTTGTCCTCCCGAAACTTTTTCGTTAACCTTAACCAAAATATCTTCACTTAGATTCCTGTAGATACCGAGGATATTTCCCGTATGAATAATTTCAATGCAATGCCCCCAAAGCTTGTCCTCATATATATTTGCCACTATTCCGTCGTATACGCTTACGACATCACTGCCCATCTCCGCTTTATAATCTATTCCCTGATGTGCCCTCCAGTCGTCGGTGGATTTTGAATAGATTGCCATCTGGGAGTAGTCACGGAGAATAGTTTCCGAACTTGGAAACTGCATTCTGTCGGGAATTGCTTCTTCTTTTGTTTCGCTATTATCCGCAGTATTATTTTCCTGGGGAAATTTTTCAACTTTTTCAGTATCGGATGCAGTCTCTTTCACTTCATTTTCCCCGTAAGGAATTGCAACCACCCCGTCATTTTCTATAGGCTTGGCAGGAGTATCGTCCTTAATCACCATCGCCCTGCCTATTAAAAAGCAAACTGTAAATACTGACATAAGAATTGTAAAAGCCAAAAGATAATAGATTCTTTTCATAGCGGTCTCCTCTCCGAAAATCAATGTTTCATCAGTAACATTATTGCCAAATTCTTCCCTTTTAAACATATTCTATCTCTATTCCGCTATAATAATGCTTGAGGATTTCTTTATAATCACAGCCTTCTTTTGCCATAGCATTTGCTCCATACTGGCTCATTCCAACACCATGTCCGTATCCCGTAACCTCAAAACGTATATTCTCACCCTCTGAATTAATAGTAAAACAACTGCTTCTAAGAGAAAAAGCGCTTCTTATTTCTTTCCCCGAAAACTTCTGTCCTCCGATTTGGATTGTCTTTACTGCTCCTCCCTCACTTTTTTCAATTTGACCAATATCATTAACGGTTGTTAATGATACATTCGGATTAAGACCGATAATGGTATTTTTAAAATTTTCAAAAGAAACTGTTACATCGGAATAAAAGCCGGGAGAGCTTTCCTCTCCATGACTTTCAACACTTACTAAATATGGGACATTTCCTCCCCATACATCTTTGGAATTTTCCGTTCTTCCGCCTCCGCTTTGAGAATGGAATACGGCAAGGGCAACCTCACCGTTATAAGTAATTACCTCCCCTTGGGTTTCTATAATTGCATTTTCTATTTTTGCACGGTATTTCTCGCTATCTTTACCCCATGATTTTTCATTTTCTTCAAGGGTTTTATATGCCTTACAGTGGGTATAATCAGTACAGACCGATGCTTCGGGATGCAGTGCATTCACCTCATTTTGCTTATATCTGGCATAGCTGCGTGCTGCTACTGCCTGTGCTTTTAAGGCTTCATATTCAAAGCTTGCAGGCATTTCGGCGCATACCACGCCACACAAATATTCTTCTATGGGCATTGACACGGTTTTGTTTTCATTATGAAAGAACACTTTTATATTTTCGGACATGCTCAGTTTTTCCGCTCTTTCATTATTATAAGCACTGCCTCCCCGTGCATAAAAAACGCACACAGGCAAAACAAAAGAGCTGATCAGACAGAATAATATCAATATTGCCGTTTTCTTCATATATACCCCTCCGAAAATATATTATTTTTTTATTCTGTAAATATTACTTTTTGTTATTGAAATAATTGTAATTTAGTGGTATAATAAGGAGAAAGTGTTTGTAAAATTTTTCAAACAGTACAATTTTTACAGTCAGAACGAAACGGAGGCTTCTTAAAGATGCAAGAGGGTTACTCAAATTTTATTCATGATATTATTGATGAAGACCTTGCGGCAGGTCGTGAAAACGGGGTTCATACTCGTTTTCCTCCCGAACCAAACGGTTATCTTCATATAGGCAGCGCCAAAGCAATATGGATTAATCACAGTACCGCAAAAAAATACGGCGGCGTGTTCAATCTTCGTTATGATGATACAAACCCTGTAAAGGAAGACGACGAATTTGTAAAGGCAATTGAAGCAGATTTGCATTGGCTTGGAGCAGATCCCACAGGGGGAATATTTTACGGCAGCGATTATTTTGACAAATGCTATGATTTTGCTTGCAAGCTGATTCGCGACGGAAAGGCCTTCGTGTGCGACCTTTCACAGGAGGAAATGGCTCAGTTCCGCGGTACTCTTACTGAGCCCGGTAAGGAAAGCCCCTACAGAAACAGAAGCGTAGAGGAAAACCTTGAGCTTTTTGAAAGGATGAAAAACGGAGAATTTGAAAACGGTCAGCGTACACTCCGTGCTAAAATTGATATGTCTTCCCCCAATATGAATATGCGTGACCCTGTTATCTATCGCATACTTCATATGAATCATCACAGACAGGGAAATAAATGGTGCATTTACCCCATGTACGACTTTGCTCACCCCATTCAGGACGCACTTGAGGGAATCACACATTCTCTTTGTTCCATCGAATTTGAAAACCACCGCCCCCTTTATAACTGGGTTGTGGATAATATTGGCTTTGAGCACAAGCCTCATCAGTATGAATTTGCTCGCCTTAATATGACGTACACTGTAATGAGTAAAAGGTATCTTCGCAAGCTTGTGGAAACAGGTACTGTTGACGGATGGGATGACCCCAGAATGCCAACATTGCAGGGACTTCGCAGGAGAGGCTACACCCCCACTGCTATTTTTGATTTCATTGAGAGAAGCGGCGTTGCAAAGGCAAACAGTATGGCGGATATAAGACTTTTGGAATACTGCATTTGTGAGGAATTGAACGAAAACGCACAGAGGCGTGTGGCTATTATTGAACCTCTTAAGGTTACTATAACAAATATTCCCGATGACCATACAGAGTACTTTGAACTTCCGAACCACCCCAAAAAGCCTGAGCTTGGTACAAGAAAGGTTCCCTTTACAAACAAGCTCTACATTGAGCAGAGTGACTTTATGGAGGAGCCTATTCCCGGTTTCAAGCGTCTTAAGCCTCAGGGCGAGGTTCGTCTTATGGGCTCATATATTATGAAGTGTGATGAAGTGCTTCATGATGAAAACGGCAATGTCACTGAGCTTCTTTGCAGTGTTGATATTGAAACAGGAAACGGTATGCCCGCTGACGGCAGAAAAGTTAAGGGCAATATTCATTGGCTCAGCCGTGAAACCGCTGTGGAATTTTCCGTTCATCAGTTTGATAATATTTTCAACAAGGAAAACGTGGCAACACTTCTGGAAGATGATAATTTTGATGAATTCATCAATCCCGAATCCTTGATTGTTTATGAAAAATCTTATGGCGAGCCCTCTTTGGCAGAAGCAAAAGTGGGAGAAAAGTTCCAGTTTGTACGCATGGGCTATTTCACCCGTGACAGTAAGAATGAGAACGTATTTAACCGCACTGCACCGCTTAAGAGTTCATTCAAACCTCAATAAACAGAAAAATCCGGCTCTGTAAGAGCTATCCAATCAATAGAGCTATATAAAAGAACCTGAAAAATCTTGCGAAATAGAATTGACAAGATTTTTCAGGTTCTTTTATATATATTGGGGTGAGATTCTTCAGTCGTAAACTCCTTCAGAATGACAATCGCTTGTATTATATATTCTTTACAAGTGAAAGTGCAGCATCATCCGCAACAATTGTCACATCGTTATGAAGCTGAAGTATTGATGCCTGATTTTGGGGAGTAACAGGACCGCAGATTGCTTCATACAAAGCCTGTGCCTTGTTCTCACCTGATGCTATAAGAAGAATCTTTTTAGCCTGCATTATGCTCTTAATACCCATTGTGTACGCTTCCTTGGGAACTTCGTCAATGGAATCGAAGAATCTGGAATTTGCATTGATTGTGCTTTCTGTAAGCTTTACGCAATGAGTTTCTGTTTCAAAAGCACAACCGGGTTCATTAAATCCTATATGACCGTTTCCTCCGATACCTAAAAGCTGCATATCGATTCCGCCCACGCTACGAATTACATTGTTATATCTTTCGCACTCAATATCGCTGTCCTCCTGCGTTCCGTCAGGTATATTGACATTCTTTTTATCGATATTAATGTGGTCGAAAAAGTTTTCGCACATAAATCTGTAGTAGCTCTGAGAATTATCCTTTGTAAGCCCCTTATATTCGTCAAGATTTACCGTGGTAACATTTGAAAAATCAATATCACCCTTCTTATACCATTCAATAAGCTGAGCATATGTACCCAGGGGTGTTGAGCCTGTTGCCAGACCCAAAACCGCATCGGGTTTCATAATTACCTGTGCTGAAAGGATGTTTGCCGCCTTTCTGCTCATATCGTTGTAATCCTTTGCTCTATAAATTCTCATTGTTTTCTTTCTCCTTTTCCTCTGTGTTGCTGTTATTCTCTATATTTGCAGAATGAACTTCATCTGTTACACCGTTAGTAGAAAGCTTTCCTTTTTCAAAAACTTCTTCAAACTCCGCGGCATCGAGCTTTTCATATTTAATAAGGGCATTTGCTACATTATCAAGCTTATCGCGGTTGTCGGTAAGAAGCTTTTCACACTTAGCATAGCATTCGTCTACAATTCTCTTGATTTCTTCATCAATAACTGAAGCTACACTCTCGCTGTAATTTCTGCCCTGTGAAAAATCTCTTCCCAAAAATACTTCATGGTCTTCTCCCGTAAAGGTAATATAGCCTAATTTTTCACTCATTCCGTACTGCATAACCATTTTCCGTGCAGTTTTGGTAACATGGTCAAGGTCGCTTGATGCACCGCTGTTTATCTCGTTAAACACAATCTTTTCAGCAGCCCTGCCTGCAAGGGACATTATTATCTGCTCAAGCATTTCTTCCTTGGATATATAGCTCTTGTCGGTATCGGGAAGGCTGAGAGTAAATCCGCCTGCTCTTCCTCTGGGAATAATTGAAACCTGATGAACATTATCCTGAGTGGGAAGAAGCTTTGCTGCAACTGCATGGCCTGCTTCATGATATGCGGTCTTTTTCTTGTTGAGTTCGTTGTGCTTGCGGTTTTTCTTTTCGGGACCCATAATAACTTTAAGAATAGCCTCGTCAATTTCTTCCTGCTCGATAAGCTTCTTATCTCTGCGCGCTGTAAGAATAGCCGCTTCATTAAGAAGATTTTCAAGGTCAGCACCCGTAAATCCGTATGTGGATTTGGAAACTGTTTCAAGAGAAACAGAATCTGAAACAGGCTTATTCTTTGAATGAACCTTGAGTATCGCCTCTCTGCCCTTCTGGTCAGGATAGTTTACCACTACCTGGCGGTCAAATCTGCCAGGTCTTAAAAGAGCAGGGTCAAGTATATCGGGGCGGTTGGTTGCCGCAATAATAATTACTCCCTCATTCGTTCCGAAGCCGTCCATTTCAACAAGCAATTGGTTAAGCGTCTGTTCACGTTCATCATGACCGCCGCCAAGACCTGCTCCGCGCTGTCTTCCTACGGCATCGATTTCATCTATGAAAATAATTGCAGGAAGGTTTTTTCTCGCCTGTTCAAAAAGGTCACGCACACGGCTGGCACCTACGCCCACGAACATTTCAACAAAGTCTGAACCCGATATGGAGAAGAAAGGAACTCCTGCCTCCCCTGCCACTGCTTTTGCAAGAAGTGTTTTACCTGTTCCGGGAGGGCCTACAAGAAGCACACCCTTGGGAATCCTTGCACCTAAATCAATAAATTTCTTCGGATTTTTGAGAAACTCAACAACTTCCTCAAGCTCTTTCTTTTCCTCGTCTGCACCTGCAACCATTTCAAAGTTTATCTTGCTGTCTATGGCAGATTTTGCCTTTGATTTACCAAAGCTTCCTATGCCGTGACCGCCTGTCTGTGATTTCATGAAAGAGAACCAGAAGAAGCCTATTACAAGAATCATCAGGACGGTGGGAATAAGCGAAATCCACCATGCACTGTCCTCAGGTGCGGGGACAGATGTCTTAATCTTTCCCTCGGCAATCTGCGCTTTGATTTCTTCACCTGCAACCTCAAATAAGATTCCCGGTGTAACCTCTACCTGATACTCCTTACCGTCAATAACGGCCTTTGTAACAGTGTCCTCAATAGTAAGCTTTTCTACCTCACCATTATTAATAGCCGTCACCAATTCAGAAAAAGACTTTACACCTTTTTCAGGCTCGCTCATTGACATATTCATGAGCAAAATAATTATTATAGGCAAAATTATATAAAAGCTTATGCCTTTAAAAGACTTTTTCAAAATTATTACCCCCTTTAAGACTTAATTTTAGCATAAGAAAAAGTTTTTCACAATCTATTTCACATTTTATTCATAATATCATTCATAATATTCGTTTTTAAGTACACCCACAAAAGGATATTGGCGGTATTTGTAATCAAAATCCAGTCCGTAGCCCACAACAAACTCATCGGGTACTTCAAAACCTGTATATTTTGCCTTAATATCAACCACCCGTCTTGAGGGCTTGTCAAGGAAAGTACATATTTCTACACTCTTTGCCCCTTGCTGCTTAAGATACGCTTGCATTTTTTCAAGTGTTCTTCCCGAATCAATAATATCCTCAACTATAATTATATCCCTATCTTTAGGGTCAAAACCCTTTCCTGCATGAATTTCTACATTTCCCGTAGAAACTGTTCCGCTTCCGTAGCTTGAAGCAAATAAAAAAGATATTTCGGAGGGAACGGTAAGCTCACGTATTAAATCTGCAACAAAGATAAAGCTTCCAGTAAGAACCGAAACAAGCAAAACCTCCCGTCCTTCATAATCGCGGTTAATCTCTGTTGCAAGCTCTTTTATCCTTTCCTTTATTTGTTCCTCGGAAATAAGAACTTTCTTGATAGGGTCATTAATATTTGGCATTTTTCTCTTACCTTTCTTTTGTAGATGTATATTTGATTATCAGATATTTTTTTGTTTTTTCCGAAACATTAAACTTTTCCGACTGCCGAAGTCCGCATAAATATAAAATTTCTCCGTCTTTTTCGACTACGGGGATATAATCCCTTTCGTAACGGTTAATTTTTTCATCGGAAAAAATATCACTCAGCTTCTTCGTTCCACTGATTCCTTTCAGCCTCATTTTATCGCCGTTTTGCCTGTAACGCACAACAAAGGGCGGCTTAACCTCGTCAGCATCAAAAAGTGCCATAGAGTTACCTGTTTTCTTTGAAGGAATATCCGTAATTACTACTTCAAGCCCCCACTCTTTATCAAGGAGCGGACTTTTTTCCGTAAGTACAGATACGTATGCTCCTTGCGCCTCACTCGTCCTAAGGCATACCTTATCATAATTTTTTTCTGCATACACCTTTTTGGTAATATCAAACCTTTTTCCGCTGTCCTTTTTCAAAAATTCCAAGAAAGACTCAACTCTTTCAAAGGTGACTTGTGCATTCCATTCTTTAAGAACATGTGCCGCTACCCTTCTTCCTATGGGCAAAGGCGCCTCTATAACGGGCTTCACCAGAAGATATGTTTCAAAAAAGCATTTTTGGAGCAGCTTTTCTGCCTCGTTTTCGAGAAATTCGTTATCCTCTGCAATCATCTTTGACGACTGTACTATTTTATGGGCGGCTCCTGCCGAGATTTCCTCAAGCAGAGGAATAACCGACAGACGGATTTTGTTTCTTGCATAAATGGGAAGGGCATTTGTGCTGTCCTCACACCAGTTAAGATTTTTGTCACGCAAATACTTTTCAATCTCGCTTCTTTTCACATCAAGAAGCGGTCTGATTATGTTTTGGCGGCTGTATCTGATGCCGTGAAGCCCTGTGGGGCTGCTTCCTCTTGCCATTCTGAAAAGAATGGTTTCCGCACAATCGTCAAAATTATGTGCAGTAGCAATTTTGGCATCACCCAATTTTCGAGAAACTTCCTCAAAAAATTCGTACCTGAGAATCCTGCCGCACTCTTCTTCCCCGATTTTTCTTTCTTTGGAAATCCGGATAACATTATATTCACGGTGGTAGCACTCTACGCCATAATCTTTGCATACCTTTTTTACAAAGTTGCTATCTCTGTCGGATTCTTCGCCGCGTATCAGATGATTAACATTGGCAACAGCTATTTTTAGGTCAAGTTCCTCCCTGAGTGCAAGCATCACATGCAAAAGGCAAATTGAATCCGCCCCTCCGGACACTGCACATAGCACCGTGTCACCCTTATTAACCAGAGAATTTTCATAAATTGTTTTCCTTACTTTTTCAAGCAGCACCCTTTATCAGCTCCTGCTGTCAAGATTCATAAACTTGGTATATTCACCACGCCATGCAAGATTAAATATCCCGCATTCGCCCGCACGGTTTTTAGCAAGGATACATTCCACTATATTAGCTGCACTTTCCTCTGCATTTTCTTCTGCAATAGGTCTGCTGAGCATAATAACAATATCGGCATCCTGCTCTATGGAACCGCTTTCACGAAGGTCACTGAGCATAGGTCTTCTTGCAAGCTTTTCGGAGGAACGGTTAAGCTGAGAAAGGGTAATTACGGGAACATTCAGTTCCTTCGCCATAATTTTAAGAGAACGTGACATTTCACTAACTTCTTGAGTACGGCTCTCTCCCCTTCGGCTGCTGCCCTGCATAAGCTGAAGGTAGTCAATCACCACAAGTCCAAGCCCCTTCTCCATTTTGAGGCGACGGCATTTAGCTCTTATCTCCGCCACTGTGATACCGGGGGTATCATCAATATATACGGGAGCGGTAATTATGTCCTTAAGAGAGTGCGCAATTTTTGTCATATCTGCCGCATCGATATCTCCTATACGAAGCTTTCCCGATTCCACAAGTGCCTCGCTTGAAAGGACTCTGTTAACAAGCTCGTCCTTACTCATTTCCAGCGAAAAGATTGCAACGGGAACTTTTTCACGGATTGCGGCATTTTGTGCTATGTTAAGAGCAAAACTGGTTTTACCCACACCGGGACGTGCCGCAAGAATAATAAGGTTACTGTTCTGAAGTCCCGCAGTAGCCGCATCAAGCCCTGTAAAGCCCGTACGTATACCCGTAATTTTACCGCCGCGACGTTTACGCTCATCCAAAATTGCAAGGGTGCTTTTTACAACCTCGCCGATATGGGAGAAGCTTTTTGTTCCCTGCTGCTCGGATATTCTGAAAATAAGCTGCTCGCTCTTGTCAATAATCTCGCCTGCCGCAAGCTCGTCCTTCATGCCCATATCCATAATTTCATTTGCCGATTCGATAAGCCTTCGTAATGTCTTTTTATCACGGGCAATTTCAATATACTGGTCTAAGTTTTCTTTGGTGAAAACATTCTGGGCAATTTTTGTGATGTAGGCAATGCCGCCCACGGTATCGAGCTTATCGCCCAGTTTTTCCGAAAGCGTTACCATATCAACAGGTACGCCTTCCTCAAAAAGGGCGGCTATGGCATTAAATATTGTTTTATTTGCGGTAGCATAAAAGCAGTCCTCGTCAAGCTTATCCATGGCATTAACGAGAGCCTTTTCGTCAAGAATCATATTTCCGAGAATTGCCGCTTCCGCTTCCAGATTATATGGCATGGTTCTGCCGATAGGCATGTCCATAATATCACCGTATTTCTATAAATTTTCAGGCATAAGAGAGTCAAGATAGGTATGCCTGTTACTGAGGATTTACAACTACAGTTATTTTTGCGGAAATTTCAGGATAAATCTTAAGCTCAACCGTAGTTTCGCCTGTTGTCTTTATTCCGTCGGGAAGAACAACCTTTCTCTTGTCAATCACATAATGAAGCTGCATTTTTACCGCATCTGCAACATTCTGATTTGTGATTTTACCAAAGAGCTTACCGTTATCCCCTGCCTTTCCGCTGAGAACGATTTTTGCCCCCTCAAGCTTTGCCGCGGCTTCCTTTGCCGCGAGAATTTCCTGTTCTTTATGATAAGCCGCCGCTTCGTTCTTTCCTTTTATATTATTGAGTACATCGGCAGTTGCAATTTCAGCCATTTTTTTGGGAAGCAAAAAGTTTCTTGCATATCCGTCGCTGGCTTCTACTACATCGCCTTTTTTTCCATGACCTTTAACGTCGGTTAAAAGTACAACCTTCATCTTAAATTACATCCTTTCCTATTAATTCGTCAATTGCATTTTTTAATAAATCTCCCGCATCGGCTACGGATGTGCCGCGAAGCTGTGCGCCTGCCACCATCATATGACCGCCGCCGCCAAGCTTTTCAAGCACCATCTGAACATTAACCTCACCCAAGGAACGTCCGCTGATTATAACGCTTCCCTCCGCATCACGGGCAACCACAAAAGATGCTTTTACATCATTGATTTCCAAAAGCTCATCAGCCGCACTTGCAATTACTATATGAGGAACAATTCCCGAAAAAAGTGAAATTGCTATGTTATCAGAATAAATCTGTGCCTCTGTTACAATACATGCCTTGTGCTTGTAATTCTCAATAGATTTTCGAAGAAGCTTCTTTACATGAAGGGTGTCAACACCTGCGGCTCTTAAGTAAGCTGCCGCTTCAAATGTTCTCACGCCTGTTTTAAAAGTAAAGTTTTTTGTATCTACGGCAATACCGCAGTAAAGAGCTTCTGCATCAACGGTGGAAACTGCATAATGAGTGTCAAAATACTGCATGATTTCCGTAACCATTTCGCAGGTTGATGATGCAAACGGCTCATGATAAACAAGGTCGGCATTTGAAATAAAGCTTTCGCTTCGTCTGTGATGGTCTATTACAACCTTTGTTTTTATACTGTCGATAAGCTCCGGCATCTCTGTATATTCGGGAACGTGAGTGTCACATATAACAAGAAGCGTTCCCGGAGTAATATAATCACGAAGCCCCGATTTTCCTATGAACATGCCGTCGTGATAATGGTTTTCCTCAATTTTTTTAAGGAGCAAATGAACTGTGTCATCCTTTGTCACAAGAAGTACCTTTGCTTCCTTTTTCACGTAGCTTGCCATGTTGGCAATACCTATTGCCGCACCGATTGCATCGGCATCACTGTCACGGTGACCCATGATAAGCACATTGTCACATGCGTCTATAAGCTCGCGCAGGTTGTGCGCCATAATCCTTGCCTTAACCTTGGTACGCTTTTCTGTTTCCTTTGAGTTTCCTCCGTAATAGGAGAATTTTCCGTCCTCTCTGATTACCGCCTGATCGCCGCCTCTTCCTAAAGCCATATCAAGTGCTTTTTTTGCGGAAATATTATTCTGATTAAAGTTTTCTTCTCCAAAACCGATTCCTATACTTATTGTGGGAGGCGTTTTCATGCCCGGATTATACTCTTTAACGGTTTTGAGTATCTCAAACTTGCCTTCGGTAAAGCTGTCAAGCTCCTTTTTTGTGAAAACGCAAAGGAATTTGTCCTTTTCTGTTTTCTTGATAAGTCCGCCCGAATCCTGAATCCAGCCTATAATATTTTTATCAAGAAGATTTGCTACGTCAAGTCTTTCTTCCTCATCCACGCTGTCAATAGCTTCATCATAGTTATCAACCATAATATGGGCTACTGCACATTGGGAATTCAAAAGCTCCTCTTCAAGCTTAATAATCTGTGTAATATTTTCCATATAAAGCATAATTGCCGCATGCTCCGCAGAGGTTCTCCTCCTTACATTGGCACGGATACTGTAGGTTTCCTCACCAATATGAACATTAATGCTTTCCTTTATGCTTCGGTTATATATGTCACGCACATTAATTTCGGGCAAAAGTTCGTTTATCTTTTTATCTGAAACTGACTGAAACAGCTCCTTAAAAGCCGAATTGTACCAAGCTACGCTTCCGTCCACCCTGATTCCCGCAATGGGGTTCATGGATTTAAAAAGTGCCTCGTTATTCTGAAGCTCATCCTCATCCTTTGCGGCATTGCTTATATACTCACGCATTTTGCGGATTCTGCCGAAATGCCTCATCACCTTTTCAAAAAAGATACAAAGCGAGCTGATAAGTACTACTGATGCCAAAACTGCATTAAAACGAAAAAGGAAAATTGATGATATAAAAATAATCAGCGAAAAAATCGGTGTGGATATATGGGGGACATTGTCAAACATCTCATTTTTCTGTTTCATTATCATCGCCTCCTTTTATTTCATCTGTGCCGATTTTTCTGAAGTTAAACAACGAGTCTATAATTGCAAGTGCTATATAACCCGTATATGCATTAAGAAGCGGACTTGCCGCCGCCATCCCTAATGACGAATTAAGTATAAATAAATGAATCAGCACCCTTACAAACGCTTTTATATTTGATTTCTGCAAATAGTATTCTATAAATGATATACCTGCCGCAAGAGCAAACATTGCCATAATAACACTTACGTTTAACGCTACGGCACTGACAGCTTCGTTTAAATTAAGATATGAAATAACAACTGCCAAAATCAGTATCAAAGTCATCGGCAGAGGTATTCTGATATGGGAAAACTTATGCCTGATGGGATAGCCTGTACGCCTGAGCTGTGCATTTACCGCCCACATGGTAACATATCCTATAAAAACAGATAAAACGATTAAACAAGCAGGAACCAATACTCCTGCCATGGCGGCAGCATACTCTGCAATTACATTGAATGATTGCTGTGATATCCCTATTTCAACACTCATCTGCTCCATAACTATAGACCCTGCCATATTGAAAAGCTCACTTGCAGTAAATGAAAAATAAGCAAATACACTCATTCCTGCCTGCGTTGAAATATAGTTAATCCATATATAAAGCGGCACAAGTGCACACAGTGATGCAATCCAGACACTGCTGAAAAATTCAACCTTTCTTCTTATGCACTGCATACAGCCAACAGCACATAATATGGAAATAAGTGCCATAAAAAGCCCTGTCATCTGAGCACCGTCACCAAAAGAAAATCCATACAAAAGCATTGATATAACCATTGCACATAATGAACTCACAGTGCAGGTAAGCGGTCCGAATACCACATATGACATGACCAGATTATATGCACAGAGAAGCACCGCTATAATGGGCATTCCGAAGAGAATCGGAATGAGCGATACCAACATTCTTCTTATTATTCCAAAGCCTAATTTTTCCTGTCGCATTTTACCTTTTCCTCAATTTCTGTACTCCTGAGCATAAAAACCCAGGTTATCTATAATATAATACCACATATTGCCTGTGATGTAAAGATATTTTAACCAAAAATTCTATGTTTTAGAATATGTGGAGGACGCACCTTTTTTGTATTGATTTTTAGTCAGGATTGTGATAAAATAAAACATATTTCTTATAGGATGTGTTTTTATGAAAATAAGTAACGGTTATCTGCTCAGAAGTGTGGCAGGTAAGAATATTGTTGTTTCTGTAGGTGCAGACACTAATTTCAGCGGAATGCTTACACTTAACGAAAGCGGAGTTTTTTTCTGGAATTTACTTAAAGAAGGTACAACCAAAGAAAAAATGCTTGAAGCTGTTTTAAAGGAATATGACGTTTCCCCCGCACAGGCTATGCATGATATCGACGAATTTGTGGAAAAGCTGTATGAAGCAAAGATTTTGGAGGACTGAAATCAATGTACATAAATGAAAAAATACGAAACCTCGCTTCTACGGTTGAAAAGGAAATAACCCCATATTTTGACAGAATTGATGAAATCGCACGTTTTAACCAGGAAAAGGTTCTTGATGCATTCATTAAAAACCGCGTGGGTGAAAATTGCCTCAATCCTTCTACGGGGTACGGTTACGGTGATGTGGGCAGAGATACTCTTGAGGCAATATACGCCGATGTGTTTGGTGCGGAGGATGCACTGGTAAGGCATAATATTGTAAATGGAACACACTGCCTGACCATTTCACTTTTTGCAGTGCTTCGTCCCGGAGATACACTTTTAGCCGCTACGGGAAAGCCCTATGATACCTTAGAGGAGGTTATAGGAATTGCAGGTAACAGCGGCGGAAGTCTAAAGGATTTCGGCGTTTCCTATAAACAGGTTGACTTAATAGACGGTGATGTTGACCTTGAAGGGATTACAAAGGCACTTACCCCCGATGTAAAGGCTGTAATTTTGCAGCGTTCAAAAGGCTATGACTGGAGAGACACTTTAAGCTGTGAAAAGCTGGGAAAGGCAATCTCCCATATCAAATCAATAAAGCCCGATGTATGCTGCATTGTTGATAACTGCTACGGAGAATTTGCGGAAGCCACAGAGCCGAGCCAGCATGGTGCAGACCTTGTGGTAGGTTCATTAATTAAAAATCCGGGCGGTTCTCTGGCTCAATCGGGCGGCTACATAGTAGGAAAAAAAGAATATGTGGAGCTTGCAGCATATAGGCAGACCTCACCGGGAATTGGTAAAGAATGCGGCGCAACCCTCGGTCAGAACCGATATATGTATCAGGGGCTTTTTATGGCTCCCCATATTGTGGCACAGGCAATTAAAAGTGCAGTTTTTGCCGGTGCTCTGATGCAAAAGCTTGGCTATGAGGTGAATCCCAAGCCGGAAGCAAATCATTATGACATTATTCAGGCAATAAAATTCAACGATAAGGACAAGCTTATTAAATTTATTCAGGGAATACAAAAAGCGTCCCCTGTTGACAGTTTCGCCATCCCTATGCCATGGGATATGCCGGGCTATCAGCATGAGGTAATTATGGCGGCAGGTACTTTCGTATCGGGTGCAAGCATTGAGCTTAGTGCCGATGCGCCCATTAAGCCTCCCTATGTGGGATTTATGCAGGGCGGTATCACATATGAAAGTGCAAGGCTGGCTATTATGAACGCCGCCGCACAAATAGATGAATAGGGATGTTAAAAATGCCCAGACCGCAAAAAGGCGGTGTAAAATAACAAGACCTGCTGAAAGTTCAGCAGGTCTTGCTCGTTATAGTACCTTATACCCTTGTGCTTCTACAATTTCCTTGAGAGTGCCAATAGAAATTTCTTTATCACTCTTTACAATCGCTTCTCCTTTTTCATGGCTTACGATTGCCTCGGTAACGCCCTCTAAAGCCTCAAGAGCGTTTTTCACTCTTGCCTCGCAATGAGGACACATCATGCCTTCAATTTTAATAATTGCTTCCATTTGTTTTTTCTCCTTTACTATTTTATTACTTTTAAAGAAATTCAATCTCAGTGCATTTGTAATTACGCAAAAGCTTGAAAGGCTCATTGCCGCCGCCCCGAACATAGGGCTTAGCTTCCATCCTGTAATGGGTATCCATACGCCTGCAGCAAGCGGTATTCCTATTACGTTATAGAAGAATGCCCAAAATAGGTTTTCCTTAATATTCTTAACCGTTGCACGGCTGAGTTTAATGGCGGCCGACACATCTGAAAGACTACTGCGGGTAAGAACAATATCTGCCGACTCAACTGCAATATCCGTTCCTGCACCTATGGCAATTCCCACATCGGAAGCTGTCAATGCCGGAGCGTCATTTATGCCGTCACCTACCATGGCGGTTTCACCGTTTTGCATAAGCTTACGTATGGCAGCCTCTTTCCCGTCGGGGAGAACATCGGAAATCACTTCATCAATTCCTATCTGCTTTGCAATAGCCTGCGCAGTACGCTTGTTATCTCCCGTAATCATAACTGTTCTGACACCGATATTTTTTAGTTCTTCAATCGCTTGAATGCTGTCCTCTTTTATTACGTCGGCTACAGCGATAATTCCGAGAATTTTTTGATTTTCTGCGAAAACAAGCGGTGTCTTCCCCTCTTCTGCAAGCTTTTGTACTTTTTTTATCAGTTCATTACTTACGCTAAAATGCTCCGTCATTAATTTAAGATTTCCGCCAATGAGTACTTTATCGTCGACCTTTCCTTTTACACCACTTCCGGGCAAGGCGGAAAAATCAGTAATATTCTCGGGCGATATATTCCTTTTTTCACATTCTTTAACGATGGCTTTTGCCAATGGGTGCTCGCTGTTTTTCTCCAGTGAAACGGCACTTTTAAGCAAATCATTCTCATTAACATTGTCCTCAGTAATAATATCCGTCACCGAAGGTTCGCCCTTGGTGATTGTGCCTGTTTTATCAAGTGCCACAATTTTAATTTTCCCTGTATGCTCCAATGCTGCTGAAGTCTTGTATAAAATCCCTCGCTTTGCCCCTACGCCGCTTCCTACCATAACAGCCACCGGAGTTGCAAGTCCCAAAGCACAGGGGCAGCTTATAACAAGCACACAAACTCCCCTTGCAAGGGAAAATCCGAAGCTTTCTCCGCAAATCAGCCACACAAGCATGGTAATTACTGCAACAATTATTACCGTGGGAACAAAAACTGCCGAAACCTTATCGGCAATTTTTGCAATAGGAGCTTTTGTTGCCGCCGCATCGCTTACCATTTGTATAATTTTAGCCAGTGCAGTATCACTTCCAACTCCTGTTGCCCTACACTTTAAAAATCCAGATTGGTTTATCGTAGCGGCAGAAACCTTGTCACCAATGCTCTTATCTACCGGAAGGCTTTCACCTGTAAGAGCAGATTCATTTACCGCACTTTCTCCCTCAATAACCACGCCGTCTGCAGGAATGCTTTTCCCCGGAGTAACAAGGAAAATATCTCCTACCAAAACCTCGCTTGCAGGGATAACAAGTTCTTTCCCATCACGCACGACGGTTGCCGTTTTCGGAGCAAGCTCCATAAGGCTTTTTATTGCATTGGTAGTTTTTCCTTTTGAGTACGCCTCCAACATTTTTCCCACTGTTATAAGGGTAAGAATCATGGCGGCAGATTCAAAATAAAGCTCGTGCATAAGAGAGTGAGCAGAACCCAAATCCCCTTTTACGTACGCTCCCGACATGGCAAAAAGAGCATAGGCACTATAGACAAAAGCCGCCAAAGACCCCATTGAAACAAGCACGTCCATATTTGGTGCACGATGGATTGTACTCTTATAGGCACTTATAAAAAATTTCTGATTAATCACCATTATCACTGCACAAAGAAGCATCTGTGCAATACCTACAGCCAAAGGATTGTGGCGGAAAATTCCCGGGTATTCTATGCCGAAAAGCATCTGCCCCATGGAAAAATACATAAGGACAATTAAAAAACCTACAGACCATATAAGTCTTTTTTTCATATTTTTAATTTCGTGCTCTCCCGAAATATCCCCGGAGGCACTTTTTTCAGACTTTTCTCCATCCTTTGAAGCACCGTAACCTGCATTATACACAGCAGATATAATCGCATCCGACTGTGCACTTCCCTCTACTATCATGGAGTTAGTCAGAAGATTTACGCTGCAGCTTGTTACTCCTTCCACGCAGGAAACAGCTTTTTCAACACTGGCACTGCATGCCGCACAGCTCATACCTGTAATATTATATTTTTCCATATTGCTGTCACCTCACGCCTATCATATAACATATATGAGGGAAATGTCAAGCAGATTAGTCATCGTTTAATTTCATACTGTACCTTTTTTAAGTAAAAAGTAAAAAATTTGATTGAAATTACCGTCAATTTGTTTTATAATTTAGAATAGGTATAATTATTTTTAGCATTGGAGGAAATATTATGTATTCAGAAAAGGTTATACAGTTTGGCGAGGGCGGCTTTTTAAGAGGCTTTGTTGACTGGATGCTTCAGATTGTGAACGAAAAAACAGATTTTGCAGGCAGTGTTGTTGTGGTACAGCCTATTGATAAAGGTATGTGCGACATGCTTACTGCACAGGACTGTAAATATACACATATCTGCCGAGGCAGCGAGGGTGTTGACACAAGAAAAATTGACGTTATTTCACGTTGTGTAAAGCCCTATGATAATTATGAAGAATATCTTAAGCTGGCAGAAACACCTTCTTTCCGCTTTATTGTTTCAAATACAACGGAGGCAGGTATCTGCTTTAATGAAAATGATAAGTTTGAAGATGCACCTCCCGTAACTTTCCCCGCAAAGGTTACTCAGCTTCTTAAAAAGAGATTCGACCTTTCTCTTCCCGGTTTTGTTTTCCTCCCCTGTGAGCTTATTGACAAAAACGGTGCTGTTCTTAAGAAAGTAATTCTTCAGTATGCTGACCTTTGGAATTTAGGCGATGATTTCAAGGCATGGGTTGAAAAGGAAAACATCTTCTGTAATACCCTTGTTGACAGAATTAACACAGGCTTCCCCAAGGATGAGAAAATCGACCTTGGCTATGAGGATAACATGCTTAATACCTCCGAGTACTTCCACCTGTGGGTTATCGACGGTTATAAGGAGCTTTGCAGCGAAATTCCTTTTGATAAATGCGATCTTAACGTAATCGTTACGGAAAATCTTGAAATGTATCGCACAAGAAAGGTTCGTATTCTTAACGGTGCACATACATCACTTGTTCCCTATGCACTTTTGGAGGGCTTCGATACTGTTAAGTCCTGCGTGGATGATGAAAGAATGAGAGAGCATATCAAAAAGTGTGTATTCGATGAAATTATTCCCACACTTGACCTCCCCAAGGAAGAGCTTATTGAGTATGCAGAAAGCGTAATTACTCGTTTCTCCAACCCCTACATAAAACATTACCTTTCTTCCATCGCACTTAATTCAGTAAGCAAGTTCAAGGTAAGAGTTCTCCCCTCTATTCTTGAGTATATCAAGCGTTATGACAAGATGCCCGAAACTCTCATCTTCTCATTTGCAAAGCTGATTGACTTCTACAGAACAGATATGACAAATGATGATAAGGATGTTTGTGAATTTATGAAAACAGCTTCTCTGGAGGAAATTCTTGCAAACAAGTCACTGTGGGACGAGGACCTTACTTTCCTTTGTGCGGAGGTAAAGAAATATGTTAATAAATAATCTTGACAATGTTGAAATAAACCTTGAAGACGGTCATAAGTACGCCCGTTTCGACATTAAAGAGGGCGAAAATATTATAAAGTACGGTCAGCCTATCGGTCACGCGGTATGCGATATAAAAAAAGGCGACCATGTGCATACACACAATATGAAAACCAACCTTTCCGGTGAGCTTGAATATACCTATGAACCCGGAGAGGTTAAGCGTGACAAAATCAAGTCTGACCTTACCTTTATGGGCTACAGACGCAGTGACGGAAGCGTGGGAATCAGAAACGATGTATGGATTATCCCGACCGTGGGCTGTGTAAATTCTCAGGCAAAGGTAATTGCCGAAAAAACAGGTGCAAAAGCGTTCACCCACCCCTTCGGTTGCTCACAACTTGGCGATGACCATGAAACCACACAGCTTGTCCTCAAAGGACTTATAAAGCACCCTAACGCAGGCGGTGTTCTCGTTTTGGGGCTTGGTTGTGAAAATAATAATATTGACCTTTTCAAGAAGGTTCTCGGCACATGGGACGAAACTCATGTGAAATTCCTCAACGCACAGGACTCGGGCGATGAAATTGAAGAAGGAATTGCAATTGTAAAAGCACTTCAGGAGCGTGCAGAAAAAATGGTACGTGAGCCTATCAGTATTTCCGAGCTTAAGATAGGGCTTAAATGCGGCGGAAGCGACGGCTACAGCGGAATCACCGCAAATCCCCTTGTGGGAAGACTTTCCGATCTGCTCATTTCAATGGGCGGAAGCTGCGTGCTTACAGAAGTGCCCGAAATGTTCGGTGCAGAGCATCTTTTGATGAAACGCTGTAAGAACAAAGAAATTTTTGATAAGACGGTTTCTCTCATTAATAACTTTAAGCAGTATTTTATCCGCCACAATCAGGTGGTATATGAAAACCCCTCCCCCGGTAACAAGGCAGGCGGAATCACAACTCTTGAGGAAAAATCTCTTGGTTGTGTGCAAAAGGGCGGTCTTTCCGAGGTTGTGGACGTGCTTGACTATGGTGACACGCTTAAGGAAAACGGACTTTCACTTCTTAACGGCCCGGGAAATGACATCGTGGCGGTAACAAACCTCACTGCATGCGGTGTACATATGATACTGTTTACAACAGGCCGCGGCACTCCCCTTGGCGCACCCGTTCCCACAATAAAGATTGCTACGAACCACTCCTTAGCTGAAAGAAAGGCAAACTGGATTGATTTTGATGCAAGCCCCATGCTTGACGGAATTGACCCCACAGAGGCTCTTCTCGACTATTGCATTGAAATTGCAAACGGCAAAGAGGCAAAGAATGAAATCAATAAATGCGAAGAAATTTCCATATTTAAGGACGGCGTAGTACTTTAATTGAAACGAAAATCAAGCCTCCTGAGAATTGCAGGGGGCTTGATTTTTTTCGATAAACTTAAAATCGGAGCAGTGTATCCTGCTCCGATTTGTTTTATATGCTATTATTCGTATTTTGTCCAGTCGATATCTTCTGTAAGAGAAGTCCACTTTTCATAAATGTGATTCTTCTTATCATAGTCGTGACTGTTTGTAGCTTCCTGGACAGGAATGTAATACCATGCAGCTTCATCGCTGTTATCAGACCATTTTTTCATTGTGTCGAGCAAATCATTAGCGGTTTCGGGGATACGGTTAAGAACTCGGTTAATCATTGTCATTGCCTCAGCTCGGGTGATAAATCTATCAGGTCTGAAAGTATTATCTTCATAACCTCTTATCCAGCCGTATTCAGCAGCTTCGTAAATTTCTTTTTCTGCCCAGTGACCTGCAACGTCTGTAAATTTATTCTCAGCCTCAACCGCAGTGTCTGCAAATCTTGCACAGATTGCGGCGAACTCAGCGCGTGTAATAAATGCATTGGGGTCAAAGCTTTCTGCGTTTCTTCCGTTAACAATGCCAAGCTTTGCCATAGTTGAAACAGCTGTATTGTACCAATCTAAAATATCCACATCACTGAAATTGTTCTCGTGGGTGAGGTTCATATTTCTTTCATTTTCTTTAAGAAGTCTGAAGAAGATTGTTGTTACTTCAGCACGGGTGATATTATTGCCGGGTCTCACATCTCCTTCAGGATAACCTACAATATATGCAAAGTGGTCATCGCCGTTAAGCTTTTCGGGAGTATCGTAACCGCCTCCTGCAATGCCGTTATCCTCAACCCAACCTGCATATACGGTAGTGTTCTTTGTCATTTTTACTTCGGTCACTTTCTGGGTAAGCTCCTTATCAAGATACCAGCCCTCAAAGATGTAGCCTTCCTTTTTGGGAACCTTTGTCAGCTTAACTGTTGAATTTCTTGTATATGTTTCTTTGTCGATAGCTGAACCGCCATCGGTTTCGTATGTAAGAGCGTATCTTGTTGTACCGCCGCCTGTTGAAGGGGTGTAAGAATTTATATCAAAGGTATCTTGACCATAATATGTGATGGTGTAGTAATGTTCTCCTTCCGAACCTTTCTTAAATGTAACTGTAGTACGAGCTACCATACCGACTGTTAGCGTACCCTCTGCTGTATATTTTGCAGCATCATCACCGTCAAGCACAAATGTCAGGTCAGCTAAATAATTAGTAGGATCGCTCATAAGTTCTTCTACTGTAAGCGTGCCATCCTCATCATTATTATTATTGAATATGATTTCGAGTTTATTGGCATTTATCTCATTTCTTGATTCTATTTGGAATATTCCATTGTTGTTTATCAAGCTACCCTTAGCCGTATTAACAGTGGCGCCGGGATAATCTATCGTAACCCATATATCTGTTTCTACAACACCGGCTTTAAATTCTGTCAACGCACCTGCATATTCACTAGATGTAAGTTTCCGAGTAATAAAATCACTAGTTACAAGAATATCTCTCAACGGTTGCATATTAAGAGTTGTCTGAAATTCAACATAAACACCTGAAGCTAAGCTTGAAGCACTCAACTCTAAATCGGTTTCCTGGTATGCATCAGATGTATCCTTTCTTTTCCCCTTAATTGTAACTTCCATGGCTCCTTTGTCATTATTAAGACCTTCCCCTCCTGTAAAGGATAGGATCGGCTCATCTGGATCTGCCGGCGGATTCAAGAATTGCTCTATTAATTGACTGAGAGTTGGTTCAGATTCCACTGCCGATACTGTTGTAAACACTGAAAATACCATCATCAATGTCAATACAACGCTTAAAATTTTTTTCATTAACATTCACTCCTTATAGTGTTTATATAAATATAAGATAAAAATACTGTACATACACTTTAAATTATACACCTTCGGGAAATAAAAGTCAATGTTTTTGTTGAAACTGATTCTACATTTTTTGACGAAAAAGAGTGGTGCAAGTTTTTGCACCACTCTCTCAATGCTTTATGAATTTATTACGCTTTCTTCCCTGTTATAGCTTTCATAACAAAGAGGAAGCCTATTGTAAGCACAATACCCACAGGAAGAAGGATATATGCACTCTTAATGAAAGCGGCTAAAACGTACATTACAAACGAAATAGCTGCTACACTGATTGCATAGGGCATCTGTGTGGAAACGTGGTTAATGTGATTACATTCACCGCCTGCCGATGACATAATTGTCGTATCGGAAATGGGTGAACAATGGTCACCGCATACTGCACCTGCAAGGCATGCCGACATACCGATGATGAGATTCTGGCTTCCTGCAGGGAAAATTGCAACAACGATGGGAATCAATATACCAAATGTTCTCCATGATGTACCTGTTGAGAAAGCAAGGAAGCATGCAACAAGGAAAATAATTGCGGGAAGGAAGTTTGCAAGACCTGCAGCCGCACCCTCCATGAGACCTGCTACATATGCATCCGCACCGAGAAGTCCTGTCTTATTCTTAAGAGAGGTTGCCAGTGTGAGTATTGTAATCGCAGGCACCATTGCAATAAAGCCCTTGGGAATGCAATCCATAGCTTCTTTAAATGTCATAACGCGACGTGCAATCATATAGATAATTGTAATAACAAGAGCAATGAGACCGCCCAACGGAAGGGCAATTGTTGCATTCGTCGCAGAAAATGCATTTGCAAAGTTATGGTAGTAGCGTGCATATGACTCGATTTCAAGATCATTATTAGCATAGTAACCAAAGAAATGACCTACATATATGAGCATCAATATACACACAATAATGAGCACAACTATGGGAAGCAACAAATCTATAACTTTACCCTTTGAAGAAGCCTGAACCTGCTGACTTTCTGCACGATCTCCGCAAGTATAAAGGTCGCCCTTTTCCTGTGCATTCTTTTCGTGAAGTGCCATGGGACCGTAATCAAACTTCATTACAGCAAGAGCCACAACAAACACGAGAGTAAGAAGTGAATAGAAATTATAGGGTATAGCTTGGATAAAGAGCTTGAGGCCTTGTCCTTCGGGTGCGAACTCGGAAACAGCCGCTGCCCATGAGGAAATGGGAGCAATCATACAAATGGGTGCCGCAGTAGCATCAATTATGTATGAAAGCTTCGCTCTTGAAATTTTGTGTGCATCGGTTACCGGACGCATAACAGAGCCTACTGTGAGGCAGTTAAAGTAGTCATCAATGAAAATAAGAATACCCAGAACAAAAGTCGCAAGCATAGCACCTGTTCTTGACTTGATGTTTTTCTTTGCCTATTCACCAAAAGCAGCACTTCCGCCGGCTTTGTTAACAAGGGCAACAATAGCACCGAGAACAACAAGGAAAATGAAAATTCCGGCTGTTCCCGAAACTGCGGCAATAAGACCATCATTTACAACAGTGTCAACGGTTGTAAGCACATTGAAATTTGCCGCAAACAGACCGCCCATAAGAATACCAACGAATAATGAGCTGTATACTTCTTTTGTAATAAGAGCAAGCCCGATTGCAATAACAGGCGGAACAAGAGACCAGAATGTTCCTGCCATTTTGGAAACGACTTCCCCATCCTCAGCAAAAGCTGCTAAAGGACACAGCACGAGCATCATTAAAAGAGTCGTGCAGATTGCGAAAAGATTACTTTTTCTTTTCATAATTAAATTCCTCCTTTTTTTCAACAAAAAAGGTCACGGCAGAGCCGCGACCCACAATTACACCATTAGCATAAAATCACGATAGCGCTCCACATGTCTGTGACAGTCCGGCAGATATTCTCTGACGGCCCAGCATATATGCCTTGGCAGGCTATATACACTTCGGCGGTGATTCCTTTCAACCCCAGCATTTTGCCATATTGCAGGAATTTACTGATAATAACCGCACCTCTACCAATTTTGTCGATTATTAAGATATTTTTATAATAGCAGACGTTTGCCATTTTGTCAACATAATATGACATTTTTTGTCATAATTAATTTTGATTGATTATTCTTCCCGCTGATGATATAATAGAACTAATAAGGAGAGTGATTTTATGTCAAATTATCCTACTGCTCACATTAATGCAAAGCCCGGGGATTTTGCAAAAACGGTTTTAATGCCCGGAGACCCCTTAAGAAGCGAATTTATTGCAAAAAACATGCTTGAGGGCGCTGCTTTGGTAAACGATGTAAGAGGTATAAAGGGCTATACAGGGTTTTATAAAGGCGAGCGTGTAAGCGTTATGGCAAGCGGAATGGGAATGCCGTCAATCGGCATTTACAGCTACGAGCTTTTCAATTTCTTTGATGTAGATAATATAATCAGAGTGGGAACGGCAGGTGCCTTTGACAAGAATCTTAAACTGCGGGATATTGTCTTAGCCATGGGTGCTTCCACAAATTCCGCATATGCAAACCAATTCGATCTTCCCGGTACCTACAGCGCAATTGCATCATTCAAGCTTCTATCCGATGCCCATAAGGTTGCAAAGGAAAAAAATCTTCCCTGTGCTGTGGGAAATGTGCTTTCCTCCGACACTTTTTATGATGCAAATCCGCTTTCCACGGATAAGTGGATTGCCATGGGAATCAAGTGCGTTGAAATGGAATCTGCGGCACTTTATATGAATGCCGCACGGGCGAACAAGAATGCACTTTCAATACTGACTATTTCGGACAATGTTATTACGGGAGAACAGACAACATCTGAGGAAAGGCAATCTTCCTTTACCGATATGGTTACTTTGGCTTTAGAAACAGCAATAAAGCAAACGGGCGATTTTTAAATCGTCCGTTTGCTTTATAATTAAAAAAATGACTTTATGCTTACGTCACCGCTATTTATATTCTCGATTTCGCCGTTTTCTTTTTGAACAACAAGGGAGTAATCTTCATTTATTCCGATAGCTTTCGCACTTTCTTCTCCCCCGTTTCTTAAAATAAGAATATCCTTTCCTATTATCATTGACCTTTTCTTGTATTCCGCAAAAAGAAAGTTTCTGTCGGGGTTTTCATATGTATAAAAAAGCTCACGAAGAAGCTCTGCGATGACTTTTTCCCTTAAAAAAGGAATTTCTCTGCTGAAAACAGCACCTGCCCTGTTTTTGATGTCGTCCGGGAAGCCTTCCTTTGGAGGCAGGACATTTATCCCAATTCCGAGGACTGCAAAAGGATTCTCTCCCAAAGAGGACTCCGTAAGGATTCCGCAAACCTTTTTTCCATGCATATAAATGTCATTTACCCATTTAATTTCAGCCCTCTCCCCCGTCAGTTTTTCAAAAGTACGGGCACAGCAAACTGCCGCATCGGTAGTTATATTAAGGGGGCTTATGCCTTTTTTCGGGCGAAGCAGAATACTCATGTATACGCCTGTGTTTTTCGGGGAATAAAAGTTCCTTCCCATTCTTCCCCGTCCGCCGCTTTGTGCAGACGCAATCAAAACACTGTACTCCTCTCCGTTATTATGGCCGTGTTCTTTCATGAGCGTGTTTGTGGACGTTACAACATCCTCTACCTGAATTTTGAAGGGAAGATGATTAAGTTTCTCTTCAATATAATCTTTTGAAATATGATTTGATAAATTCATAAGAGCACCTCTTTTATAATAATAGCACAAGTCACCCTTTTAGTCAAAGCAAAAACTGTAATAAAGCTTGCACCTTCCTCATACAATGTACCAAACTATACAAGTATGGAGGAATTTATATGGAGCAATACAAGATATATCAGGACATTGCCGAGCGTACACAGGGGGATATTTACATCGGCGTTGTAGGTCCTGTAAGAACGGGAAAATCCACATTCATCAAAAGATTTATGGATATGATAGTTCTTCCCAACATTGAAAACGAGCATATCCGAAGCAGAACAACAGATGAGCTTCCCCAAAGCGGAAGCGGAAAGACAATAATGACAACGGAGCCAAAATTCATTCCCAACGAAGCTGTTCGTATAAACGCATGGGAAAACGCTTCTTTTAACGTCAGAATGATTGACTGCGTTGGCTACTGTGTCAACGGTGCCCAGGGGCACACCGAGGACGGACAGCCCCGAATGGTAACCACTCCGTGGTTTGAGGAGGACATTCCTTTTGACAAAGCGGCAGAAATCGGTACCGAAAAGGTAATCAGAGAGCACAGCACAATCGGACTTGTGGTTACAACTGACGGAAGCATCTGTGATATTGACCGCTACGAATATGTATCTGCGGAGGAACGGGTTATATCGGAGCTTAAGGAGATAAATAAGCCCTTTATCATCTTACTGAATTCTGCGATCCCCGAAAGCGACAGTGCAAAAAAGCTCAAAGACGAGCTTGAGGAAAAATACGGCGTACCCGTTTTCCTTTGCTCCTGTTCGGAAATGCGTATTGAGGACATCAACTCGATAATGCAGAGTATTCTGTTTGAATTTCCCCTTAGGGAGCTTTCCATAAATCTCCCCGGTTGGATAGACGCCCTTCCCGGGAAGCATTACCTTAAATCTTCAATTTTTGAAACCGTACGCACTGCAATAGACGGCATACATAAGCTGAGCCATGTGAATGGTGTGTGTCCCCGTATTGCGGAAAATGAATATCTTTCAAATGCAAGGATAAATGAAATTTCTTTAGGAAAAGGAACGGCACAGATACAGACTGAAGCTGTTGAGGGGCTTTTCTACAGCGTGCTCGGTGAAACAACAGGGCTTGAAATTTCAAATGACGAAGAACTTGTTTCCATGCTCTGTTCTCTTTCCGAGGCAAAGCATGAATATGATAAGGTTGCAAATGCTCTTGCTCAGGTAAGACAAACGGGGTACGGAATTGTTTCTCCGTCAATTGAGGAGCTTTCGCTTCAGGAGCCTGAAATTATACGCCAGGGCGGAAGATACGGGGTAAGGCTTCGTGCAAGCGCTCCTTCAATACATCTTATCCGTGCAGATATTCAGACGGAGGTAAATCCTATAGTGGGAAGCGAAAAGCAATCGGAGGAATTGGTGCATTATCTTCTCAGCGAATTTGAAAGCGACCCGGCAAAGATATGGGAGTCAAACATTTTCGGCAAGTCTCTCCATGAGCTTGTGAACGAAGGACTGCAATCAAAGCTTTCTAAAATGCCCGACGATGCCAGAGGAAAAATCCAGGAAACCCTTACGAGAATTATTAATGAGGGCAGCGGCGGCCTGATTTGTATAATATTATGAAGCAAAAAAATGAGACAAAATGGGGACTGTCCCCATTTTGTCTCATTTTTACGCCTTTATATTTGTTTTTATTTTTTTGATGATATAACTGCAAAGATAAAATACCGACACGCCGAAAGCGGCACCTATAGTGTCAATTCCCACATCACGCATTTCCCCTGCTCGACCCTTAACAAAGGTCTGATGAAACTCATCACTGCATGCATACAACCCCGACAGAGAAACGGCAAGCATCATGGCATGGAGGTTTTTTAATCCATATTCCTTTAAAAGAAGATAAATCAAAATCGAAAGCAGTGCATAAGCACAAAAATGTGCACCCTTTCTGACAAAATGATTCAGATTATCTGCGATAGCCTCAATTTCCTTTTCTGACAATCTATCAGCCACATCTAAGATACGCACCACTTTTTTTGTAAAACCAGTGCTTGCTTTATCGGATTGGGTGGCAGGCTGTGCGGAAAAAGAAAATATAACCATTGCCCATAATATGACAAGCATCCATAAAATAAACTTTTTTAACACTTCAATCTCTCCCTATATGATAATATCATATACCCTACAGAGAGAAATGTCAAGCTATCAATCTTCCATATGCTTCCCTAAGAATCCTGCAGCGCTCTGGCAAAGCTTTTTTTCAACCTCGCCCACGGGCATTGTTTCCTTATCCGACACCATCATTACGCTGCCGATAATGTCACCCTCGCTGACAATGGGAGCTACCACGCCTGCAAAATATTTTTCCGAGCCGTCCACTACGGGAAGTCCGCTGCCGTCCCTTGAATCAATGGCAAATACTATTTTCTTTTCCATCATTTTTTCCACGTCTTCACTGATGCGTTTTTCCACAAGCTCTTTTTTGGGAGCACCCGACACTGCAATTACACTGTCCTTATCGGTAATAACTACCGGCAGTCCGCTGGTTTTTGCCAAGGTTTCGGCATATCCTGCGGCAAACTCACCAAGCTCTCCGATGGGAGAATACTTTTTGAATATTACTTCTCCGTCTCTTTCGGTAAATATTTCCAGAGGATCTCCTTCCCTGATCCGCATGGTACGGCGAATTTCTTTAGGTATTACAACACGACCGAGGTCGTCAATTCTTCTTACAATTCCTGTTGCTTTCATATAATTAGTCTCCTTTATTATGCGGCTCGTCGGAAATCGCCGAACCCTATATTTTGAATTTACAAAATTATTTTGTGCAAGCAAGGAATTTTTATGTAATGAAAAAATTGGGAAATATTAATTATATTTTTAAGTTAAATAAAGGAATGGGATGTAAAAAAAGTCCAGGCCACAAAAAGGCGATAATAATACGGATTGTAGGCAGTTGGTGCTTGCCAAAACGTGTTAATTTGGTTAAAAATCTCATTTTATTCGATTTTTTCTTTTTTGAAGCCTTTTTGTTACGAACAAACTTCGCCGCTCGACGTACCCACGTACGCCTTCGGGTAACCTAACAATGCCC
>JAZNYX010000064.1:0-5271 GCA_045594665.1 Clostridia bacterium | reverse complement strand
TCTGGATTTAAAAGAAGCGTGCCGCTTCACCCTTGTCGCGTCCCGACTAAATTTCAAACGAACAAATGTTGCTCGCGGTTAAATTACGCAATTTCCTGCACAGCAAATAAAGAAGCGCTTGCCTCTGTATATATGGCAAACGCTTTCCTTTTATTTATTGTTTTCCGTTTTTATAAAATCAAGCACCTGATTTTTAATTGTTTCCATTCCCTTTATTGTCGGGTGACCTTCTCTTTTTTCCATGTCGCAAAGTTCAATCAGTGGTATTGCATTTTTTTCGCAGGTCTGCTTATAGAAATCCGTAATTTCCGTCTTGAATCCATGATTGAGTATGAAGTAAATTTTTGTGTCGGGAAGATTTGTTTTAAGTAAATGAATAAGATAAGTAAAGCCGGGAAAAACATTGTACAAATCCTCTTTGGTCCAGTCTGAATAAACTGCCTCGCCGAGAGGAGCATCTGACCAGTTGTCATTTGTTCCGCCGAAAAGCAAAAGCGTGTCAACTTTGTTTTTCTTAAAATAGCCTTCTTCAATAAGCTTTTCAATTCTCGCAACAAAGGAACATTCACTGTTGTCGCATCCGTCATAGCCGGTGTTACAGATTGTCGTTCCCGACCAACTGCAGTTTAAAAGTAGGTTTCCGTTTTCTTTCACAAGATTGTACCACCAAGTCTGCTCAACAGCAAACACATCGTTTTCATTCTTTTCAAGTTCAGGTTTTTTTCTTAAATAAGAAGGTCCGTCAGGTCTGTAATAAGAAACATAGCCTTCGGGAACATACCCTTCAAAAGTTGAATAGCTGTCTCCTAAAATAAATACATTTTTTAACATTATGACAATCTCCTCTTTTCTTTATTCCACCATGACATTGTATCATAAATATTCTAAAATTTCAAGCCGTTTTTCCGAATTGTTAAACTTAATAACACAGCCTGCCGTCCGTCTCCATTTTGCCCTCTTACATATTTCCGCTTTTATCTACCGATATAACCTTAATGTATTTTTTTACTTCTGACAGCGGAAGCGAGGTGCTGACAGTTGATGCAACCTGATTCTCTTTTGATGGAATAAAGTCCTTTTCGTCCGCTGTGAAAACTCTGTAATAACAATGGTTTTTATCCTCTGCTGCATCCCAGCTAAGTACACCGTCTTTAAACTGAACGTTTTCTGCATAAACGCTTTTCGCCTTTTCGGTATAATCAGTAGTGAAATATGTCACACTTTCCCCCTTAAGCGTATAGGTGGCGTTATCTTTACTTAATACGGCTTTGTAATCCTGCATATCTGCAAATTTGTTATAAGGTACATTATTCGGGTCATACTCATAAACTCTGATGTCTTTTTGGAACAGATCGGTGCAAAGAGAAATTTCTACTTCTTCTTTATTTCTGTTTACGATTCCTATAGTCACACTTTTGTCCCGATTCATCATTCCGCAGGCGCGTATGTTTTTGTCGCCACAGTCAATATCAAGCACCTTGGAATTTCTTTTAAAGAATTTTGCAAGAAGACTGATGCACCAATAATGAGCTCGGGGGCCGTAGTCACCGTTTTCGTCGTCCCACTTCAGAAATCCCCATTTATTATATTTTGTGTCGGCAGTTGTACTGAAAAAGCGTTCTGCTTCTCCCCATTTTTTTGCATATTCGTCCTCGCCCGTAGAATATGCACAACTGTACGGATCGGGATGGTCAACGTAAGACCAGTACGCAAGTGCAAACACACCTGCGTTAATTGCGGCAAATGCCATTTCCGTAAGCATGAGACCACAATATGCTTCTTCGTACTTATACTCAAAATAGCGGTTTGTATCAATGACAATGCTTTTGTTAAATGTCAGTTGCCCTGCGTTTTTCTGTATTCCGACTTCACCGAGGATAAACCGCTTTCCGAAGCACTGTATGCCTTTGTCAACAACATCTTTACATTTCTCGGTAAAGAAATCATAAAACTCCATATCATATATGTCGTGGTCGCGTTCATAGATATGCAAACACAAATCCTCTGAAATGCTTGCCATATTTTCTATAGCCCAATCAACGGTATGCCAGTTCTCGTATTCGCTGGCATCGGTGGCAAGGAGACCGATTGGCAGATTACGTTTTTGAAACGCTCTGAAAAGTCCTTCGTGATATTTTTTAAATAACGGAAGGTCATCAAGCAACGCCCCCCACATCACGCAGGACATTTCGTTTGAAAAACAATAGTAGCGTATGTGTTTTACGTTCTTTTCGTTGTAAAGGTAGTCAAGTCTTTCTGCAACATCCTCGCAGTATTTCTCTATCTCTTCGTCCGAAAAATGCTTCTTCGCCATTCCGGGAGTAAGATACATAGGTGTATCGGTCCATTTTTGCATTTTTTCATAATAATCTGCAAATTCGTCCATAGCTTCCTTTGTCCAGTCGGAAAAGCCTGCAAAGGTACGCATAAATCCGGGAGAAATTTCACGGTAGCATTTACATATGTACTGATTAAAATGCTCACGGTCAATTATATGATACATCGTTGCATCATTGTTGTGGAACCCGGCACCTCCAAAGGTATGCGGATATTTATGTTTTGAAATATTTACTACAAGCACTGTATAAAACTCCTTTCATAATTCGATTATATTACACCCGTATTCGTTTGAAAACAGATTGTTTTGACAGTTTATATGATTATATTGACTTTTAGGTTAAAAAGTGATAAAGTTGTCATGAGGTGAAAAATTGTGAAGTTTATATACACCCCCCGCGTTCTGCAATGTATCCATTTTAAATACGACGATAAGTCCCGTCCGCCCGAACGAATCGTTATGGATTATGAATTTGACTTTTGTGTGGGCTGCGACCGCGAAATGTGGCTGGATGATGTGTGTTATCAAATCCAAAAAGGATGCTTTGTGATTCGTAAGCCGGGTCAAAAGGTGTCTTCCAGGGGATATTATGACTGTTATATGCTGACTCTTGATTTTTCCGGTCGTGAACCTTTTTCCAACTATTCCCGAAATACAACCACCCAAATACAATCACCTTTTGAATCTGAAATATGGGAAGTGCTTCCATCCGTTTTTCAACCCTCGCATTTTGAGGACTATGTGCGAATTTTTGAAAATTTTCTTTCCACTAATGAGATAGACCCGAACGAAAATTCAAAAACACTTCCTTTGGTCAACGAGCTGTTGCATCTGGTTATTTCGGATGCGTTTTCACAGCATTATTCTCCGGAAAAGGAAAAAAGCTCTATCGATGAAGTTTGTGCGTATATGAAAAAAAACTATATGGAAAAAATCACTTTAGATGATCTTTCTGCTATCGCACATCTGAACAAAAATTATCTTGTACGCCAATTCAAAAGGACTTTTGGGATTTCTCCGATTTCATATCTGATAAACATTCGTATGGAATATGCAAAAAAACTTTTGGTCGAATCGAATTTGCCTGTAAAAACAATTGCCGTAAAGTGCGGTTATTCCGATCCCGGTTTTTTCAATTCATATTTCAGGAAGATTTTCTCCGTTTCCCCCGCAGCATACAGGCGGACTCAGCAGTCTGATATATAAAGTTGCAGCGAATTGCATGTGTCGCTGTTTTTATACAAAAGCCGGCAGTAATAGTTAACTGTCGGCTTTTATATCAAAGTACACTTAAATCATACATATCAAGATAGTTCTTTGTGTTTTCCACCATTTCCTTAAATAAAGCTTTTGCTTCATCATATGAACATGTTGTAAGAGGATCGCTTGCAAATGCGTTGAAGATTCTACCCAAATCACGCTCTGCAATAGCAGCACTTACTTCTTCCTGTTCTCCGCAAACCCTTGCAACAAGAGGATAGATTTCTGAGGGAATTTCACCGGCAAAAACAGGTGTTACGCTGTCATCGGAGAATACCGCGTTTGTCTCGACAACAGCACCCATGGGAAGATTGGGAATCTGACCTACGTTGGGAATGTTTACGTTGGTAACAAGATTGCAAAGACCCAGAATGGCTCTCATCTGAAGAACGCCTTCCTCACCGGTATTATTAATCTTAAGCTCTTCTTTTCCGCTTCTGAGGTCTTCGCTTCTCTGAAGTCGCTTTTTAAGGTCTTCCTTTCTCCATGAAACGGTGGTCAGACCATAGCCCCACTCTTTTACGGTTTCGGGATCCTTAAGATACCACTTTCCCGGACTGAACTCTGCAAGATGACGGTCGCCTGCTGCCGCAATATATCCGTAACGACGGAAAAGATCTATCTTAACCTTTTCCTTTCTCTCAAAACCTGCGTTCATCCAGTGCGGTTCGGCATGCTCGGTACAACCGTCCTTGTAGTACGTCTCGGCAAATTTCTCATATACGGGGAAAAGGTCAATATCTCTGTACTTAGCCTTAGTAAGCCATGTGAAATGGTTTACCGAAACAGGATTAATCTTGATTTCTTCTCTGGGAACATCCTTGATTCCGAGAAACTTACCAAGGGCAAATGAAAGTATCTTCTGTGTGCTGAACACTTCGTGGCAGCATCCGAATGCCTTGATTTCGGGGAACACTCTGTAAAGAGTCTTTACGCAAAGCGTCATGGGGTTTGTATAATTAATTACCCAAGCCTTGGGACAGTACTCCTTGATTGCAAGACCGATTTCCTCAAACATAGGAATTGTACGCATGGCTCTTACGATACCGCCGGGGCCGGTTGTATCGCCAACAGACTGGTAAATTCCGTACTTTTCGGGAGTATGTACATCAGAAGCCATTTCGTCAAATGTTGCGGGAAGAATGGAAATTACGACAAAGTTTGCACCTGTAAGAGCTTCTCCGATAGTCTTAACTGCCTTGTAATTCCAAACAGACTTTGCACCCTCAACGCTGTTGTACTTATTACCGATTTCTTCATTGTCAAGAGCTGCCTGATAGTCGATATCGTAAAGATAAACATCGCCCGACATATCATCATAGGAAACAAGGTCACTCATAAGGCCCCATGCCCAGCCTCTGCTGCCGCCGCCTATGTAAGCAATTTTTACATTTTCTGCTTTCTTTCCGTTATAGTTCATAATTACTCCTCCTTGAAAATTGAGTTGATGTGTACAAATAGAATTTTACTTAACAAAATTCTTTCATGATTTGATTATATTACACCTTGACCACGCTTTTAAATGAATTATTTTGACAATTTATATGATTATATTAACTTTTACAAAAGGAGAATTAATTATACATACAAAAATTGGTTTTCAAATTCGAGATAAAACTGAGCAGGTGGTTTCTCAATCTTTATTTAATGAGATTCACTAAAACTTTAAATCA
>JAZNYX010000063.1:0-18022 GCA_045594665.1 Clostridia bacterium | reverse complement strand
GTACAAAACAGTAGAAATAGAAGAAAAAGAATAATATTGCCCAATAACAAAACAGGAGTGGAAAAATCCACTCCTGTTTTTGTTTTCTAAAGACCTTATATGACTAAGTTATGTCACGTAAGGTCTTTTTTTACTATTTTTAAATTATGATTTGTCAAAAATTGTATTAATAAAACTTCCTACGATGCCGTCTGATGAAGATTTATCGGCTTCTTCAGGTGCATGTTTTTGTTTCATTAAAGTTCCCGGTACAACCGGTGCCATCCATATCTTTCCTGTACCCTTGTACACATTTACAAGCCCTTCTTTGCTAATCCATGAGCCAAGAAGGGATTTAGTAGATTTTTCTACAGAAAAATCCAACGTCTTACTCCATGCAATTGCCATATTTCCGTCAATGCGTACTTCATCATTATCTAAAACAATTTCAACAATTTCCTCTCGCGGAACAGTACTTTCTAATACTGCATATCCATTTCCCGAAAGGCAATGATTGATCCAGCCTTCGCCGCCTACGAGCATGGAAGAAGCATTTGTTCTTGATGTCCAATCGCTTTGCACTGAAGAATCACAAGCTAAAAACATGCCGTCTTCAATGACCATACCTTCGCCCCACGTGGCTACATCTTCCAACAATATATATCTATATGTAGGCTCTAACATTACATAACCGCTTCCTGAATATATTGGCTTCGAAATAGATTCGCCGGTTCCGAGATTTTTCCATGCTTTACTCAAAAAATCTCCTGCACCTTTAATGTTAGAGTCCATACTAACCCTACCTGCCATCCACTGCATAGCACCGGCTTGTGTTCTTATAGCATTACCTTTCAGATTACAAAGCACCTGACGTTTTTTACAGTTCATTTTACTCATAAAATATGAACTCATTGCGCTCGCAGGGGTTACGCTTAAATCCTTTTGATATTCATAAATTTCAAAACAACCGCCTGATTCTGTTTTCAGAATATTAGGATTGTCTGTAAGATTTTTAATTACTACATTTGGAGTTGTCCCCGTAGAAACAATAATTCCTTCGCCAATACGAGTTCCGCAATTCGTACAAAAAGAACCCTTTTCTCCTTCACTTCCGCAATTTTGACAAAACATACTTTTCTCCTCCCTAAATAGTTGTCATATTGTCCTGTTATAGGACAAAAACTACTTGTGTTTATTATAACATTATAGTTGTCCTATGTCAAGACAAAAATAATTAAAGGAGTTTTAGTATGGCAAGAATTATTGATGGAAATGAAATGAATATGATAGGCGGTAAAGTGAGGGAACTGAGAATAAAAAATGGATTGAGCCAACAAGCATTATCAAATAAGCTTGAAACACTTGCAATCTATATATGCAGAGGTTCTGTTTCAAGAATAGAAGATAAACAAAGAACGGTAACTGATATTGAGTTATATGGATTATCAAAAATTCTTAATGTATCAATAGCCGACTTATTTGAAGATTCTCAAGAAAAATAATTGTCTTATTAGAAGAAGCACTGAAAACCATCCCTCTGCTAAGCTTGACCAGACAGGTGTTGGTAATTTGAGTAAAAGAAGCTGAGCAAGGCACGCACTATGCTTGCTAAATTGAAAATATTGCAATTTGTCGGTCTTGCAATGCAAAAAGCATTGCTTCACCCTTTCGCATCACACTATTTCCAATTTTTCTACGCATATTACATACCTTGCTCAGATTCTTTTACTCTATGAAAATGGCAGTTGAACTTGGTAAGAAGGTTCGTCCCGAAATGCACTGCGGTATCTGCGGTGAACACGGCGGTGACCCCGTTTCTGTTGAGTTCTGCCACCAGATCGGTCTTGATTATGTATCTTGCTCACCCTTCCGTGTTCCGATTGCACGTCTTGCAGCTGCACAGGCTAAGATTAAGGAAGAAGCGTAAGCGGATCGCAACGCCATCCTTTCGAAGCGAAAAGTTTCTATCGAAAATATTTCGCTTCGAGGAAAGGGCTTTCGCTCGCGCGGCACTCACCGTGCCAGCCCTTGCAAGGTGTTAAAATCGAGGTACACGCCCCCGATTTTAACGGATTATATAGTATTAAACAGGAGTGGATTTTTCCACTCCTGTTTTGTTATTGGGCAATATTATTCTTTTTCTTCTATTTCTACTGTTTTGTACTTGGGATTGGTTATCAAGAGTCCTTCCGTAGTGTCTATTATAAATACCTCGTCGTTATGATTCAGATGATAGAAATCCCTGTATTCCTTTGGAATCACTATTCTTCCAAGATTATCAACCTTTCGCATCATTCCCACTCTCTGTATTTCCATGGTTTTACCCTCCGTAAGATATTTTAGAGAGCTACATATCATAATTAAAAAATGCGTAGCCCCAAAGAGACTACGCACGAAAAACACATAGGCTCCTTGCGACCAAGCAAACCCTTATATAGCCATAAATGCATAAGGAAAGAACCTACATATTTTTACCAATGTAAAAATATGCATTCATGACTAAAAATATTAAGGTTTACTTGGTCAATATAAGTATATCATTCAATGAGCAATAATGCAATATTTTTTATTTTTTTCGACAAAAAAAGCTAAAAACTGTAAAATTGAGCTTATAAAAAAGAACATCTTCTGATGTTCTTTTTGTTTTATATCAATTCACTAAGTTTCGGGAAAACCTCGATACTTCTTTTAAGGATTCCGTTTATATACGCAATCAGTATTCCGTAGTTGGTAAAGGGAATATTCTGTTTTTTCGCTCTTTCCATACGACTTGCCACTTCACGCTCGTTTATCATACAGCCACCGCAGTGAATAACCATTTTATATTCCGAAACATTTTCGGGGAAATCTCTTCCCGAAGTAAATTCAAACTCAATATTCTTCCCCGTATGCTTCTTAATCCATGCGGGGATTTTTACCGTTCCGATATCGTTACACTGCCTGTGATGAGTGCATCCCTCGGCAATTAATATTTTATCACCGTCTTTAAGCTTTTCTATTACGCTTACGGCTTTTACTGCTTCGTCCAGAATCCCTTTATACTTTGCAAAAAGTATGGAAAATGAAGTAAGGGGAATATCCTTGGGGATTATTTTTGAAACCTCACCGAATGCCTGACTGTCGGTTATTACAGCCGAAATCTTCTTTCCGAGAGTTTCAATTACACCGCTTAGTTCTTCCACCTGAACAACTAAGGTTACTGCACCTATATCAAGTAAATTCCGAAGCACGTTTTGCTGAGGGAGAATTATTCTGCCCTTTGGTGCGGATTCATCAATGGGAGTTACCAGAACCACCATATCTCCCTTTTTAACAAATGAATCCACAATCTGCATTTTATTTGATTTTTCGGGAATAAGCTCACCAATTTTTTCTTTTAGCTCTGCTATTCCCTCACCTGTCAGCGCACTTACATAAAACAAATCGCTCTTTCTTTCGGTAAGCGTGTCAGCTTTATTATACACTGTTATATAGGGAATATTTTTTTCTTTAAAAAGCGCCTCTATCTCTCGGTCTTTGTCGGTCTTTCCTTTATTTGCATCACATACAAGCACTGCGGCATCTGTGCCATGAAGTGCTTTTTTTGTGTTTTCTATGCGTTTTTCACCCAATATGCTTGTATCGTCAAAGCCCGGGGTATCAATTATAAGCACAGGTCCTATGGGAAGAAGCTCCATGGCTTTTCTTACAACGTCGGTGGTTGTTCCCGATATTTCCGACACAAGTGCCGTTTCCTGTGACGTGACGGCATTTACTATGCTGGATTTACCTGCATTGGTACAGCCGAAAAATCCTATATGCACTCTCTCGGATGAGGTTTGTGTATTAAGACTCATGAGTGTCGCCGTCCTTTGCTCCAACATTGGAATATGTAGCCTTAACGGTAACATTATTAAGCTTGCCGATTTTTCCCGAAAGAGCACTTATTACCCCTTGCGGTGCATCCATTGCAATAGCAATGATATTAATATTTCTTTCCCTGTAAGGAAGTCCCATTCTGCCTATAATAAATTCTCCGTATTCATGAAGAATTTCATTAAGTCTCGGAACAGAAGAAGGCTCCTCAACTATAATTGAAAGAAGTGCAACTCTTGTTTCCATAACGAAACCCCGCCTTCTTACTTATTCTTCGGATTGACGATATCACGCCAGTCAAGGTCACCCCTCTGAAGACCGTGGATAAGTACTTCCGCTGTAGCTACGTTTGTTGCAAGCGGTACATTATGCACGTCGCAAAGACGGAAAAGCGCGCTTACGTCAGGCTCGTGAGGCTGTGCCGTAAGCGGATCGCGGAAAAACAGGACAAGGTCGATTTCATCATATGCTATGTGTGCACCTATCTGCTGATCGCCGCCCTGCGGACCTGACAGAAAGCGATGCACATCAAGACCTGTTGCCTCTATAATAAGTCCTCCCGTTGTTCCCGTGGCAAAAAGCTTATGTTTGGAAAGAATTCCTTTATAAGCAATACAAAACTGAACCATAAGCTCCTTTTTCTTATCATGAGCAATTAAAGCAATATTCATCCTGCGTAGTTCTCCTCCTTATGCCTTATCGGAATTGATGCCGTCACCACGTATTCCAGTCCGTGATTGCATGTTACCGATACCTGCGGCGGCATTTCATTGTCCGTGCAATATCTGTGAAGCACCGCCGAAACCTCTTTTTTCATTTTCTCTAATGTTTTATTCTGTGTTACATTTATTCTATCATTTTTTATTACAGATTTCAATCTGTTTTTTGCTTCTGTTACACTTTGGCTTTTAAGCCGTGCAAAAAACATTCTCATTCTATGCCCTCCGCTTTTTTGCAAAGAGTCTTTCAAAAAAGCTCTGTTTAAGTTTCATCAAATCAACATTTTCTCCGTTAAGACGGGAGGCAATATTCCTGTAGGCTTGTCCTGCGCGGCAGTTATTCATGGCACAGACATATTCACCCTTATTTGCCGCTACGATAATATCCTCATCATCAGGAACAACTCCGAGCAGATCTATAGCTAAAATATCAAGCATATCTTCGATACCCAGCATGCTTCCGCTTTCAACCATTTTAGGTCTTAATTTATTGATTACAAGCTTAATATCTTTTATATCGTGCTTTTCTAAAAGCCCTATAATTCTGTCGGCATCTCTTACACTTGAAACTTCGGGCATTGCAACCACGATTGCCTTCTTTGCTGCGGCAACGGCATTTTCAAACCCCTGCTCGATACCTGCAGGACAGTCGATGAGTATGTAATCAAAGCTATCCTCCATTTTCCTTATAAGATGCTTCATCTGGGTTGTGGTAACGGCACTTTTATCCCTTGACTGTGCCGCCGGAAGAAGAAAAAGCCCCTCATATCTCTTATCCCTTACAAGTGCCTTTTCATAGGGGACACGGTCTTCAACCACATCTACAAGGTCGTAAACAATTCTGTTCTCCACGCCCATAATAACATCGAGGTTTCTAAGCCCGATATCGGTATCTATCATTACAACTTTTTTCCCTGTAAGTGCCAGTGCGGCACCTATATTTGCGGTAGTGGTGGTTTTTCCTACTCCGCCTTTACCGCTTGTTATAACTATTATTTCGCACATTTTCTTCACCCCACGGGTTATTTTATCATACTTTCTTCCTAAGGTCTATATTAAAATCATAAACTCTGTAAGATTATTTCGCCATTTTCCGCCACTGCTGTTGCCGCAGCGACATTTTCATTCCTTTTGTTATAAGAACAGACCTTTCCTATTCTTATCTGCGAAGGCTGCATATAGGCAGCATATACTTTTCCGCTTCCCGTTATATGGGCGACTCCCCTGAGTGCCCCAATCACGGTTATGTTCCCCTTTGCCTTTACATATGCCCCCGGATTTACATCGCCGTAAATTATAACATCACCGCGGCTTGTGAGCGTTTCTCCGCTTCTTAGTGATTTTTCAACCACAAGGCATATATTTTCCCCGCTACATAACGAATACTCAAGCTGTTTTTGCGAAAGGCAATGCTTTTTTACAAGCTTTGCTTCCTTTTTGAAAAGCTTTTTCACCATTGCTTCAAGACGCATTTCCTGATTATACTTAAGCTTTATTCCGCTGTAGGAAATTTGAAGTGGTGAATTTTCAAAAAAGCTTTTTTTATCATTGGTGAGATTTTCAAGTTCCTCAATTGCCTCCGAAAAAGAAATTCCCTCATTAAAACAAAGTTCTATTTCCTTGCCGTGGCCTTTTATTGTAAGAGGACACATATTAAACCTCCCTTAAAGTCACTGATATTATTTTGTTAACACTCCTGTCTGCATGTCCAAAACCTGTGAGTTTTCAAAATAGCTGTCTACTACCTTTCTCACAGCCTGGGCAACATTTGCACCGCTTCCTGCCTTTTCAATCACGCAGGCTATGGCTATACGCGGTTTTTCATAAGGTGCATAGGCTACGCAAACACCGTTGGTATAAACACCCGATGTCTGGGCACTGCCTGTTTTCGCCGCAACTGAAACCTTACATCCTGCAAAAGCAGTTTGCGCCGTTCCTTCCGTGACCACCATACGAAGCCCTCTGACAATTGCCTCTCTATGCTCATCGCTCATATCAATTTTTGAAAGAATCTCCGGCTGTGTTTCACTGCCCGATTTTTTGTCACTGCTTTGAATTGATTTTATTATATGAGGTCTGTAGCGTGTTCCGCCGTTTGCAATTGTGGCAATATAGTTTGCAAGCTGTATGGGGGTGACAAGTGTGTCTGACTGCCCTATTGCCGTCTGGCAAACGTCACCGGGATACCATATGCCATTATTCTTTTTTCTGTTTTCGGGGCTTGCCACAACGCCCGTCTTTTCCTCTGCGGAAAGCTCAATTCCGCTGTTTTGTCCAAGTCCGAATTTTTCGGCATATTTATTGATTTTTTCTATGGTCAGTCTTCTTCCCACATCAAAGAAAAACACATTACATGAATCTCTTATTGCTTCGGAAACATTAAGATAACCGTGAGTTCCGCCGGACTGGTTATATATCCAGCAGCCGGGCTGATAATCCTTAAAGTAGGTATATTTACCCGTATCAAGAATTTCTTCATCAGTGGTTATTATACCCTCCTCCAAAGCCGCAGCTCCTACCAACAGTTTAAAGGTTGATGCAGGTGAATACGTTCCTGCCAGGCTTCTGTTAAAAAGCGGCTTTGAGGGATTTTCAAGAAGTGAATTATAATCCTGTGTAAAGGTGGTAATCTCATATGACGGATACGATGCCATAGCGAGAATATCACCTGTATTGACATCTATTACCACCATACTGCCTGCATCGGCATCCCTGCCTCCTTCGGCAGTGGTTCCTGCGGAATTAATGGCTCTTATGGTATCCTCCAAGGCTTCCTCGCAGGCTATCTGCATATCAAGGTCAATGGTGAGATTCACGTTTCTTCCGCTTACAGGCTCTTTTACGATACTCTGCCCCATGCTTCTTCCGTTAGAGCTTTGTTCCACACGGCCTCTGCCGTTCTCACCACGGAGATATTCCTCCAAGAGCTTCTCAATTCCGTCTTTCCCTATGTGGGAATTTATTGTATATCCGTTTTCCTTGTTTGCTTTATATTCATCGGCATTAACCACACCCACTCTGCCCAGCATATGCGCACCCAAACTTTTGTAGGGATAGCTTCTAAGAGGCTGTGTTACAATGCTGACACCCCAAAAGCTTTCGGGCTGCTCCTTTATAACCGATATTTCCTCAATGGGAACATTCTCCGCAAAAAGATACGGAGTTGCCGTTGAAAAGCCAAGCTTTTTCATATTAAGACGGGTTGCGGCAATCTCTATAATTTCCTGACTTGTATATTTCTTTGTATCAATATCGTACTTTTTAGTAAGGGCATCGATAATATCCTGTGCCCTTGCCTCCTTGCCGAATCCGTTTTCTTCGCTCCATTTCTTAGCCGAGGCGGATTCTATGCTGAAAAAATATTTTCCGCTTTGCTCCGTCAGGGGAAGAACACCGTCTATTCTCCCCGACGTATTGCCCAGGGTAGAAAACAAATTATTAATAACTGCATTAAGCTGAGCGGAATCTCTTCCCTCAACACTTAAAATATACACACTAAAGCCCGTGGCGTTTTTAACTATTGCTCTGCCGTTACGGTCAAGTATTTCTCCCCTGGGAGCTACAAGTTCTACGCTTCTTACCGTGCGTGTATTGCTTTTTTCCCTGTAATATTCGCCGTGAGTCACCTGAAGGTTTACAAGGCGGAGCAATATAATTACTGCTACTATTGCAAAAAGGATATAAAACGCTGTATATCTTTTAGGTTTCATACGTTTTCCTCCTTTGTTTTTCTTTTAAAGAATACGCCAATTTCATTCCTGTACGCCCACCATACGAAAATGAGAACGCATATTCCGCCGAAAATGCCTTTTACCAATATATCGGCACACAAATGCCCGATTGGCAAACTGTAACCAAGCAATATTTTAAAAGCTGCAAGCAAAATTTCTTTTGCCGCTATACTTATAAAATAAATAAAGCTCACTATGACGGGGGAGTTTTCGCTTTTCTTATCGGTAAGAAGGCTTACAGAGAGTGCAAAGTACATTAAGATAAGTGTACTGATGCCAAAAAGCTTCCCCGACAGGGTATCTATAAGCACTCCTGCAAAGGAACCTAAAGCAGCAGAAAGCATATATCCCTCCGATACTGCAAATATTACCAATACTACCGATATGATATCGGGAGAGCATCCAAATATTTTGATTTCGTTTAATATAAGTGTCTGCACGAGATATGCCGCGTACACCCATATAAATTTCTTCAAATGCTTCACTTTTTTCACTTCCGTAATTAATCCACCGTAACCAATACCTTGTCAAGATTTTTTATTTTAACATCAGACTCAAGAACTGCACTTAGAGTAAGATTTCTGCTATCCTCTTTGATTTCGGTGATTTTTCCTATTTTAATTCCGCGGGGGTAAATTCCGCCTGTTCCGCTTGTTTCAATAATGTCACCAACCACGGTTTTTGCACTGCGGTCAATGTAGTTCATGCTGCATTTTTCATCTGCCGACAAATATCCCACCGGCTCTACAATGCCCATATCGCCGCTTCTGAGGCAAATTGATGAAACGGAGCTTTCAGAATCGAATATGGTCCTGACCTTTGAGTAATTATACCCTGTTTCAAAAACCACGCCCACAAGGCCGTCGGGGACAAGCACTACGGCATTTTTACCGATACCGTCCTTTGTTCCCTTATCAATGGTTATAACGCTACCCGAATCGCTGAGATCTTTTCCTATCACATTTGCGGCGGTGCTTTTAAAATCCGTGCGGCTTTCGGAAAGCTCGATGAGTCTGCGAAGTTCATCATTCTCGGCTTTATATCCCTCCAGCATTCTGATCTGATCTTGAAGCTTCAGATTTTCTTTTTTAAGCGTTTTATTCTCACGGGCGTTATCCCCGGAATCTACCATATTTCCTATAAAATCCCCTACAGAGTCATATGCCAGGGACACCCACTTCTGTACGGGGGAAAATACTGTTCCCACTGCATTTGCCACAGGGTTATTTCCTATTTTCAAAGAAACTGCGGAAAATGCAAGTATCACAAGGGTTACACACGAAAGTATTATAATATGTTTCTTTTTCATGGCAATTTACCTCTTAAAGTACCTCTACGTTAAATTCATCACGAAGCATTTTGGAAAGAGCGCAGACCGGAAGTCCCACCACATTAAAATAATCACCGTTAATTTTCTCTATGAAAATACTTCCCTTTTCCTGGATTCCGTACGCCCCTGCCTTATCCATCGGCTCACGGCTTTTTACATATGCCTTGATTTCTTCCTCAGTAATGCTTCTGAAGGTTACTTCCGTCTTTTCATATTTTGATACGGCTAAATTCGTTTTTGTGTTTATAACACAGTAGCCCGTATAGACAACATGCGTTCTTCCGCTGAGGCGTCTTAGCATATTTGTGGCTTCCTCTATATTTTTGGGCTTGCCGAATATCTCCCCGTCAAGCACCACAACGGTATCGGCACCGATTACATATACCTCGCAATTAAAGGTATGGGCAACGTGGGACGCCTTGAGCATGCTAAGCTGCTGTACCAAGCTTTCAGGAGGCAGATCCTTAAGAGAGCTTTCATCAATATTTGCAGGAAAAACCTGTGCATCAATTCCTATATTTTTAAGAAGCTCTTTTCTTCTGGGAGATTTTGATGCAAGTATAAATATGGGTTTTGCCATAGTTTTTTCATCCTTTATCGTAAGATTTTTTCTTTGTAAGAATCAATACATTCCTGGATTATCTTCTCGGCTTCTTCTCTGCCTAAAACCTCGTTAACAGCCGTTTCCTTATTTTCAAGCATTTTATACACTTCAAAGAAGTGGCTGATTTCCCTTGACATATGGTCGGGAAGTTCATGGATATCCTTATATCCGGCATAGTTGGGATCGCTGAAAGGAATGGCGATAATCTTTTCGTCAACCTTGCCGTCATCTATCATTTTAAGAACACCGATGGGATAACAGCGTACAAGCACCAATGAGTCGATTTTTTCCTGACAAAGCACAAGCACATCAAGCGGGTCACCGTCATCGGCATAGGTGCGGGGGATAAAGCCGTAGTTTGCAGGATAGTGAGTAGATGTATACAGAACTCTGTCAAGGATTATCATACCCGTTTCCTTATCAAGCTCATATTTGTTTCTTCCGCCCTTGCGAATTTCTATTACGGAAAGAAAGTCATCTTTTTTTATTCTTTCGGGGTTAATGTTGTGCCACACGTTGAACATAAAATCAAACCTTTCTTAAATGTTTTGGATAGTGGTTTTTAGCCTGTCCGTCGCTAAGCTTATACCACCCTATTGGGAATTTTTCTTTATAAAGCATTACGCCATAGCCCTTTTCACCCATATGGGCAATTGTTTCACCTTTTAAATAAGCTTCAAGCTTGTCCTCACTGAGGGTTATACTGCGTTTGAAATCAGCCTTTTTAAGTGCGGTGGCGAGATGATGGGACGGCACAAATCTGCCCTTTCTCACTTCCCCCAGAAAAAGTCCGGGGCGGATACACTTGATTTTATCAAGAGAAATCATTTCCTCCGGCAGAAGATACAGATTTTCACCGAAGGAAACAAAACTTCCGTCAAGACTTATATTAAGGTTTTCCTTTTCAAATGCGCGGTATGCTTCAATCATTTCCTTTTTTGCAGCTATGGGAGGCGTATGCTTTTTTGCCTGTGCCTCTCCGCTTTTTTCAAACACCGCTGAAAAATGCCCCTCGCCTTTAATTTTATGAGGCATCAGCCGATGCATTTCAAGAAGTGATATATCGCTGTATTTTTCCGCAAATTGGGCTGCCGCTTGCTCGTTTTCCTCTTTTGAAAATGTACAGGTGGAATACACGATCCTTCCTCCGGGAGAAAGCATTTTATATGCAGAATCGAGAATAGAGAGTTGGCGCAGTGCGCAGGACTTTGTATGCTCAATACTCCACTCCGTTACCGCCGTGTCATCCTTACGGAACATGCCCTCTCCGCTGCATGGGGCATCAACAACAATTTTATCGAAGAATTCAAAAAATAGCTTTTCCATTTTTTCAGGGTACATATTGGTAACTACAGCGCTTCTTATTCCCATACGTTCTATATTTTCGCACAGGATTTTTGCCCTGCCTGAATTTACCTCATTAGAAACCAAAAGCCCTTTGCCACCCAATTTTGCGGCAAGCTGTGTGCTTTTTCCTCCCGGAGCGGCACAAAGGTCCAAAACCCTGTCCCCCGCTTCCACCTGTGCAAGCTCGGCGGCAATCATTGCCGACGGCTCCTGTGAATAGAAAAGACCTGCAATGCTTGACGGGTGATTTCCCTTTTTTCCGTCGTAGTAAAATCCCGTGGGACACCAGGGCACATTTTCTCCGCAAAAATCCACTATATCTTTAAACTCGTCTGCGGATATTTTCAGAGTATTTACACGCAGTGCAATATACGGCGTATCTTCATAGGATTTTATAAAGCTGTCATATTCATTTCCAAGCTCGTTTTTCATTCTTTCGCAAAACTTTTCGGGTAACTTCAATTCTTATCACCTGTGTACAATAAATCTATATTATTATACCATATTGCAATGTCAAAATAAAGCGTTTTTTGCGTGGGATATAAAAAAAGTACGTTTTTAAACGCACTTTTTAATTCCATTAATATAAATTTTTCAGCAATATTGGGTGTTTGCCATTGGCATCATTTGTGTGCGTTTCATATTTTCATATGTCGAGGTTGTAATCCTTATAAACGCAAAAGCAAAAAGCAAAACCAAAATAACAATTAAAATCTTTTTCACTATTTCTACTTCCTTTCGGAGTTATATGCATCAGTCTTACGGATATTATGGGATAATTAGTTGAAGCTCTTAATCCATGTTATCAAAGAATTATGATAAACATTTTCTAAGACATCTTTTTTCATCTGCTCTGTAACAGGGCCGTTACGTTTCATTCTCTCAAGTATAGCTTCCTGAAGTTCTTCCACGGTCATTTCTTCAAATGTTTTACTGCGATTTAGACTGTGTTCTTCCGCTTTTTTAACAGGTTGCTGTGTTTTTTCAGTTTCTGCACACTTGGGTGCTTTGGCTAAAGTTTCAGTTTTGTTTTCATTAATGTTAAGCTTAATCGGCTCCATCTCTTTTCCTTCCTGAGATACGGGAAGCCAGATTTCTCCCGAATTTGCCTTCACATTGACAGAGATGCACCCGTCTTTTGCAGGTACTTTTACGCCAAAAAGTCCGCCTATATATTCCACTTCATTCTGAGCAGGAATGTTCATACAAAAATCATTATCGCTGTTATTCACGGTCACTATTACAGACTGCTCGCCAAAATTTCTGGAAAACGCATACTGACCTGTTGTTAAAAGCAGCTCTTTATAATCCCCATAAGATAAGGCTTTTGTTTCTGTTCGTATTTTTCCTAACCTTGAAATCAGATTTACAAAGTTATTATTTTGGGTTTTTGCAACATACTGTTCATAGGAAATGGCAGGTCTTAAAGAATCATCCGAGCCTTGTTGTTTTTGTCCCTCAATACCAAATTCCGAGCCGTAGTAAACAGATGGAACACCCGGCAAGGTATACAGCAGAATGTGAACCGGTAAAAAATGACTTTTGTTATTTAGCTTAGTATAAATACGTTCAACGTCGTGATTATCCACGAAATTGTATAGTTTAAGTCCATCAGGCCTGTTGCCACCCATTTCATACAAACGCTTCACGGTGTGTGCGATTTCAAAATAGTTATGGTCGTTATGCCCTGAATATAATGCCTTGTGCAAATGATAGTTGGTAACACAGTGCAATGTGTCTCCATTTACCCAACGGATATAATCGCCATGGATAACCTCTCCCATAAGCCAGAAATCTGGTTTAACTTCATTTGCGACCTGTCTTAGCATCTGCATATAGCTAAAATCCAACACATCGGCAGCATCAAGTCTGATTCCGTCAATGTCAAACTCCTTCACCCAAAAACGGATGACATCGCAAATATAATCTCTCACTTCAGGATTGTGCTGATTGAGCTTTGCAAGCAAGTCATATCCGCCCCAATTATCATAAGAAAACCCATCATTGTATTCATTATTGCCATTAAAATTTACATTGCAATACCAATCTCTGTATATCGAAGATTCTCTATGACGCTTAATATCCTGAAAAGCAAAGAAATCTCGTCCTGTATGATTGAATACACCGTCTAAAACAACCCGTATTCCCTGTTTATGGCACTCTGCTACAAATGCTGTTAAATCTTCGTTTGTGCCAAGTCTTGTATCTAACTTTTTATAATCGGTTGTTTCATAGCCATGCCCTACCGATTCAAAAAGAGGTCCGATGTAAAGTGCATTACAACCAAGTTTTTTAATTTGGGAAATAAAAGGGATTAAGGCGTTTAATCTATGCTTCGGTTCACCATAAAGATTTTGTTTCGGAGCTCCCGTCATTCCCAAAGGATATATGTGATAAAATATCGCTTCATCATACCATGCCATATGTATTCCTCTACTTTCATATATTTTTGATAATTCTCTGAGTTAGGTTTACTTTTTCATTTCCATATATGGTAAAACAGTAAATCCGCATTTTTTATACAGCTTAACAGCTCTCTCGTTTTCTTCTTCCACTTCCAGGCGGAAAATGCAATCAGTATACTTTTGTGTGATAAAGTCCATAAGCATATTGCCTAAGCCCAGACCTCTGTACTCCTCTTTAATATACAAATCCTCAATCCATATACACGGCTTTCCAAATTCGGTTGAAAAGCTTTTTGCAATCATCGCATACCCCTGTATACCATTTGAATCTTCAATGACATACCCCTCTAAATAAGGATTATCATTAATGCAATTTTCTATATCGCTTAGAAAAACCTCCTCCGAGCCATTGGTAAAGACTGCGGGCGAAGCGTAAAACACCCGCATCATTTCAAGAATATCGGATTTATCTTTTTTTGTCATAACTCTTATTGTGCTGCTCACAATCATTTCATCTCCATAAATTCACTTATAAAATCATTATAGCATTTAACTCAGCGAAAATCAAGATACAAAAAAGCACCGCAGGAAATTTCTGCGATGCTTTTTGTATAGTGTTAGTTAATGCCCTTTGGGTTAGGTCCGTACTTATTTGCACCGGGCGTGCTGTCAAGCACCATAAACACGAAAAGGATGATTGATCCAACCATAGGAACAAATGCCAACAAGAGGAACCATCCGCTTTTGCCGGTATCGTGAAGTCGTCTTACCTGAAGAGACAACGACGGGATAAATATAATCAAAGCATATACAAGCATAATGACAATATATATACCCAAAGACCCGAAATCAGAAAATTTTATAGGAATATTAAACGCATCCTTGAATTCGAGTACGTCAATAATTCCTTCAATTTCGCTGATAATCATTGCTCCGAATACAATGGAAGCTATGATTACAAGTAAATAGTTGGCAACGGCTGCCATCCAGTATTCACTACGTCTGCTTCTGCCGCTGAAATTTGCGTAGTTTTTGAACATCAGTGCATATGCTCTGAAAAGGCCTACGCTCTTAACCTGACTATAATCTACAGGCTGCGTGGCATAAGAAGTGTTATTCTGTTGTCCGCCTACCTGCGTGCCGCAATTGGGGCAGAATTTTGATTCGCCTGTTTGTGTTCCGCAATTTTGACAAAACATATGTTGTTCCTCCTTAATTTTACTTTATTATATAATACCATACATTTTTTTACATTTCAAGTGCTTTTGTAAAAGAATAACGCAGGGCAAATGCCCTGCGTTGTTTCTCTATTTAAGCTAAATTATTTAGCAAGCTCTACGAGATGCTCATACTTAGCCTTTGCTGTAGCTGCAGCATTAGCGAAGAGTGCCTTTGCTCTTTCGGGGTTAGAACGAGCAAGGGAGTTGTAACGAACTTCGTTCATAAGGAATTCCTCATAGCTTTCTGTGGGCTCCTTAGAATCAAGCTGGAAGGGATTGAGACCTTCTGCCGCTCTTCTGGGATCGAAGCGGAACAGATGCCAGTAACCTGCCTGTACTGCACGCTTCTCTTCTGTCTGAGCGATGCTCATACCGCCCTTGATACCGTGGTTGATACAGAGAGCGTATGCAATAACGATTGAAGGTCCGTTGTAGGTACCTGCTTCAACGAATGCCTTCATACACTGATTGTAGTCAGCACCCTGAGCAACCTGTGCAACGTATACATAACCGTAGCTCATAGCGATAGCTGCAAGGTCTTTCTTCTTAACTTCCTTACCTGCTGCTGCGAACTTCGCAATAGCACCTGTGGGAGTAGCCTTTGAAGACTGACCGCCTGTGTTGGAGTAAACTTCTGTATCGAATACAAGGATGTTTACATCGTCACCGCTTGCAAGTACGTGGTCAAGACCGCCGTAGCCGATATCGTATGCCCAACCGTCACCACCGAGGATCCATACAGACTTCTTGGAAAGGTATTCCTTATCCTTAAGGATTTCAGCTGCTTCGGGTGTATTCATCTTAGAAAGAACTTCAACAAGCTCTGCAGTTGCAACCTTGTTAGCGTTTACGTCTTCCTTAGTTTCAAGATACTTAGCGATTACTGCCTTAGCTGCATCGTCAGCCTTATCAGCAACAGCCTCAACCTTGAGAGCGAGGTCTTCGCGAAGTGTATTCTGTGCAAGGTACATACCGTAACCGTACTCAGCGTTATCTTCGAAGAGAGAGTTAGCCCATGCAGGACCTTCGCCCTTTTCGTTAACTGTGTAAGGTGTAGAGGGACAGCTACCGCCCCAGATTGAAGAACAACCTGTTGCATTAGCAATGTACATCTTATCACCATAAAGCTGTGTAACAAGCTTAGCGTAAGGTGTTTCACCACAACCTGCGCAAGCGCCTGAGAACTCGAGGAGGGGCTGCTTGAACTGGCTGCCCTTAACTGTTGTTTCCTTGAACTTTTCAAGAACTTCTGCCTTTGCAGGAATCTTGATGCCGTAATCAAATACTGCCTGCTGAGCTTCCTGTGTTTCAAGAGGCTTCATGATGAGAGCCTTCTCGCCCTTCTTACCGGGACATACGTTAGCACAAGAGCCGCAACCTGTACAGTCAAGAACGGATACTGCCATTGCAAAGTAAAGACCGTTAAGACCTGTCATATTGATATACTTGATACCTTCGGGAGCATTCTTTGCTTCCTCTTCTGTAAGAACTACAGGACGGATACAAGCATGGGGACATACATAAGAACAGAAGTTACACTGGATACAGTTGTCGCTGTTCCATTCGGGAACGTCGATAGCGATACCTCTCTTTTCAAATGCAGAGGAACCAAGCGGAACTTCACCGTCAGCATAAGGAACAAATGCAGAAACGGGGAGCTTCATACCTGCGAAGGAGTTGATGGGGTTAAGAATGTTGTTGATGTAATCAACAAGTCTTCCCTGACCGTCAACCTTAACTGTAAGGTCTTCATCCTTTGCATCCTTCCATGAAGCGGGAACATCAACCTTAACAACCTTCTGAGCGCCCATATCGATAGCGTCATGGTTCATCTTAACGATTGCTTCACCCTTCTTGGAGTAAGAAGCTGTAGCAGCGTCCTTCATGTACTTAATTGCATCATCAGCAGGGATAATGTTAGCCAGCTTGAAGAATGCACTCTGAAGTACTGTGTTGATTCTGTTGCCAAGACCGATTTCCTTACCGATAGCAACACCGTCAATTACATAGAACTGAATGTTGTTTTCAGCAATGTAACGCTTAACCTGTCCGGGGATATGAGCTTCGAATTCCTCAGCCTTAGTCCAGGGGCAGTTAAGAAGGAATACACCGCCGGGCTTAACATCACTAACCATGTCGTACTTTCTGATGTAGGAAGCCTTGTGACATGCAACGAAGTCAGCCTTGTTGATAAGGTATGTGCTGGTAATCTTAGCATTACCGAAACGAAGGTGAGATACTGTAAGACCGCCGGACTTCTTAGAGTCATAGTCAAAGTAAGCCTGTACGTACATATCCGTGTGGTCACCGATAATCTTAACTGAGTTCTTGTTAGCACCAACGGTACCGTCAGCACCAAGACCCCAGAACTTACAGCTTGTTGTTCCTTCGGGAGTTGTGTCGGGATTTTCTGTGATTTCAAGAGATGTAAAGGTTACATCATCGTTGATACCGATAGTAAATCTCTTCTTATCGTTGTTATTAAATACAGCGATAATCTGAGCAGGAGTTGTATCCTTTGAACCCAAGCCGTAACGACCTGAATAAATGTCACAACCCTGGAATTTTGATCCCTGTAATGCAGCAACTACATCAAGGTACAATGGTTCACCAACTGAACCTGATTCCTTTGTTCTGTCAAGAACAGAAATCTTCTTAACTGTATCTGGAATAGCATCAATCAAGTGTTTAGCTGAGAAAGGTCTGTAAAGTCTAACCTTAATCATACCAACCTTCTGACCGTTAGCATTTAAGTAATCAACAGTTTCTTGGATAGTGTCACAAGCTGAACCCATAGCAATGATAATCTGTTCAGCATCAGCTGCACCATAG
>JAZNYX010000062.1:0-191559 GCA_045594665.1 Clostridia bacterium | reverse complement strand
TCGGTGTGTTATTCCCCACTCAAGGGCAGGTTACTCACGTGTTACTCACCCGTCCGCCACTAAGTAGTCCAAGAAATTGGCCGAAGCCTCAATCAAGGGTACTCCGTTCGACTTGCATGTGTTAAGCACGCCGCCAGCGTTTGTCCTGAGCCAGGATCAAACTCTCTAAAAATGGTATATACAGAAGCTTGAGCTTCGATATATCGTTTTTGAGTTTTTGGCTCTAAACTAAACTAATTTTTGTACGTTGTTTACTGTACTGTCTGGCTTGTATTCGCTACGTCATCGGAGAGGAGAACTGTTTACGCCTTATACTTGCTAAATTTGAATGCTTTCAACTTGTCGGTTTTGTAGGGCGTCAGCCCAACTGCAACCTCCGCGTCAAAATCATCCTAAATTTTTCTACGTATAAGGTCGAAGAGTTTTAAAAGAGAAAATTTTGCTATAAGGCAAGGAAAATTCAAAAATAATACTGTCGTATATTTGCAGAATTTTCTGCAGGATTATACGAAATTTTCCTTTTTAAACCGTAAATAGCTCTCCTCTCCGATGACCAAGTTAATCTCAAATGAATTTAAATTCTTTTGAGCCCTTACGCTATTTAATTTTCAAGGTTCAATGCCCGCCGCTTTTTTAGCGAGCTTGTTTATTATACATCGCCCAAAGCTCTTTGTCAACACTTTTTTTAAACTTTTTTAAGTTTTTTCGGTGTATCTGTCAAAGCACTCTCAGCGCGACAACGTTGTATATATTACTACAAAAAAACCTCTTTGTCAACACCTTTTTCAAACTTTTTTCAAAAAAATTGCGATGGCAGAAAACCACCGCAAATTTTACTCCTTCAGCCCCATAAAAAACAGATACCCCAGTGCCGCCAAAAGGATATAGTCATCACAACCCTCAAGCATAAGCACTATTATCAGCCCTGCTAAAATGTAGTCATCTTTTTCAAAGCGTGAGAGAATCTTCTTTATATCTATTCCGCCATGACTTTTATATGCCTCGGGCATTATCGGTACAGGCGTGCTTCGTTGTACTACTCCGCTACCGCCTGCAGGCATTTGTGTTACACGCATTACTTCACCGCCTTAAAACAGTTTTAAATCCTTGCCCAGCTTTCCCATTGATGCAAATTTAAGTATGGTAAGGGCGCTGTCCATGTACGGAGCGCGTTTTTCGCTGAGAAAAGGCTTTATTGCCAAGAGAAGCCGGGTGCGGTCATCATTTACCATTCCCCCCAGAGAGGAAAGCATATTAGCAGGAAGCTTGGGAGATTCTTTTGAAGATTCTTCTTCCTCTTTTTCTTCATTATTATTTAAGGAAGAAAGTACGTCCTGTACCTTATTCATAATATCGGGGTCGGAAAGTGCCTTTGATATTTCTTTTTCAAAATCCAATTTTTATCAGCCCTCCGCATTAAATATATCGGAAATCATTTTCGCAAGCTCGGGATTTTTACCCAGTTCCTTCATTATATTATCTTTTTGAATTGCATTCTCTCCGTTTGGGCTTTTGATTTTTTCCACCAGCTCTTTTCCCTCTTGGGTTTTTACAAAAGCACGTGCCTGCTTTACGGCATCTTTAAGCTGGGATTTATCCATTTTTTTTATCTGCTCAATAATATCTTTCATAAATCATCACTCCTATTTAATAATATGCCGTCTTGACAGATTGTGTTCTTTCCTATAAAATAAATATCGGAGATGATTTTATGAGAGCAATTGTACTGTCGGACAGTCACACGAATACTGCCGCTTGTGAGAGGGCAATTTCCGCAATCGGGCAGAAAAACATAGATATGATAATCCACCTTGGGGATGTTGCCCGCGATGTGGACTATCTGGAAAGTCTTTATTACCCAATAAGGGTTGTATCGGTTTTGGGAAATAACGACTATATGCGAAGCGAGGATTTTGAGAGAGTTATAGATTTTGACGGGCATAAGATATTCCTCTGCCACGGGCATACGCAGTCGGTCAGCTACGGAACCGAAAAGCTGGAGCAGACCGCCCTTAGTAAAGGGTGCGAGGCGGCACTTTTCGGGCATACCCACCACGCCGTGCTGAAAAAAGGAGAAAGCGGAATGATTATTCTTAACCCCGGAAGCGTGGCAACGCCCAGAGGGGGAAGAGCCTCCTTTGCAGTGCTTGAAACGGAAAACGGAAAGCTTTCCGCCGCAATCATAGACTGGGTACTTTAAGAAAGGAATTTATTATGGAAGAAAGAAAAGAAATATACAGATGCCGGGCTATGATGCCCAAAAGCGATAGACGGATATTTTTTGAGCTTATGGGCGTAGTTGTCATGTGCTTTGTGTTGTTTCACATTGCAAACCTCCTCCCCTTTGGTTGGTTTTTGCAGATTGCGACACTTCTTTTTAGTGCAATTCTGATAAACAAAATACTTAGGCAGGGAACTTTTGTCAAAACCTACGTTTTGTACGAGGACTCCCTTTCGGTGCTGACCCGATACGGGCTGATTGAAAAGGAAACGGCAAGCTATCCCCTTTCCGATGCAAAATTTTCAAAACAGACCGTGGAATACCGGGGAAAAACATATCCTTTTTATCCCGATGATAAATTAAAAAAGCTTCTAAAGGAAAACCACCTCTCATAATATAGCTATGAGAGGTGGTTTTATGAATTTTCTTTTATATATACTGGGAATTGTACTGTGCGTGCTTTTCTTCCTTAATATAGATACTGCTGCAAAGCTTTTTTTAAAAATTACAGGTGCCTTTGCAGTGCTTTTTATCTACAATGCCTTAGCGGCACAGCTTTCATTTATACAAGTCGGCATTAATCTTATAACTGCCACAACTTTAGCGGTGCTTAATCTGCCCGGGGGGATTCTTCTTTTGATATTATCGTCGGTCTTTTAGGATACTCCCCCTTTTTTACAATGCGTTTAATTTGATTAAAGGTATATTTCTCACCCTTTTCCCGAAGCAGAAGAAGCCAGCTTTCCAGAAGGTCGCTCGTTTCGGGATGAATAAATCTATTTGGCTTACCCCTCTGAAAATATTCATAGGGGTGTTTTTCGTTGTAATTTTCTTTCTGGTAAATCTTGCTGGCGGCAACTCTGTCACAAAACATTTCTGCCACATAGCGGACAGGCATTTTAACAGGCTTTACCCGTCTTTCCACGGGATTATAGTCCGTCCAGTATTCAAAATGGTGCCTGTTTCTTCCCTTGTGGTGAAGCCACGCTCCGCTGTAGCCCTTTTCTTTTCGCTCCGTTTCGTTGGGGCTGAATGTGCCTGCATAATATTTTACCCCCTGCCAGAATTCCGTTGGGGTATATTTGGACAAATCATGAAAAAGCCCCTGCCAAAAAATCCCCGCCCGCCTGCTGTGGCGGATAACGGCATGGCGGTGGCGTGTAATTGTCCTTAGGTGGTTTATTGCATTTGAAAAATAGTTGGTTTTCAACAAAAACATTCCTTTTTATTAAATATTTATGTTTTTATAATAACACTGCTTTTCTTTTTTTTCAATATGTGTTATTATTTTTTATGAACCTTAATGATTTATACGACTATAATTATATGAAAGGGGTTAATGTTTTGAAACAGACAGACATAAACCGCCTCGTTACATTACATGGAAAAAAACTGTATAACTTCTGCCTGAGGCTTTGTAAAAACACACATGATGCCGACGATTTGTATCAGGATACATTTTTAAAGGCGATGGAAAAAGCCTCCCTTATTGATGAAGATAACAATCCCTCGGCATATCTTTGCACCATTGCCGTTTCGTTGTGGAAAAGTGCACTCCGCAAGGACGCACGCAGGCAGGAAATTGCCCCCACCGTGCCGATTGAAAATCAGTTTAACGCAAAAGGTGACAAAAACATCGAAGATGACATCTTAAAAAGCGAGCTTTCGGAGGAAATCAAGCGTGCAGTTTTATCTCTCGACGATAATCTTCGCCCGTGTGTGCTTCTTCACTACATCGGCGAAATGAGTCTATCCCAAATCGCCGAGGTACTGAAAATTCCCGAAGGGACGGTTAAAAGCAGGCTTTTTACCGCCAGAAAGATTTTGAAAGAGAAATTCATGAAAGGAGAAGAGCTATGACGGACAAAGAGTTTGACAATGCCATAAAAGAGGCTCTCACCTCGGATGAGGTTCCCGAGGGGCTTAATTGCTCCCTTTTTAAAAGGGCACAGAGAAAAAATAAAAAAGCTAAAATATATACGTTCACAAAATTTGCAGCTGCAGCGGCGGCAGTGTTTATCTGCGGAATCAGCGTTCTTTCCGTCTACAATTCCCATAACAGCGAGGGCATGAAGCAAGACCTTGTAAAAGAGAACAAGCAAGAGAAAACGGTTGAAGTTTCACCCAAGGCGGCACGCTCGGTCAATGATTCTATGCAATCACCTCAAGCCACCGAGGAAAAAGCCGTAACGGAGGATTCCGCTGATTCAACGGCAACCTTTGATTTAAGAAAAGCTTTAACCCTTTCTGATTTATTTAATGAGGGGTATGATTTTAAAAACGTGATAAACGAAAAAATCAAAGAGCAAATAAATGCACTCCCCAATGCGGGGGAATATAAATTTTCGGGAATTTCCGAAAATGTCCGATTTTCACTGAGTGAGGAAAGTACACTCGCAATTATTTTTGGTGAGGGTGAAATCACACTTCCCACTCACGGCGAACAGTATTTCACCGTGGGAACAGTTGAAAATGGGGTATTAAACTGAAAAACAGAGAAAAAGTTTGTTTTATTACAAAAATTGTTTGTTTTATACCTTGATTTCTGTAAAAATTCGTGCTAAACTAAGGCACGTAAACTTAATATTTCACACAGAGTGTTGATTATGCCGATTCGGGCATAATCGGTGAAAAGGGAATGGGGTGAGAATCCCCTGCGGTAAACTGTCGGTGTGTGCATCGAATGTTTTTATATCCGTTATCGAAAGATAGTCATTGGGAAACCGAGAAGGCAGGGTATAAAAATGCGGACAAATTTGTCTATATGGTGCGAGTCACAAGACCTGCTTTGATGTTATCTTGTAAGTGCTTTTGCAGGCATAGAGATAATGTTTTCGGTTGTAAATCAACTGAATTGTGATTCATCACAGAAAAACTCAGCTGTGGTAATTTTCAAAGAAAATTGCCGCAGTTTTTTTATTCCCTGCGGTGATAAAAGCGGAGGTGAAACACGCAGGAATAAAGCACATTAAAACTGAGTTTCAGATGAAAGGATGAATCAAAGTGAAATCAAAAAGAATTTTAAGCTTTTTTCTGTCGCTGATGATGATTTTCGGGATGCTCCCGACAGCGGCAAGTGCAGAAGCATCTGTTCTTAGCTGGAACGGCGGCACAATCACATTGGCGCCGGGAACAACAGTGGGAAGCTACACGCTGACTACGCTTTCAATTTACAAGCAAGGTGCTACGTCCACCTTTCCTGCGATTGCGAATGTAACGCAGGACGGAGCCACAATAAATATTACCCTTGCAGAGGGCACCGACCCTTCTTATCCTATACAAATGGGGTTTAGCGGGAATGGTGGATATGTTCAGAACTCCGGCAACACCTGCAAGCTGAAAAATGGTAAAGGGACTGCAACTGTTACACTTCAGGCTAAGCCGGTTGCTGCCCCGAATGCACCTGTAGTAGGTACAGGAACATTTACAGTTAATTTCACCGTTGAAATGGGTGAAGTTTTCGCAGTTACGCCCCCTACAGGCGAAGGATTTACTTTTGACGGCGAAGCTACTGCCGGCAAAAATCAGGATTACAGTTTTACCATAGCTGTAAACGAGGGCTACGATGAATCCAATATGGTCGTAAAGGTCAACGATGAAGTTACCGAAGGCGATAACGGAAGATATACTGTATCAAATGTAACAGAAGAGCTGATTATTACTGTTGAAGGTATTATCAAAAAAGAAGTTTGCAATATCACCGCACCTACAGGAGAGGGCTTTACCTTTACGGGTGATGCTACATGCTACAAGGGTGAGAGCTATACCTTTAAAATCACCATAGATAATGCTTATACCGCCGCTGATATGACGGTAAAAGCAAACGGAGCCGAGCTGTCCGGGGAAAACGGAGTGTATATCATTGAAGCTGTAAACGAGGACACCGCTATTACCGTTACCGGCATTGATAAAAAAAGCACTTATACAGTAACCTTAACAGAGGGTACAGGATATACCCTTTCCGGGCAGAGCACAAGCTACGCCGGCGAGCCATATGAGTTTAGCGTTACCGTCGATGATGCTATTTACAAGGCTGAAGATATTATCGTTAAAATTGACGGGCAGACGGTTATACTTGAAAACGGAAAATATACTATTCCTCAACTCGACGCAGATAAAACCGTTACCGTAGAAAATGTTATAGAAAGAGAGCTTTTTACTGTAATAAAGCCTGAGATTGAGGGCGTTACAGTCAGCGGCGGAACAGCTGTCAGGGAAGGAAAGCCCTATACCTTCACTGTTTCTGTGGATAACGCTTATGATTCTACGGACATGACAGTCAAGGTTAACGGCGAGGAAGCCACATTGATAAACGGCTGCTATACTGTCACTGCTGCTGCCGGAGATATAGAAATTACCATCGAAGGTATTACCAAGAAGGTAGTATACAGCATAACTAAGCCTGATGCTGAAGATTTCGGTTTTACCGGTGCAGAAACTGTGTATAAGGGTGAGGATTACAGCTTTACCATTGCTCCCAAAGCAGGCTATATAGCAGTAGTCAAGGTTAACGGCGAGATTCTTGAGGGAAGCAGCAACAATTATACTGTGGTTGATGTTTCCTGCGATCTTGTAATCACGGCTACATGGGAAAAAGCACCTCTTCCCGAAAAAGAGCTGCCTGTTGAGGATAGCGTGATAGATATTACGGATAATCGGTTTGCTGCTTACTTTAGTAACAAATACTATGCGACCGCTACCGAAATCAGGGTAGAAGGTGTGAAGGTTTCCGAAGCTTACGAGGACGGCACCACCGTGTACTTGATTTTACCATATGATACTGCCGATGATGCCACCGCTGCCGTAAGCATTACTACCTCGACCAACAAGTATACTGTGTCAGGGAATACAGGCAGTATCGGGCTAAAAGAGGGCGAAGCTCAGCTCATTCTGACGCTGACAGGTAAATATAACAACATGAACACAGGCGTTGGCTCTGTAACATATACGCTCATATTCTTCCGGGAGCTCCCCCCCTCCGAAGTGCCGGCTTGTATCGTGGATACTGATACCGCAGAGGCCTGGAGAGGACACCTTCTGTCAATTGATTTAAGTAATTACTTCACCGGAGCTCAGCAGTACTATCTGATTGACGGTAACAATGAGATACCTGTTGACGGCAAAATATATTCTTACACCCCTGCCAAAGCAGGCGAACAGACGCTAATCTTCTCTGCCGGAAACGAGATTGGCAGGAGTGAAAAAACCTTGACCGTTACCGTAAATGTTAAAGATGTTGAAAGCGGTATCTATATCGGGCATACCACGAGCAACGGCTCTCTTAATTACGTTTACTTTGTTGATGAAAACGGTAATTTGATTGAGGGTGTTGATGCGACATATGCCAATAAAGAAATTACTGTTATCCTGCCTAAAACCTATCCTGTTGACGGAAAGATAAAAGCAATATATAACCTTTCACAGAATGATGGCGGTTATCCTTTTCTTTCTACCACCACAGACAAGGTTGGTGCAAGCCCCGCGACCAAAAATAAATTCACAGAAAAACAGACTGCATTAAGTAAAGGTGCGGCGTCCTTTAGATTCTATTACTTTAACAGTGCACCTACGGGCAGTAATCACGAAATCTTTGATCTTACATATAAAATCAAGAACGACAAACCTGCTTTGTCTGATGGTATATCACCTACGTCAAATGCTACCATCACCGCAGGGGAAAACTATACACTTGACCTTTCTCCTTTATTTACAGATATAGATGAGGACTTACTTACATACAAGGTCAGTGTAAACGGAGCATCACCTGTGGAGGCAGATGCAAATTATACATTTACCACAGATGTTGCAGGAACTTATACTTTAGTATTTACAGCAAACGACAGTAAAGATGACTCTGCCGACACTTACACTGTAACACTTACGGTGGAAAACTCTGAAAAAACAGATTCAATGACCGTATGTGTGCCTGATGGATTGACTCCGAGTTTCTATGTTGCATCAGGCTTTGAAGATGGCATTGATAAGCTTGGAGATGCTTTAGATAGCATTAAGGGCGAATCCTCTGACGGTATGACTACCTACACAGTAAACTATCCTGTAAATGCAGAAATGATAAGTGTTCGTACCGAAGACTTTGGCGGAATGGCTTTTAATGCAGAAAAAGATGGTACAGTACATTTTAGAAAAACACAGTTTAAAGTAGTGGACTACGATAACAATAATGCTGTCAGCACGAATAACGTTACTTATAGTGGAAACACAGCTGTAGCAGGCAGTGATGGATGGCTACTTGTGGCGGGAAATGAATATGTTTTCACAGCCTCACCGCAAAACACCGATTTGACAGCGGCTTCCAAGACTTTGCCAATGGAAGCGGGTGCCGATATTTACATCGCATCAATAATGCTTGGCATCAAAAATCCTATGAGCATCACCGTGCCCACGGGAGCTAAAGCACAGCTTTACAAATACAATCAATATTACAGCAACACGGAGATAGATGCAAAAATCATTACAGAGAACGGTGATGGAACTTCTACATTCCAATTTATTGCTGATACTAAAAACGGAACATTCATATATCGTGTTTCTATGGATGGAAAAATCACCAAAGCAGGTTGGACTCAGTGGGGAAAACAAAATATTACCGTAACATATACAGAAAATGATAAAGAACCTTCATATCGCTTAGACGACTACTCTGCTACAGGTGAGTCAAACAGTACAATTACAGAGGATAGTGTTTTGCTGAATATCAACAGCCGTAACCATTTGAATCTGTCTGTTGGCGAGAGCAAAACACTTAAGGCTTACCGTGCCTGGGAAATCATTCCCGTCAGCTACAACAACTATATTATTCCGCCTGATTTTAATTTTACAATTCTTTCCGGCAATGATGTGGTAAGCCTTACAGAAAAGCCTTCAGCTTCTGCCTGCGACGGCGACTGGATGACGCTCACCGCACTAAAGGAAGGCATTGCAATTGTTGAAGTTACCTATGATGCCATTCAGATAAGCGGCGGCTCTTATGATGGCGTTTATGGAGCGTCCGATCCTGCGCGCAGCGGTCTTTTAGTGGTTCAGGTAGGAGAAAATGACGACAGTTCTGTTAAATTTGGTATTGAGAGTTTTGCAAGTATCGGAACTTCAGGTTCTAAAAACATTACATATAACCCAAATAAGCAAAAAGATTGGGATTCAGAGTTTGATACCTTGTATTTCCTTGGAAACAGCGGAAATCTTACATTGAAGCCTACTGCTTCCTCTGAAATTACCGAGGTATCCGTTAGTCACGATAAGGGATTGACATGGAAAACTTTAAGTGGAGAAAACGGCGTATATACCGCCGAAATTATCTCCGGAAATAACATTCTCCGTGTTAAAACACAATCCGGAACTGCTTATCAGGTAGTTCGAGGTGATAAAATCACCGTAAAGTTTGATGAGGTTTCAGACAAAAGCAACGATAACGGCATTATAGAAGCAGGCGAAACCATTCGTGTTCACCTAAATGGTCTGCATAATCCTATCCCTAAAATGGCGGGTAACTATAATCCGGGATATAGCGGAAATTATGATGGTTACAGTAGTCAGCATTTAAACTACACTTGTAACGGTAATGCTATTTACGGAACCGGTGCACAGTATAATTTTATTACCGCAGCTAACTTTGTAGAGGTTGTAATGCCTGATGACGGCAGCAACATAACACTTTGTGATGGTTATATAGGTCTTGGCGTTGTTGGACTAACAACCTTCTTTGACGGTGGTGATAGCCACAGGAACATTCCTGATGGCGGTTGTACTACCCGTGGCAATGAAACAACTTACCATACACGTAGTATTCTGCCTGAGATTACTGTGTCTGTCGGTGACACATCTGCACCAAATTCTGCTCCTATTGTTCGTACTGACGCGGTATCAGAAGGTGAGATTTATTCAGATCAGAATTTTGCAATCAATCCGGATACTTTGTTTGTCGATCCTGATGATGATACAATGACCTTTACGGTTTCTGTAAATGGTGAAGAAGCTGTAGAAGCACCGCTTGACTATAAATTTGTTCCAAACGGCACAGGTACTTATACTTTGCTTTTTATCGCTACCGACGGAAAGGAAACAGTTCAGCATACTATTACGCTTGCGGTAACACAGCGTTCCTCCCAAGATAGCTCCGACTCGGAGGATGATGATTTCGAACTTAGCGAGTCCGAAACTAAAGGATATGTAACCATAAGCTTTGTAGACAAGGGCGTTCGTGTGGCAGGAGAATCAGGACTGAAATTCCCAACTCCCTTGGGAACTATCATTAAATCTACTAAGGTTCCATACAAACAGGGCGAAAAAATTTCACACGTAACCAAACGCCTTTTGGATTCTCTCGGAATAAGAATGGAATATACAGGGACGCTTGAAAGCGGTTTCTATTTAGGTGCCATCTGTAATTTTGAGCTAAAAGGTACACCCTACAAATCCATGGGCGAATTTGATGCAGGCGTAGGCTCAGGCTGGATGATTACGCTCAATAAAAAGTTTATTGGAAGAGGTGCATCCGAGTTTGAGGTAGAAAACGGCGATGTAATCAAGTGGCAGTACACCTGTCAGCTTGGCGCGGACATCGGAGACCCGTTCTATTCCGACAGAAATAACAAAACCGAGGAAAAAAAGCAAGAGGAAACGGAAGAAAAAAAGGAAGATAACGAAAAAGCAACGTTTACCGAAACTACTTTTGCCGATGTTAAAAAGGACGACTGGCATTATGAATCTGTAAAATATGTGTACGAGAATAATCTTATGCAAGGAACAGGAGGCGGATTTGAGCCTGAAAGCAAAATGTCAAGAGCTATGCTCGTAACTGTTCTTTACAGAATGGCAAATCCCGAAAACAGCGACAATAAACATACCTTTGCAGATGTTCCCGAAGGGCAGTGGTACACCGATGCGGTTAACTGGGCGGCATCAAGCGGAATAGTGAACGGCATCAGCCAAAGCGAGTTTGCACCCGATAGCGATATATCCCGTGAACAAATGGCGCTTATTATCTATCGTTTTGCAAAAATGCAGGGTTATAATGTAAGCGATGTTGCAGACATTTCAAGCTTTGCAGATGTAGATGATGTAAGCGATTGGGCGCTTGATGCACTTTGCTGGGCAAATAAAACAGAGCTTGTAAATGGTACAAGTGAAACCACACTTTCACCGAAAGCTACGGCAACCCGTGCACAGATTGCGGCAATTCTTATGCGTTTTTGTGAGAACGTCGCTAAATAAAAACTAAGGCAGGCATAAAAAAATGAAGAAAATTATATCAATATTTTTAACGCTGGTAATGATTTTCAGCTTTTCGTCACAGGTGTTTTCTTGTGACACTGACAAAGTAACTTCTTTGACAGAGATTATCGGAAATTCCCTGTACGAAACCGTCAAACAGCCCATTGTCGGCTCTATCGGCGGTGAATGGGCTGTTTTGGGACTTGCCAGAAGCGAGCTTAATATTCCCGACGATTTTTTTGAAGAATATTATAAGACCGTTGAAAAATATGTGCAGGAGCATGGCGGTGTGCTTCACAAAAGAAAATACACCGAATATTCAAGAGTGATTGTTGCCCTTACCGCAATCGGCAAAAATCCTACCTGTGTTGCAGGATACAACCTTTTAACACCTTTGGGAGATTTTGAAAAAACAATCTGGCAGGGCATAAACGGTGCAATATGGGCACTAATCGCTCTTGATTGCGGAAACTATGAAATACCGGAAAATCCCGATGCAAAAATTCAGGCAACAAGACAAATGTATATAAACCACATTCTCCAGAAGCAGACCTCCGACGGAGGCTGGGCATTGACGGGGGATATGGCCGATGCGGACGTTACGGGAATGGCACTTCAGGCGCTATCCAAATATCAGGACAATGACACTGTTAAAGCAGCAACAGAAAAAGCTCTTGCCCGTCTTTCGGATATGCAGAATGAAAACGGCAGCTTTGCAAGCTATGAAACCGAAAACTCCGAGAGCAGTGTACAGGTGCTTGTGGCACTGTGCGAGCTTGGCATTTCCGTCTATGATGAGCGATTTGTAAAAAACGGAAAGACAATTCTTGACAGTATGCTTGGCTTTTACGACGGCGAAAAAGGCTTTATGCATACTCATAATGACATTACAAATCAGATGGCAACCGAGCAGTGCTTTTACGCCCTTGTTGCATTAAAGCGTGCAATGGAAAATAAAAATTCGCTTTATAATATGAGCAATACCGATTGGAGTTTTCTTGAGCAGATAAAAGCAAAAATAACATTTGAGCTTCAAAACATGTATCCATTCGGGAGGCTTCTGCAGGGAGGATTGAAATGAAAAAGTACAAAACAAAAATCATAGCAGGTATTATCATTGCGATAGTTTTGGCTCTTGCTTTTTTTGGCGGCGGCTCACCCTCGACTCAGGAAAGCACCCCACCGCAAAACGAAGCTCTGAATGTTAATCAAAGCAGCAAACCTGCCACTGAAAATGAAACAACGGAAAATGAGCCTCAAATCACACAACCCCTTGCCGAAGCATCTGCGGGCAAGGATAAATATATGACCGAGCCTGTTCCCGAGGGAAAGCCTCTCCCTGCAGAACCGCAGGAGGCAGATATATCGGAGAAAGAATACACTTGCACTTTATCCGTAAGATGTGATACAATATTACAAAACCTTACACAGCTCGACGAGGAAAAGGCGGATATTGTGCCGAAAGACGGTGTAATATTTGCAGAAAAAACCGTTGTGTTCTATGAGGGTGAAAGTGTGTTTGACCTGCTTCTTCGGGAAATGAAGAAAAATAAAATCCACATGGAATTTGTAAACACCCCCGTATATAACAGTGCTTATATTGAGGGCATTGCCAATCTTTATGAATTTGACTGCGGAGAGCTTTCGGGATGGATGTATAAGGTAAACGGGTGGTTCCCGAATTACGGCTGCAGCCGATACGAGCTTAAAGACGGCGATAAGGTTGAATGGGTATATACCTGCGACTTAGGAAAAGATGTTGGTGGGGATTACTCCGCTCAGAACGTAAGGTGATATTATGAATGAATTTAAAAATTATCACCCGATTGTGAATTTTACATACTTCGTGCTTGTAATCGGGTTTTCCTGCTTTTTTATGCATCCTGTGTGTCTTGGCATATCTCTTTTTTGTGCCTTTACATATTCCGTGATGCTAAAGGGAAAAAAGCAGGTAAAGACAAACTTAATATACATGCTTCCCATGCTGATTTTAACGGCACTGATAAACCCTGCCTTTAATCATGAGGGAGTTACGATTCTAAAATATCTGCCAAGCGGAAATCCGCTGACATTAGAATCAGTTATTTACGGACTTTGTGCGGCAATTATGATTGTCAGCGTCATATGCCACTTTTCCTGCTATAACGAAATTATGACGAGCGACAAATTTATTTATCTTTTCGGGAAAATAATCCCGTCCTTGTCCCTTATCTTTTCCATGACGCTTCGGTTTGTGCCGAAATTTGCCGCACAGCTTAAGGTGGTTACAAACGCACAGCGGTGCATGGGGCGTGATGTAAGTAGCGGCAGCATAATAAAGCGTGCAAAAAACGGACTTAATATTTTGTCAATCATGACTACGTGGTCGCTGGAGAATGCCATTGAAACGGCGGACAGCATGAAAGCACGGGGCTATGGCACAGAGGGCAGAACTGCATTTTCTATATTCACATTTGATAAGCGTGATAAAAAAGCACTTATCTGCATTTTGATTCTGGGAGCATATACACTTTTCGGGAATTTATCGGGCGGAATGTATTTTCGATATTTCCCCTCTATGAAAGCGGCGGATGTTTTCCCTTTTGGCATAAGCGTATTTTTGTCATACCTGCTTCTTTGTATGTTTCCTGTTATAATTGAGCTTTGGGAGGTGAGAAGATGGAAAGCTTTAAGGTCGAAAATTTAAGTTTTACATATCCAAATATGGCACATAAAACCCTTGACAATATAAATTTTTCCGTTAAAAAAGGTGAATTTATCCTTATCTGCGGACAGTCGGGATGCGGAAAAACCACGCTTTTAAGGCTTTTAAAATCTTCCCTGTCCCCTTTTGGTGAAATAAGCGGAGATATTTATCTGGGCGGAAAGCCTCTTGCCGATTATAATGCAAGAGAGCAGGCGGCACAAATCGGATTTGTAATGCAAAGTCCCGACAATCAGATTGTAACGGACAAGGTATGGCACGAGCTTGCATTCGGACTTGAAAGCCTGGGATATTCCACTCCCGAAATCAGGACAAGGGTCTCTGAAATGGCATCGTTTTTCGGTATACAGAATTGGTTTTACAAGAACGTGACAGAGCTATCGGGCGGTCAGAAGCAGCTTCTTAACCTTGCCTCGGTTATGGTAATGCAGCCGTCCGTACTGATACTTGACGAACCTACAAGCCAGCTTGACCCCATTGCCGCACAGGAATTTTTGAAAACCTTGGAAAAAATCAACCGTGAGCTTGGGGTAGCGGTGATTCTTACGGAGCATAGATTAGAGGATGCCTTCCCCATTGCCGACAGGGTAATCGTTATGGATAACGGCAAAATTATTGCCGATGAAACGCCGGGCGAGGTTGGCAAAATCCTTAAAAGTTCAAATCATCCCATGTATTCGGCACTCCCCACGCCCATGAGGGTTCACGGAGAAATCTGTGATTCCCTGCCCTGCCCCTTAACCGTAAGGGACGGCAGAATATGGCTTGAGGAATATGCAAAGGAGCATACACTGAACCCCGATTTAATCCCGAAAGATAAATTGCAAAATAACAACGATGCCATAATTGAGATTAAAGATGCCTATTTTCGTTATGAAAAGAACTTGCCCGATGCTCTAAAGGGATTTAATTTAAGTGTCAATAAGGGTGAGTTGTTCTGCCTGGTCGGCGGTAACGGCACGGGTAAAACCACGGCACTTTCGCTTGTTTCGGGGCTTCACACGCCGTACAGAGGCGATGTATTTATAAAAGGCAAGCGTATTTCAAAAATACAAAACCTATACAGCGGACTTCTCGGCGTTCTTCCCCAGAATCCGCAAAGCGTATTTGTGAAAAAGACGGTTTATCTTGACCTTATGGAAATTTTGTCGGAAAAAAAGCTTGGCAAAGAAGAAAAAGAGCAAAGAATACAAAACATTGCTTTTCTTTGCAGAATTGAAAAGCTTTTAGAAAGCCACCCTTACGATTTATCGGGGGGCGAACAGCAGAGAGCGGCACTTGCGAAGATTCTCCTTTCAGAGCCTGAAATTCTGCTTCTGGACGAGCCGACAAAGGGAATGGACGCACAGTTCAAAGAGGAATTTTCGGATATTCTCACCGATTTAAAGGCAAACGGCGTTACCATTCTTATGGTTTCTCACGATATTGAGTTCTGCGGTGAGTATGCAGACAGATGTGCTCTTGTTTTTGACGGAGGCATCACATCAATGGGCAGACCGAGAGAATTTTTCAAGGGCAACAGCTTCTATACCACATCGGCAAACCGCATGGCAAGAACCACTCTCCCCGATGCCGTTCTGGCAGAGGATATTATCCTTGCCTGCGGAGGCAGTGTGAAAAAAAGAGAGAAAAAAGCACGCAAAATCGAATTTCACAATCAGGAAAATCAGAAAAAGAATATAGAAGTTAAAGCGATACAGACACTCAAATCAGACAGAAAGCTTTCCAAGAGGACTCTTGCTGCGGCATTTCTTATATTGCTTTTAATACCGCTTACGCTTTATGTGGGCGTTTCCTTCTTCGGAGACAGAAAGTATTATTTTATAAGCCTGCTTATAATCCTTGAAACCATGATACCCTTTGGCATGGTATTTGAATCACGAAAACCCAAGGCAAGAGAGCTTGTGGTTATAAGCGTTCTTTGCGGTATTGCGGTGGCAGGCAGGGCGGCTTTCTTTATGCTTCCGCAGTTTAAGCCCGTTTCGGCTATTGTGATTATTGCAGGGGTAGCTTTGGGCGGAGAGACGGGATTTCTAGTCGGGGCTGTCGGCGGCTTTGTCTCAAACTTTTTCTTCGGGCAGGGTCCGTGGACACCGTGGCAGATGTTTGCTTTCGGGGTTATTGGTTTTTTAGGCGGAATCCTTTTTAAAAAGGGCTTTCTCGGAAAAACAAAGGCTTCCCTTTCCATTTTCGGATTTTTGGCAACCCTCGTTATTTACGGAGGTATTATGAATCCTGCCTCTATAATTATGGCACAAAGTAAAATTACTCCCCAAATGATTTATTCATCATATATTGCGGGGCTTCCCCTTGATTTAATTCACGCATTATCCACCGCCTTTTTCCTTTGGTTTATAGCAGAGCCTATGACAGATAAGCTGGAGCGAATTAAGGTTAAGTATGGGTTGATTGAGAGATAGGCGAGGGGCGATATGCAAACTCCGTTTGCTCGATATATTTTTCTTGCGAAAAATTCGATATAACCTCATTTCATTCGGTTGCGATATGATATAAATCTCGTCGCGTTAGCGACATATCGTGTGCATATGCACATATCGGGTCATTTTTGACATATCGAAAATCTCGACAGAGATTTATATCGATGAAAAAACGACAAGTCTAAGCTTGTCGTTTTTTCTGGTATGCCCGATGCGACTTGAACGCACGACCTTCAGAGTCGGAGTCTGACGCTCTATCCAACTGAGCTACGGGCACATATTTATGGGATGTAAAAAAGCTTTTTTACATCCTCATTTTTTTATTATTTCCCCGTCACAACCACGGTTGTACCTATCGGCACATAGTTTACAAGATAATTTATATCTTCGGGGCGAAGCCTTACGCACCCGTGGGAAATTTTCACCCCCACACGGTTATCATAGGGCTTTCCGTTATTCTTAATAAGAGTGGAATGAAGTGCATATCCCTTATAAAACCGCATTATGGGGCCGCAATAATAGCCGTCATACTGCCATCTGGGCTGATACTGATGATATTTGAAAACCCCTTCTATCGTAGGAGTGGAGGGCGCACCGATTGCACACATGGAACTTTTAATAAGCCGCCAATTTCCCTTTGCTCCGAGATACACATTCACCGAGTAATCATTTTTTGATACCCATACCAGGTAGTCGGTGTCACTTTCATAGCCGTTTTCATTTACAAACGCGGCATTTTTATACGCTTCACAATGCTTGGAAATGGAAAGGCTGACCTTTTTCTCATAAATATCGTCGGAAATCACATTATACCCACATTCAAAATACTCCGCCACACGACAAAGAGGCACAAAGGGCATCGTATCCGTCACAAATGCGGGGTAGGGAAGATTTTCCCCTATTCCCCCAAAGGTGGCATATATGTCATCAACATAAAAAACTGCCAGATGCTCGTTATCAGCAGTAAGAGTAAAGAAAGGCTTTTCCTCTTCAAAGCTTTTCGTGCAGGTAATTCCCAACACGCAGAGCAAATCCTCAGAAACATAGATTTCGTCATCAATCAGATAATGGAAAAATTCCGTCTGCCCTACGCCCCCTACGGATATATGTGCCTTTTTGATCAAAGGCGGATTTGTCTGCATATCAGATTCCGTCTGACAGGGATCCTCCCCGGCAATAACGTCCATGACAACTTCTTCGTCTTCCTGTGCAAAAGCCGATGAACAAGCAAAAATCATTATTACAGTACTTATCACTAAAAGGGTTCTCGTAAAAATTTTCACAGGGAATCCTCCATTTCGTCTTTCCTCCTTAACATTATACATATTTAGAAACACTAAGTCAACCAAATATTATGGAAAATCTTTGCAGTTTTTGTTTTGCTTTCTCGGACAATCCTGTAAATTACACTCTTCACAACCACCTACGTTATATTCGGGAATGCAACACATCAGGTAGTCGCACTCATCGCATTGACATTCAATACCCGGCACAGTTCCGTTTCCGGGACAATCTTCCCCCTCATTTCCCGGCATAAGTTCAATTTCCTCCATGTTTTTGCCTCCTCTGTTTTTAAAATATTTTCTTTAATCTGCCCTTTTGGACTAATATGGGTTCTATTGTATCATAAATATATTATAGAATCAAGTAAAAGAACTCATTTTGGTTCTATAAGGAGGCTGTTTTATGAATCAAAAAATAAAACAGGATGAAATATCAATAGGCAAGAATATCAGAAGAATAAGAAAAGCATGTGGAATAGGTCAAACAGAGCTTGCCATAAAATTACAGCTTGCAGGGATTGATATTACTCGCGAAGCCCTTGTTAAAATCGAACGCGGAATTCAGCACATATATGCATCGCAGCTTAAAGCAATACGCGATGCTCTCGAAACAACCTATGACGAATTATTGAAGTAAGCTACCTTTTTAAGGTGGCTTTTATTTTTATAAAGTAGAGAGCGGTTGGGGTTTGGGAATCGGAACCCCGGCGATTTTGGTCCTTTTGCCGCCAAAAGGACATAAGCCTTCGTGCTTCCACGAAATTTGGGCTCCCTTCCCAAGGGCAAGCTTTCACATTTGTTGTGATATAAAAACATTTCCTAAATTTTTGCTCCAAAATTTGCTTTTTTACAAAAATTATGATACAATATTTTTATATGTGCAATTTCTTTGAAATTCGGAGGCAGTTACATGAATGAAGAAAAGTTTATTATGATGCCCGAGGGCATTACAGAGACTCTTGAAAAGAATTATATGCCCTACGCAATGAGCGTAATCATATCCCGTGCAATCCCTGAGATTGACGGTTTTAAGCCGTCTCACAGAAAGCTTCTGTACACCATGTACAAAATGGGGCTTTTGGGCGGAAACCGTACCAAAAGTGCCAATGTTGTGGGACAGACAATGAAGCTCAATCCCCACGGCGATGCGGCAATTTACGAAACAATGGTACGTCTTACCGAGGGGCATATGGCACTACTCCACCCCCTTGTGGATTCAAAGGGTAACTTCGGCCGTCATTACAGCAGTAATATGGCGTATGCCGCTTCCCGTTACACAGAGGTAAAGCTTCTTCCCATTTGTAACGAAATTTTCGGTGATATTGATAAAAACACCGTTGAATTTGTGGATAACTACGACGGCACTATGAAAGAGCCATCCCTTCTTCCCACTGCATTTCCCAATATTCTGGTTAATCCCAATCAGGGTATTGCCGTTGGTATGGCAAGCAATATTGCCTCATTTAATTTAGGCGAAGTGTGCAGTGCGGCAATCGCACTTATGAAGGATAAAAAAGCAGACCTTTCAGAGCATATCAAAGGCCCTGATTTTTCTACAGGCGGCTTTCTTATCCGTGATGATGAGGTTATGGGAAAAATATTTGAAACGGGAACGGGAAGCGTAAAAATCCGTGCAAAATATTCCTATGACAAAAAGCAGAGCATAATAGAAATTCTCGAAATTCCCTACAGCACCACTGTTGAGGCAATTATAGACAAGCTTGCCGAGCTTATCAAGGCGGGGAAGCTTCGCGATATTAACGATGTCCGTGACGAAACCGATAAATCGGGTCTTAAAATCACGCTGGAGCTTAAACGTGGCGTTGATGCGGAAAAATTAATGGCACGTCTTTATAAGCAAACGCCTCTTGAGGACAGCTTCAGCTGTAATTTCAATATCCTCATCGACGGTGAACCTATGGTATTAGGCGTAAGGGATATACTTCTTCACTGGATTAATTTCCGTATGGATTGTATCCGCCGTATGCTGTGGTTTGAAATTGACAAAAAGAATGCAAGGCTTCACCTTTTGGAGGGTCTTGAAAAAATACTTCTTGATATAGACAAGGCAATTTACATTGTCCGTAACACTCCCGAAGACAGTATGGTTGTTCCCAATCTTATGGCAGGCTTCGGCATTGACAAAATCCAAGCAGAGTTTGTTGCGGAAATAAAGCTTCGTAATCTTAACAAGGAATACATTTTAAAGAGGACAAGCGAAATTGAGAAGCTGAAAGAGGAAATAGCGGACCTTACGAAAACTGCCGAAAGCGATGCACGCATCCGCAAGCTTATTGCAAAACAGCTTGAAGAAATCACAAAGAAATACGGCGGTGAACGTAAGACTGTAGTAATTGAAACAGAGGACGAGGTAATCGAGCCTGCGGAAAGCTTTATCGAGGATTACAACGTGCGTGTATTTATGTCCCGTGAAAATTATTTCAAGAAAATCACCCTTGTTTCCCTCAGAGCCGCCGCCGAGCAGAAGTTTAAGGAGGGTGACAGCCTCCTTTGCGAAGCCGAGGCAACCAACAAGATGGAAATGCTTTTCTTCTCCGACAGGCAGAATGTATACAAAATGAAGCTTTACGACATTCCCGATACAAAGGCAAGTGCATTGGGTGAATATCTTCCCAACCTTATCGGAATGGAGCCGGGTGAAAAGATTCTTTACGCCACACCTGCTTATGATTTTAGCGGATTTATGCTCTTTGCATTTGAAAGCGGTAAGGTTGCTAAGGTAGATATGAAAGGCTATGAAACCAAAACTAACCGCAAGAAGCTTACAAACGCCTACGGTAAGGGCAATATTATCGGTATGCTTTATTGTAAGGAAGAAACTAAGGTGGCACTTTTCAGCAATATTGATAAGTGCGTGGTGTTTAATACCAAGGATATTCTCACCAAAACCAGCCGCGCAACGCAGGGCGTGCAGGTTATGACAATGAGAAGAAAATCACTTCTTACAAGAATAGAAATGCCCGAAGTTTCCCTTAAATCCACGGCTGGGTATGAGGCAAGAACGATTCCTTCCTCGGGATACTATTTAAAAGATGAGGATAGCAGTACAGTACAGACTACACTCTTTGACGAATAAGGAATAGATTATGATTTATATGGACAACTCTGCCACAACACCCCCTGCTCCGGAGGTTGTGGAAACAATAACCGAATATATGAAAACCTCTTTTGGCAATCCTTCAAGCCGTCACGCATTGGGGCTTGAGGCGGAAAAGATTGTCTCTGAAGCACGAAAAAAGGTTGCTGCGGCACTTTGTTGCACCCCCGACGAGGTATACTTCACATCGGGTGGAACGGAAAGCGACAATATTGCAATTTTAGGAGCGGCAAACATAAAAAAGGGCAAGCGGATTATTACAACCTCCGTTGAACACCCTGCCGTGCTTCGCTGTATGGACTATCTTGAATCACAGGGATTTCAGGTAATAAGGCTGAAGCCTCAAAAGGACGGCACGGTTAAATTTCCCGACATTGCCGATGCTATTACCCCCGACACGGTGCTCGTAAGCATCATGCACGTGAACAATGAAACGGGTGCGGTAATGCCCATTTCCAAAATCGGTGCGGTGCTGAAGAGAATTGCCCCCAGAGCACTTTTTCATGTCGATGCGGTGCAGTCCTTCGGGCATATTCTTGTAAAGCCTGCACAGTGGGGAATTGACCTGCTTTCCGTAAGCAGTCACAAAATCCACGGGCCCAAGGGCATCGGTGCTCTTTACATCAGAAAGGGTGTAACCTTAAAGCCCACGGTATTTGGCGGCGGTCAGGAAAAGAACATCCGCAGCGGAACGGAAAACGTAGGCGGTATCGCTGGTTTTGGTAAGGCGTGCGAGCTGATAAACCCTCAAGATAGTATCAAGGCAATGGAAATTAAGGAATATTTAAAGGAAAATCTCCTTAAAATCGACGGCAGTGTATATAACGGCGGCGGCGAAAACGAAAGCCCCTTTGTTCTTAATATTTCCTTTGGCAAAATCCGTTCGGAAATAATGCTTAACGCCCTTTCAAATGAGGGTATTTATGTTTCCAGCGGCAGTGCCTGTGCTTCGGGAAGCCACGGCAGCCATGTTCTTGCGGAAATGAACGTGCCTCTCCCCGACAGTGCAATCCGCCTGAGCTTTTCAAGGTATAATACAATGGACGAAGCAAAGGAAGTCTGCGAAAAAGTAACACAAATTGCAAAAACCCTGAGAACATAAACCATAACCGACTTAGTTGACGGGAGATAAGGGGACGGGGGAGTTTCTGTAATCCAAAGGTGCAACAGAAACTGCCCTGTCCCCAACACTTAGAAAGGACAAATGTTATGAAAGAAATAATTCTTGTAAAATACGGCGAGATTATCCTCAAAGGTCTTAACAGAAGCAAGTTTGAGGATCTTCTCATCAGAAATATAAAAAAAGTTGTGGGAAAAGAAAACATTGCCTCCGTTAAAAAGGCACAGGCGGTAATCTATATTGACCCTGCACCCCACACCGATGCCGATACAATCGTAGAAAAGCTGAGACGTGTTTTCGGCATTATCTTTATTGCAAAGGCAGGCGTTTTCCCCAAGGATATGGACGTAATCCTTTCCGAGGGTGCGGACTATGTATGCGAAAGCCTTTATGGCGTAAGCACTTTCAAGGTTGAAGCCAAAAGAAGTGACAAGAAATTCCCATTAGGGTCTCCCGAAATCAGCCGTGAAATGGGCGGTGCGATTCTTTCCCGTATGCATAAGCTGAAGGTGCAGGTGCAAAATCCCGAAGTGATTGTCCGTGTGGAAATCCGTGACAGCGAGGCCTATGTTTACTCAACAGGTGCAAGATGTGCAGGCCCCGGCGGTATGCCTACAGGCTCCAGCGGAAAGGCTACAATCCTCCTTTCCGGCGGTATTGACAGCCCCGTTGCGGCATGGATGATTGCAAAAAGAGGCGTGGAGCTTGATGCGGTGCATTTCTTCTCCCCTCCTTACACAAGTGAAAGAGCAAAGGAAAAGGTTATCGAGCTTGCAAAAATCGTGGCAGGCTATACAGGCAGATTCAACCTTTATATAGTTCCCTTCACCGAGCAGCAGCTTGCAATCCGTGACAACTGCCCCGAGGACCATCTGACCCTTATTATGAGAAGAATGATGATGATGACGGCAGAGCGAATTGCCCTTAAAAATAATTCCCTCGCACTTATTACGGGCGAAAGCCTCGGTCAGGTAGCAAGCCAGACCATTCAGGCATTGGGCGTAACCAATGAGGTTATGACCACTCTTCCCGTTTTCCGCCCCCTTATCGGTATGGATAAAAACGAAATTGTTGATATTGCAAGAGAAATCGGCACATTTGAAACCTCCATCCTCCCCTACGAGGATTGCTGTACGGTGTTTACTCCCAAGCACCCTACAACAAAACCCACTTTGGAGAAAATCTTGGAAAGCCAAAGCAAAATCGATATGGAATATTGGGTAAATAAAGCAGTAGAAGAGACGGACTGGGTATTAATTGAACCGGGAATGTGATAAAGCAGCACCGACCGCAAAGGGGAAAGAATACTTATTGATTCTTTCTTTTAGTAAGATTACATTGTTTCTTTTATTGTCTGTGGTTGAAATTCGCTGTACGAATTTCAGTTTTTAATCCCTTTGCTACGAACAAACTTCACCTCTCGACGTACCCATGTACGTCTTCGGGTAACCCCCTACGGGGTTCAGTTTGTCCGTTCTGCACTACTTTCTCCCATCCCCCACAAACTACGGAATGAGGAATACGGAATGAGGAATACGGAATGAAGAATAACGAAATCATTTCAAAATTAATTGAAAATAAAATAACCATCTCCACGGCGGAAAGCTGTACGGGCGGCTCTTTGGGAAAAATTATCACATCAGTTCCGGGAGCAAGCAGTATTTACGGCTACGGATTTATTACCTATGCCAACGAGGCAAAGGAAAAAATCTTAAATGTTTCCCACGAAACCCTTGAAAAGCACGGGGCGGTAAGCCCCGACACTGCACTCGAGATGGCAAAAGGTGCAAGAGAAGTTTCGGGAAGCGATATTGCCGTCAGCGTGACAGGCATCGCAGGCCCCGGCGGCGGAACAGCCGAAAAGCCCGTAGGGCTTGTATATATTGCTGTTGCGGATAAGGACGGCGAGGAATACAGAAAGCTTAACCTTGACGGCAATCGTGATGAGGTAAGAGCCGAGACCTGCAATAAAGTTTTTCAGTTAGTGAAAGAAAGATTGAATTTTTAAAAATAAGGTATTGACAAATCATAATCTTCCGTTTATAATAAGAACAGATGTTCGCTATATTTTTCATCTGTTGGAAAGGATTGATACATATGTCTAACGAAAAGAAGGAAGCAATCGCTCTTGCCATGGCACAAATTGAAAAGCAGTTCGGAAAAGGCTCCGTAATGCGTCTTGGCGAAAGCGCTCATTATAATGTTGACTCTATCCCCACCGGTGCGTTGAGCCTTGATATAGCATTAGGAATCGGCGGTGTGCCCAAGGGAAGAATTATCGAAATCTACGGACCTGAATCCAGCGGTAAAACCACTATCGCCCTGCACATTATTGCACAGGCACAGAAAATGGGCGGTGAAGCGGCATTTATCGATGCGGAGCATGCACTTGACCCTGTGTATGCAGGTGCGTTGGGCGTTGATGTTGATTCCCTCGTTGTGTCACAGCCCGACACAGGCGAGCAGGCTCTTGAAATTACGGAAGCACTGGTAAGAAGCGGTGCTATTGATGTAATTGTTGTTGACTCTGTTGCAGCACTTGTTCCCAAAGCTGAAATTGACGGCGAAATGGGCGACAGCCACGTAGGTGTTCAGGCTCGTCTTATGAGCCAGGCGCTTCGTAAATTGGCAGGCGTTGTAAATAAGAGTAACACAATCTGTATTTTCATCAATCAGCTCCGTGAAAAAATCGGCGTTATGTACGGCAACCCCGAAACAACGGCAGGCGGACGTGCTCTTAAGTTCTACGCATCCGTTCGTATGGATGTGCGCAGAGTGGAAACCCTTAAAAACGGCAGTGAGTTTATAGGAAACCGCACCCGTGTAAAGATTGTTAAAAACAAGGTTGCTCCCCCCTTCCGTGAGGCTGAATTTGATATGATGTACGGCAAGGGTATTTCCAGAGAGGGTAATATACTTGACGTTGCCGTAAACCTTGAAATCATAAAAAAAGGTGGATCGTGGTTCAGCTATAACGAGGAAAGACTCGGTCAGGGCAGAGAAAACGTGAAGCAGTATATGATTGAAAATCCCGACTTCACCGATAATATTGAAAATCAGATTCGGGAAAAATTAGGCATGCCGCTTTTGGAGAAGAAATGATAAAAAAAGAATAGATTCTTTTTGAGGGAGCAGAACATAACTGCTCCCCACTTTTTTCATTGAAAGCGTGTTCTTTTCTAAAAGAAATAAAATTCCCACGGAAGCGTGGAGGACTATGTTCTTTTGTAACCAAAAGTACCAAAAGTTTTGGGGTTGCGATTCCCCAAACCCCAACCGCTCCCTGTCGGGCTAAGAAATAACCTTACCTAATCTTTTAGATAGTAGGTTTTGTTTTTGCGGATTTTAAGCCTTTGTACCGCCGGCTTCAAAGGGAAACCCATTCCCTGTTCCGCCTGAAATCGCTCGTCCGCAGCGGAAAATGATACGAGCGATTTCTCGGTAGTAGGGGCGACCCTGTGTGGTCGCCCGCGGGCGGATAATATCCTCCCCTACAAGTGCACCAAAGTAGTTTTTGAAGCTTATTCAAATAGAACAGTTTACGGTTAAACAATGCCGCCCCTGCGAGGCCGTTTAGGGGAACCGAGCCTGAGCGCTGCCGGTGGCAGATGAAGCGATGGCGCAGGGTTGTGCAGAAACAAGGCTTAATACAAGCGGCAGCGCAGTAGAAAGCCTATGTTTCAAACGGGTAGGGGGAAATTCGGAATCCCCCGACGCTTTTCGCCATTTTGGCGTTCAAAATGGCACATCCCGCCACGACTCCGTGGAAATTGTCTTACATTTTCAATGTTATATTTTTACAGTTTTTTTAAAACTACCCCCTTCCCCTTGACAAATCCCGAAAAAATGTTATAATAATCACAAACGGCGTTGAAAAAGACAGTAGCCGACCTATATTTGCGGAAAGAGAAAAAATGCCGTGGCTGTAAGCATTTTACGCAATGGGCGGTGAACACCACTTTGGAGCTGCGGGGAGGAAAATAAGTATTCCCCGACGTGAGCCTGCGTTAACGGGAAATTGAGTGAAAAATTAAGGTGGAACCGTGCATTTGCACCCTTAATCTGTGGGACAGCCATAGATTAAGGGTGTTTATTATTTTATAATCTGAAAGGATGATACACATGGCAGAAATGAACGAACTGCAAATTCTTCGCCACAGCGCATCGCACGTGATGGCACAGGCAGTGAAAAGGCTTTTCCCCGAAGTAAAGCTTGCAATAGGTCCTGCTATTGATACAGGCTTTTATTACGACTTTGATACTCCCAATCCCTTCACCGCAGAGGATTTGGAAAAAATCGAAGCAGAAATGAAAAAAATTGCGAAAGAAAACCTCAAAATTGAGCGTTTTGAGCTTCCCAGAGCAGAAGCTCTGGAGCTTATGAAGGACGAGCCTTATAAGGTTGAGCTTATTAACGAGCTTCCTGAGGACGCCGTAATTTCTTTCTATAAACAGGGCGAATTTACCGACCTTTGTGCAGGCCCTCACGTAAACTACACAAGCAAGGTTAAGGCGTATAAGCTTCTCAGTGCAACAGGTGCATATTGGAGAGGCGACGAAAAGAATAAAATGCTTCAGCGTATTTATGCAACTGCGTTTTTAACAAAGGACGAGCTTCAGGCAGACCTTGACCGCCGTGAAGAAGCAAAAAAGCGTGACCATAATAAGCTTGGCCGTGAGCTTGAACTTTTCACAACAAGCGATGTAATCGGTCAGGGACTTCCCATTCTTCTTCCCAAGGGTGCTCGCGTTATACAGCTTCTTCAGAGATTTGTGGAGGACGAGGAGCAGAAGCGCGGCTGGCTTCTTACCAAAACTCCCCTTATGGCAAAGAGCGACCTTTACAAGATTTCAGGTCACTGGGATCATTATCAGGACGGTATGTTTGTCCTCGGTGATGAAGAAAAGGACAAAGAAGTTTTCGCACTGCGTCCCATGACCTGCCCCTTCCAGTACCAGGCATATCTTAACCGCGGCAGAAGCTACCGTGACCTCCCCATGCGTCTTAACGAAACCTCTACCCTTTTCCGTAACGAAGCTTCCGGCGAAATGCACGGTCTTATCCGCGTAAGGCAGTTTACAATCTCAGAGGGACATCTTATGTGTACTCCCGAGCAGCTTGAGGGTGAATTTAAGGGCTGTCTTGAACTGGCTATTTATATGCTGAAAACTCTCGGTCTTTATGAAGATGTTTCCTACCGCTTCTCTCAGTGGGATCCCGATGACCGTGAAAAGTACATCGGAACAACCGAACAATGGGATGAGGCTCAGGGTATAATGAAGAAAATTCTTGACAACCTTGAAATCCCCTATAAAATCGGTGTTGGTGAAGCCGCATTCTACGGTCCTAAGCTTGACATTCAGATTAAAAACGTATTCGGTAAAGAGGACACTCTTATCACAATTCAGATTGACCAGATGCTGGCACAGCAGTTCGGCATGGAATATGTGGACAAGGACGGCACAAAGAAGAACCCCTATATTATTCACAGAACTTCTATCGGCTGTTATGAGAGAACCCTTGCCCTTCTTATTGAGAAGTATGCAGGTGCGTTCCCCGTATGGCTTGCACCCGTGCAGGTTAAGCTCCTTCCCATTGCTGACCGTCATCTCGATTATATTTATGAGGTTAAGAGAAAGCTTGAGGAAAGCGGCATAATCCGTGTTGAAATTGACGACAGAAGCGAAAAAATCGGTTACAAAATTCGCGAGGCACAGCTTGAAAAAGTTCCCTACATGCTTCTTGTGGGCGATAAGGATATCGAAGGGGGCACTGTTTCAATCCGTGACAGACGCGACGGTGATATCGGTAGTATGTCTATCGAAGAATTTATCGCAAAGATTACAGAAGAAGTTAATAATAAAATAATTAAATAATAAAAATAGAAAGGATGATTTTAAAATGAACAAAAAGTTTATCTCGGCAATTCTCGTTTTTGTAATGGTTATTTCACTTGGAGGTGCATTTGCAGCAGAGCTTCCCAAAGTTAGTGATATTGCTATGGTGGAAGCCGTGGTTGATATGCACGACCTTGGGATAATGGTTGGCGACCAGAATGGCAATTTCCGCGGCAATGTTGCAATTACCCGTGCAGAAGCGGCAACCGTTATCTGCCGTATGCTTGGGCTTGAAGATGCGGCAAAGGATTTTGCAGGCACCCCCTCATTTTCCGACACTCAGAGCCATTGGGCAGCAGGATATATTGAAACAGTGGCAAAGCTTGATATCCTTGCAGGTAAGGATAACGCTGTTTTTGCTCCCGACGAAGCGATGACATTTTCTCAGCTTACCATGGCGCTTGTAAATGCCCTCGGCTACAAAGATATTGTAAAATCAAACTCTCTCTCCCTTGATGATTACATCAGCATGGGCGAGGAGCGCGGCCTTATTGAGAAAGCACAATTCTCTCCTGAGGAAATAAAAGCCGTTGCAAACGAGCCTGCACTCAGAAGCTACGTATCAATGATGGTTTCAACTGCACTTAATATTCCGCTTCCCGAGGCAAAGAGCTACAATGCTACCACAGGAAAGACAGAATATGTAATTCTTGACGGACAAAACGGCACAGAGCTTAAAACTCTCCGCAAGACAGTATTTAACAGATAACAAAAAAGGAAGTCTGAAATTCAGACTTCCTTTTTTGTTATCTGTTTAAATTCGGAATGGGAGAAAGTAGTGCAGAACGGACAAACTGAACCACGGCTTGCCGTGGGTTACCCGAAGGCGTACGTGGGTACGTCGAGAGGTGAAGTTTGTTCGTAGCAAAAACAACAAAAAGGAAAGGAATCCGCAAAACGGATTCCTTCAATAAACAATTATCTTTGCATTGTATAACCAGCCTTAATAGAAGCGTCTATTTATGCCTTTATACCTGTTTTTGCGGTCGGTGCTGCTTTCTCCCATTCCGCCTTATATAATTTCCCAGAAGAGATCTGTATACTCCGCAGGGTTTTCAATTGATATATCCGCAATCAGAAGTGCCTGGTTATAAAGAAGCTTACCAAGCTTTGCACATCTGTCCTTGTCAAGCTGCCATGTATCCAAAAGCATATAAAACGCTTTGTGTGTGGGATTTATTTCCAGAACTCTCTGTGCCTTTATATCGGGGTGATCGCCCGGGATTGTGGCAAAATATTTCTCCATTTCAAGAGAAACCTCACCGTCCGTTGTCAGGCACACGGGATGGGATTTAAGCTTGTTGGAAAGCCTTACCGCAACTACCTTTCCGTCAAGGCAGTCACGAAGATAATCAAGCATTACCTGATTTTCCTCCTGCTTTGCCTCTATATCGCTCTTTTCTTCCTCTGTTTCAATTCCCAAATCCTTGTCGTTAATGCTCTTGAATTTCTTGCCGTCTATTTCTCCCAGCATATTAATAACAAATTCGTCTACCTCATCAGTCATATAAAGGATTGAATATCCCTTATCCTTAAGAGGCTCTGTCTGGGGAAGATTATCTATCTTTGAAACAGATTCTCCGCAAGCATAATAAATATACTGCTGACCCTCGGGCATTGTTTCAATATAACGCTGAAGAGTTACAAGTTTCTTTTCATTGGAAGAATAATAGAGAATCAAATCCTTGAGCAGCTCGCGATGTGCGCCATAATCTGCCACAATGCCGTACTTGAGCTGCAAACCGAAGCTCTGCCAGAATCTTTCGTATCTTTCGGGGTCGTTATTAAGGAGCTTTTTAAGTTCCTGCTTAACCTTCTTTTCGATATTATTCTTAATAGCAGTAAGCTGGCGGTTGTGCTGAAGCATTTCACGGGAAATGTTAAGGGACAAATCCTGTGAATCAACAACACCCTTTACGAATCTGAAATGTTCGGGGATAAGGTCCTCACAGCTATCCATTATCATAACGCCCGATGAATAAAGCTCAAGCCCCTTTTGATATTCCTTTGTGTAATAGCCCATAGGGGTGTTTTCGGGAATGAACAAAAGTGCCTTGTAGGAAAATGCACCCTCGACATCTGCACGGATTGTAAGGGCAGGGTCCTTTGTATCAAAATACTTTTCCTTGTAGAAGTTGTTAAGGTCTTCCTCTGTAACCTCGTCCTTACCTCTCTGCCACAGGGGAACCATGCTGTTAATGGTTTCCTCCTCAATATACTTTTCGTATTCGGGCTTTTCTGAGTCGGGCTTTTCAATTTTTCTGGACTTTTCAATATCCATCTTAATAGGATAGCGGATATAATCGGAATACTTCTTGATAAGAGAGCGAAGCATATAGATTTCAAGGTAGTCGCTGTAGCGTTCATCTTCCCCATCCTCTTTAAGCTTCATATATATATCGGTACCGTGTCCTTCTTTGCCTGTTTCGGTAATTGTATACCCGTCTGCTCCGTTTGACTCCCAGCAGTACGCCTTGTCCGAGCCAAATGCCTTTGTGATAACACTTACCTTGTCCGCAACCATGAAAGCACTGTAAAAGCCTACGCCAAACTGACCGATGATATCGATTTCTTCTTTTTTCTCCATATCGTTTTTGAAGTTAAGCGAGCCACTTCTTGCGATTGTGCCAAGGTTCTTTTCAAGCTCTTCCTCGGTCATCCCGATACCGTTGTCGCTTACTTTTACGATTCTGTTTTCCTTGTCAATTGTTACCTTTATGTAAAGATCCTCGCGGCTTACTCCCACGCCGTCCTCTGTAAGGGACTTATAGCAAAGCTTGTCCAGTGCATCGGAGGAGTTTGATATAATTTCACGAAGAAAAATCTCCTTATGCGTATAAATTGAGTTAATCATCATATCCAAAAGCTTTTTTGATTCTGCTTTAAACTGCTTTTTTGCCATGATAAAAACTTCCTTTCTGAAAAACAAATATTAGCACTCTTCAACTTGGAGTGCTAATATAGTTTATCATTATTGGTTTTATTTGTCAATACCTGTACACAAAAGGTTCATATTTATTCAGGGAAAACACCGAAATTTCCCGCATGGCTTCCCTCAATCGCCGTAAAAAGGCGTGTCTTGAATCCGGGGTTTTCTCGTTCAAGCTGCTTTATAAGGTTTTTTGCATATTCCCTCTTTGTCCGCTTATCCTCGGGGCAGCGGTTTTTCACAATGGGAAGCTCATACCTTTTCGCAAAACCGATTACATAATTTTCGGGAGCATATATCATCGGGCGGATAAGGGTAATATCCTTTCTGTCAAGGTATGTCACGGGGGAAAAGCAGTTTACTCTCCCCTCATACACCAATGAAAGCATAAAGGTATCTAAGGCATCGTCATTATGATGACCTAATGCCACCTTATGACTGCCAAGCTCCAACGCCGCATCGTGAAGTGCGCCCCTCCTCATTTTCGCACAAAGGGAGCAGGGATTTGTTTCTTTCCTTATATCGAAGAGAATTTGGGCAATGTCGGTCTTTTTCAGTACATATTCCACCTCAAGCTCATCACAAAGCTGTGCCACAGGCGTAAAATCCATCCCAAAGCCCATATCAAGGGTTACGGCGGAAAGCTTAAAAGAATTGGGATAAAACCGCCTCAGATTTGCCAGCCCTACAAGGAGAGCCAGGCTGTCCTTACCACCCGATACGCCCACGGTAATATGGTCATTTTCATTTATCATTTTGTAATCATCCACGCCGCGGCGAATGTAGCTTAGTAATTTCTGCATATCGTCACCTCTGAAAATCTCTTTTTTCATTATACTATAAATTTGTTCCCAATTCAATATTCTGCTTAAAAAAGCACAATTTTAAAAATTTTTTGTTTTTGCCACGTGAGAAAACAAGAGATTTAAAGAGAAAACAAGAGGTTTAACGAGTATTTACTTTATAAGTTGATTTATTTTAAAAAAAGTGTTGACAAAGCGGCTTTTATGTATTACAATAACTCATGCTGAAAAGAAAAATCTAAATTTTAGGAGGAAAACCACATGAAGACCACTATGGAAAAAGCAGGTCAGGTTCAGAGAAAATGGTACATTATCGATGCAACCGGTAAGAGTGTTGGTCGTGTTGCTGCAGCTGCTGCAAGCATCCTTCGCGGTAAGGAAAAAGTTACTTACACTCCCCACGTTGATTGCGGCGATCATGTAATCGTTCTCAACTGTGACAAGGCAGTATTTACAGGAAACAAGCTTCTTCAGAAGAATTACTATCGTCATACAGGTTGGATTGGCGGTCTTAAGACTGTTAGTGCAAAGGATATGATGGAAAAGAATTCCGACAGAGCTATGTATCTTGCAATCAAGGGTATGCTTCCCGCTACAACAATCGGCAGAAGCGCTCTTACAAGACTCAGAGTTTACAAGGGTAGCGAACACAACCACGCGGCACAAATGCCCGAGGTTTGGACTCGCGACATTAAATAAGGGAGGGTGAATTAAATGGCAATCACACAGTATTTCGGAACAGGTAGAAGAAAGAAGTCTGTTGCTCGTGTTCGCCTCGTTCCCGGTAAAGGCGAAATCACAATCAACAAGAGATCTATTGATGATTATTTCGGTCTTGAGACACTTAAGGCGATTCTTCGTCAGCCCCTCGTTGCTACAAACACAGAGGGTAAGTTTGACGTAATCTGCAATGTTCAGGGCGGTGGTTTCACAGGCCAGGCAGGTGCTATCCGTCACGGTATCGCACGTGCACTTCTTAAGGTTGACGAAGAAGCTTACAGATCTGTACTTAAGCAGGCTGGCTTCCTTACTCGTGACCCCAGAATGAAGGAAAGAAAGAAATACGGTCTCAAAGGCGCTCGTCGTGCACCTCAGTTCTCAAAGAGATAACCAAACGATTTATATTGTTTTCAAAAACCTCGGAAAATCCGAGGTTTTTGTTTTTTGTATACAACATAAAAAAGACGAGGAAATCCTCGTCTTTTTTGATTGGCTTTAAACGCCTTCTTTTAATCTTTACAGAAAATTATTCCTGTGTCTGTTCCTCTGTAGCTTCTTCTACAGTTTCAACTGCAACTTCTTCCACTGCTGCGGGAACAAATTCTACAGGAGCCTCGGCTACGGGAGCCTTTGCTATAGCTTTTTCCAAAGCCTCTTCCGTAACGAAGTGAGCAACTGCCGCACAACCGATAAGACAGATTACTGCGAACCAAAGTCCCCAAGCTGTACCAACGTTATATGATACACCGCCGAACATGCTGCTGCCGCCGCCCAAAAATGCACCAAGTTCTTCCTCCATGCTTGCTCCCTTAATCATTGTGCAGATAATAGAAAGCACGCCAAGTCCTGCGCCTGCATATGTGCAGAGAAGATTTTCCTTCTTCATTCCACGTACAGCAGTTACAATAATAGCTATTGCTGCGAGAATTGTAAGAATACCTACCAGTGAAACGAGCATAAAACCATCCTCAAAGAGAATGTCTGATAAGAAACCTGCACCCTCGCTCTGTGACTGACCCATTGCCTGTACGCTTGTCTTCATGTATGAAGCGAAGCAGTAGAAAAGAAGGGAAAGAAACGCAACAGCACTGATGAGAAGATTCTTCTTACCGATTTTTTTAATAATCTGATTGAAATCCATTGTTTTTTCTCCTTTCAAAATTTATTTGTTGATTCAATTATAACGTATAATAATGACAAAAACAAGTATTTTATGTAAAAAAATGTATTTTATTTTTCCTTTTGAAGATTTTCGTTAAAAATATATTGTGTGAAAACGGAAAAACAGCTTGAAAATATTATTTTTTCCCTTTAAAATATATTTAAGGAGGCAAAAAATATGAACTGTGAATTTAAAAGAAAATTACCCATGCCTGTAGAAATAAAGGAGATGTATCCTCTCACAGACAGCATGAAGAAAATAAAAGAAGAAAGAGATAATGAAATTTCAAAGGTTTTAAGGGGCGAAAGCGATAAATTTCTGCTTATAATAGGGCCCTGCTCTGCCGATAATGAGGACAGCGTGCTTGACTATATTTCAAGGCTTGTCGGCGTGCAGGAAAAGGTAAAGGATAAGATAATAATTATCCCCCGAATTTATACCAATAAGCCCCGTACCACGGGAAGCGGTTACAAGGGCATGCTTCATTCTCCCGACCCCGGAGCAGAGGCTGATATGTTAAAGGGCATTATCGCAATCCGTGACATTCATATGCGTGCAATTAAGGAAACGGGATTTACCTGTGCCGATGAGATGCTTTATCCGGAAAATTACAGATACCTTTCAGACCTTCTTTCCTACGTAGCCGTGGGAGCAAGAAGCACCGAGAATCAGCAGCACCGCTTAACCGCAAGTGCCATTGACGTTCCCGTGGGTATGAAAAATCCCACAGGCGGAGACCTTAGCGTTATGATGAATTCCATTACCGCAGGGCAAAGCGGACACACCTTCCTTTACAGAGGTTGGGAGGTAAAGAGTACCGGTAATGACCTTACACATGCTATTCTTCGCGGATATGTGGACAATATGGGTCATTCCTACCCCAATTATCATTACGAAAATCTGATGGAGCTTTGCTCTCTTTACGCAGAAAGAAACCTTAAGAATCCTGCTGTTATAGTGGATGCAAACCATGCTAATTCGGGAAAAAAATATATGGAGCAAATCAGAATCTCTAAGGATGTTCTTTACAGCATGAATCATTCATCCGATATTAAAAAGCTTGTTAAAGGCCTTATGATTGAAAGCTATATTGAGGACGGATGTCAAAAAATTGAGGAGGGAATCTACGGAAAATCAATTACAGACCCCTGCCTTGGCTGGGAAAAGAGCGAAAAGCTGATATATACAATCGCCGATGCACTTGTGTAATGGGGATGTAAAAAAAGTCCAGAACGCAAAAAGGCGATAATAATATGGAATTAAGCTTGTTTGTATTTTGTAGAAGCTCTTAATTTGGTTGAAAAATCTCATTTTTTCGATTTTTCGATGTTTTTTAAGCCTTTTTGCTACGAACAAACTTCGCCTCTCGACGTACCCACGTACGCCTTCGGGTAACCCACGGCAAGCCGTGGCTCAGTTTGTCCGTTCTGAATCATTTTTTCCGATCCCCTAAAAATAAAAAGAAGGATGTACCTTTAATTAGGTACATCCTTCTTTTATTCTTGTAAATTAATTCCCTCTATAATTTCCTCTTCTTCGGGATTTTCCTCAGTTTCTTCTGCGGGAGGTTCTTCTTCCTCTTCTTCTTTTTCGCTCAGATCGCCGTCAAATGAAATATAGGTTATATACTCATTTTCCTCATCAACCTTTGAATCAAAGACCAAGGCTTCCTCATTTTTTTCTTCCAGAAGATATATAAAGGAATCCGGTGCCACTCTTTTTCCATTGATTCTGATTTCCGTATCGTCATCTATCAAAAGATGCTTTTTTTTCTGCCTTTGTGTTTTATTATCGGTTACTTTTGCGGTAATTACATAGCCTTCGTCACTTTCCACCGCACTCTCGCCGTAAAAAACAATACTGCAGGAGATAATTTCTACCGCTTCTTCCTCTTCTTCTTTTTCTTCGGAAGGCTCTTTTTCCTCCAAAATTATATCTCCGCCCTGATTTTGGTTTTCGTTTTTTTCCCGGCTGCTTGTGCTTAAAAGCAGAAATACTGCACTTATTGCAATAACAAGAAGAATACAAAGAATCACAAGAGTGTATATAAGAGCTTTATTTCCCTTTTCCACGGGTTCTTCTTTATTCATAAGCTCTTCTTCAATGTAATCATCGTTAAATTCCAAGGCATTTTCATCTGAATCCGCCTGTTTCTCTACAGGAGTAAAAATCATGGTTTCTTCATTATCTTTATTATTCATAATTTATTCCTCTATAGATTCATTTTCCTCGGGGAGCTGTGCGTCTGTTTCCTCTGCTTCTTCCTCTTCTTCCTCATGCTCGGTAATGCCCATGGAAACAACCTTTACGCCGTCATTTAGTCGCATCAGTCTTACACCCTTTGTACTTCTTCCTATGGTGCTTATACCGCTTGCGGGAATCCTTATAATTATTCCCTCAGAGGTAATCATAATAATATCTTCTCCGTCCTTTACGGATCTTATTCCTATTACGTTACCCGTTATTTCGCTGCACTTATAGGTCTTTATACCTACGCCGCCGCGGCTCTGCACACGGTATTCGGAAAGCTCGGTTCTCTTTCCGTAGCCGTTTTCCGTTACGGCAAGAAGCTGTGTATCCTCTGTTGCAAGGCACATTCCTATAATATAGTCGTCACCGCGGAGGGTAATGGCTTTAACGCCTCTTGTTACTCTGCCCATGGAGCGTACATCTTTCTCATTGAACCTGATTGCCATACCGTTATAGGTACCTACGATTACTTCATTTTCACCGTTTGTAAGCTCAACCTTAATAAGCTCGTCGCCCTCATCAAGGGAAATACCTATAATACCGCCTTTTCTTGAGGTATCATAATCTGTTACGGCAGTTTTCTTTATAACGCCGTTTCTTGTACACATAAGAAGATACTTATCATCCTCAAACTCGCGAAGTGCAATTACGGCAGTTATCTTTTCGTCCTTTTCAATGGGAAGAAGGTTTACAATAGCGCTTCCCTTTGCCTGACGGCTTGCTTCGGGAATCTGATAACCCTTCATTCTGTACATTCTGCCCTTTGAGGAGAAGAACAGCATGTGGTCATGGGTTGATGCCACAATAATGCTTTCTACAAAGTCCTCTTCCTTTGTTCCCATACCCTTGATTCCCTTGCCGCCTCGGTGCTGGCTCTGGTATGTGGAGGCAGGGATTCTCTTTATATATCCGCTGTTTGTAAGGGTATATACACTTTCTTCCTCTTCAATAAGGTCCTCTATATCAATTTCAGTCATTACATTTTCAATGGCTGTCTTTCTTTCATCACCGAATTTATCGCGGATTTCTGTAAGCTCCTTCTTAATCTGCTCCATAAGAAGATGCTCATCGGCAAGAAGTGCCTTAAACTGCTCCACTCTGAGTGTAAGCTCGTTAAATTCTTCGTCAATCTTTTCGCCGTTCAGTTTCTGGAGCTGTGCCAGACGCATATCAAGAACGCTCTGTGCCTGAATTTCGGAAAGTCCGAAGCGAGCCATCAGATTTTCCTTAGCATCATCATAGGAATTTCTGATTACTTCAATAACTTCATCAATATTTGCAAGTGCAATGCGGAGGCCTTCCAATATATGCATTCTTGCTTCTGCTTTTGCAAGGTCATATTTTGTACGGCGTGTAACTATTTCTTTCTGGAAGTTGATGAAATTATCAAGAACCTCTTTAAGACCCATTGTTTTGGGCTTACCGTCACAAATTGCGAGTAAGTTTATACTGAAACTGTCCTGAAGCCTTGTATATTTATAAAGCTGATTAAGTACAACGTGGGGGTTTGCATCTCTCTTTAAGAAAATTTCAAGACGTATACCGACACGGTCTGAAGAATGGTCATCTATGTCAGAAAGACCTTCAATCTTCTTATCCTTAACAAGTGCCGCAATGGATTCAACCAGCATTTTTTTATTAACCTGATAAGGAAGCTGTGTAACTATAATAGAGCTTGTTCCATCCTTATGCTCTTCAATATCAGCCTTTGCACGGATTACAACCTTTCCTCTGCCGGTGTTGTACGCACTTCTGATACCGCTTCTGCCCATAATTGTACCGCTTGTGGGGAAGTCGGGACCCTGAATATGCTCCATAAGCTCCTCTACGGTTATATCGGGATTATCAATCTGTGCCATTGCACCATTAAGAACTTCCGTAAGGTTGTGAGGGGGAATATTTGTAGCCATACCAACGGCAATACCGCTGCTTCCGTTAACCAAAAGTGTAGGGATTCTTGTGGGAAGAATGGTAGGCTCCTTTCTCTTTTCATCAAAGTTGGGAGCAAAATCAACAGTGTCCTTTTCAATATTTTCGAGAAGAACATTTGAAAGCTTGCTCATTCTTGCTTCCGTGTAACGGTATGCAGCAGGCGGGTCTCCGTCCACGCTACCAAAGTTTCCGTGACCTTCTATAAGCGGATAACGCATAGAGAAATCCTGCGCCATTCTTACAAGTGCATCGTAAACCGAAGCATCACCATGGGGGTGATACCTACCGATAACATTACCTACGGTTGTAGCCGATTTGAAGAAAGGCTTGTCGTGAGTAAGATTTTCTTCATACATTGAATAAAGAATTCTTCTGTGAACGGGCTTTAAACCGTCACGCACGTCGGGGAGTGCACGGCTTACGATAACGCTCATAGCGTAATCAATAAATGCCTCCTTCATTCTTTTTTCAATGTCTATATCAACAATGGTTTGTGTATCAAAATATTCCTCAAAATGGGAATCTTCGTATTTTTTGTTCTTAGCCATATCATTTATTTCCTTTCGCTCCCCATAGAATGTGGGGTTTGTTAAGGGGTTTACCCCTTGACAATTAAATTTGTCAAAAACGGGGGCGTGAACCTCGTTTTTGACTCCTTGCAGGGGCTACCGCGGTGAGCGGTGCGCGAGCGAAAGCCCCTTACTCGAAGCGAAATATTTTCGAAAGAAACTTTTCGCTTCGAAAGGATGTTATACATCCAAATTGGTAACGTACTGTGCATTTTCTTCAATAAATTGGCGTCTCGGCTCTACCTCATCGCCCATGAGAATACTGAATATTTCGTCAGCTTTTTGTGCATCCTCCAATGTAACCTTGAGAAGAATTCTGCTCTTTGGATCCATTGTTGTTTCCCAGAGCTCGTCGGGGTCCATTTCACCAAGACCTTTGTAACGGCTTATATCAACCTTTGCATTTAAATCACCGTTTTTAAGTTCTTCACTTATTTTATCTCTTTCTTCATCACTGAATGCCACCTGACTTCTCTTTCCTCTTGAAACCTTATAAAGCGGAGGTTTTGCAAGGTATATATGACCTTGTTCCACAAGTTCACGCATGAATCTGAAGAAGAATGTAAGAAGAAGCGTCTGAATATGAGCACCGTCAACGTCGGCATCGGCCATTATAATAACCTTATCGTAACGGAGCTTTTCAATATTGAATTCTGCTCCTATACCTGTTCCCAATGCTTGGATTACGGGAGTGAGCTTATCGTTTCCGTATACCTTGTCCTCTCTCGCCTTTTCAACATTAAGCATCTTACCCCAGAGAGGAAGAATTGCCTGATATTTACTGTCACGGCCGCTTTTAGCACTGCCTCCGGCACTATCACCCTCGACGATATAAATTTCCGTCATTGTGGGGTCTTTTACGATACAGTCGGTAAGCTTACCGGGAAGGCTGCTTGAACCCAATGGCGTTTTTCTGTTTGCTTCACGTGCCTTTCTTGCCGCAATTCTCGCACGGGATGCCATAAGGGCTTTTTCAATTATCGTTTTACCGACAACGGGATTTTCCTCAAGAAAATCTGCAAGCTTTTCACGGAGCATGTTTTCCACAAGTCCGCGTATTTCGCTGTTTCCGAGCTTTGTCTTGGTTTGTCCCTCAAACTGAGGTTCTTCAAGCTTTACGGAAATTACGGCTATAAGACCTTCTCTTGCGTCCTCACCCGTTAGCTCCTCATTATCCTTTATTATTTTATATTTTTTTCCGTATTCAACAAGTACCTTTGTAAGAGCCGCTTTAAAGCCTGTTTCGTGAGTACCGCCCTCGGTTGTTGAAATATTATTTGCAAAAGACTCAATTACTTCATCATACCCGTTATTCCACTGAAGAGCAACCTCTGCCATAGAGCCGTTTTTCTCTCCGCTTACATATATTACCTCGGGATGAATCTCGGAAAGTGTATCTTTTCTGCTCTTTTTATCGTCAAGAAGATAAGAAACGAAGTTCTTTATACCTCCGTCGTAATGAAGAATTTCCTCTCTCTTTTCTTCTCTTTCATCCTTGAAAATAATTTTTATACCGCCGTTTAAGAATGCCTGTTCACGAAGCCTTTTAAGAAGAATATCATAATCGTAAACAGTTTCCTCAAAAATTTCTCCGTCCGCCCAGAAAGTAACCTGTGTACCCGTTCTGTCGGTTTTTCCTATAGTATGAACTTCTCCGTCGGGAACACCTCTCTTATAGCTCTGGAACCATATATTTTCACCGTCGTGTACCTCTACCTCAAGCTTTGTGGAAAGAGCATTTACAACAGAAGCACCAACGCCGTGAAGACCGCCCGAAACCTTATATCCGCCGCCGCCGAACTTTCCGCCCGCATGAAGCACCGTAAAAATAACGTCTATTGTGGAAATTCCCATTTTCGGATGAATACCGTGGGGCATACCTCGTCCGTTATCCTTTACGGTAATTGAATTGTCCTCATTTATTGTAACATCGATTTGCGTACAGTATCCTGCCAATGCTTCATCTATACTGTTGTCCACTATTTCGTAAACAAGGTGATGAAGACCCCTTGCAGATGTAGAACCGATGTACATACCGGGTCTTTTTCTTACGGCTTCAAGACCCTCCAATACCTGAATTTGGGTTTCGTCATATGAATTATTAACTTTCTGTTCCAATAGACTCATTCCTTTCTGCTCTTTTAATAAGTGTCTGTACAGAAATCTGCGTCATATAAACACTCTTTTTCTCTTTCGACTTTGTTACCACATATGTCCTTGGAATTTCTTCCCCTAAGTACTCAACTTTTTTTTCTTTTTCGCTTTTGCGGAGAAATTCTCTTGTTTTTTTGCTTACCGACGTGTTTTCCAGATCAAAGATTCCAACTATTTCTTTTTTTCTTAAAACTTTTCCCTCTCCAATATGAATAAACATTTTTATATCACCTTTTTGCCGTCTTTGATTTGTATAATATTTGAATTTTCACTTATAAATGAATTTTCAATATCGGTACATGTTATTATTATCTGTTTTCCTTTTATCTGACTTGTTAAAAAATCACGCCTTTTTTTATCAAGCTCACTTAATATATCATCTAAAAGCATTACGGGATAATTTCCCGTTTCTTCCTTTATTATCTCCATCTGGGCTGTTTTAAGACATAAAACTGCTGTCCTTATCTGGCCCTGACTTGCATAATTTTTTGCGTTTTTTCCGTTTATAAAAAAGTCTATTTCGTCCCTGTGAACGCCCGCCATACAGAAAAAATTTTCTTTTTCTTTTTCTGTATATTCATTTAATTTTTTTATATAATTTTCTTTGGTTTTTGTAATATCATCACCAATTTTAACAGACGGATTATATATAATTTCAAGGTCCTCTTTTTCCTTTGAAATTTCTTTTTGTATTTCCTTTGCCTTTTCCTTTACTCTTTCTATATAGCTTGACCTCATCATCATTATTTTACTTCCCGATTCCGAGAGCTTTTCATTCCATATATCGAGAGTTTTATAATCTCTTGATTTTAAAAGAGCCGTTTTCTGATTAACTATATTTCTGTATCTTATCAGCTCTTTTATAAATCCGGGACGAAGAGGCATTATTGCACTGTCGCAAAATTTTCTCCTCATTTCAGGCATTCCCTTTATAATACTCATCTCATCGGGAGTAAAAAGAACACATATAAAATTTCCCAAAAGTTCACTTGTCTTTTTTAATTCAATGTCGTTTATATATATTTCTTTTCTTTTTCCGCCTAAAAATTTTATTCTGCCCTCATATTTTCTGTCTTCATTTTCAAAATTAAGGGATATGGCACTTTCTTTTTCACCGTCTTTTATAATTTCCCGTCCTACGTTTCTGAAGCTTCTTCCGTATGAAAAATAATAAACAGCCTCGAGTATATTGGTTTTACCCATACCGTTGTCACCGTATATTATATTTACTTCATCGCCGAAAGAAATTTTTTCGTTTTCATAGTTTCTGAAATTATAAAGATTTAACTCTGAGGCTCTCATCCTATTTCATATTCCTCATCAAAAATTTTAAATTTATCACCTTTATAAAGCTTTTTTCCGCGGCGAAGCTCTATTTCTCCGTTTACCTCTACTTCTCCATCTAAAATAAGCTCCTTTGCATGTACTCCGTTTTCTGCTATACCTGAGAATTTAAGAGCACTGTCAAGCTTTATAAATTCTGTTGTTATTTCTATTTTTTCCATTTTTTTACCTCTTATATTCTCACGGGAAGAACCATGAAAAGACAGCTCTCGTCATCTACTGAATTAATTATAAGAGGATTAAAAGGAGAATTCATTTTAAGCTCTATTTCGTCTCCCTCACATCTTGAAACTGCATCATGGAGATATTTATAGTTAAAACCAATTTCCACAGCTTCGCCAAAGTAATCACATTCAACAACATCATTTACTTTACCTAAAACTGTTTCACAGCTTATAACTATATTTCCGTCACCAAATTTAAATCTGACGCAGTTTTTGCTTACTTCGTCTATAATAGGCTCTACACGCTCAATAGCCTTTGTAAAGGCATACGAGTCCGTTTTAACAATATATTTTGATTCTGCGGGGATTGTGTTGCGGTACGAGAAAAATTCACCCTCTATAAGGCGTGATGTAATTGTAACTCCTTCACCCTCTATAAGAGCATAATTTTCACTGAAGGATATTTTTATATCATCTTCCTTGTTTCCGCTGATAATTTTTGAAATTTCGCTTTGTGTTTTTCCGGGAATTATGAATTTAGCATCCTCATACTCACCCTCAAGCTCCATTTTTGTAAGAGCAAGTCTGTAGCCGTCAACGGCTACAACGGTAAGGGTATTATTTTCTATTTCATAAAGAGAACCTGTTAAAATCTTTCTTGCATTGTCAAGAGATACTGCAAAAAGAGTTTTCCCTATTATTTCACGAAGCTTTTCGCTTTTTAATGTAACACTGCTTTTTTTTGCAACCATGGGAGGCTGAGGAAATTCATCAGCATTAAGTCCCACAATTTTGTAGTCTGCGTTTTTGCATATAATAGAAACATTATATTTTTCATTTGTATTAACTTCACAAACATCCTGGGGAAGCTTTCTTACAATATCATTAAGCATTTTTGCGTTAAGAACAATTCTTCCTTCCTCGCTTATATTTGCACTTATGGAAGTCTTAATTGAAATTTCAAGGTTATTTGATAAAAGAGTAAGAGTACCTCCCTTTGCATCAAGAAGGATTCCTTCTAAATGAGGAATGGGAGATTTAACGGCAACTGCCTTTGAAACAATATTTATTGCTTCCGAAAAAGCTTTTGTATCACAGAAAAATTTCATTTTTTATTTCATCCTTTCAGACCGAATATATAATATATAATAATATTAAATAATAGAGTAACAGTAGTAAGGTTTAAACTGTCAATAACTTTCAAAAGGTACTTTATAAAAGGATTTATAAAACAATAACCCTGTTAAAAAAGCTGTAAATAAAATTTGAAAGTTTTTAAGGCTGACTGTTAATTAACAGAAAACTGTTAGTTATTAGATCCTTTAATATCATTTATAAGACCTTCAATGTTAACTTTTATACCTATATCATTTTCCATTGCTTTTGTAACCTGCTTTATGGCGTAAATGGCTGTAGCATGGTCTTTTCCGAAGAAAGAGCCTATTTTAGGAAATGAGAAATTAGTAATTTCTCTTATTATATAAATAGAAACCTGACGGGCAAATGCCACATCCTTTGTCCTTTTTTCGGAAAAAATATCTTCTTTCTTAACATTATAAAAATTTGCACAGGCCTCTATTATATATTCGGGAGTTATTTTCTTTTCCTTTGAATCCCCGTAATCCTTAAGGGCCTCCATTGCAACGTCAATTGTTATTTCCTTGTTAATAAGTCCGCGGTAAGCAACAACTCTGTTAAATACTCCTTCAAGCTCACGTATATTTGATTTTATTTTTTGTGCAATAAATTCAATTATATCGTCGCTTATGAGGACTCCGTCATCCTGGGCTTTTTTTCTTAAAATAGCCATTCTCGTTTCGTAATCGGGGCTTTGTATTTCGCACATCAGTCCCCATCCAAATCTACTGCGAAGCCTTTCCTCCAATGTTTTAATTTCGCTGGGAGGACGGTCACTTGTAAGTACTATCTGCTTATTTGCTTCATGCAGAGCGTTAAATGTATGGAAAAATTCTTCCTCTGTAGTAGTTTTGCCTGCAATAAACTGAATATCGTCCACCAAGAGAACATCTATATTTCTGTACTTATCACGAAATTCCTGGTTTGTATTATCCTTAATTGAATTTATAAGCTCATTGGTAAAGGTTTCCGCACTTAAAAACTCAATCCTTGCATCAGGATTATTGCTCTTTATATAATTTCCGATAGCATGCATCAGATGCGTCTTACCAAGACCTACTCCTCCATAGAGGAAAAGAGGATTGTAAGCATAAGCAGGAGCCTCTGCAACCGCAAGAGAAGCACTCTGTGCGAACCTGTTTGAATTACCTACAACGAAATTATCAAAGGTATATTTTTCGTATGTATTTGAATAGGCAGGTCTTCTTTTTTCATAAAAATTATCGCCTATAACAAACTCAACCTCAAAATATCTTCCTGTTATTTCGGTAAGTGTATTCTTTATAAGGTCGCTGTAACGAAGCTCCACCATGTTTTTAATAATGTTTGTGCTTACGGAAAGGGTTAAAACATTATCCTTGATTTTAACGGGTTTAATGTCTTTAATCCATGTGGAAAAACCTACGGGCGTAACCTCGTCCTCCATGAGAATAAGACACTCTGTCCATAACTGCATTAAATCAGATGTCATAAGTAAACATTCCTTCAAAAAAATTTTTTAACAGTTATTAACAAGGTTGTTAAAAAAACCTGTTAATAAGTCACGTTTTATAGGGATATAAGGGCTTCAAAGCTGTTAATAATAAAAAAATAAACACAAAAACTGTTAATAAATGCCCTTATATATAATTATACTATCTAATATATTATAACAAATATAAAGACGAAATTCAACTAAAATATGGACTAAAATTAAAAAAATAAAAAAATTGTTGACAAAAAAGGTATCTTTATGTATACTAAATTGGTATCGTTATGGTAGAATGCCCCATAAGGGCTTTATAAATTTAAGGAGGTGCACAAGATGCTCAGAACTTATCAGCCTAATGTAAGAAAGAGAAAAAAGGATCACGGTTTCAGAAAAAGAATGAGTACCGCTAACGGAAGAAAGGTTCTCAGAAGACGCCGTCAGAGAGGCAGACGTGTACTTTCTGCGTAATTAATCTTTTAAGGATTCCTTTTAAAATGTAAAAGTATGCTTCGGGCGGTTTTAATGCCGCCCGGCATAAATACATTTAATGGAATAAAAGATTTTATTTTGCGGAAAGAACACAAAATGAATTAAAATGAAAATTATTTCCATCAAAGAAAACAGCGATTTTAAAAGACTTTATTACAGAGGAAAATCAGTTGTAAAAAAGAGACTGGTTTTATATTACAGAAAGAACAGATATTCTTTTACAAGACTGGGTATAACGGTTTCTCCAAAGGTGGGATGTGCCGTTACAAGAAACAGAGTAAGAAGGCTTTTAAAAGAAAATTACAGACTTTTGCAAGGTATACCCCAAGGATATGATTTGGTTTTGGTGGCACGCACAAGCAGTGCTAAGGCAACATTTCATGAAATTGGGAGAGATTTAGAAGGTGCGCTTGGAGAAAGCGGGCTGAATTTAATTGATTAAGAACGTTTTTATAGGTTTAATAAAATTTTACAGAAAATATATTTCACCGCTTAAAAAACCTTGTTGCCGCTTTACGCCCACATGCTCTGAATATGCTTTGGAAGCATTTAGAAAGCATGGTGTTATAAAGGGGCTTTATTTGTCTGTAAGAAGAATTTTAAGATGCAATCCGTTTTGCAAAGGCGGATATGACCCGGTTCCTTAAAAGGAATACTAAAAGGAGAGAAAATATGTACATTTTAAAAGATCCGCTGGCTTTTATAATAAGACCTATTTATAACTTAATAGGTAACTACGGTATTACGCTTATAGTAGCTACAATACTTGTAAGACTTCTCACAATTCCGCTTACTATAAAAAGTCAGAAAAATACTACGAAAACACAGCTTATTCAGCCTGAAATAATGAAGCTTCAAAATAAGTATAAAAACGACCGTGATACTCTTGCAAGAGAAATGCAGAAGATTTATAAGAAGTATGACGTTAACCCTTTGGGCGGATGTCTCCCCCTTATTCTTCAGATGCTTATTCTTTTCGGATTTATCGGTGTTATTTATAATCCCGTCGAGTGTATTCTTCAGCTTGACAAAGCAAGCATTATAAAAGAAATGAAAGAGCTTGGTCAGAATAAAGAATGGATTGATGCCGTAAGAAAAATTAAAGGGCAGGACGTTAATATCTGCGGCATGAATGGTGTAAAAGAAGCGATTGAATCCATAAAGGGATATACTATAAATTTTAAACTTTTAGGAATTGACCTTTCTCAGATTCCTTCGGGAAGTAAAGATCTGATGCAGTGGGTGTTCCCTGCACTTGCATTTTTATCAACGGTTGCATCTTCACTTCTTACAAAAAAGCAGATGCAAGCCCAGAGCAAGGGTAACGAACAGGCAGCAAGCATGGGAAATACAATGATATGGATGATGCCTGCAATGACATTGTTCTTCATATTTATGATGCCTATTGCAATGTCACTTTATTGGTTTGTATCAACAGCATTGCAATTATTACAGCAAACAGTTATTAACAAGGCTATAACTAATAAAATACAATCGGAAATAACTCTGAAAGGAAAAAAATAAAATGATAATAATAGAAAAAAGCGCAAAAACAATTGATGATGCAGTAAATGCGGCGCTTATAGAACTCGGAGTAACAAAAGAAGAAGTAGAAATCGAAGTTATTAACGAGGGAAAGCGCGGTATTTTAGGAATCGGCTCCGAAGAAGCAAAGGTAAGGGTTAAAATGGAGGAAACCCCTTTAAGTAAAGCTGAAAAGTACGTTAAAAGCGTAATGGGAAGTTTTGGTATTGATGTAGAAATTAAGGCTTCTTATGAGGATGAAACAGTAAATATTGAAATCATCGGCGACAGCGAGGAAGTAGGAAAGGTTATCGGAAGAAGAGGCGATACTCTCGATGCCCTCCAGTATCTCACATCCTTGGTTGTAAATAAGGGTGAGGAAAATTACATCAGAGTTACTATCGATACGGAAAATTACCGCGGAAAAAGAGAAGAAACTCTTATAAAGCTTGCAAAGAGAATGGCAGGCATTGTGGCAAGAACAAGAAAGAGCATAACGCTTGATCCCATGAACCCCAACGAAAGAAGAATTATTCATTCTGCACTTCAGGAATACAGAAACGTAACTACTTATTCAACGGGAAAAGACCCCAACCGCTCTGTTGTAATTACAACGAAAAAGAGAGAATACGGTGAAGGATACGTTTCAAAGTACAGATATAACCGTAAAGAGAACGAACTTGAAGGCGTGTAAAAAGCCTGAAAAGCAGCACAGACCGCAAAACGAAAAAGAAAAAATGTTTAGTGATTTTCTTTGAAAGGTTTACAAATAAACTTTTATAGTTTAATGAAGAAATTCGCTATTGCGAATTTCTGAATTTAATCGTTTTGCTATCCACGAACTTCACCCTCGACGTACCAACGTACGCCTTCGGGCAAGCCCTAAAGGGTTCTGTTCGCGAATTCTGTACTACTTTTGAGCCTTTTCGGATTGTGATTAAAATCAAATAAATAAAGAAAGAAAGAGGTGAAAGGTCTTTCTTATAAGATAAAATCTTATGAGAAGTATACTTTTGCCTCTTATTTTTTAGGTGATAAAAATGATAGAAAACAATACAATTTGCGCTCTTTCCACTCCACGTGGAAAAGGAGGAATTTCCGTAATAAGAGTAAGCGGCGAAAAAGCCCTTGAAATTACACAAAAAGTTGTAAAATCCAATAAAAAAATAACCGAAGCCGAAGGATATACCATTGTTTACGGAAAGGCAATGTGTGAAAAAAATGAAATAGATGAAGTATTGGTAAGTGTTTTCAGAACACCCAATTCCTTCACCGGGGAAAATGTATGTGAAATAAGCTGCCACGGTTCTCCCGTCAGCGTGGAAAGAATAATAGATGCACTTCTTCAGGCAGGCTGCTCAATGGCTCAAAAGGGAGAGTTTACAAAAAGAGCCTTTTTAAACGGTAAAATGAGCCTCACCCAGGCGGAAGCCGTAAGCGATATTATAGAATCCAAGACGGACGCCGCACTTTATGCCGCCGTGAACAGACTTGAGGGCGGCATAACAAAGCCTATTATAAAAATACGTGAGGAGCTTCTTGATTTATTGGCATCAATACAGGTTGCAAGCGATTTTCCCGAAGAAGATATTGATACATTTGCAGGCGGAGAATTATCAGGAAAACTCCGCAATATAAAAAATGAGCTTTCAGAACTTAAGAAAAGCGCAAGGAGAGGCGAAGCTTTAAACAGCGGTATAAATTGTGCCATATGCGGAATACCCAATACGGGTAAAAGCTCGCTCCTTAATGCCCTTGTGGAGAAAAAGAAAGCTATTGTTACAAATATTGCCGGCACAACCCGTGATGTGGTAGAGGAATATGCCGATATAGACGGCATTCCCGTAAAATTCGGGGATACAGCAGGAATCCGCCAAAGTGATGACGTAGTTGAAAAAATAGGTGTGGATTTAAGCTACGACTACATTAAAAATGCCGATATATGTATATTTGTAACGGAATGCGGCAGGGATTTAACAAAGGAAGAAGAAGAAATCCTCGAAAGAATAAAAGAAAAAGAATATATTCTTGTAGCAAATAAAAAAGACCTTGACGAAAAGGGAAAAGAAGGGTATATTGAAATCAGTGCAAAGGAAAATGACGGTATAGAAAAGGTTAAAAAAGCAGTGTCTGACATAGTAGGAAACACGGAAAGCACCGCTTTTATAGCAAATGAAAGACAGTTTGAAGCCGTGGTAAGGGCATATGAAAGCATTGAAAAGGCAATAAAAACAATGGAGGAAGGCTTTTTCAGCGACCTTGCGGCAATAGACATAGGTAATGCAATAGAATTTTTGGGAGAAGCCGAGGGAATAAGCATAAATCAGGAAACTGTAAACAGGATATTTGAAAAATTCTGTCTCGGAAAATAAAGGCGGATGGCAACGCCATCCTTTCGAAGCGAAAAGTTTCTTACGAAAATATTTCGCTTCGAGAGAGGGGCTTTCGCTCACGCACCGCTCACCGCAGTAGCCCCTGCAAGGAGTCAAAAACGAGGTACACGCCCCCGTTTTTGACAGAATTTATGTCAAGGGGCAACCCCTTAACAATCCCCTATATTTCATTTAAAAAAAGAAGGGTGACATTTATATGGACAACACATTTAATTTTGATATAGCCGTTGTGGGAGCAGGGCATGCAGGCTGTGAAGCTGCACTTGCATCTGCAAGACTGGGAATGAGAACGATTATTCTCACAATAAACCTTGATTCAATTGCAAATATGCCCTGCAACCCCTCAATCGGAGGCACTGCAAAGGGGCATCTTGTTCGCGAAATAGATGCACTCGGCGGAGAAATGGGAAAGGTAGCCGACCTTACCAAAATTCAGACAAGAATGTTGAATTTAAGAAAAGGCCCTGCCGTTCATTCACTTCGTGCGCAGTCTGACAGGCGTGCATATCAGATAGAGATGAAAAAAAGACTGGAAAATCAGGAAAATCTCTATATAAGGCAGGCAGAAGTAAAGACAGTTGAAAAGGACGGAGAAAATTTTGTCCTTACCATACATACGGGAACAAAATTTTACGCAAAAAGCGTAATTTTATCCACGGGAACTTATATGGAGGGAAAAATAATAATCGGTGAATGTGCCTACAGCGGAGGTCCTGACGGGCTTTTCCCATCAAGCGGTCTTAGCGAAAGCCTTCAAAAGTTAGGCGTGGAAATGATGCGTTTTAAAACCGGTACGCCCACACGTGTTCACAGAAGAAGCATTGATTTTTCAAGGCTTGAAATTCAGGAGGGGGACGAGGATATTATTCCCTTTTCCTTTGAAACAGAGGAAAAGGCGGAAAATAAAGTTTCCTGCTATCTTACGTACACAAATACAAAAACTCATGACATAATAAGAGAAAATCTGCACAGAAGCCCTCTTTTTAACGGCTTGATTGACGGTGTGGGTCCCAGATACTGTCCCTCAATTGAGGATAAGGTGGTGCGCTTCAGCGACCGTGAGCGCCATCAGGTATTCATTGAGCCTATGGGACTTACGACAGAGGAAATGTATTTGCAGGGAATGAGCACAAGTCTTCCCGAAGATGTTCAGCTTTCAATGCTCAGAACTATGGAAGGCTTGGAAAACGTTGAAATAATGCGAAGTGCATATGCAATTGAGTACGATTGCTGTAATCCCTTGCAGCTTAAACCCTCCCTTGAAATGAGGGAAATCCCCAATCTCTACGGAGCAGGTCAGTTTAACGGTACCAGCGGTTACGAGGAAGCGGCGGCACAGGGACTTATTGCAGGTATAAACGCTGCGAGAAAATTAAAGGGCCTCTCCCCTGTTATTTTCGACAGAAGCGAAGCTTATATAGGTGTTCTTATAGATGATTTGGTGACAAAGGGTACAAACGAGCCTTACAGAATGCTTACCTCGCGTGCTGAATACAGGCTTTTGCTCCGTCAGGATAATGCAGATCTGCGTCTTACTCCCACGGGACATGAAATAGGACTTATTTCCGAGGAAAGATATAATAAATTCCTTGAAAAGAAAGCAAATATAGAAAAAGAAATTGAAAGAATAAACTCCGTAAATATACCCCCAAGCAAGGAAATCAACCAATATTTGGAAAAAAATGGAAGTCAAACCCTTTCAACAGGTATAAAATTAGCTGAATTAATAAGAAGACCCGAGCTTGACTATGAATCTCTCGCCCCATTTGATAAGGAAAGACCTGTTCTTAAAAAAGAGGAATGGCAACAAGCGGAAATAGCCGTAAAATATGAGGGATATATAAAAAGACAGTTTGAGCAGGTGGAAAAATTCGCTAAAAATGAGAAAAAACTGATTCCTGAGGACATAGATTATTCAAAGGTATACGGTCTCAGAACGGAAGCAAGACAAAAGCTTGAGAAAATGCGTCCCGAAAATATAGGAAGAGCAAGCAGAATAAGCGGAGTAAGCCCGGCAGACATAGGCGTACTTCTAATATATCTTGCAAGTGAAAGAAAGTAAGAAGGTGAAAGAATGAATCTTATAGAAGAAGCAAAAAAATTCGGTATAGAGGTCAGCGAAAAAGCAAATGAAATGTTTGCAAAGTACGCAAAAATGCTGCTTCATTATAATGAATTTATGAATTTAACCGCCATAACAGAGCCGGAAGAAGTAAAAGAAAAGCACTTTCTTGATTCAATAACCTTGCTCCTTAGTGAAAAGCTTGAAAAAGGATGCAGTCTGATAGACATCGGTGCAGGAGCAGGCTTTCCCTCTCTGCCGGTTAAAATCGTAAGAGAGGATTTAGATGTAACAATGCTTGATTCTCTCAATAAAAGAATTAACTTTTTAAATGATGTTATAAGAGAGCTTGGACTTGATAAAATAAGAGCAATCCACTCGCGTGCAGAAGACGGCGGAAAAAACAAGGATTTAAGAGAAAAGTTTGACATAGCAACCGCCAGAGCCGTTGCAGACCTTTCGGTTTTATCGGAATATGCACTGCCTTTTGTAAGGTTAGGCGGATATTTTGTTGCAATGAAGGGAAATGCACCCGAAGAAGAAATTAATGGTGCAAAAAAAGCAATAAAAGAAATGGGCGGAGAAATTGAAAGCGTAAAAGAAATTACGCTTCCGTCGGGAATTAACCACTGTATTGTAATTATAAAAAAGGTAAAAAATACTCCGTCAAAGTATCCGAGAAAAGCGGGAACACCGCGCAAAAGCCCAATCAGGTAAAAAAATAAATCGAAAAAAGACAGCCTTTGTTAAAGGGTTGTCTTTTTTGTTCTATTAAAGGAAAACACGCCGTAAATGCCTGTAATAAGGCGAAAACTTTCTATTTATTATAAGTCTTTTTTATGATAAAATTGAAAAAGAAATATAAAGCTTTAGCCGAAAGGAAGTTTTCTGATGATACGTAGTGGTCAAAAGATAAAGATGATTAATATAAAAGACATTTTACCAAATCCTTATCAATTACGCTGTAACTTCAACCAAAAAGAGCTTCTTTTTCTTTGTCAGTCAATAAAAAATTCGGGGATGATTTCCCCTGTAGTATTAAGACCGTCGTTAAACGGATATGAGATTATATGTGGACAAAGAAGAATTATTGCGGCAAGAATGGTTAATATGGAGAGCGTGCCTGCAATAATAATAAGAGCAAATGATTCCAAATGTGCCGTTATGAGCCTGGAGGAAAATCTATGCCGTACAAATCTTACCAAATACGAGGAGGCAGAAGGATTTTTTAATCTTTTATCCTATCATAACTTAAAAAAAGAACGCATTATAAGCCTCTTTCTTGAAAACGGCGCACAGTTAGGAAAAAAACTACAGCTTCTTCGTTTTTCCGAAAAGGAACGCTATAAAATAGAAGAATATAATATAAATGAGGACATGCTTTCCGATATTCTCAAGCTTCATGATGAGGAAAGTAGACTGAAAGTAATAGAAACCATAAAAGAGCAGGAATTAACCAAAAAGGAGACACTGCAGCTTGTACGGCAAATTCAAAGGGAGCTTTCAGAGGAAGGGAAAGAAAGAAAAAAGCACGAAAAGAAGAAAGGTGCAAATACACTTCTATATAAGAACACTGTAAAAAACACGATAAATCTGCTTAAAAGAAACGGTGCAAGGACGCATGTGGAGGAAAAAGAGACGGAAAATTGCATAGAATACACAATAAAGGTGTATAAATGACAGAAAAATACTATGTTTCACGTGAAACATAGTATTTTTTAGAAAAAAACGTAAAAAAGTGTTTCACGTGAAACATTTTTGTGTTATAATGTAGAAAACGAAAAAAGGAGGGACAGAATTGAGCAAAATAATAGCCGTGGCAAATCAGAAAGGCGGCGTTGGAAAAACGACCACAACGGTTAATCTTGCGGCAGGTCTTGCAAAGATGGGAAAAAAGGTTTTGCTGATTGATATAGACCCGCAGGGAAATTCCACAAGCGGACTTGGTGTAGATAAAAGAAGATGCGAAAAAACCGTGTATGATTGCCTTGTAAACGAAACCCCCATGAGCGAAGCTGCAATTACTACCCAATATGAAAACCTCAGTCTCTGTCCGTCGAACTTAGACCTTTCGGGTGCTGAAATAGAGCTTATAAGCGTAATGGGACGGGAAAACAGGCTTAAAGAAAGCCTTGAGTCGGTAAAAGATGAATATGATTTTATTCTTATTGATTCGCCGCCCTCATTAGGACTTATTACAATAAATACTTTAACGGCGGCAAACAGCATTATAATCCCCATTCAGTGTGAATTTTACGCACTGGAGGGAGTAAGCCAGCTTGTGGAAACAGTAAAAAGAATAAAAAAAGCCCTTAATCCCACTTTATATATAGAGGGAATTGTTATGACCATGTATGACGCCAGGACAAACCTTGCGGTACAGGTTGTTGATGAGGTTAAGCGGTTTTTCCCCGGAAAAGTGTATAAGACTATTATCCCGAGAAATGTGAGGATAAGCGAAGCACCGGGATTCGGAAAACCCGTTATATACTATGACGAATCGTCAAAGGGTGCCGCAGCCTATATGGAACTGGCGGACGAAGTAGCCGAAAATAATAAAGAAGGGCAGGAGAGCTTAGATGAAAAGAGTTTTGGGACAAGGGCTTGATGCGCTTTTTTCACGCAGTGGCGATGCCGTACAAGAGGCAAAACAGGACGAGGTAAAAATGCTGAAAATAAGCCTCGTAGAGCCAAGGCGTGACCAGCCCAGAAAGAATTTTGACCGAGAACAGCTCCAGGCACTTGCAAATTCAATTGCAGAACACGGAGTAATTCAGCCCATTATAGTAACACCGGGGCAAAACGGTTATTACAGCATTATAGCCGGTGAAAGAAGATGGAGGGCGAGTAAACTTGCCAATTTATCAGAAATCCCTGCAATAATCAGAACTTATGATGAAATTCAGATAGCTGAGGTAGCTCTCATTGAGAATTTACAGAGAGAGGATCTTAACCCCATAGAAGAAGCCCTGGGATATAAGACATTGATAGACAGATTTTCAATGACTCAGGACAAGGTAAGCGAAAGAGTGGGAAAAAGCCGCAGTAATATAGCAAACATGCTAAGACTTTTATCCTTGGAGGATGAAATAAAGGAAATGCTTGCTCAAAATAAGCTTACTATGGGACATGCCAGAGCACTTCTTTCTCTCCCTGAGGGAAAAGGTCGCGTGGAAGCGGCAAAGAGAATAATTTCCGAGGGGCTTAATGTAAGACAAGCCGAAGCTCTCGGACAGGAAAAACCGACAGAGCCTAAGAAAAAAAGAGGAAGCAAGGAAAGTGTATATCCCGATGTAGAGCGTGATTTGTCCCAAAAATATGGAACAAAGGTACGTATAAAGGGAAATCGTAAGGGTAAAATTGAAATTGAGTTTTATTCCGTAGCTGATTTAACAAGGATTGTAGATATATTGAATTAAAATTGGCCGCAAGGCGTTTAATACGAAAGGAAGTTTTGTAAATGTTGGATCTTAAACTTATCAGAGGAGAAACCGAAAAGGTTAAGGCTGCTCTCGGAAGAAGAAAGGAAAACGTTGATATTGATGCAGTTATTGCCGCAGACGATAAAAGACGTGCTCTTTTGGTTGAGGTAGAGGGGCTTAAAGCGAAGCAGAATGAGGTTACAAAGAAAATCCCTGCCATGAAAAAAGCAGGCGAGGACACCACTGCGGTTTTTGCCGAAATGAAAGAAATATCCGAAAAAATCAAGTCTCTTGATGCCGAGGTACGTGAGGTTGAGGACGAGCTTAACCGTATGATGCTTACCATTCCCAATATTCCTCATGATTCCGTTCCCGACGGTGATACAGATGAGGATAATATAGAAATCAGAAAGTTCGGTGAGCCTAAGAATTTCGGCTTTGAGCCTAAGGCGCACTGGGATTTGGGTAAGGATTTGGGCGTTCTCGACCCCGACACAGCCGCAAAAATTACAGGTGCACGCTTCACCGTTTATAAGGATATCGGTGCAAGACTTGAAAGAGCCGTTATTAACTATTATCTTGACACACATACTGAAAAACACGGATATACAGAGGTTTTCCCTCCCTTTATGGTGCATAGAAATTCTATGGTGGGAACAGGTCAGCTTCCCAAGTTTGAGGAGGATGCGTTTAAGGTAGCGGGAACGGAGTATTTCCTTGTTCCCACTGCAGAGGTTCCCGTAACAAATATGTACCGTGAACAGATTCTTGACGGAAATCAGCTTCCCATAAAGCACGTTGCATACACCGCTTGCTTCCGTGCAGAAGCAGGAAGTGCAGGGCGTGATACAAGAGGTCTTATCCGCCAGCATCAGTTCAACAAGGTAGAGCTTGTTAAATTTACAAAGCCCGAAGATTCCTATGAAGAGCTTGAAAAGCTTACAAATGATGCGGAAAGGGTTCTTCAGGGATTGGGACTTCCCTACAGAGTAGTACAAATCTGTATCGGAGACCTTGGCTTTACAGCGGCAAAGAAGTATGATATAGAGGTATGGATGCCCTCTTACAACAGATATGTTGAGATTTCTTCATGCAGTAACTTCGAGGACTTCCAGGCAAGAAGAGCAAATATCAAATACAAGGACGGACAGGGCGGAAAAGCACAGTTTGTTCATACCCTTAACGGTAGCGGTGTTGCAGTAGGAAGAACTGTGGCGGCAATCCTTGAAAATTACCAGAACGAGGACGGAAGCATCACCATTCCCGAAGTACTTGTTCCTTATATGGGCGGAAAGACAGTAATCAAATAAAAAAAATAAAAAGAGGTGTAAAAAAGTCTGACTTTTTTACACCTCTTTTTGTTGGGGATAGGAAAAAAGGCTCCAGAACGGACAAACTGAACCCCGAAGGGGCTTGCCCGAAGCTGTATGTGTATACAGCGAGAGGTGAAGTTTGTTCGTAGCAAAAAGGCTTCAAACGAAGAAAAACCGTAGTTATACGGTTTTTCAACAATAATATTGGATTCTTTAATTATTAAGACATCTGTATTTTGTATTTTAGTTGCCTTTTTGCGGTCTGGAGTTTTTTTACATCCCCATTTATCTTATGCTCCATACGCTTTTGAAGTACACCGACGGCATGTTTTGTTTTTGAAGCTTGGTGTTGTATCTTTCTTTTATGGCGATGGCATCAAAAAAGGTTTTCCAAAGCTTTTCCACATCTTCTTCACGGGTGCTTTTAGAGGGCGAAGTTAGCCCCTCGCTGGAGGAAACATGCCAGTCCTTGGTGTCATAGACGGCACAAAGGTTATGCGTGGCATCGTGCAGAACAAAGGGAATAACCTTAAGCCGCTGTATAAAAAACGGGGTAAGAACAGGCAGAAGGTTGTTTTGAGGAGTTATCTTGGCATATTGAACACCCCAATCCATAACGCTAAACCGTGTGAACTGACGATATTTCTCTGTTTCACGTGAAACATTCTGTGCAATCTGAAATGCGGCGGAAACTGTATCGTCGGAAAGAGCTGAATTGGTCTTTTGTCCGTTTTTAAAGCCCAGCATCATATATTTGTATATAATGAGGTCCTTTTGGCTGTCGTTGCTTAAAAAAATGTAGTAAATGCGGCGAAGCCCGAAAGAGCCTATTTTTTTATAAAGTGCACTGTACACCCTGCGTGCATAATTTTTGTTTGTAATTACCTCTGCGTAACGGGTGCCAAAGCTAAGCTGGAGGTTTTTCTCCGTGCCTATCCCACAGGGAGTTATCCGGGAATAAACTGCCTGATACACCACAGTTAAAAGCCCGTCAAAGCTCCCGTCATAAAGATAATAAATTGAAGAATTGTCTGTTATTTCACTGTAATTCATAAAAATCACCCCTTTTCATTAAAACTGAAATGTATTATCCTGTTTCATAATTATAATTCCGCACTCCGCATTTATTATAGTTGTCCCGAAACTGCCGTAAGCCTCTCGACAGGCGGAGGCAGAAGATGGTCGTAGCTTCCGTCAAAAAATGAAAGCTGCTGCATCCTTCTTACCGATTCAAGCATTGGGCTTGTATGCACCAGGGAATCATAGATAAAGGCTTCGTTCATTTTGAATGAGTTATACATGTATTTCCCCTTGCAGGTAATAAAGTACGCCGCCCTTTTTAGGACAACACGCAGTTTTTTCAAATCCTCAAAATCAAGAGTGCATACTTTTCTTGCCCGATATATCCTTTTGGCACTGACAACGCCTATTCCCGGCACCCTCAGGAGCATTTCATAGGGGGCTGTGTTTATTTCCACGGGGAAAAGGTGAATGTTTTTCATTGCCCAGTTGCATTTAGGGTCCAAAAGAGGGTCAAAGGACTCCCCCTCGTCAAGAATTTCTTTTGCCTCAAAGCCATAGAAACGCATGAGCCAGTCAGCTTGGTAAAGTCTGTGCTCCCGAAGAAGCGGAGGAGGAATATCCTTTGGCAGTGCAGGGTGGTTGCCTACGGGGATATATGCGGAAAAATACACTCTTTTAAGGGCATATTTATTATAAAGAGCCTGTGTTAAGCTTAAAATATGATGGTCGGAATCGCCCGTTGCGCCGATTATCATTTGAGTGCTTTGCCCTGCAGGGACAAAATGCTGTTTGTGTCGTGTGATAAGGGAAGTCTCCGTTACCTCGGAAATTGTTTCCTTTATAAGCTTCATGGGAGAAAGCACGCTTTCCCTGGTTTTCTGCGGAGCTAAAAGCCTTAGCCCCTTTTCGCTGGGAAGCTCAATGTTGACGCTCATTCTGTCGGCAAGAAAGCCTATTTCACGGATGAGCCTTTCCGAGGCTCCGGGAATCCCTTTTACATGGATATATCCGTTAAACCCGTATTTAAAGCGGAGAAGCTGCAATGTTTTAAGGAGAAGCTCCGCCGTATAGTCGGGGGATTTTATGATTCCCGAGCTTAGAAAAAGACCCTCTATATAATTACGCCTGTAAAAATCAATACACAGCTCCGACAGTTCTTCGGGAGTAAACGTTGCCCTGGGAATGTCGTTGGAAATTCGGTTGTGGCAATATTTGCAATCATTGATGCAATAGTTTGTAAACAGCACCTTTAAAAGGGAAATGCATCTGCCGTCTGCGGAAAAGGCGTGGCAGCAGCCTGCCGCAGTGGGCGAGCCAATGCCTCCGTAATCTGTAGTGCGCGAGCTTCCGCTTGAAGAACAGGAGGCATCGTATTTGGCACTGTCTGCAAGAATCTTGAGTTTCTCCATAAGCTCCATAGAATACACCTCTTTTTCAGTGTTGTAGAAACAGTATAGCACAAAAAAATAAAAAATGCAAACAAATGTTCGCATTTTTGTGAAAAAAATTAAAATGGTATTGCTTTTATTCGAGCTTTAGAATATAATATAGTTAATAAAGGATAAGGAGTTTAGTTTTATGGAAGTTATGTCTGCAAGAGAAGCTGCTGATAAGTGGGGTATCTCCCAAAGGCGTGTAGCTGTTCTCTGTTCTAAAAATAGAATAGCAAATGCTCAAATGTTAGGCAATATGTGGCTGATTCCTATAAGTGCTGAGAAACCTAGTGATGCAAGAAGTACAAGACATAACGCTACTGATGAAAAATGTGTGAAGCCTTTCCTAAAATGGGCAGGCGGTAAAGGACAACTCTTGAAAGAAATTGAAAAATATTATCCTTTTGATAATGGTACTATTACAAAGTATGCGGAGCCATTTGTCGGAGGCGGTGCTGTGCTTTTTGACATTCTCAGCAAATATGACTTGGAACAGATTTACATTAGCGATATAAATGCTGAACTCATAAATACCTATGTTATCATAAGAGAGCATATTGGGGAACTTATAGAGTTGCTTGAAAAATACCAAAGAGAGTATGTTCCTCTTGAAACAGAAAATAGAAAGTCATACTATATGGCAAAAAGAGATAGATTTAATGGTTTGAAAGTTAATGGTAACGAGACTGAAAATATTGAAAAAGCAGCGTTGATGATATTCCTTAACAAAACTTGCTTTAACGGATTGTTTAGAGTGAATAAAAAAGGTCTCTTTAATGTTCCCATGGGTTCTTATAAAAAGCCTCTCATATGTGATGAAAAGAATCTAAGAGCTGTATCTGGGAAACTTCAAAATGTTAAAATTGTTTGTGGAGATTATAGAGAATCCGCAGCGTTCATTGATGAGCATACTTTTGTTTATTTTGATCCTCCTTACAGACCTTTAACGGAGACAGCAAGCTTCACCGCATATACAGAGGGTTTGTTTAATGACAAAGAACAAATTGAACTTGCTGAATTTGTTGAATGTATGCACAAAAAAGGTGCTAAAATGGTTGTTAGCAATTCAGATGGAAATGGAGTACTTTTTCTATGAAACAAAAAGAATATGTTATAGAGGCAATGAAGAAAAATGGTGGATATGCCACATTTCAGCAATTGAATGGATTAGTAGATTTTTCTACATGGGGAACAAAAACACCTTTTGCATCCATAAGAAGAATTGTACAAACAAATGATGAATTTTTTAGGGTGCAATCGGGGTTGTGGGCATTAAAAGAATATGAAAAGGTTGTTTTAGAAAAATTTAAAATTGATACTAAAAATGAAAATAGCATAAATGAATTTACACATTCATATTTTCAAGGAATTATTGTTAAAATAGGTAATTTAAGAAAATTTGATACTTATGTACCACCTCAAGATAAAAACAAATTGTTTTTAGAAACGAAGTTATCAGAGATAACCACAACGGATAAGATTTATGATTTTACATATCCCGAAATTTTAAGAAAAGCAAAAACGGTTGACACGATTTGGTTTAACGAACGAAAAATGCCTTGTGCTTTTTACGAAGTAGAACACTCAACTGATATTAAAAATTCATTGAACAAGTTCTACGAATTACAAGATTTTAGAGCAAAATTTTATATTGTAGCTGCTAAAGAAAGAAAACATCAATTTGATGATATTATAAATTCTTCAATATATGCACCTATAAAAGATATTGTTAGTTTTGTAAATTACGACGCTTTAATGACACAATATGATATTGAAAACAGGATAATCGAAAGAGTGATATGATGAAAAAATATACTATTGCAATAGAAGAAACTGTTGTAGATGAATTTGAAGTTATTGCAGAAAACGAGGAGAAAGCTATAGAGATTGCACGCCAAAAGTATAACGAAGGAGAATTTATATTAGAACCGGGAGAAGTTCAGCATAAACATATGGCTGTCGTGACACCATGTAGAGAAAAACCTGATTGGATTGAAATATAGCAATGGCGAGGCAATTGGTCTCCATACATACCAAGAAATATTATTTTACGATATTCGCAAGAGGGGGATTTGGTTCTTGATCAATTTGCCGGAGGCGGTACAACTCTTATAGAAGCAAAACTTTTAAATCGTGATATAATTGGTGTAGATGTAAATGACACTGCACTTGAGCGATGCAGAGAAAAAACGACATTTGATTACGAACCTGCAAGGGGAAAGGTGTATATCAAAAAAGGTGATGCAAGGAATCTTGATTTTGTTCCTGAGGAGAGCATAGATTTGATATGTACTCATCCGCCATATGCCGATATTATTAAGTATAGTGATGGCATTGAGGGTGATTTGTCGCAATTAAAAGTAAAGGACTTTCTTGAAGAAATGAAGAAAGTGGCAACAGAGAGTTATCGTGTGCTAAAAAAAGACAAGTTTTGTGCAGTGCTTATGGGTGATACAAGGCAAAAAGGTCATATGATACCAATGTCTTTCGATGTTATGCGTATGTTTGAAGATGCAGGATTTAAATTGAAAGAACTTATTATAAAAGAGCAGCATAATTGTAAGGCAACGGGATATTGGAAGACAAATAGTGTAAAATATAATTTTCTACTTATTGCACACGAATATTTATTTGTATTTAAAAAATAGTGAGAAAATAATACTTGAATAAAAGCCGATACTTACTGAATAAAACAGTAAGTATCGGCTTTTATTCAAGTTGCGGATGTATCATTTATAAAGAGGCTTTTTCATGTCGGGGAGAAATCAGATTTTTTATGAGAATGGCGGCAATGGGTCCGAAAATAAGTCCTGCAATTCCGAAAAGCTTCATTCCCGAATACATGGAGAAAACTGTGAAAAGAGGGTGAACGCCTAATTTTGTTCCAAGGATTTTAGGCTCGCACAGTTGCCTTGTTGCCATTGCGATTCCGTACAGAATCAAAACCCCCCAGCCCAGGGAGTATTCCCCCAAAACGAAATTGAACAAGGAAAAAGGGATAAGAATTGTTCCCGTGCCTAAAATGGGTACGGCGTCCACAACCGCCGTAATAAGTGCCAGAAGAAAGGCAAAATCAATCTTAAGGAGCAAAAAGCCCGTAAAAAGCACCGCGAAAATAATTGATTCTATAATAAGCTGTGCCTTAATATATGAAAATGTAACGGAAAGAAAAGAATTTTTGATTTTCATAAAACCGCGGCATACCTTTTCACCGAAAAAATCCTTTGAAAAGGAGGCAATACCGTCTTCTTCTTTTAAAAGGAAAAATGTTGTAAATATGGTGGTAAAAAGCCATATAACCATAGCGGGGATATTCTTTATAATATCAATAAGAAAAGCCCCTGCCGTTTTTAAAAAGTGTACAAGATTATCGCGGACTGCGTTAAAAAGCGTGGGAAGGAACGTGTCGGAGGAGGTTTTTACTATTCGGGGCAGGGAGCTTCTTTCAATTAATACCGATACTTTTTCCGTAATGTCGGGAAATGTGCCTGTGCTTAAGAAGTTTATGTTCTCGGCAAGGGAGGAAAGCTCGCTTATAAGTGTGATTAAAAGGAAACGAAGTACAATAAAAAACACCGAGGAAATCAGAATAAGGGATAAGAGGGAGGACAGCGTGGGATTTAAATGATTCCTCCTGAGAAGCTTATTTAGGGGATTTGCCGCAAGATAAAGAAAAAACGCCGTTATAAACGGAGATAAAATACTGAAGATATACGGAAAAGCCCAAATAAGAAGCAAAACAGGCACTAAAAAAATGATGAAATCGATAAAAAGGGAACGTAAAGTTTTAAATGAAATAAGTTTCAAAAGAAAACCTCCCGGTAATGCGAAATTTGTTGTAGGGGGCATTCACGAATGCCCCGCGGGCGGTTCATGAACCGCCCCTACGTTTGTACAAAAAAATAGAGAATGTAAAAAACAAAATTTTCTACATTCTCTATTTTACGCCTTTAAGGAAAGGTTTAATCATTTATTAAGAAAAATACTCATAATTTTATAGCCTTCGGAGATAACCGTGCCGTGTTCTTCGGCATCCTTTTCAATGAAACGGATATTATTTCCGTTATTATCACCCTTTTTATAAATCACGCAGGGAACCGGCTTGCGGCTGTGTGTCTTTGTGGCAATGGGTGTGGGGTGATCGGGCATTACCAAAAAGGCATAATCTTCGCCTGCTTCCTCGAGGCGGTCCTTTATATATCCGATTACCTTTTCGTCAATAAGCTCCAATGAGCGGACCTTTCCCTCTGCATCGCCCTGATGCCCGCATTCGTCGGGAGCTTCAAGATGAACATACACAAGGTCGGCACCATCATTTAAAAGGGCGTCTGCCGCGGCTTTTGCCTTGCCGTCGAAATTAGTGTGAATGTTACCCGTTGCACCCTCAACATCAATGCTGTTCATTCCGGCAAGAATTGCAATACCTTTGATAAGGTCAACTGCGCTTACAACCGCGCCTTTTTTTCCGTAGGTTTCATAGAAATTATTAAGGGCAGGCTTTGTTCCCTCTCCCCAAATCCACATGGAGGTGGCAGGATTTTTCCCCTCGGCAATTCTCTTTTGGTTAATGGGGTGGTTTTTAAGGATTTTCTCGCTTTTTTTCATTAAATCCAAAATCCTCTCGTCGGAGGGAAGATAATCCTTAATCTTTCTGTCGGAAATATCGTGGGGAGGGGTCAGCGTGAAGCTTTCGGGAGCATTTTCCCACACGAAAAGGTGTCTGTAGCTGACTCCGCCGTAAAAATGAATGTCTCCGCCGCCAAGCTCCTTTTCAATTTCAGCCATAAGGGCGCGGCTTTCCTCGGTGGTAATTTCCCCCGATGAATAATCAAGCATGGTTTTATCTTCATAATTTTCTTCATCGGAAAGAGTCACAAGGTTTGCACGAAACGCCGTCTGATTATCCATAAGCGTTACCCCGATTGAAGCGGCTTCTAAGGGAGAACGCCCTGTATAGCAGTCCAGGGGGTTATATCCCATTACGGAAAGGTTTGCCACGTCACTGCCCGGCTTTAATGAGTCGGGAACGGTTTTTACAAGATAAATATCGCCGTTTGCGGCAAAATAGTCCATATTGGGGGTATTACTCTTTTCAAGCGGTGTAAGATTGCCCAATTTTTCAACAGGCAAATCGGCACAACCGTCTGTAAGAATGATTACATGTTTCATATTATCAGGTCCTTTCGGAAAAAACTTATTTTTATTATAGCAAAAAGTAACTTCTTTTTCAAGGCAAATGAATAAAATTTGCCAATTTGCCAATTAATAGCCTTAGAGGTGTAGTAAAATGCATGAAAATATTAAAAGACGAAGACAATTTTTACTTTTGTCCACGCTCCTGCTTCTTGTAACAGCGTTTGCCCTGTTTCAGTACAAGAGAGCCGAGGAGCTTAGTTACCACAGAAATTTGGAATATAACAGGGTTTTTGCCGAGCTTACGGAATATGTGGATGACCTTGAAATAACGCTTTGTAAGGGGCAGGTTGTATCCACGCCCATGCAGATGGCAAAGCTTTCCGCGGATTTACACAGTCAGGCAAGCGGTGCAAAGGCAAATTTAGCCCTTCTCCCCATAAACGGAAGAAATCTTGAGAAAACATCGGAATTTCTTTCCCAAGTGGGAGAGTATGCAAACTGTATTTCGGAAAAAATGCTTCGGGGAGAAAAGCTTGAAAAGAAAGAAATCCAAACCATGCAGGAGCTTTCAGAGTATGCCAACACTTTAAAAAGTGGTCTTGATGAAATGCTCATAGGAATAAACGACGGACAGATTTCTTTTGACGAAGAAAACGGCTCACTGCCTTCTTTCAGCGGAGGAAAAACGGCAATGGCAAGCGAGCTTGAGGCATTGGAGGAGGAGTTTCACAACTATCCCTCCCTTATATATGACGGGCCGTTTTCACAACATCTTACCTTAAAGGAATCCCTTTTAACCAAGGGCAAGGCAGAGCTTACGAAAAAGCAGGCATTAAAGAAAGCAAAGAAAATTATTGGCGATGAGAAAGCAAGCGTTTCCGAAATCGGGGGAAAGCTCCCCTGCTACAGCATAAATTCAGATTCTGCCGTGGCGGAATATACAAAGCACGGCGGTGTACTTCTGATGCTTATGAAGGATCGCCATATAGAGGAAGAAAAGCTGTCTGTTTCCGATGCAAAGAAAAAAGCCTCCGCATTTTTAAAGGAAAACGGATTTAATGACATGCGTGAAAGCTACTACGAAAATATGGGCGGAAGCGTGGTTATAAATTATGCTTATCAGCAGGACGGATATATTGTTTTCCCCGATTTGGTCAAGGTAAAGGTGGCACTTGACGACGGGGAAATAATCGGATTTGAAAGCCGTGGATATGTGATGAATCACACCTACAGAAATATTCCCAAGCCTGTAATTACCCGGGAGGACGCTTTAAAAAATGTGAATCCCGATTTGGAAATTAATGAAACTTCCATGGCGGTAATTCCCCTTGAAGACGGAAACGAGGCTTGTTGTTATCAGATTAAAGGTGTTGTTTCGGGACGGCACTTTCTTATCTATGTAAACACGCAGACGGGAGACACGGAGGACGTACAGATTCTTTTGGAAAATGAACGGGGAACATTAGCAGTGTAGTCGGCTTACAAGGGGGAACCCCTTGGCAATCCTCAAGAAAACGAGGGTGTGAAAAACAAAGTTTTTCACACCCTCGTTCAATATTCAATTACAATACTTTTCTCAAAAAGTCTCTCAGTCTCTGGTTTTCATTCTTTTCAAAAATTTCTTCGGGAGTGCCTTTTGCCAATATCTCGCCGTTATCCATAAAGATTACTGTGTCGGCAACTTCCCTTGCAAAGCCCATTTCGTGGGTTACTACAACCATTGTCATACCCTCTTTTGCAAGCTCCTTCATAACATCAAGAACTTCGCCTACCATTTCGGGGTCAAGAGCACTTGTAGGTTCGTCAAAAAGAAGCACCTCGGGATTCATGCACAGAGCACGCACAATTGCCACTCTCTGCTTCTGTCCGCCCGAAAGCTGGGAGGGGTATGCATTTGCCCTGTCGCCTAAACCTACTCTTTTTAGGAGTGAAAGGGCTTTTTCCTCCGCCTCCGCCTTGCTCATTTTAAGAAGCTTCATGGGGGCAAGAGTCATATTACGCAGAACCGTCATATGAGGGAAAAGGTTAAACTGCTGGAAAACCATACCCATTCTTCTGCGAATCATGTTAAGGTCTGTTTTAGAGTCGGTTACATCAATATCATCAAAATATATATTCCCGCCCGTAGGCTCTTCAAGCCTTGTCAAAGAACGCAGGAAAGTGGACTTTCCGCTTCCTGAAGGACCTATTACAACAACGACCTCGCCTCTTTTTATTTCTGCGTTTACGTTGTTTAAGGCATGAATGGTGCTTTTAAAGCATTTGGAGAGATTTTGTGTTTTAATAACAGGTTTATTATCGTTCATTATTTCTAAGTCTCCTTTCCAATATGCTTACAAGCTTACTAAGTACCAAAACAAGTACCAGATATATAAGTGCAGCGGCAATAAGAGGCATAAACTGGGTATAGGTTGCCGCACGGATTGCGTTTACTGAGTACATCAAATCGCCAAGACCGATATAGAACGCAATGGAGGTTTCTTTCAGAAGCACAATGAACTCGTTTGCCAAAGCAGGGAGAACTGCCTTAAATGCCTGGGGAAGAATGATATAGAACATGGTCGACATATATCCAAAACCGAGGCTTCTTCCTGCCTCCGTCTGCCCCTCATCTACGCTCATAATTCCGCCGCGGACAATTTCTGCAACATATGCACCCGAATTAAGACCGAAGCACACAACCGCCGCAATAAACTTGCTTACCCCCATAGGCATAAAGAGAACGAAATAAATAATCATTATCTGTACCATGGCGGGCGTTCCGCGGATTATTGAAATATAAAGCTTGCAGATTAAATCAAGCAGAGATAAAAAGAAATTCTTCTTTTTAAGCTTTATGGCGGTGCATCTTATAAATGCAACCAAAAAGCCCAGGAAGATACCTATTATAAGTGCGAAGAAAGTAAGCTTAAGAGTAACCCACAGGCCTGTGAAAATTGATTTCCAGCGTGCATGCTCTATAAAAATGCGGTTAAAGTCGTATTTAAAACTGTTCCACATTCTTACAATGCGGCTTCCTGTGTCGGGAACACGGTCGTCATAGCTGAGCTTAAAGCACTCAACAAGTCCGCGTGTAATATTTGTAGAGCCGATTTCTTTCTTTGTACCGTCAGAATCAGTATAATGGGTTTTATTAAGAACTTCTTCCCTTATTTTATCGATTCCGCCGTAGATAAAATCTGCCGTTTCCTTATCTGCATATATTTTAAGCCCCGAATCTGTCTGATAAAGGGTAAGCGTACAGCTTTGCTCGGTTGTAGTCGAGTCCTCGATAAGAGCGGTAAGTTTTTCACGAAACTCCCTGTCAAGGTCTGATTTTGATTTATACATACCTGTGGCTTTTTTGGGAGAAGTTCCGAGGAATTCATCATAATGGGGAGAAAGAAGCGTATGTAAATCCACCGTTTCTACACTGCACTCCAACGTAATGTCTTTCCGGTTTCCGTAGGAAAGTTTATAAACCGTGATTGAGTTTTTTTCTGCAAGCAGCTTTGCAATTTGGGAAACGGCAATTTTGTCAAATTCTTCGTTTACAAAAGCCTCTACAGCAGCTATATTTGTTTCGTCTGCCTTTGAACTGCTGTTTAGTGCATATATTCCCGTGAAAATCAAGCCTATTGCAACAATCAAGGATATTAAGCTTATAATAATTTTCTTTTTTGCGGACATAGTATACCGCCTTTCAAGTTTCTGATAAAAAAGCCAAGAGAGGGTGTAAAAAAAGTCTATGCTTTCTTTACACCCCTCTTGAAAAAGAGTCTTTTAATAAAAAATCTTATTTCGCGGAGATATATTTTCCGATAATTGTATCAATAGTACCGTTTTCAGAAAGGGTTGCAAGTGCATCATTGATTTTTGTAAGAAGCTCTGTGTTGCCCTTCTTGATTGCAATTGCGTAATCTTCAACTGCATAGTCTGTTCCGAGGATTTCAAGACCTTCGTTTGCCGCAACGAATGCCTTTGCAGGCTCGTTATCAATGATAACAGCGTCAACCTCGCCGCCCTTAAGAGCCAAAACAGCGTCAGCACCCTTGCTGAACTTTGTTACGTTTTCTTCACCGAAATCGTCGCAGGAGTAAATATCGCCTGTTGTTCCGAGCTGAACGCCGATTTTCTTATCTGCAAGGTCGTCGGGAGTCTTGATAGCACTGCCGCTCTTTACGATGATTGACTGAACGCCCGTAGCGTAGCTGTCGGAGAAGTCAACTTCTTTAAGTCTGTCTTCTGTAACAGTCATTCCTGCCATACCAAAATCAGCTTCGCCTGCGTTAACTGATGTAATGATGGAATCAAATTCCATATCAATAATTTCAAGCTCACAGCCAAGAGCCTTCGCGATTTCGCGAGCAATTTCAACGTCGATACCTACGAAATTTTCGCCTTCCTTATACTCATAGGGAGGGAAAGCGGCATTTGTAGCCATTTTGAGAGTTGCGATTTCAGCTTCCTTTTCAACGGGAGCTTCGGTTTTGTTTTCGTCTGCGTTTCCCTTTTTGTCTGCATCGCTTGAGCAAGCTGCAAAAGCAAATACGGAAAGTGCAAGAACAAGTATTAATGCGAGAATCTTTTTCATAATTGTTTCCTCCAATATTATAAATTACCCTTTAATTATAATGACAAATGTATAAATTTGCAAGTGTTTTTTGTAAATATACAAAGAATAAGCCGTTATTTCTTTAATTTCAAGGTTTTTTCGTATGCTTTTATCACAGCATTCATTGCATTTGCCCTGAAACCGCCATCCTCAAGTGCACGTACTCCCTCAATGGTTGTTCCTCCGGGGGAGCAGACATTGTCCTTCAGCTCTCCGGGGTGCTTTTTGCTGTCAATAACCATTTGTGCCGCACCCAAAACCGTGTTTGCCGCATAGGAAAGAGCCTTATCCCTGGGGAGTCCGCAATCTACAGCGCCATCGGCAAGTGCCTCAATAAAGAGATATACAAAGGCAGGGCCGCATCCCGAAAGTGCGCTTGCTGCGTCAATAAGCTTTTCATCAATTTTGTCGGTGATGCCTGCAAGGGAGAAGATTTCGCAAAATTCCTTTTCCTCATCTTCTGTGATTTCTCCGTCCAATGAATAAAGGATTACGCCCTTTCCCACAGATGCGGGGGTGTTGGGCATAATGCGGATAACGGGGACCTCAGTTCCGAAAGCCTCCTTAATTGCACCGATGCTGATACCTGCCGCCATGGAAACCACAACGAAGCGGTCACTTCGGTTCTTTAAAGCAGGGGCAATTTCGGAAATTGTATTGAATATAACCTGGGGTTTAACACCTAAAAAAATGTATTTGCAATTTTTCGCAATATCATCATTGGAGGCTTTGTTTGCTCCTGTTTCACGGCTTAATGCAATTGCTTTTTCCTCTAAAAAGTCAGAAAGGTAAACCCTTTCTCCGCCTATTGCCTTTGCCGCCGCGCTTGCCAGAGCACCGCCCATATTGCCGCAGCCTATAAAACCTGCAGTGTACATGTTAATCAATCCCCCTTATCTTACTTGTCCGTTTCCTTTTATTATATACTTGTATGTGTTCAGCTCTCTTAGTCCCATCGGACCTCTTGCGTGAAGCTTCTGGGTGGAAATTCCCATTTCACAGCCAAGTCCGAATTCGCCTCCGTCGGTAAAACGGGTGGAGGCATTTACATAAACTGAGGAGCTGTCAACCGCCGCAGTAAAGATTTTCGCGTTTTCCTCGCTTTTTGTAATAATGCTTTCGCTGTGCCCCGTGGAATGAAGTGCAATGTGCTCTATGGCACTTCTTACGTCCTCCGTCACGCTTACGGCTAAGATGTAGTCAAGAAATTCTGTGTCAAAATCTTCCGGAGAAGCTTTTTTCGTGCCTAAAATTTCATAAGCCTTTTCGTCACAGCGAAGCTCCACGGGATTTTCCTCTCGGTTATCAAAGAGTCTTTCTTTTACCAAAGGAAGAAAAGCCTTTGCAATATTTTTATGTACAAGCAAGCTTTCAGCCGCATTGCACACGGAGGGACGGCTTGTTTTAGCATTTTCTATAATGCCCAGTGCCATTTCAAAATCGGCACTTTCGTCAACAAAAATATGGCAAATCCCCGTACCCGTCTGAATACAGGGAACCTTTGCGTTTTCAAGACAGGCGTTTATAAGACCTGCTCCACCACGAGGAATAAGAAGGTCTACGTATCCCACAGCCGTCATAAGTTCTGTTGCGCTTTGACGTGTGGTGTCGGACACGAGGTTGATCAGATTTTCCGAGAGATTACACTCTGAAAGAGCCTCCCTTAGCGCATCCACAATGGCTTTTGCGCTGTTATATGCCTCTTTCCCCCCGCGAAGCACGCACACGTTGCCGCTTTTAAGGGAAAGTGCCGCCGCATCGCTTGTTACATTGGGGCGGCTTTCGTAAATTATTGCCGTAACGCCGATGGGAACAGAGGTTTTTTCAATTACAAGTCCGTTTTCACGCTCCACCCTTTCCAAGACCTGCCCCACAGGGTCAGGAAGTGATGCCACGTCACGGATTCCCTGTGCCATGGCGGCAATTCTTTCTTTGGAAAGAGAAAGGCGGTCAATCATTACATCGGAAATTATTCCCCTTGCCTTTTCCACATCAACACTGTTTGCAGAAAGGATTTTATCGGTATGCTCAACAAGCTTATCCGCCATGCAAAGAAGGGCATTATTTTTTGTATCTGTATCAAGGAGCATGGCACTAAGCTTTGCCGCCTTGGCATTTTCAAGTATCTGTCTGGTTGTCATATTTATTTTTCACCTTGCTTAATAAATCTTGTTCCTATGCTTTTTCCGTCTGCTATATCGTAGAGGACATAGGGATTTGCACCGTTTGTAATAATCATATCTATTCCGCTTTCGGTGCAGATTTGTGCCGCACGGATTTTGGTAGCCATGCCTCCCGTTCCCAAATCGCTTCCCTTACCGCCTGCCATGGCGATAATTTCAGGCGTAATAGCACAAACCTCGGAAAGAAGCCGGGCATCGGGGGTGGTGTGGGGGTCGGCGGTATAAAGTCCGTCAATATCGGAAAGGAGTACCAACAGGTCAGCATCACAGCTACGTGCAACAAGGGCGCTTAATGTATCATTGTCACCCACCGATATTTCTTCCGTTGCCACGGTGTCATTTTCATTAATAATTGGAAGTGCGCCAAGCTCTAAAAGACGGAGAACGGTATTGCGGAAATTTTCGCCTCTTTCGCTTCTTGTGCTTTCGGAAATGTCGGGAGAAGTGATAAGAAGCTGTGCCACGGTGTGGTTATATTCAGAGAAAAGCTTATCGTATGTATACATCAGCTCGCACTGACCCACTGCTGCAGCCGCCTGCTTTGTGGGCATATCCTCGGGGCGTTTTCCCAACGAAAGCTTACCCACGCCCATGCCGATAGCACCCGAAGAAATAAGGATTATCTCGTTTCCCGCATTTTTAAGGTCGCTTATAACCTTGCACAAATCCTCCACATGGCGGATATTAAGATGCCCTGTGCTGTGGGCAAGAGTAGATGTTCCGACTTTTATCGCTATACGCATTTTAATCATTCCTTTACAAAAGCTCCCGTAAGATACTGCTCATCTCCTGAAGTCGGGTAGCTGTATTAATTTTATTACGAAGCTGCGCTGCGCCGCTAAGCCCCTTGATATACCAGGAGGCGTGCTTTCTTGCCTCTAAAATACCTCTGTGTTCTCCTTTAAGGGAGCAAAGCAGGGTAATATGCTCAATCGCCATGGAAATTCTTTCCTCGGGAGTGGGGTTTGTTTTAACCTCACCTTCCTCAAAAAGCTCGATTATCTGCCTGAAAATCCACGGGTTTCCCTGACTGCCCCTGCCAATCATAACGGCTGCCGCCCCTGTTTCGGAAAGCATACTTTGTGCGTCCTCGGCACAAAATATATCGCCGTTTGCAATAACGGGGATACTTACCGCCTCGCACACCTTTCGGATAACGCTCCTGTCGGCTTTTCCGCTGTAATACTGCTCACGGGTTCTCCCATGAACGGTTACTGCCGCCGCCCCACAGTTTTGGGCAATACGTGCAAGCTCCACGGCGTTTATATGCTCACTGTCCCAGCCGCTTCGCATTTTTACGGTGACGGGCTTTGTTGCTTTATCGCATACCGAGCCGATTATTTTTTCCGCTTTGTCAAGGTCGCGCATGAGGGCGCTTCCCTCGCCATTGCCTGCAATTTTTGGTGCAGGACAGCCCATGTTTATATCGGTGAAAAGTCCGTGCTTTTCCACCTCGCACACGGCAGATGCCATTATGGATGCATCGCTTCCGAAAAGCTGTACCGCCGTGGGAAGATTATCCGTCTGCATGAGGGCGTTTGTCTTTTTATCGGAAAATGAAAGTGCCTTTGCACTGACCATTTCCGTGTAGGAAAGACCTGCCCCGAAGCGGTCGCATATAATTCGGAACGCAAGGTCCGTAACCCCTGCCATGGGGGCAAGAAAAACATTGTTTTTTAAAGATACATTTCCTATTTTCATCATAGATTAAGCTTCATATCGCCCTGCCTGATAATACCGAGCTTCCGCATACCTTCGGAAATTACAAGGGAAATTATTGCAGGGAAGATAAAATACATCAGAATATTATATAAGAGTGCGGTTAAGGGATTCATATAAGAAGACATCACTTCAAAACTGGATATAGGACCTACGAGACCTGCCGTACCCATACCGCTACCCACGGGGTTACTCTGCATTTTGAATACTATTGTGGAAATGGGGCCAAGCACCGCACTTGCAAATATGGAAGGAATCCATATTTGCGGATGCCTCACAATATTGGGAATCTGGAGCATGCTTGTACCTAATCCCTGTGCAAAAAGACCTCCTACCTTGTTTTCCCTGTAACTGCATACGGCAAAGCCAATCATATTTGCACAGCAGCCAACCGTTGCCGCACCTGCCGCAAGACCGCTTAACTTAAGTGCAACACCGATTGCCGCGGAGCTTATAGGGAGAGTGAGGAACATTCCCATAAGAACGCTGACTACAATGCCCATTACGAAGGGATTCTGTTCAACGCCCCAGTTTACCATTCCGCCAAGGTCTGCCATGAACTCCGAAATAGGTGGTCCTGCAAGAAGTCCGATCGTCGCACCCGAAACAATGCAACAAACGGGAGTTACGATTATGTCAACTTTGGTTTTACCGCTTACAAGCTTTCCTACAAGAATTGCAGTATATGCCGCCAGAAATGCACCTACCGGCTCTCCCGGGGGAGTGATGGCAAATGCACCTTCTACGAAAAATGTGCCTGCAAGGATTTTTCCTGCATAAGCACCAATCATACCTGTAACTGCGGCACTTACGGTAGTAAGCTGGGATGAATGGAATTTACATGCCACGCCCACACCGATTCCTGCACCTGTCAGAAGGGACGCAACCTTACCGAACACAAAAAGGAAATTACCGACGCTACCGCCGATAAATGTGCTTATCTGCGTGAGAATCGTTCCCACAATCAGCGTGGCAAAAAGACCGTATGCCATACCGCTGAGGCCATCAATAAAAATGTGGTTAAGAATTTTTTTGAATGTTTTCATCATCAACACTATCCCATCATATGATTATTTCCTATATTATATATAAAAAAACCGCCATATTCAAGCAAAAACCGCATAAAAGCAAAAAAAACTATTGAAATTTACGATTTTTATGCTACAATGTAGGTAGAATCTATGTAAAAGAGGTGTAGACAATGGCTTATATTATTAACGAAGAGTGCATCGGCTGCGGTGCTTGCGCAGGTGAGTGCCCCGTAGAATGCATTAAAGAGTGCGACGGAAAGTACGAAATCGACGCTGATGCTTGCATCGAGTGTGGTGCTTGTGCAGGTGTATGCCCTGTTGCAGCTCCCAACCCCGCTGAATAATCGGAGATTAAGAAAGAAAAGCCGCTGAAATTTTTCGGCGGCTTTTACTTTCTGAAAAGGAGCAAAAAAATGGATTTAATTTTAGATAATGAAAAAGTAGAGGACTTAGGTCTTAAAGGATATAAAATAATACAAAATAAGGACGGCTTTTGCTTCGGAAGTGATGCGGTGCTTCTTTCAAGGTTTGTAAAGCTTAAAAAAGGGGCAAGGGTGCTGGATATGTGTACGGGAACAGGGATTATCCCCGTGCTTTTGTGGGGAATGCAGGAGCCTTCTTCTATTGATGCGGTGGAAATCGTCCCCGAAGTAAGCAATATGGCAAAGCGGACTATGGAGATTAACAATCTGTCGGATAAGATAATCGTACATAATGCAGACCTCAACGATGCCCCCACACTTTTCGGGAAGCATGTCTTTGATGCGGTTACCTGCAATCCCCCTTATATGAACGCAGGGGGAGGAATCGTAAATCCCAAGGATGCCCTTGCCATAGCACGCCACGAAATTGCCTGCACTCTGGACGGAGTGGTAAAAAGTGCGGCGGCAGTGCTTAAATCGGGAGGCAAGCTTTTTATGGTGCACAGGGCTGACCGCATGTGCGATGTCATATCAGCTTTCAGAAAATATAAAATTGAGCCCAAGCGCCTCAGCGTGGTGTACCCCTCCGAGGGAAAGGCGGCAAATCTGATTTTAATTGAGGGAGCGCTCGATGGAAAGCCTCAGCTTAAGCTTGAGAGTGCCGTTTTTATGTACGACAGGGACGGAAACTATATACAATCATTAAAATAAAGGATATTTGTTATGAACGGAAAATTATATTTATGTGCCACACCCATAGGAAATTTGGGTGATATTACATACAGATGTGTGGAAACCTTAAGGAGTGTTGACCTTATTGCGGCGGAGGATACACGAAGAACCTTGGGGCTGTTAAACCACCTTGATATAGAAAAACCGCTGACCAGTTACTTTGAGCATAATAAAAAGGAAAAGGGAGAGTACCTTATTTCCGAAATGAAAAAGGGAAAAAACATTGCCCTTGTAAGTGATGCCGGCACTCCTGCCGTAAGTGACCCCGGTGAGGATTTGGTGAAAATGTGCATAGAAGCGGAAATTGACGTTGTCCCCGTTCCCGGTGCGGTTGCAGGGATAAACGCCCTTATTTCAAGCGGATTTTCTACACAACGCTTTACCTTTGAGGGCTTTCTTACGGTGAATAAAAGAGGCAGAACGGAGCATCTTAAATCCCTTTCCGAAGAACAGCGTACCATGATTTTTTACGAAGCACCCCATAAGCTTCTTTCTACGCTTCGTGATATGCTGGGAATTTTGGGTGACAGGCGGATAGCACTTTGCCGCGAAATAACCAAAATCCACGAGGAATTTGTACGCACAACCATTTCCGATGCCATAAATAAATATGAAGAAAATCCGCCTCGGGGCGAATTTGTTATTGTTATCGAGGGAAAAAAGAGCGAGGATATAGAGGCTGAAAGAGAAGCCGCATGGCAGAAAATGTCCGTTTCCGAGCATGTGGAAATGTACATAAATCAGGGAATTGACGAAAAGGAAGCCCTGAAAAAGACCGCAAAGGATCGCGGCGTAAGTAAGCGCGATATATATAATGAATATAAGAGATAAGCTACCGCTTACAGGCTTGTTGCAAGCATTTCCATCGGTGCCGATGAGAGACATGTCCTTTTGCCGCCAAAAGGACCAAAACCGCCGGGGTTCCGATTCCCCGGACCCAGCCAACGGGGAGCCAATCTCCATACGCCCTGACGGAATAAATTCCCATAATACGAACTTGTCACCTTTTAAAACCGTACGGAGATTGACACCCCGTTGGCTTAAACGGCCTCGCAGGGGCGGCGTTGTTTAACCATAAACTTGTTTACCCTACTAAGTTATATAATTCCGTTTTGAAGCTTCTGCGGCTTTTGTGTCACCGAAACAGATTCGGCACTCAGCCTCAGCTGTTTCTAAATTCTGTCCACCTGCAAAGGAAACTGATGTGGACAGAATTTTACCAGTCAGCCTTGAAGCTTCAAAAACTACTTTGGTGCATATAAAGATAGTTTTCACACAAAATCAATCTAACAATAAGCACAGAAGTGAGGTTTTTGCGGATTTAAAGTCGACTACTGAGAAATCGCTCGTATCATTTTCCGCTGCTGACGAGCGATTTCAGGCGGAACAGGGAATGGGTTTCCCTTTGGAGCCGGCGGTACAAAGGCTTAAAATCCGCAAAAACAAAACTCGCTATTTAAAAGATTAGGTAAGGCAATTACTTAGTCCGATAGGAGCGGTTTAGGGGTTTGGGGAATCGCAACCCCAAAACTTTTGGTTCTTTTGGTTACAAAAGAACATAAGCCTTCACGCATCCGTGGAATTTCTTACATTCCCAATGTTAATTTGGTGTTTTTTGTATAATTTTTTGCTTGACAACTACCCCCATTCGTGGTAATATATCAAAAGACAAATGTACACGGGTGGTGGACACATGGAGCAGAAAAAGCTTGTAATTGCCGATTTATCGGTGCTTCCTCCTGTTTATCACAAGATTTTAAAGGTTAAAGAGCTTTTGGAATCGGGCGAGGCAGAAACAGTAAACGAAGCGGCAGATATGGCAGAAGTGTCAAGAAGTGCGTATTATAAATATAAGGACTACGTTTTCCCTTTTAATCAGATGCAGGGAATTTTAACGCTCCTTATAGCAGTAATTGACCTTAAGGGTGTCCTGAGCGATATGTTATCGTTCATGAGTGATGCCGGCTGCAATATTTTAACAATTAATCAGAATGTTCCCATAAACGGTGTTGCAAATATAACCGTTACCGTTCAGACGGAAAATATGCGCCTGAGCACCGACAGACTGATTTCGGGTCTGCAGATGGTACGCGGTGTGCGCAAGGTAAATATACTCGCAAAACAATAAAGGAAGGTATACAAATGAAGAAAATCGGAATTATCGGCTTCGGAGTTGTAGGCTCCGGAGTATACGAGATAATAAGGAAAAATAAAGATATTCTCACAAAAAAAGCAGGCGAGGAAATCGACGTTAAAAGGATTCTTGACATTCGTGATTTTTCAGCCCATGAGGAGGCACATCTTTTCACAAAGGATTTCAATGACCTTGTGGGAGATAGTGAGATTGATATTGTGGTGGAAACAATGGGCGGTATTAAATTCGCCTATGAATATACAAAGGCGCTTCTTATGGCAGGAAAGAGCGTTGTTACGAGCAATAAGGAGCTTGTTGCCACACACGGCGATGAATTTTTCCGCATTGCAAAGGAGAAGAATGTACGCTATCTTTACGAGGCGAGCGTAGGCGGCGGTATTCCCATTATCCGCCCGCTGGCAAATGATGCGGCGGCAAATGACATTTATGAGGTTTCGGGTATTCTTAACGGAACTACAAACTATATTCTGACAAAGATGTTTAAGGAAAACGAGTCCTTTGAGGGTGCGCTTAAAACGGCACAGGAGCTTGGATATGCCGAAAAGGACCCCACGGCAGACGTGGACGGATTTGATGCATGCAGAAAAATTTCCATTCTTATGTCACTTGTTACAGGGAAAAAGATTCCTTCCGAAATGGTACACACGGCAGGTATCCGCACGATAAGTGCAGAAGATGTGACATATGCGGCGGCAATCGGCTGCACAATCAAGCTGATTGGATGCGGATTTACAAAAGACGGCAAGGTAAATGCTTCCGTAGAGCCGATGCTTATCCCCGAAAGTTGTCCTCTTTCAACTGTAGAAGATGTTTTCAACAGCGTTATGGTAAAAGGGAACATGGTGGATACCCTTATGTTCTACGGCAGAGGGGCAGGCAAGCTTCCCACAGCCAGTGCAGTAGTGGGCGATGTGGTGGATATTGTCCGCAGCGGAGAATATAATCCCTATTTCAGCTGGGAGGAAAGCGACAGGGAAAGCTTTATCCCTTATGAGGATATAGAGGCTAAATTCTTTGTACGTATAGAAGAAAGTCAGATTGCCACGGCAAAAGAGGTTTTCGGCGATAGAGAATTTATAAAAGGTATTAATGATTACGGCTTTGTAACCGATGAGATAAAGATAGGAAAGCTTGCTGCCGATATTGAAAAAATCGGCGGAGTTATAAATAAAATTAGGCTTTACAAATAAGCTAAGCTAATCCCAAGGAGGTAATTATAGTGGGTTTAATAGTACAGAAATTCGGCGGCAGCAGTGTTGCCAATGCGGAAAGAGTTTTCCGCGTAGCAGGCCGTATTGTGGAAACTTACGACGAGGGTAACGACGTTGTGGTAGTAGTTTCCGCACAGGGCGATACTACAGATGATTTGCTGGAAAAAGCGGCAGAAATCAACAAAAACGCGTCAAAAAGAGAAATGGACGTTCTTCTCTCGGCAGGTGAGCAGATTTCAATGTCCCTTCTTGCAATGGCTATTGAAAAGCTGGGCAGACCCGTTGTTTCCCTTACAGGCTGGCAGGCAGGTGTAAATACCGACAGCAATTATTCAAAGGCACGCATTAAGCGTATTATCGGCGAGAGAGTTCATCTGGAGCTTGATAAAAAGAAAATCGTTATCGTGGCAGGCTTCCAGGGTATTAATAAGTTTGATGATATTACAACCCTCGGACGAGGCGGCTCCGATACCTCGGCAGTTGCTCTTGCGGCGGCTTTGGGTGCTGACCTTTGTCAGATATTCACCGATGTAACAGGCGTGTATACAACCGACCCCAGAATCGTGCCCGAAGCAAGAAAGCTTAACGAAATTACTTACGACGAAATGCTGGAACTGGCAAGTGCAGGTGCAAACGTGCTTCATAACAGAAGCGTGGAGCTTGCAAAGAAATTTAATGTAAATATGGAAGTGCTGTCAAGCTTTGAAAAAGTGCCCGGCACTATTGTTAAGGAGGAAAACACAGTGGAAAAGATGTTAATCAGAGGTATTGCCCGTGATAATGATGTTGCAAGAATTGCTCTTGTAAATATTGATGATAAGCCCGGAAAGGCATTTCAGATATTCTCGCTTTTAGCAAAGAAGAAAGTAAATGTTGATATTATTCTTCAGTCAATCGGACGTGACGGAAGCAAGGATATCAGCTTCACCGTAGGTGCAGGTGACCTTGAAACAGCACTTAACGTAATCAATGAAAATAATGCAATTATCCGTGCCGAGAAGGTTATTCACGATGAAAACGTATCAAAGATTTCTATCGTAGGTGCAGGTATGACATCTAACCCCGGTGTTGCCGCAACAATGTTTGAGGCTCTTTATGATGCAGGAATCAATATTCAGATGATTTCCACAAGCGAAATCCGCGTAAGCGTTCTTATTGACAGAAAGGATGCGGAAAACGCAGTTAGGGCGATACACAGTAAATTCAACCTTGCTGACTGAGGCGGGGAATGAAAAACGGCACTGATCGCAAAACGCAAAATATATAGTGGAAGTGCTATTAATAAATTAAATTTACAAAGTGCGTTGAATTGTTTGAGGAAGGAATCCGTGAGCGGATTCCTTTCGCATTTTATGCGTTTTGCTACGCACAAACGTCACCTCTCGCTGTACCTATGTACAGCTTCGGGACGTCCTGCGGACTTCCGTTTGTACGTTCTGCACCATTTTTGATTCCCCTTGGCGACGGAATGTGATAAAGCAGCACCGACCCAATGTTCCCATGGAAAATTCAATTTTTATTCATAAAAAACGCCCTTAATTACGCACGGGCGTATACGCATGAACGTAAAAACGCATACAATATCCATGAGGTGAAGCGGAATGGATATAAAAGATGTTATTGTAGAGCGATTTATGGAGTTATGCGGAGAAAAGGGAATCAAAATTAATGAGCTTGCAACCTTGTCGGGAGTTACTCCGTCTACGGCATACAGCATGATGGATAAATCACGCCGTGATATTTCAATACGCACCATTAAAAAGTTTTGCGATGGATTGGAAATTACTTTAGGAGAGTTCTTTTCAACTCGTGAATTTGATAATTTGGAACAAGAAATAAAATAAAACTTTTTTGAGGTGATTGTTTTGAGTATCGGAACAGCAGTTAAGCTAAGAATTCTTGAACTTTGCAAGGAAAAGAATATTACTGTAAACAAGCTTGCAACCATATGCGGAATAACGCAATCAACGCTGAGCAATATAGTGGGAGGCAGAAATAATTCAGCCACAATTTCTACAATAAAGAAAATTTGTGACGGATTAAATCTTCATATAAGAGATTTTTTTGCTTCCAACCTTTTTGATAATCTTGAGCAGGAGATAAAATAAGTAGCATGTTAGTAAGACCCATTGTATTAATGGCGGTTCTTTTTATGGCAGGAATATACTCCTCCGCTGTGGGAATCGGCATTTTTTGGATAATCATAATGACCGCTCTGCTCTGTGTAGGGGGCGTGCTTCTATACAGGGATAAAAGATGGCTATGCGTGGGGATTTCCCTTTTTATGGTGCTGGGCTTTGGCAGAATGGAGCTTGCCCAAGGCCGAAAAGAGAGCTTGTCGGCGATTTATGGCGGAAGTACCTTTCAGGGACAGGTGACGGTTACCGATTTTTCCGATAGGGGCAGAGCAGAAGCCTTCTTTAAGGACAACGGGAAAAGGGTGAAAATTTATCTCAAAACCAATTCCAATGCTATGTTATATCCGGGGGACATTCTTTGGGGAAGCTTTGCCCTCTCGGAGTATGCTCCGCCAAAGGTGAGCCTTTTTGATTTTTCCTCGTATATGCACAGCGAGGGAGTTTACCTTAGTGCAGAGGCAGAAAAATTTCAACTGAGCGGACGAATGACAAAAGGCATAGAAGGATTCATATATAAAATCCGCACACAAATGGACCGTTTGGGAGAAAAAGCCTTTCAGGGTGACAGCCGAGGGCTTTTCAACGCCATGGTGTTCGGAGATAAAAGGCTGCTTTCGGACGACCTTGACGATGCCCTCCAAAAAAGCGGACTCAGTCATATTGCCGTGGTTTCGGGAATGCACATATCTGCAATTATTGTGGCAATGGCTTTTTTCCTAAGGAAGATATTCGGAAAGAAACGCTATGTAAACATCCTTGTGCTTTTCGGGGCTTTGTTTATAGCGCTTGTTACGGGAATGGGCGCAAGCGTAATTAGGGCACTTATAATGTGCGTTATATACCACCTTTCAAAAATACTTTACCGTGACAACGACACTTACACAACAATTGCCGCCGCGGCACTCATCATGCTTGCCTTAAATCCGTATTATGTGGCAAGTGTGGGCTTTATCCTGTCGCTTCTGTGTGTTTTGGGTATTGTACTTTATACCGATAAAATAAAAGGAGCAATAAACGGTATCCTTCCCGATTGGGCAAGCAATGCGGTGGCGGTAAGCGTTGCCGCACAAATTATTGTTATACCTGTTCTGATAGCAAGTTTCAGAACGGTTAATCCGTATTCGATTATATCAAATATTTTAATTTTCCCCGTTTCCTCCCTGTTTGTGGTATTGGGACTTTTGTATTTTGTAATGTCAAAAATCTCTTTTATCTCGGCTTTTTTGCAAATAGCCCTGCAAAGGACCGCAGACGTTATAGAGGCTGTCAGCCTGGGCGTTGCAAGAGTGCCGGGGGCAGGCTTGGAAACAGGGGGATTGGGCATCCTTTTTGCAGTAAGTTGGGTTTTTATTCTTATAGCAATACATATTTATCCCCAAAAAAGTGGAGCGTTAAAAAGCCTGTGCTGCGGATGGCTTTTGGCAATGTGTATTGCCACAACCTTTAACCACGGGGTAAAATTGAATATGAGCTTTGCCCACTATGGCTCGGACACCTTTTCTGCTCTTAAGATTAAAGACGGAGGATTAATCTATATTGATTGTCCCGATTACTATGATGCAGTGCAGTTAAGTGAGAATTTTGATGAGGAAGTTAAATGCCTTATTATTTCAGCACTTCCCAAGGGCGATGTATTTTCCCTTTTGAAAAGCAAGCTTCCTCAAATGGTGATTGCTTCCGACGACCTTTTAACAGACGAGGAAAAGCTTGAGCTTGAGAAAGAGGCATCACGCAAAGGAATACGGACAGTATTTTTAAAAGATGCAGAGAGAATCTGTGTTAATGGCGCATGGATAGAATATTTTCCCATTGAAAACATCAGGGGACGAGCCGTGCGTGTTGAATACGAGGATTGTGTTTTCGTATCGCTTCAGGGAATTACGGCAAAGGATACACAAAAGCTTTTGGAATCGGGATTTAAAATAAAATGCGACTATCTGAAAATTCCCTACAGAATTACTCGGAAAGGGACAGATTTTTCCACTCTTACGGGCGGCAAAATCCTGTTTAGGGAAAAACAATTTACAGTAGCCGACGGGTAGCCGAACCCCATACGCTCTGACTTGTTAAATTCCCATAATACGAATTTGTCAGTCTTGAAGGGCGACAGCCCATCTGCGACTTTCGCATCCGTCTTATGAAAATTTTCCTACGTCAGGGTTCGCAGAAGTTTTAAGAGGATGAATTTTTCTCAAGAGAAGGCAAAATCCGCAGATAATACTTTCGTATTTTCAAGGATTTTAACGCACTATTGGGGAAAATTCACCTCTTAAAACCGTGTGGGGTTCGACTTCCCGTCGGCTAAGGTAGAATAAGGAATAATAAATTTGTGTTACAATTATAGAATTTTTCATATGTTGTGATATAATGAAGCAGTAGAAAAAGGAGGAATCCGCATGAATGATAAAATAGAGGGCAGAAATCCTGTGGCGGAAGCACTTAAAAGCGGCAGGAGCATAGATAAAATATATGTGAAAAAGGGCGACAGACACGGAAGCATAATTCCCATTATCCGCATGGCAAAGGAAAAGGGCATTACCGTTACGGAAACAGACGGAAAGAAACTTGACGAAATGAGCCTTACGGGGGCACATCAGGGGGTTATCGCCCAGTGTGCCATGGCAGAATATGCAACCGTTGATGATATTTTAAAGCGTGCCGAGGAAAAAGGGGAGCCTCCCTTTATCGTAATTCTTGACCGCATAGCAGACCCCCGAAATTTAGGCTCAATTATAAGAACGGCAAACTGTGCAGGCGTACACGGAATCATTATTTCCAAGCATGATTCGGCAACGCTTACCGCCGTTTGTGCCAAGGCAAGTGCAGGTGCGGTGGAGTATACCCCCGTGGCAAGGGTAACAAGCCTTGCAAAAACCATTGACGATTTGAAAAAGAAAAACATTTGGGTAAGCGGTGCAGATGCTTCGGGCGACAAGAATATTTATGATGCCGACCTTAAAGGAGCTGTGGCAATTGTAATAGGCTCCGAGGGCGAGGGAATCAGCCGCCTTGTTCTGGAAAAATGCGATTTCAAGGTAAAAATTCCCATGAAAGGCGACGTTAATTCCCTTAATGCCTCTGTGGCGGCGGCTCTGTTTATCTATGAAGCAGTAAGGCAAAATTCATTATAAAGGAGTAATTAAAATGCGTGCAGTAGTAACGGTAGTAGGAAAAGATAAGACGGGTATCATTGCAAGAGTCAGCGGACTTTTTTATGAAAAGAACATCAATATTCTCGATATTTCACAAAAGCTGATGCAAAATCTCTTTACCATGATTGCTCTTGTGGATATGGAAAAGAGTGCTCTTAGCATGGAGGAGCTTACGGCAGAGCTTGAAAAAGTTGGAAATGAGCTTAATGTAGCAATCCGTGTTCTTCCCGAGGAAATGTTTCGCCGCTGATTTTCGGCAAACCCCCTTTTCTATTACAAAGCACAGCAAAGGAGGGATTTAATTGAAAAGAATAACTGCATTTTTTATGGCGTTTATTATATACGTTTGTGCCTCGGCATCGGGGGCGCCCCTTTATTCTTCCACGGAGGAAGAGGTTGTGACAGGCGGTGTTACCCTTACGAGGAAGCAGCAATTTTTCGGCTCTTATGCACTTAATATAAACTGCGTAACAGCCGATCTGAAAAATGAAAATCTGAGCTTTGAGCTTTTAAAGCACAGTGGCGGTAGTGATAAGACCGCCACCGTAAAAGACCTTGCGCAAAAAGAGGAAAACACGGTTGTTGCCATAAACGGGGACTTTTTCTCCGCATATAAAGGCGACCAGAATTTCTCTTTGGGAATCGAGGTTAAGGACGGGGAGCTTTTGCAGTCCCACATAAATACAGATATGGCGGCAGGATTTTTAAGTGAAAGCGTGCTTTCGTTTTCATATCTTACCTATCAAGGCGAGGTAGAAGCACCCGATGGCACAAAAATGCCCATAGCACATATTAATAAACCCACCGATTATTACGGGGCTGTGCTTATGTACACTCCCGAATTTAACGCAGGCACTTCGCCCTTTCTCCCTGAGGGCATCACGGCAGTTACCGTTACGGACGATGTTGTGACGGCAAAGGGCGTAAGTCTGGGGGGGAGCATTCCCATTCCCAAGGATGGGTACATTTTGGTAATTGACGATAATATGACCCCGTTTCTGGAATATAAATTTAACCTTGGGGACGCTGTTAAAACAAAAATTGAATTTACACCCTCAATCGAAAATGTGGAAACTGCATTCGGAGGGGGTACGCTTCTTTTAAAGGACGGCAAAAAAACAGAGATTACCCATAACGTGGCAGGGAATAACCCGAGAAGTGTTGTGGGAACAAACGAGGACGGAACGGTGGTTTATTTTATTACCGTTGACGGCAGACAAAACGAAAGCCGCGGCGTATCTCTTAGTGAGCTTGCCGATATATGCCTTGATTTGGGGTGCGTAAATGCCCTGAACCTTGACGGAGGCGGCTCTACCCAAATGGTGGGAAAAACCCTTAAGGACGATAGCCTCGGTTTTCTAAACAGCCCCATAGAAAACCGAAAGGTGATAAACGCCCCTGCAATTGTGAGCAGTGCAAAAAGCGGCGAGGCTGTAGGGGCTTTCATAGAGGCGGAGAATGATTATGTTTTAACGGGGGACAGCGTAAAGCTCACAGTTACCCCCTATGATAAAAACTATAATAAGCCCTCAAAAGGCACTGAGAAAATAAAGCTTGTCGTGTCGGAAGGAAAGGGCAGCATAAAGGATAATATCTTCTATCCGCAAGGAAATGAAACTGCCGTAATCGACGTATACTGCGGCGGCAAAAAGACCGATAGCTGCACCGTCAGCATGATAAGTGAGGCCAGCGGTATTATTGCCCCCAAGGAGATAACACTAAAAAAAGGCGAAAGCTACAAGGGCGAGGGGCAGATAAAGGTTTTTGATAAGCAGGGAAAAACAGCGGTTGTCAGGGATTTAACCCTGCTTCAGCCAAAATTTGATTCAAAATTGGTGTCTCTTAGTCTTGACGGGTCGGTAAAAGCTCTGAGCGAGGGTGCAAGTGAAATCAAGCTGATACACGGGAATGCTCAAAGAAGCATTGAGGTTATTTGCGGAGATTATGAAATTGACGCTGAAAAGCCTATTACGAAAGACCCCTTGGCACAGCAGTCCGATGCAGGCTTTGTGTTTGACATCTATGCTTCTTCAAAAGTAAACACCCTCTTTGACAGAGCCGCCTACGCTCATAATATGAACGTACTGAAAAAGGCGGATGCCTCCGTTATTATAGGAGGGGATAAGCCCGAGGATCTGACTCCCGACAGCCTTAGTTTAATAAAGACAGATTCCTTTGGGGAAAGAGATATTTTTAACTCCAAGGTTATTACAATAAAGCAGGACAAGGGCAAATTCTCCCGAGGGGAGCAATGGCAAAAGCTTGCCGAGGCACTAAAGAGTGCTGTGGATAATATATTTATTATATCCGATGAAGCCGTGGGCTTTGTATCGGATATTGACCGCAAGGCGTTTCACAGCCTTCTTTCCGAGGGAGCTGTGGAAAAGAATGTGTTTGTAATTTCGGGCGGAGAGGAGAATTTCTGCCGTATTGCGGACGGTGTCCGTTATATTACCGTGGCAGACCCAAGGCAAGAGGACAGCATTTTTCATTCAATAAAAAATGCATGTCGGCTGTCTTTCCAAATTACAAGTAATTCCATAACTTACAGCTTTAAGAAATTATTTGAATAAAAACCGCCTCGCAGGTAAAAAATACCTGTGAGGTGATTTTTTATGCAGTTATCCCAAAAGGAAAAAGATTTATTAAAGGACATGAAGGACACGGAGAAGCTTTGTATTGAAAAGTATACAAAGGCGGCAGAGTATGCCCATGACCCACAGCTTAAACAGCTCTGCATTCACATCGCACAGGTAGAGCAGGGGCATCTTGATACTTTGACCAAAATTGAAAACGGGCAGACGCCTGCATCTTCTTCAGGAGGAAGCCAGAGTCAGCAAAAGCCCACCTTTACCGAGTGCTACGGTGCGGCAGAAACGGAGGAAAAAAAGCAGGACGCTTATCTTGCACAGGACCTTCTTACCACGGAAAAGCACGCAAGCCATTTATATGATACCTGCGTGTTTGAGTTTAAGGATGATAATATAAGGCAGCAGATAAATCATATACAAAAGGAAGAGCAGGAGCATGGAAAGCAGCTTTATGACTATATGCAAAAAAACTCCATGTATTAAAGGAAAATGTGCTAAAGCAGCACCGACCGCAAAACGCGAAAAAAATAATAGAAATGTGCCTTTTATCAAGTGTCGTAACAAAGCGACTGTTAAAATGCAAGGAAGGAATCCGTTTTTGCGGATTCCTTTTGCATTTTATGCGTTTTGCTATCCACGAACTTCACCCTCGACGTACCCACGTACGCCTTCGGGCAAGCCCTAAAGGGTTCAGTTCGTGAATTCTGCACTACTTTATCCCATTTTCCGAGGAAGTGCAAAAATTGCACCGACCGCAAAACGCAAAATTTTTTCTTAAAAGCTATTGACATTTGAAAAAATAGGTGATATATTAAAGTCAAAGAAAGTCAAAGTCAAATTATGAAGAAAAAGAGGTGCTTATGTATGAACATGTCGGATATTATAGAAAAAATGCTTTTGGATATGCTCAAGGAAGCCGACGGCACGGTGGAAATACAGAGAAATAACCTTGCAGGGGAGCTGAATTGCGTTCCCAGCCAGATAAATTATGTTATACAAACCCGTTTTACGCCTGAACGCGGATATATAATAGAAAGCAGACGCGGTGGCGGCGGCGGTGTAAGAATCAGGACGGTGAAAACCGACAAAAGCACATACCCCATGCATATAGTAAATGCCGTGGGAAGCACTCTTTCCTATCGCACTGCGGCGGTTTTCGTGCAGAATCTTTTGGACTATGAATGCATAACTCCCAGAGAAGCCCACATAATTTTAGGTGCGGTGAATGATAAGGTTCTCCCCTTTACCGCGGATGTAAGGGATGCCGTAAGGGCAAGAATTTTTAAAAGTATGATAACGAGTCTTATTCGTTAGGCATAAGGAGGAATAGCTATGTTATGTGAAAAATGCGGAAAAAGAAACGCAACGGTGCTGTATACACAAATAGTAAACGGAAAGAAAAGCTCTCTCAATATATGCTCGGAGTGTGCATCGGGAGAATCGCTGTTTGATAATTTCGGCTCTCTCCTTTCTTTCGGAGGCAGAAGTGAGAGCGAAACCTCTTGCCCCGTATGCGGTATGACTGCGGCGGAGCTTGCGAGAAAGGGCAGAATGGGATGCGGAAGCTGTTATGATACCTTCCGTATTCAGGCAAAGTCAATGCTCAGGAAAATTCACGGGACATCTGTTCACGCTGTGGCAGATGAAAAGATTAAGGCAGAGGAAATTAAAAAAGAAGAGCCTTTAAGGGAAAAAAGCGAGCTTGATATTTTAAAGGAAAAGCTTTCCCGTGCCATTGCAGAGGAAAAATATGAAGAGGCTGCCGTAATCCGTGACCAAATTAAGAGCAAGGAGGGCAAGTAATTATGAATATGAATATAAACGAAACCGATATTGCCGTAACCACCAGAATAAGGCTTGCCCGAAATATTAAAAAAACGCCTTATCCGAGGAAGATGACCGCCTCTCAGGCGACGGAGCTTATAGAGAAAGTTAGAAGTGCTTTTGATAATTCGCCCATAAAGGACACCCTTAAAACATACGAAATATCAAAGCTTTCGGAGATTGAAAAGAAAGCCCTTATTGAAAAACATCTTATAAGTTCAGAGCTTTGTGCTTCAAAAGTGCCGTCTGTGGCAATAATAAGTAATGATGAAAAAATCAGCGTAATGGTAAACGAGGAAGACCACCTGAGAATACAGGTTTTTGCCGACGGGCTTGACGCACAGTCGGCGTATGACACGGCAAAAAAAATAGAAAAGCTTCTTTCGGAAAACCTTGCCTTTGATTATGATGATGAATTCGGGTATCTCACAAGCTGTCCCACAAATGCGGGAACGGGGCTTCGGGCTTCTGTAATGCTTCATCTTCCTGCGATAAGTGCATCACAGCAGGTAAATCCCCTTTTAAAATGGGCCGCAAACTTAGGCATGACGGTACGGGGGCTTTTTGGAGAGGGAAGCCGTGCAAGCGGAGCACTTTATCAGCTTTCCAATCAGATTACCATGGGAGTGTGCGAAGAGGATATTATAAACCGATTTACAGCGGCGGCGTGCAGCTTAATCAGCGAGGAAAGAAGAATCAGCGCACAGCTATTTGAAAATAACCCTTATGAAATAAAAGATAAATGCCTTCGCAGCCTGGGTATTCTCAAAAATGCCTATATGATTCCCTCCTCAGAGGCAATGAATCTCGTTTCCAATGTTTGCATGGGAGCAAATGCAGGCATAATTAAAAATATAGACTGCCAGAAGCTAAGAAAAGCAATGTTTTCAGCAATGCCTGCTACATTAAGCACTCACATGGAAAAGGCACTTCCTCAGGAACGTGACATAAAAAGGGCACAAATCCTACAAGGTGTACTACAATAACAAACCTAAGGGGACGGCTCCTGACAGCGAAGCTTTTGGCTTAGCTTGCGGTGCCAAAACAGGTCCGTCCCCAAAACAGAAAGGAATGAAAATAATGAGTATAGAAAATAAATTCACACAAAAAGCCCAGAGAGCCATTGCTCTTTCACAGGAATGTGCAAGAGAAACGGGCTGTAACTACATCGGCACAGAACACCTTTTGTGCGGACTTCTGGACGAGGGAAGCGGATTTGCCGCAAAGTACCTGTCTGCACTGGGAATTACGTCTCAAAAGCTCAGAGAGCAAATCATAAAATATAACAGCAATATTGACGGGGGAAGCCATTTTGCAGGGTTTACTCCCAGGACAAACCGTACTCTCCAGCAGTCCATGGCGGAGGCGCATAAAACAAACAGCCAGTATATAGGAACGGAGCATATCCTTCTTGCCCTTGCAAGAGAGCGTGACAGTATCGCATTTAAAATACTTATGTCAATGGGAGCACCCAATAATCTTTACGAGGATATTTCCGGGCAGCTTTCGGGTGAAGTTCCCGATAGCGAAAAGCGTTCAGGGAAAAAAGGCGGAGATACACCAACCCTTAATCAGTTCGGACGAGACCTTACCGAGCTTGCTAAGGCAGGTAAGTTTGACCCTGTAATCGGCAGACAAAAGGAAATAGAGCGTGTCATTCAGATTCTTTCACGCCGCACAAAAAATAATCCCGTGCTTTTAGGCGAACCGGGCGTGGGAAAAACCGCTGTTGCAGAAGGACTTGCACAGGAGATTGCATCGGGAAACGTACCGGAGCTTCTTCGGGGAAAAAGAGTTGTATCGCTTGACCTTTCGGGAGTTGTTGCAGGTGCAAAATACCGCGGAGAATTTGAAGAACGCCTCAAAAAAGCAATGGAGGAAATAATCAAGGCCGGCAACGTTATCCTTTTCATAGATGAAATGCATACTATAATAGGGGCAGGTGCTGCCGAAGGTGCTATTGATGCGGCAAATATATTAAAGCCCTCTCTCGCAAGAGGAGAAATGCAGCTTATCGGTGCAACTACCCTTAATGAGTACAGAAAATATGTAGAAAAGGATGCGGCTTTGGAACGCCGTTTTCAGCCTGTAACGGTGGGCGAACCCACAGTGGAGGAAACCATCGAGATTTTAAAGGGAATCCGTGAAAAATATGAGGCTCATCACGGCGTAAAAATTTCCGACAAGGCAATTTCGGCAGCGGCAAAAATGAGCAGCCGTTATATTACCGACCGTTTTCTTCCCGATAAGGCAATCGACCTTGTTGACGAAGCGTGCAGCCGTGTAAGATTAGGAGCGCTTACAGCTCCGCCCGAAATAAAGGAGCTTGAAAGCTCTATAGATGTCACTGCGGCAGAAAAAAAAGAAGCCATAAATGCACAGGATTTTGAAAAAGCGGCACTTCTTCGTGATAAGGAAAAGGAAATGCAGCAAAAGCTTGACTCCCTCAGGGATGAATGGAAGAATAAAAACGAGCAGTGCAAGGGTGAAATCGGCGAGGAGGACATTGCCGAAATAATTTCAGGCTGGACGGGAATCCCCGTGAAAAAGCTTGCAGAGGAAGAAAGCGAAAGACTTCGCAATATGGAGGAGGTTCTCCACAAACGTGTTATCGGTCAGGAGGAAGCGGTAAGCGCCGTTTCAAAAGCAATCCGCAGAGGCAGAGTAGGGCTAAAGGACCCCAAACGCCCCATAGGCTCTTTCATATTCTTAGGACCTACAGGCGTAGGAAAGACGGAGCTTTCCAAGGCTCTTACCGAGGCACTTTTCGGTGATGAAGATGCCCTTATCAGAATTGATATGTCAGAATATATGGAGAAGCACTCCGTTTCAAAAATGGTTGGCTCGCCTCCCGGATATGTGGGCTTTGACGAGGGCGGTCAGCTTACCGAAAAAGTCCGCAGAAAGCCTTACAGCGTAATTCTGTTTGACGAAATTGAAAAGGCACACCCCGATGTATTTAACATTCTTCTTCAGATTTTAGACGACGGTCAGCTTACCGACAGCCAGGGAAGACGGGTGGATTTTAAAAACTGCGTTATAATTATGACAAGTAACGTAGGGGCAAGAAATATTTCTCAGCCAAAATCTTTGGGCTTTGCCTCGGCAGGCGAAACAAGGGAGCAGGTTAATAAAAATATCAGAAGCAATGTTACCGATGAACTTAAAAAGATGTTCAGACCTGAATTTTTAAACCGTGTTGACGATATTATCGTATTTTCACAGCTTTCCGAAGAAGAAATCGGAAAAATTGCTCTTGTAATGCTCGAGGGGCTTAAAAAACGCCTTGCACAAAATGAAATTACCGCAGATATTGATGAAAGTGCGGTAGCACTTTTGGCAAAAGAGGGCTTTGACCCCGTATACGGAGCAAGACCATTAAGGCGTGCCATTACGTCCAAGGTTGAGGATCTTTTTGCCCAGGAAATCCTGGACGGAAAAATACAAAACGGAGATAATGTTGTTATAAAAGCCGCAGATGGTGAAATAATAATAGAGAAAAGCGAGAAATAACAAAAGAAGCTATGGCAAAATGAATGAGCCATTTTTGGGGACGGTCCTGTTTTTGCACAAAAACCGGGTTTTTATGCAAAAAGACTAAGAAAGTCTGTCAGGAGCCGTCCCCGAATGGCTTGAAAACATTCATTTTGTCACAGCTTCTTTGCAAAAACTGAAAAAACGCTAATGATTTCTTAAAAAATAAAAAGAAAAATGGCGAAAAACGCAATATTTGCCTAAAATTTTGTTTTTCTTGAATTTTTTGCTTGAAATCAAAAATAAATTGTAGTAGTATAGACTGGACAGGCTAACAGTAATAAATAAATATAAATATATTCCAGTTGGAGGAAACAGATATGGCAGAGATTAAAAAAATCGGTATATTAACCGGTGGCGGAGACTGCCCCGGACTTAACGCAGTTATTCGTGCTGTTGTTAAGACTGCTATTGTAAAATATGGTCTTGAGGTTGTAGGTATCAGAAAGGGTTACCACGGTCTTTACCACAAGGATTTTGTTGAGTTGACACTTGATAATGTTCAGGAAATCCTCGGCGAAGGCGGCACAATTCTCAAGAGCTCAAATAAAGACAATCTTTTCAAATATCCCGTTCGTGACGAAAATGGTGAAATTGTTAAGAAAGACGGCAAAATCGTTTATGAAAACATTTCACATGTTGGCGTTCAGAACCTTAAGAATGCAGGCATTGACGCATTGTTTATCTTAGGCGGTGACGGTACGCTTACCAGCGGCCGTGACTTTGCGCGCCTTGGTGTAAACGTAATCGGTATTCCCAAAACAATTGATAATGACCTTAGTTGTACCGACTACACCTATGGTTTCGATACAGCTATCAACGTTGTTTCCGATTCTCTTGACCGCCTCAGAACAACGGCTAAGAGTCACGGAAGAATTATGGTAGCCGAGGTTATGGGCAGAGGTGCAGGTTGGCTCACTCTTCACGGCGGTATTGCAGGTGCGGCAGATGTTATTCTTCTTCCCGAAATTCCTTATGATATTAACAAGGTTGCAGATAAAATCAGATCTGATTTTGCAAAGGGTAAGGATTTTGCAATCGTTGCCGTTGCCGAGGGTGCTAAGCCTAAGGACGGCGAGGCAGTAATCCTTAAAGTTCGTGAGGACAGTCCCGACCCCATCCGTCTCGGCGGTATTGCAAACGTTGTTGCAGATCAGCTTGAAGAGCTTTGCCATAACGAGGCACGTGCAACAATTCTCGGCCACACACAGCGCGGTGGCTCTACCAGCGCTCATGACAGAGTTCTTTCTTCACGCTACGGCTACGCCGCAGTGGAATATGCTATGCAGGGTAAGTTCGGCAATATGGTTATCCTCAAGGGTGATACAATCGACTGTGCTTCTCTGGAAGATGTTATCGGTAACGGTAATAAGCAGGTTGACCCCAACGGTGAACTCGTTCAGATGGCAAAAGGTCTTGGCATCTGCTTCGGTGACTGATAAAAGAATTATTTGGAAAAAGCTATCGCAAAGCATTGCGGTAGCTTTTTGTTTGTGGTATAATTATATGCGAACAGGAGGGTCTGTTATGACAATACGTGAACAAACTGAAAAAATCGAAAGGGAGACTCTCTCTCCCTATGCGTGTCTCTCCGAGAAAACAAAGGGCAGAGCGCAAAAGGCAGAGCTTTGCGACATGCGTACGGAGTTTCAGCGTGACCGTGATAAAATAATTCATTCAAAATCTTTCCGCCGCCTTAAGCATAAAACCCAGGTATTTATTACCCCCGAGGGCGACCATTACAGAACACGCCTTACCCATACGCTGGAGGTTTCCCAGATTGCACGAACTATAGCACGAAGCCTTCGTCTTAACGAGGATTTGGTGGAGGCAATGTCTATGGGGCATGATTTGGGGCATACTCCTTTCGGCCATGCAGGTGAAGCGGCTTTAAACGAGCTTTGTTCCATGGGATTTCGGCACAGTGAGCAGAGCCTGAGAACCGTAGAGGTACTGGAAAACCTTAACCTCACATGGGAGGTCAAGGACGGAATCTTAAATCACCCCGGGGATAATGAGGCAAGCACCCTTGAGGGAAGCATACTTAAAATTGCCGACAGAATCGCATATATAAACCACGACATAGATGATGCCTGCCGGGGCGGCATAATAAACGAAAAAGATATTCCCTCAATCATTACCGATACCTTGGGAAAAACCCATTCGGAGAGGATAAACACGCTTATATGCGATGTTGTCAGAAATTCCTACGGGAAAAAGGAAATCCTCATGAGCCACGAGGTTGAAGAAGCAATGATTCGTCTGCGCAACTATATGTTTGATTTTGTATATGTAGGCTCATCGGCAAAAAACGAGGAAAAAAAGGTTTTCGGTGTTATAAAAGGAATTTTTGAGTACTATATTGAAAACCCCGGCTCACTTCCCCTTTATATCCAGGAAATCGCCTGGAAAGAGGGCATCGAAAGAGCCGTGTGCGACTATATCGCAGGAATGAGTGACAGATTCGCAATTTATACGTATAATAATATTTTTGTACCAAAATCCTGGGAAAAGCTATAAATCTAAAAGCAGTCTGCTTTTAAAAGCAATCTAACAAAGAGCGATAAAGTCTGGTTTTGAGAAATATTTCGCTCTTTGGCAAAAAATCGCTTGCATTACTTCCCTTTGCAGGCGAGCGATTTTTAGTCTTTGAGGAATTGAGTATTCCTTTCAAAGACGGTGACGTAAAGACGGAATATTTATCAAAACAAAACTTGCTATGTACAAAAGATAGGTAAGGATATTTCTTAGCCCGTCAGGAGCGGTTGGGGATTGGGGAATCGCAATCCCAAAACTTTTGGTTCTTTTGGTTACAAAAGAACATAAATCCCCACGCCTTCGTGGAAATTTGGGCTAATCTTTTCAAAGGTTAAATTTATATTCTTTTAAAAAGTTTCTAATGAAGAAAAACCCCATCTATTGACACAACTTGTCAAATATATTAAAATATGTTAGTAACTATATAACAAAGGAGAAAAACAATGTATATTGGTATAGACGTAGGCGGAATGAGCATAAAAGCAGGTGTGGTAAATAATGCCGGCGATATTATCGCAAAATATGCAGTGCCCACCCCCCTTGATAATAACGAAAGCTTCTTAAAAGCAATGCTTGAAAGTGTGCAGGGCGCCCTTAAGGAAGCAAACATCACAAAGGATGAAATCGAAGCTATCGGTATAGGTGCGCCGGGTGTTGTAGATCGTGAAAAGGGGCTTTTGGTGAACTCTCCCAATATCCCCTACATAAACGCCCCCGTAAGGGAATATTTGCAGAAAAATTTAAAGAATGTTCCCGTGCTTGTGGAAAACGATGCAAACAGCGCCGCTTTGGGTGAATACTACAAAGCGGACAATGCAAAGAATTTTGTATTTATTACATTAGGAACAGGCGTTGGCGGCGGTGTTGTAATAGACGGAAAGCTTTTCACGGGGACAAACGGTGCCGCAGGCGAGCTTGGTCATGTGGTAATTCACGCAGGCGGCAGAAAATGCGGCTGCGGAAGAGAGGGCTGCTGGGAGGCATACGCTTCCGTAACCGGTCTTATTAAAACCACAGAGGAACACAAGGAAGAGATTAAAGGAATCAAGCCCGGAGACAGAATCTCAGGCAGAACAGTGTTCGAACTTGCAAAAAAAGGCGACAAGGACGCAGAGCGTGTCCGCAATATGTGGATAGAGGAAGTAGCAATCGGCATTACGGATATGGTAAATATTTTCCAGCCCGATGAGCTTGTTGTGGGCGGCGCTATTTCAAAAGAGGGCGACGTTATTATGGAGCCAATAAGAGAATATGTGAAAAAGCACAGCTTTAATGTAGGTGAATTGAAAAGAACTAAGGTTATGGCATCGCGTATAGGCGGAGATGCGGGGCTGATAGGTGCGGCGTTGTTGTATAAGAACAAGTCGGAGTAATGTAGCGTGGTACCAATGCAAAACTATTGCAAGCCTATTTTGAACATAAGCTAACAAACAAGAACAGAATTCCGGTTTTCACGGATTTTTATCGACTACCGAGAAATCACTCGTATCATTTTCCTTTGCGGACGAGAGATTTCAGGCGGAACAGGGAATGAGTTTCCCTTTGAAGCCGGCGGTACAAAGATGAAAATCCGGGGAAACAATACTCGCTTTTTAAAAGATTAGGTAAGACTAGTTCTCGTAGCCGAATGGCAGCGTTTTAGGGTCCGGGGAATCGCAACCCCGGAACTTTTGGTACTTTTGGTTACAAAAGTACATATGCTTTCGTGCTTCCGCGAAAAAAGCAATGCTTTGCAAATGCACGATGCAAAATAAATATTGGAGGATAATTATGAGTATCAAAGGAAACATTATTATAGGACAATCGGGCGGTCCCACGGCTGCTATTAATGCCACATTGGCAGGTGTCTTTGCCGCAGGAAAAAAGCTTTGCGAGGGCAAGGTCTACGGAATGCTCGGCGGAGTAGAGGGGCTTCTTCAGGAGAACTTCGTGGATATGCGTCAAAAGCTTTCTTCTGACCACGACATAGAGCTTTTAAAGAGAACTCCTTCCTCCTATCTTGGCTCCTGCCGATTCAAGCTTCCCGAGCCGATAGAGGGCAACGAAATTTACGAGAAGCTTTTTGAAATTTTTGAAAAGTACAACATCAAGGGCTTTTTCTACATCGGCGGAAATGATTCCATGGACACCGTGAAAAAGCTCAGCATTTATAACGAATTTAAAAAGACCGATATAAAGTTTATGGGAGTTCCCAAAACCATTGATAACGACCTTGTGGCAACAGACCACACCCCCGGCTTTGGCAGTGCGGCAAAATTTGTTGCTACAGTTACAAAGGAGCTTGTCCGTGACAGCCTTGTTTACGACCTTAAAAGTGTGACGATTGTTGAAATTATGGGCAGAGATGCAGGCTGGCTCACAGGAGCAAGTGCCCTTGCAAAGGGTGACGACTGCGAGGGTGCGGCTATGATTCTGCTTCCCGAAGTTCCCTTTGATTATGAATATGTGAAAAACCGTGTGGCAGAGCTTATGGAGTCGGGAAGTAAGTCCCTTGTAATCACAGTTTCCGAGGGTGTAAGGACAAAGGACGGCAAATACGTTTGCGAGCTTGGAAGCGAAAAGGGCACAGATGCTTTCGGCCATACTATGCTCACCGGCACTGCGGCTACCATTGCGGCAATGCTTAAAAAGGATTTGGGAATCAAAACCCGTGCGGTAGAGCTTTCCACACTTCAGCGCTGTGCATCACATATTGCATCGGCTACGGATATTTCAGAATCCTTTAAGGTAGGCGAGGCGGCAGTTAAAGCAGCGGCACAGGGAGAAAGCGGAAAAATGGCACTTCTCAAGAGAGTTTCCAATGACCCCTATATCTGCGTAACCGATACCGCCGATGTGCGTGAAATTGCAAATCTTGCAAAAGAAGTTCCCCGCAGTATGATTAATGAAAACGGCGACAATGTAACAGAGGAATTTATTGAGTATGCCCGTCCCCTTATCGAGGGTGAGCTTTCTCAGCTTATGGTAGGCGGATTGCCAACACATTTGAAAATAAACTAAAGCAGCGTAGTCAGGTTTTGAGAAATGTTTCGTTCTTGGCAAAAAATCGCTCGCATCAGTTTCATTTGCAGGCGAGCGATTTTTAGTCTTTGAGGAATTGAGTATTCCTTTCAAAGACGGTGCCGCAAAGACGGAATATTTATCAAAACAAAACTTGCAATGTGAAAATGATAGGCAAGGGTATTTCTTAGCCCGTCAGGAGCGTTTGGGGTTTGGGGAATCGCAACCCCAAAACTTTTGCTTCTTTTGGTTACAAAAGAAGGGGCAAACATTTCCAATGTTAAATTTGGTGCTTTTGGTTGCAAAAGTGCATAATAATTTTAGACAAAATACCTTTTAGCAAAAGGACTGATAGACCTATGGAAGAACGTACATTACGTGTTCTTGAATTCAATACAATAAAGGAAATGCTTAAATCCCAGGCAGTATGCACCGAGGCGCGTGAGCGTCTGGGTGCATTGCTTCCTGAAACAAATATATACAAGGCAAGGGAGCTTCTCGCCCTTACAAGTCAGGCGGAAAGCCTCATTATAAAAAAGGGTACACCGCCCATAAGCCCTGTGAGAAATATTTCGGGCAGTGCAAAAAGGGCGGCGGCAGGCGGCACTCTTTCCATGGGAGAGCTTCTGGGAGTAGGGCATGTTCTCAGAATGTCCCGGGGACTTGTAAGCTACTGTGATGAGGACGGATTTGAGGAAAATTATCCTGCCCTTTGGGAGCTTTTTTCCACTGTCAGCGAAAACAGAAAGCTGGAAAATGCGATTTTTTCCGCAATAATGAGCGAGGAAGAAATGGCGGACGATGCATCGAGCGAGCTTCTTTCCATTCGCAGAAAAATGCGTTCTCTCCACTCCAAAATCCGTGAAGTGCTTAATAATATGGTACACTCCCCCTCCTACTCGAATCTTTTGCAGGAGCCTATTGTGTCAATGAGGGGAGACCGCTATGTAATCCCCGTCAAGAGCGAACACAAGGGGCAGGTGCCCGGAGTTGTTCACGACAGCTCTGCAAGCGGTGCAACTCTTTTTGTAGAGCCTATGGCGGCAGTGGAAATAAATAATAAGCTTCGGGAGCTTAAAAGCGAAGAAAAAGACGAAATTGAGCGTATTTTAAAAGAGCTTTCGGAGAGGGTGGCGGAGTTTTCCGAGCCTATTATACACAATTACAATGCTATAATTGAGCTTGATTTTACCTTTGCAAAAGGCAAGCTGTCACGCAAAATGAATGCCTCCGTTCCCGAACTTAATACTGACGGAATCATAGATATAAAAAAGGGCAGACACCCCTTAATCGACGAAAAAAAGGTAGTTCCCACGGATATATATCTGGGAAAGGACTTTGATACCCTTGTAATTACAGGCCCCAATACCGGCGGTAAGACAGTATCTATCAAAACCTTAGGTCTGTTTACCCTTATGGCACAATCGGGGCTTTGTATACCTGCGTCGGGGGGAAGCAAAATAGCGGTGTTTGAAAGCGTGTTTGCCGATATTGGCGACGAGCAGTCAATAGAGCAGTCACTGAGTACTTTTTCCGCACACATGACCAATATTATCAAAATTCTTGATAATGCAAACTATAATTCGCTGATTCTTTTCGACGAGCTTTGCTCGGGAACAGACCCCACGGAGGGTGCGGCACTTGCCGTGGCAATCTTGGAGCGTGCACGCTCCCTCGGGGCAAAGGTAGCGGCAACAACCCACTACAGCGAAATTAAGCTTTATGCCCTTTCCACCGACCGAGTTGAAAACGCCGCCTGTGAATTTGACGTGGCATCGCTTCGTCCTACCTACAGGCTTTTAATCGGTGTTCCGGGAAAAAGTAATGCCTTTGCAATTTCAAAAAGATTAGGGCTTTCCGAGGATATAATAGACCACGCCAGGGAGCTTATAGACGGAGAAAACACCCGTTTCGAGGATGTTATCACATCTCTTGAACAGCACAAAGCACAGGCACAATTGGAGCTTGATGCCGCCAACGAGGCAAAGGCGCAGTCCCTTGCGCAGAAGCAGGAAGCGGAAAAAGAACGCAGTCGCATAAAGGCACAGCGTGAAAAAATTCTTAATGATGCACGCCGTGATGCCAAGAAAATTTATGAACAGGCAAAGAGTGAAGCCGATGCGATCGTTAAAAAGATGCAGAAGCTCTTTGACGAATCTGCCACTGCAAACAGAAACGCTATTGAAGAAGGCAGACGAACTCTTAAAAAAGGGCTTGACAAGGCGGAAGGAAAGCTTTCCGAGGACGTGTTCCGTAACAAGTCCGGTAAAAAACTTGACCCCAAGAAAATCACCCTCGGTCAGGTGGTAGAGGTTACTACAATGAATTCTACCGGTAATGTCCTTACCCTGCCCGACAAAAAGGGTGACCTTACCGTTCAGGTGGGTATCCTTAAAATAAAAACCAACGTCAGCGCCCTTGCACCCGGCAAAGAGGAAACGAAGAAAAAGAATTCTCAAAGCTATATTGTAGGAGAAAGCCGTGCTTACAGTGAGGTTAAAATGGAACTTGACCTCCGCGGCGAAACAGTAGAGGACGCCCTTTTGTTAGTGGATAAATATCTGGACGATGCCGCCCTTGCACATCTTGAATCCGTTACAATTATACACGGTAAGGGAACGGGAGCACTCAGAAGTGCGATAGGCGATATGCTTCGCCATCACCCCCATGCAAGAAGCTTCCGCCCCGGAAAGTACGGAGAGGGTGAAGCCGGCGTGACGGTGGTGGAAATACGATAAGAATCGTGAATATTACGATGTTATCTTACGTAAAAATATGTTGACATCATTTTTTTGCAGTGATATAATGATTCTAATGTAGATTTTTGTAGAAAATGGAGGTTTTTTGTTATGAAAAACGAATACTTAATCAGTGTCCTTGAAAATGTAAAGAAAAAGGACGCTAATGAGCCTGAATTTATTCAGACAGTTACAGAGGTTTTGGAAAGCCTTGAGCACGTTGTTGAAAAACGCCCCGAGCTTGCAAAGACAGGTCTTTTTGAAAGACTTGTAGAGCCCGAAAGACAGATTCTTTTCCGTGTTCCCTGGGTGGATGACAACGGCAAGGTTCAGGTTAACCGCGGTTTCCGTGTACAGTTTAACGGTGCAATCGGACCTTTCAAGGGCGGTCTTCGTTTCCATCCTTCTGTTAACCTTTCTATTATGAAATTCCTTGCTTTCGAGCAGACATTCAAGAACAGCCTTACCGGTCTTCCCATCGGTGGCGGTAAGGGCGGTAGTGACTTTGACCCCAGAGGTAAGTCTGACGGCGAAATCATGCGTTTCTGCCAGAGCTTTATGACAGAGCTTTACCGTCATATCGGTCCCGACGTTGACGTTCCCGCAGGTGACATCGGCGTAGGTGCAAGAGAAATCGGCTACCTTTACGGTCAGTACAAGAGAATTAAGGGCTGCTGGGAAAATGGTGTTCTTACAGGTAAGGGCCTTTCCTACGGCGGTTCTCTTATCCGTCCCGAAGCTACAGGCTACGGTGCTACATACTACGCTTGCGAAGTGCTTAAGCATTTCGGTGAAACAATCCAGGGTAAGACAGTTGCAATTTCAGGCTTCGGTAACGTTGCATGGGGTGTTGCTGCAAAGGTAGCTCAGCTCGGCGGTAAGGTTATCACAATTTCCGGTCCCGACGGCTATGTATATGATCCCGACGGTGTAACAACTCAGGAAAAGATTGACTATATGCTTGAAATGAGAGCTTCCGGCAGAGATAAGGCTCAGGATTATGCTGATAAGTTCGGCTGCCAGTTCTTCCCCGGCGAAAAGCCTTGGGGCGTTAAGGCAGATATCTGCATGCCCTGTGCTACTCAGAACGAAATCGGCATCGAAGAAGCTAAGAAGATTATTGCAAACGGTACAAAGTACTATATCGAAGTTGCAAACATGCCCACAACAAACGAGGCTGTTGCACTTCTTAAGGACAGCGGTCTTATCGTAGGTCCTTCAAAGGCTGTAAACGCAGGCGGCGTTGCAGTATCTGCTCTTGAAATGGCTCAGAACTCTATGCGTTACAGCTGGAGCGCAGAGGAAGTTGATGAAAAGCTTAAAGGCATCATGGCAAACATTCATAAGGTTAGCGAAGAAGCAGCCGAAGAATACGGCCTTGGCTATGACCTTGTAGCAGGTGCTAATATCGCAGGCTTCAAGAAGGTTATGGAAGCTATGCTCGCTTACGGTGTTTGCTAAAAACACAAAATTAGCGAAGGAATCCGCAAAAAAGTTGCGGATTCCTTTTTTCGTTTTGGATATTTACAATAATGCAAAAGCGTGGTAAAATAAATATCAGAGGTGAATTTCAATGAACAAACACGAAGAACTTGCATGTAAATATTTTACTGAAGGGTATAACTGTGCGCAGGCGGTTTTTGCCGCATTTCATAAAGAAATGGGAATAGATGAAAAAACTGCGTTTAATATGTCCTCTGCCTTTGGAGGCGGTATGGGTCGGCTCAGAGAAGTGTGCGGCGCAGTCAGCGGTATGTTTATGGTACTGGGTACACTTTATGGATATGATGATGCAAAAGATGATGAAGCAAAGATGCTGCTCTACTCACGCGTGCAGGAAATGGCGGCACAATTTAAGGAAGAGTACGGCACAATTATCTGCCGTGAGCTGTTGGGTGTTGACGGTGCGCAGGCACCCACTCCCACTCCGAGAAATCCGGAATTTTATAAGGAGCGCCCCTGTCTTGCCTTTGTAGGAAGTGCGGCAAGGATAATGTCAGAATTTATTGAGAAAAATAAATAGGGGGATGTAAAAAAAGTCCAGAACGCAAAAAGGCGACAATAATACAGAATTAAGACTGCTTATAACTTGTAAAATGTTTTAATTTGGTTGAAAAATCTCATTTTATTCGATTTTTCTATATTTTGTAAGCCTTTTTGCTACGGAGCAAACTTCGCCTCTCGCTGTATACACATACAGCTTCGGGTAACCCACGGCAAGCCGTGGCTCAGTTTGTCCGTTCTGAAACATTTTTTCCTATCCCCATGAAAAAAGAGGTGTAAAAAACTCAGTTTTTTACACCTCTTTTTGAAGATTATTCTTTTTCGATTGCTACCATTTTATACTTAGGATTCGTCAGTAAAATTCCCTGCTCGGTTTCAACCAAGTGCACTTTTTCGCCAAAATGATAGAATTCCCGAAGCTTTTTGGGTATTGTCACCCGTCCTAAATTATCAACTTTCTTTTCCATTGTTTCAACCTCTTTCTTTAGCTTTTGGCATATAAGTTATGCTATATGCTTATTATAGCAGGCTTTGATGGAAAAATTTGTCGAAAGATGCGTAAATTGCAAAAAAATGGAAAAAAATATGTCATTCTGCACTTTAGCCGTTGGCATCGTGCAAAATGACACACTGATTTATTTCGGTTTTTATTCCAGATTATCTATATATGCTTCCAGAATACATGCAGCGGTTTTTCTTTGTACGGGAGTCAGTCCCTCAAGCTTTCTCGTTAATTCATCAAAGACATATTCTCTGCCTGATGAAAGCTCGTTGCGGAGAATATAATCGGCGGATACTTCGAGTGCTTCCACCAATCTTATAAAAACTTTCAAGCTGGGCATTTTAGCCCCTCTTTCAATTTCTCCTAAATACATAACGCCTATATCAGCTTTTTCAGCAAGAGCTTCACGTGTATATTTTTTGTTCGCTCTTGCTTCGCGTAATTTTTTTCCTAAAGCTTTCTTTTCCATACAATCCTCCAAAGCAAATAGCATAGATTAATTGTTATTAGTATATTCTATTAACTATTTTTTAGGAAGTAGCGTATAGCTTTTTAGTGCGCTATATGCTTTAAAGGATTCGAATTTTTTTGTTTGCATATAGCCCCGTTAGGCGGACAGATGTAGGCATCTGTCCCTACAATCGCACCAAAGTAGTTTTAGAAGCTTCAAGGCTGACTGTCAAAATTCTGTCCACATCATTTTCCTCTGCAGGTGGACAGAATTTAGAAACAGCTGAGGCTGAGTGCCGAATCTGTTTCGGTGACACAAAAGCCGCAGAAGCTTTAAAACGGAATTATATAGCATAGTAAGGTAAACAAGTTTACGGTTAAACAACGCCGCTCCCGCGAGACCGTTTAAAGGGGTTCGGGGGAAATTCGGAATCCCCCGACGCTTTTCGCCATTTTGGCGCTCAAAATGGCAAGCATTTTCAATCCTCAAAATCATCTTCGGGAAAGCTTCCCCGAAGAAACCAATCGGGCATAAATCCCGGAGGGTAAAGCACGGGAGTTTCCTCCTCTATTTCTTTACTTTCGACCGCAATGGGGACAGAAAAATCCTCTAAAGAAAGCCGTGGCATCAGTTTTGCCGGTACTGCATAGGTTATATAACACATTGGCTCATTGTTTTGCATGTAAATCACCTCAAGTAATTATATGAACAAAAAACATAATTATTGCCTTTTTATATTTTTAGGTGTATAATATATGTCAGTGTAAATAAAACGAAAGGTTTGAATATATATGTTAAATAAAATTAAAGCAGAAGCAACAGAAGCTGCAGCGGAACTAATAGAAGCGGCAGGGCTGAAAAAAGGTGATATTTTCGTTGTGGGATGTTCCTCCAGCGAGGTGGGCGGTGAAAAAATCGGCACTTCAAGCAGTGAGGATATAGGAAAGGCTGTTTTCGACGGAATTTATCAGGTGTTACGGGAGAAAGGCATGTTTCTTGCCGCACAGTGTTGTGAGCATCTTAACCGTAGCCTCGTTATAGAACGTGAATGTTGTGAAAAATATAATTTGGAAGAAGTGTGCGTAGTACCTGTACCAAAAGCAGGTGGCTCCTTTGCCACGGCGGCGTATAAGGCGTTTGAAAACCCCGTAGTGGTTGAGGAAATAAAGGGCCATGCCGGTATTGACATTGGCGGTACGCTTATTGGTATGCACCTTAAAAGGGTGTGCGTCCCCGTTCGCCTTTCTGTAAAGAAAATCGGGCAGGCTCCCATTATCTGTGCAAAAACACGCCCCCGTCTTATCGGCGGCGAAAGAGCGGTATATAATTTCAAGGAAGATGTAGAAAGATAAAAAATTCTGCACTCCGCAACGCCTCCCTTGCCTAAAGGGAGGGGGACCACGTTAGTGGTGGAGGGATTCCTGCATTATGCATTTCTTCAGCAATTTGCGGATTGAGAAAGGTTTGTTTTTATGACTAAAAATAAAAAAACCCCATCATTTTTAATGAATGTAATAATGATTGTATTTGCCCAGATTGCCGTTAAGCTCTTAGGTTTTGTCTACAGAATGGTCATCACCAATATTGACGGCTTCGGTGATATGGGTAACGGATACTATAATTTCGGCTTCCAGATATATACCCTGCTTCTGGCAATAAGCTCCATCGGTATCCCCAATGCAATTTCAAAGCTTGTGTCCGAGCGGTGCGCACTTGACGATTTTAAGGGTGCAATGCGAATTTTCAGGGTAGCACTTGTGCTTTTTGCCTGTGTGGGTACATTTTTCTCATTGGTGATGTTTTTCGGAGCACAGTTTATAGCTTCGTCAATCCTTGATGCTCCCCCTGCCGTGCATACAATCAGAGTTTTGTCCCCTGCAATTCTTTTTGTGTCGGTTTCCAGTGTTATAAGGGGATTTTTCGCAGGTCAGCATAATATGAAAGCTACCAACACCAGCCAGGTAATAGAGCAGTTTTTAAAATGTGTTTCCACTATCCTCATTGTGCTTGCCATGGTTGGAAGTGCCCCCGAATATATGGCGGCAGGTGCAACTCTTGCCACAACCATTTCCACCCTTTTAAGTTGTATATACCTTTTTGTGTTCTACGGTGCAAATAGAAAGGACATTAAGGAGAAAACCCTTAAAGCTCCCGAAATTAAGCTTAGGGGAAGCGGAATTAAAATAGCGAAAATGATTCTGTGGGTATCCGTCCCCATTTCTTTGGGTGCAATTGTGGCGTCACTTAACAGAATTGTGGATATTGTGACGGTGGTCAGAGGAGTTAAAATAGCCCTTGCAGGCACTATGAGCGGAATAGAGCTTGAAAAAGAAGCCGTAAGGCTCAGCGGAATTTTAAGTAAGACCGATGTTCTGGTAAATCTTCCGTTAGCACTTAACACAGCCTTTTCCACGGTGCTTGTTCCCACGGTGGCGGGGGCGCTTGCGGTAAAGGATTATGAAACGGCAAGGCAAAAAATATCCTTTTCACTACTGATTTCAACGGTGGTTGCACTTCCCTGTGCAATCGGTTATATGGTGCTTTCAGGTCCGATTCTTCAAATGATATATCCCAATGCCAGCGACGGTGCACTTTTATTTTCACTGGTTGCCCCCACTGTGTTTTTCTCCGCAATGAGTCAGACCATTTACGGGTCACTCCAGGGTATGGGAAAAATATTTGTCCCTGCCATAAGCGTACTGTGCGGCGGTATTATAAAGGTTATCCTTAATTTGGTTCTTATACCCATTCCAAAGATTAATATTTACGGTGCACCTATCGGAAGCATCGCATGTCAGGCTACCGCATTTATGATAAGCTTCTTTGTGCTCAAGAAAAATCTTCCCATGAAGCTGCCTTTCGGAAAATATTTCATCAAGCCTTTTCTTTCTGCGGTTATAATGGGCGGATGTGCGATTTTTGCACATAAGCTGATTTTGAACTTTGCCGGAAACAGCATAGCCACATTGGGCGCAATCTGCATTGCCGGAGGAATATATTTTGTTCTTATCGGAATACTTGGTGTGTTCAGCAGACAGGAGCTTTCGGCACTGCCCATTATTGGTAAGAAGTTTAAAAACTAAAAATTTCCAAAAAGAAATTCTTTGAAAAATAAGAATTTCTTTTTTTATTGGTTAAAATAACTCAGAAAGGATTGATCAGTTATGTTTAAATATAAATATTTTCTTATAGCATTAGCATTTGCGGTGTTGTGCATTTTAAGGATAGTTGTTGCAGATAGCGGCACGGGATCAACATATGCCGTAACACTTATATAAGGAGGCATTGAAGAAATATGCTGTCAAAAAAAGAATATGCAAAAATCGTAAAAAAACACAGCGGAAAATCCCCCATTGTAAAAGATACCTTAAGGGCGTTCTGGGTAGGCGGACTTATATGCACCATAGGGCAGTTTTTCCGCAATTTCTACTCTGCACAGGGGCTTAATAAGGAACTGACGGGAACAGCCACGGGAATCACGCTGATTTTTATTGCCTCCGTGCTTACTGCCATAGGTATTTTTGATCGTATAGGAAAATTTGCAGGAGCAGGCACGCTTGTTCCCATAACGGGCTTTTCAAATGCCGTCACCTCCCCTGCCATGGAATTTAAGGCGGAGGGATTTGTTCCCGGTGCGGCGGCAAAAATATTTACGGTGGCAGGACCTGTTATTGTGTATGGAACAACATCCTCCGTAATAGCAGGGATAATATATTTGCTTTTTCTTAAATGAGTCAAAGGGAATGTAAAAAACTCCAGACCGCAAAAAGGCAACTAAAATATAAATTGCGAAATTCGCAAGAATTAATGAATCTAATATTATTGTTGAAAAATCGTACAAATACGATTTTTCTCCGTTGTTAAGCCTTTTTGCTACGAACAAACTTCGCCTCTCGACGTACCCACGTACGCCTTCGGGTAACCCACGGCAAGCCGTGGCTCAGTTTGTCCGTTCTGAAGCTTTTTCCTATTCCCTTATTGAAAGTATAAAAGGAAAGAGGTATGGTTATAGAAATGAAAAGAGCCGGCGACGGAACAGTAATTTTTGAAAAAAAGCCTTCGATTTTATCCTATGCGGCAGTAGTGGGAAAAAAAGAGGGCGACGGCCCCTTAGGAAAATATTTTGATGAGATAGAAACCGATGCATATTTCGGAAAGCCGTCATGGGAAAAGGCGGAAAGCGAAAACTTACGCAGAAGCGTAATGCGCGCCCTTGAAAAAGGAAAATTCAAGCCCGAGGACATGGATTTTGCAATTTCGGGAGATTTGCTTAATCAATGTATTTCCTCCGGATATGCCTTAAGAGGGCTTAAAATTCCTTTTTTCGGTGTGTACGGAGCGTGTTCAACCATGGCGGAGAGCCTTCTTTTGGGAAGCCTCATTATTTCGGGCGGCGGGGCAAAGAATATACTCTGTGCCACAAGCAGTCATTTTTGCAGTGCGGAAAAGCAGTTCAGAACCCCTCTTGAATACGGCGGTCAGCGTACTCCCAACGCACAGTGGACGGTGACGGGAAGCGGAAGCGTGGTTATCTCACGCGACGGGGGCTCTCCCTCTATAGAGGCGGTAACTTGCGGCAGAATCATAGATTTAGGCGTTACCGACGTTGGCAACATGGGTGCGGCGATGGCACCGGCATTCGTGGACACGATAAAGAGGCATCTTGATGCTCTGCAAAGAGATATTTCTTATTATGACCTGATTTTGTCGGGAGATTTGGGGATTATAGGAAAAAGCATTGCCAAGGAGCTTTTATTAAAAGAGGGAATTGATGCAGGCGATAAATATGACGACTGCGGTGCAATGATTTTCGACCCCAATCTTCAGGACACTCATGCAGGGGGAAGCGGATGCGGCTGTGCGGCATCTGTGCTTTGCGGATATATTCTGCCCGAAATGCAGAAAGGAAACTTGAAGAAAGTTCTTTTTGCCGCCACGGGTGCGCTTATGAGTCCCACCTCTACCATGCAGGGGGAAAGCATCCCGTCAATATCTCATGCAATTTCTATCGAGTCATAAAAAAGGCGAAGCTACCATAGTATATAGTAAAGAGGTGCTTCAATTGAAAAATATGCCTGTTAAATATATCTTAATGGCGGCGGCACTAATGCTGCCGCTGTTTTTGTTTCTTCAACATGTCTTTGCAAAGGAGGAACAAAAATACGCATATATAACCTTTGACGACGGTCCCACCCTTAACACGCCCGAGATAGTTGAAACCCTGGAGAAATATGACGCAAGGGCTACTTTCTTTGTGCTTGAAGAAAGGATTGTCCGATACCCTGATTTTATAAAGAAAATACACCATGCAAACAATGCAATCGGGCTTCACGGCGTAAGCCACAGTGAGGCAATTTATTATACTCCAAATTCGCCCCTTGAGGAAATGGAGAAAGCTAATAAGGCTCTGGAGAGCGTTCTGGGAAAAAGGAGCAGTCTTGTCCGCGTGCCTTTCGGGTCAGCGTACCGCCTGACAAAGGAGCAGGCGGCAATTTTAGAGGGCAAAGGCTACAAAATATGGGACTGGAATGTAGACCCCCGTGACAGCGTGGGAGAAATTATCCCCGAAAAAGTAATGGCAAACCTCCGCCGTGATTTAAAAAGATGCAAAGGCGATGCGGTAATTCTTCTTCACGACAGAAAAAGCACGGCAAAGCTTCTGCCGCAGCTTCTGGCATATTTAAAAGAAGAGGGATATACAATGCTGCCTCTTTCGGAAAATAGGAAACCGCTTAATCAATTAAGGAAGTAAAAGATTAACCTTGGGGCAAAAAAAACAAAACTTTTTTAAAAAGAGGTGTTTTTGGGTTTTAAGTATTGACAAAATAATCCTCTTGTGTTAAGATGATAGACGGCATATTATCCGGTTGCTATGGTTTGCGGTTTCTCCAACCCTTATCTTGGAACTCGGAGTTTTTGCCGAAAATATTATTTAGGAGGTTTCTTTATTATGTTAAAGGAAACAAAGCAGAGCATTATTGATCAGTACAAGCTTCACGAGGGTGACACAGGTTCTCCCGAGGTTCAGATTGCTATTCTCACAGAGAGAATCAATCACCTTAACGAGCACCTCAAGGTTTACAAGAAGGATCATCACTCAAGACGCGGCCTTCTCAAGATGGTTGGTCAGAGAAGAGGTCTTCTCAACTACCTTACAAAGGTTGATATCAACCGTTACCGTGCAATCGTTGAAAAGCTCGGTCTGAGAAAGTAATCTCAAAGGAAGTCAGGACTAAAACTTGGTTAACATATGTCGGAGGAGGAATCCTCCGACATATTAAAGTCAAGACATAACCTGACTTTTTATCACGTTTAAGGTCGTTTTCGAAAGGGCGGTTACGCTTAGTGTTTACCACTTAATAAAGAGAAAGAGTGGACATGCTGTTTCTTTTTATTAAGTGATAAACGACTACCCTTTCGAACAAAATATATTTTATTTGGAGGTTTAGTTATGTTTAAGACTTTTGAAACAGAGTTCTGCGGCAGACCGCTTGTTGTTGAAACAGGTAAAATGGCACAGCTTGCAGGCGGTAGCTGTCTTGTTCGTTACGGCGAAACTGTTGTTCATGCAACTGCCACAGCTTCCGCAAAGCCCAGAGAAGGCGTTGATTTCTTCCCTCTGGCAGTAGATTATGAGGAAAAGCTTTACGCCGTTGGTAAAATTCCCGGCAGCTTCTTAAAGAGAGAGGGCCGTCCCACAGAAAAGGCAATCCTTGCTTCAAGATGTATCGACCGTCCCATCCGTCCCCTTTTCCCCAAGGATCTTCGTAATGACGTTGCAGTTGTTACCACAGTTATGAGCGTTGAGCCTGATAACGATCCCGTTGTAACAGCTATGATTGGTGCGTCTATCGCAATTTCTATTTCTTCCGTTCCCTTTGCAGGACCCATTGCAGGTGCTACCGTTGGTCTTGTTGACGGTAAGGTTGTGGTTAACCCCACAAAAGAACAGCGTGACAAGAGCGAAATGTTCCTCACAATCGCAGGTACCAAGGAAAAGGTTAATATGATTGAAGCAGGTGCTAATCAGGTACCCGAAGACCTTGTTTTCGAGGGCATTATGGCGGCACATGCAGAAATCGCTAAGATGTGCGAATTTATTGAGGGTATTCAGAAAGAAATCGGAAAGCCCAAGTTCGATTACGAGCATATGGAAGTTCCCGAAGACGTTTACGAGGCTGTTAAGGAAATTGCCATTGATAAGGTAAGAGCAGCTCTTGACACAGATGATAAGAACATCCGTGAGGAAAACCTTAAAGAAGTTTACAGCTTTGTATATGAAGCACTTGCCGATAGATTCCCCGAAATGGAATCAGTAATTGACGAAGCTATCTATAAATTGCAGAAGTACGTTGTACGCCGCTGGATTCTTGACGATGGAAAGCGTGTAGACGGCCGTGGTCTTAACGACATCCGTCCCCTTGCTTCCGAAGTAGGCATCCTTCCCCGTACACACGGTAGCGGTATGTTTACAAGAGGACAGACACAGGTTCTTACAACCTGTACTCTCGGTATGGTTTCTGAGGAACAGCTTCTTGACGGCATTGACGACGAGGAAACAAAGAGATATATGCACCATTACAATTTCCCCTCCTACTCCGTTGGTGAAACAAGAGCAAGCCGCGGTCCAGGAAGAAGAGAAATCGGTCACGGTGCACTTGCTGAGAAAGCACTTGTTCCCGTTATTCCCTCAACAGAGGAATTCCCCTACACACTCCGTCTTGTATCCGAGGTTCTTTCTTCCAACGGTTCTACCTCTCAGGGAAGTATCTGCGGAAGCACACTTGCACTTATGGATGCAGGCGTTCCGATTAAAGCACCCGTTGCAGGTATCTCCTGCGGTCTTGTGACCGAGGGTGACCGTTATATCACAATGGTTGACATTCAGGGTCTTGAGGACTTCTTCGGCGATATGGACTTTAAGGTAGCAGGTACAAAGACAGGCATCACAGCTATTCAGGTGGATATTAAGATTGATGGTCTTAAGCCCGAAATCATCCGTGAAGCTCTTGAAAAGACAAAGGAAGCTCGCTTTAAGATTCTTGACGAGTGTATGCTTCCCTGTATCCGAGAGCCTCGTGAGGAGCTTTCCAAATACGCTCCCAAGATTATCTCCACAACAATCGACCCCGAAAAGATTCGTGAAGTTATCGGCAGCGGCGGTAAAGTAATTCAGAGAATCGTTGCCGAGACAGGCGTTAAAATCGATATTGAAGAAGACGGAACAGTATTCTTTGCAACAACCGACAGCGAAGCGGCAGAAAAGGCACTTCGCATCGTACGCGGTATTGCAGGCGATATTGAAATCGGTGATATTTTCAGTGCAACTGTTACCAAGATTATGGACTTTGGTGCATTTGTTGAATATCTTCCCGGCAAGGAAGGTCTTGTTCACATCAGTAAATTGGATACCAAGCGTGTAGAAAAGGTTACCGATGTGGTAAATGTAGGAGACCAAATCAATGTTATGCTTGTAGAGGTTGACCGTATGGGACGCTACAACTTCTCAAGAAAAGATGCTATGCTCGCTCTTGAAAGCGAAAACACAGAAGAGTAAAATATGATGCGGAGCGTCCCCGTGACGCTCCGTTTGTTTTTTGATTGATTATGTATAAAATTCATTATTTAAAAAACGGAATACGGCTTGTTTATGAAAAAATGCCCCATGTAAAAACCGTAAGCGTAGGCGTTTTTGTCAAAAGCGGCAGTATGTACGAAACAGAAAAAGAAAAAGGAATAAGCCATTTTATCGAGCATATGCTTTTTAAAGGGACCTGCAACCGCAGTGCAAAGAAAATTGCTGAGGAAATGGACTGTGCAGGTGGGCATATAAATGCGTATACCGCCCGTGAATGCACCTGCTATTATACCAAGGTTCTGTCCGAGGATTTAAAGCTTTCTGCCGAAATTTTAGGCGATATGTACTATAACTCTCTCTTCAGGGAGGAGGACATAGAGCTTGAGCGTGGCGTAATTATTGAGGAAATCAATATGTATGAGGATTCCCCCGAGGATTTGGCACTTGACTCGGTATGCGAATACATGTGGAAGGATAATCCTTTGGGCTACATTATTTCAGGAAGCGAGGAAAGCGTAAAAGGAATTTCCCGTGAAATGATGCTTGATTATATGAGCCGCAGATACACTCCCGAAAACACTGTAATTTCAGTTGCAGGTGCATTTCAGGAGGAGGACATGAAAAGCATATTTGAGGAGTTCTTTTCTCAAGGGAAAAATGCGCTCTCCGTTATACTGCAAAAGCCCGACTTTACCTCAGGGACATGGACAAAGGTCAAGGATATTGAACAGGCACATTTATCTATTGCTTACAGGGGACTTGATTTATCAAGTGATAAGCTGTATACTATGTCTGTACTGAACAACATTCTGGGAGGAAGCATGTCCAGCCGGCTTTTCCAGAAGGTCAGGGAGGAAAACGGGCTTTGCTACAGTATATATTCCTATACTGCATCCTTTCCGCAGGCAGGTATGGCAGGGATTTATGCAGGGCTTGCCGATAACGCACTGGAAAAAGCCCTTGACATGATAGATAGCGAGATAGATAGGATATGCACGGAAAAGGTCAGTGACTATGAGCTTAAAAAGGCACTAAGTCAGATTAAATGCGGTATAGTAATGAGCCGTGAAAGTGCCGGGAGCCATATGGCAGAAAACGGAAAATCACTTCTTCTTACAGGCAGAGTAAGGACAGATGAAGAAATTTTAAAGGCGGTACTCTCTGTTACAGCAGAGGATATTCTAAGCGTTGCAAATGAAATTTTAGGCGTGAAAGAGCGTGCAATATTTATTTTAAATAATAAGTAAGGCGTACAGGGATTTGCTCCCTTATGCAAAGAGGGGTCTTTATGAATATAGTTGTATTATCAGGCGGTCTTAGCACCGAAAGAAATGTGTCTCTTACAACAGGGGCAAAGGTGCAGAACGCCCTTATAGCAAACGGACATCATGTTATTTTAGCGGATGTTTTTATGGGATATAAGCTGAATTGCGGTGTGGAGGAAGAATTTAAAAATGCCACCAAGCCTGCAAAGATAGAAGGCGTAAGTGAGGTTGTTCCCGATATAGAAGCAATAAAAAAAGCAAGAGGAAATTCCGAGGTCTTTTTCGGGGAAAATATCCTTGAGCTTTGTTCCTATGCCGATATAGTATTTATGGCATTGCATGGTGAAAACGGCGAAAACGGACGGCTTCAGGCGGCATTTGACCTTTTGGGTATTAAATACACGGGAAGCGGATATTTAGGCTGTGCAGTAAGCATGCATAAAAATCTTACCAAGCAGATTTTCAAATCCTTTGGCATACCCACCCCAAACGGAAAAATGGTTAAAAAGGGTGAAAAGGCAGATTTTAAGGAGTTTGGCGGAAAAAAAGTTGTGGTAAAGCCTTGTTGCGGAGGAAGCAGTATCGGTGTTTATATTGCAGATAACGAGGAAGCTTTTAACAAAGCCCTTGAAGACGCCTTTAAGTTCGAGGATGAAATTCTTATAGAGGAATTTGTAAAGGGCAGGGAATTTTCCGTAGGTGTTCTGGGAGAGACAGCGCTTCCTGCTATCGAGATTATTCCCAAGGAAGGCTTTTACGATTATAAAAATAAGTATCAGGCTGATTTGACCCTCGAAATATGCCCTGCAGAAATTACCTCGGAGCAGTCAGACAAAATGCAAAGTGCCGCACTTATGGCATTTAAGGCACTGGGACTTTCGGGATATGCCAGAATGGATTTTCTTTTGGATGAAAACGATGATATTTATTGCCTGGAGGCAAATTCCCTTCCCGGTATGACTCCTACAAGCCTTCTTCCTCAAGAAGCAGCGGCAGTGGGAATAGGCTATAACGAGCTATGTGAAAAAATTATCAAGCTTGGACTTAAATAACACGGATAAAAGGGTGTGAATTTATGACCTCAAAAATTGATTTTACCATACGTGAAATAATGCAGGCGGCAAACGGAAGCTTTACGGGGGACTGCTCACTTCTTGATGAAAAGATTACCACTACCGTAATCGACAGCCGCAAAAGTGTGCCCGGAAGCCTCTTTGTTGCAATAAAGGGTGAAAAAACAGACGGCTATAACTATATTCCCTCCGCAGTGGAAAACGGTGCATTATGTATCGTTTCCGACAGACCTTATGAGGGCTATCCCTGCGTTATAGTGAATGACCCTGTTAAGGCACTTCAGGATATTGCCGCGGCGTATCGCAAAAAGCTTAATATCACGGTTATAGGCATCACGGGAAGCGTGGGAAAAACCACCACCAAGGAAATTGTTGCCTCTGTGCTTGAAGAGAAGTACAAGGTTATCAAAACAGAAGGTAATTTCAATAATGGATTGGGGCTTCCCCTTACAATTATGTCAATCAAGCCCGACACACAGGTTGCCGTTGTGGAAATGGGAATGAATCATTTTGATGAAATGCGTGTGCTCTCATCAATTGCACGACCCACAATGTGTATAATGACAAACATCGGCATATCGCACATAGAAAACCTTGGTTCGAGAGAGAATATTTTGAAAGCAAAAAGCGAAATTTTTGAATATATGAGTGCAACATCAAGGTGCATATTAAACGGCGACGACGATTTGCTTAAAACCTTAGACAGACCCAACCGCTGTGACTACGGATTTAATTCCAATAATGATATTTATATAGAGTCGCTTTATGAACACGGCTTTGACGGAACGGATTTTGAAGCATGGGTTTTCGGGGAAAAATATAATTGCCATATAAATGTACCCGGCAGGCACGTCCTCTTTGCGGCAATGGCGGCAATGGCAGCAGGAAGCTGGCTCGGACTTACTCACAGTCAGATAGAAGCGGGCATTGAAAAGGCAAAATCAATCAGCGGCAGAGTAAATGTAATCCGTGCAAAGAAGTATACGTTAATTGATGACTGCTATAATGCGGCGCCCCAGTCTATGATGAGCGGCATTGACCTTCTTGTAAAGAGTGACGGATACCCGAGAAGCGTGGCAATTTTCGGTGATATGGGTGAACTTGGAACAGAGGAAAGATACCTTCACAAAAGCGTGGGCGAATACGCTGCAAAAAGCAAAGTGGGGCTTCTTGTTGCAATAGGCGAGCTTTCAAAGGAAATATACGCAGGATGCATTTCTCAGGGAGGAAATGCAATGTGGTTTGCCACAAAGGAGGAATTTCTTCTTGAAGCGGAAAACATACTTAAAGAAGGCGATGCAATTTTAATAAAGGCATCGCACTTCATGGATTTTCCGAAAATTGTGGAAGCATTAAACAGATGAATACTTGAAAAAGCTGTTTATATGGCTCTTTTTTACGGCTGTGCCTTTTGTCACAGCCGTTTTGTTGTTTTAGGGCGAAGAGAAAATAGTGCAGAACGGACAAACTGAACCCCGAAGGGGCTTGCCCGAAGGCGGACGTGGGTACGTCGAGAGGTGAAGTTTGTTCGTAGCAAAAAGGCATAAAAAAGAAGAACAATCGTAGTTATACGATTGTTCAACAATAATATATTATTCTATATTTTTGCACTGTATATATTTTATATTTCAGTTGCCTTTTTGCGGTCTGTGCATTTTATCATAGCCCTCATCTGTTTTCGAAAACTTTTTTTACTTCTTCATAACTTTCCAGCGTTCCTATATCGTAACGCTTGCCGGGTATCTTAAGGGCATATACATCAGTTTTTTCGCACAGGTAGCATACGAAGCTTCCGGGAGCATCCGTTCCGCAGCCGTCCTCAATACCCTGCTTTATAAGATGAAGCTCATCTTTCTTGTAGATGTAAAAAGGTCCTACACACCAGTTGCTCTTGGGATCCTGTGGCTTTTCTTCCATGGAAACAACCCTGAAATCACTGTCGGGAACCATTACTCCGCATCTGCGAAGAGTGTTTACATCCTCCTCATAGTTGCACATAACCACTGCTGCATTTTTTTCGTGGAACAAATCTACAAACGACTTAAAGGAAAAGTCAAGCATATTGTCCCCTGCAACGATTAAAAGGTCGTCATCAAGGCCGAGGGTATCAATTGCAAACTGAATATCCTTTACTGCACCAAGTCTTGTTTCATTGGAAATTGAGCCGTCATCAATGATTGTAACAGGGTTTTTAAGCTTGCACGTCTTTTTCCAATTTTCGAAATGCTCGTAATACTTGTGATTGGAAATAATGATGTGCTCATCAATTCCTTCGATTGAGTCAATATCACTAAGAAGCCAATCGAGAATACTTTTTCCTGCCACCTCCAAAAGAGGCTTGGGAAAATTTTCCGTAAGGGGATAGAGTCTTGTTGCGTAACCTGCTGCCAGTACTACACTTTTCATTTTTTTACCTTCCTTTTATATATTTTTAATTGTATCAATTATTATCTGTGCTGATTTTGCCGCTGCTTCTTCGCGGAACTCCTCATAGCTCATTTCCTTATCTCCGTTTGCCCCGTCGGAAATGCTTCTTACCACACACACGGGGGTGTTGTTTACATGGCAGACATGCGCAATTGCACCGCCCTCCATTTCGCAGGCAACAGCGTTAAAGGTTTGTGCAATTTCTTTTTTCTTATCTTCGTCGGCAATAAACGCATCGCCGGAGGCAATTGTTCCGCGGATATAATCGCCCTTGATATTTTTGCAGACCTTTTGTGAAAGCTCTTCATCTGCTTTGAATTCCACAACGTTTATTCCCGAAATCATACCCTTGGGATCCCCGAAATATGTAGTATCCATATCGTGCTGAACAAGGCCGCTTGCAACCACAATTCCCATAATCCCCACTTTATCGGTGAGTGTTCCTGCAACGCCTGTATTTATAATTGCATCGGCACCGTATTTTATAATCATGGTCTGGGCGCAAATGGCGGCAAAAACCTTCCCGATTCCGCAAATTGCTGTTACAACCTCGGTGCTACCGATTTTTCCTATGGTATATAATGCACCGCTGACGGTTTCCTCTTTTTTATCTGTCATTTGAGCGTTAATGCGCTCAATTTCAATATCCATTGCTCCGATAATACCAATCATTGTTGTTACTCCTCATACTTAAAATCGGGGGTATACCCGTTTAACACCTCAAGATATTTTCTGCATTCCTCTTTTGCAAGAGTTATATCCAAATTTTTGTAATTTCCGCACTCAATAGCACTGGCACCGAAAACCTCTCCCTCGTGGTCAATTACTTTCTTGAGGGTTTCTTTCAAAACTGAAAGAACTTCTTCGTTGTCCGCATTCCTGACAAGAAGATAAAACCCCGTCTGGCATCCCATGGGGCCAAAATATATAATATCCTTTGCCAAGGAGGAGCTTCTGATATAGGTAGCTATCATATGCTCTGTGCTGTGCATGGTGGCATTATCCATATAATTTCCCATGTTGGGCTTTCGCGTGCGAAGGTCGTATGTGGTAATATCCCCGTCGGTACGTGATACGTAAATTCCGGGATTAAGTTTGTTATGGTCTATTTTAAAGCTTTCAATTTTATCGGGTTTCATATTTTTCTCCTTAAATTTTAAAATCAAGGGGGTCAAACATAGTCGTATCCAGCGTGCGAACTCTGGGAGTACGGGGGGCGAAAGGGTTAAAAATATATTTTTTGCATATTCCGCCAAGCTTAAATTCGCCTTTTGCGTATTTGCACGAATAATCCTCACCGTTTACGGCAAGGTGCTTGCAGTAGCGGCAACAATCGGACTCTTTAAATTTTCTTTTGTTGAATAATTTCATAAAATCACCTAATATTGCATTCCGTTATAAGACACATCGGCCGCTTCCTTTTCCATATTGCAGGAAAGCACGTAAAACGGGACTTTGCCTAAAAGCTTGTCCGTAAGGGAAAGCACCTTTTCCATTTCATTCATGTCATCTGTACGCAGGGTCTGTGTCAAAACGGTTGAAATAGCCTCATGGGGAGGGATTTTCCTTATTTCGTTTTTTTCGCCCCTTTGCAGTATGCAAATAGCCTTAATTGGGGCAACAATATTATGCCCGTAATTTTCCTTTCCTCTCCACGGAGTTCCGCAGACAAAGAATTTGTCACCGCGCTGCCTCAAAATGGGTTTATCTCCGTTTACTACAACAAATCTGTCGCCGAATTTTTCACGCCAAAGATTAATATGGGTTGTTTTCCCCGTGCCGCTTAATGCCGTGAAGAGATATGCCTCCCCGTCTACGGCTACGGCGGCACAATGCATCAGCATTGCGTCGTAATCAAGGATTTTTCGGCAAATAATTCTGTATATTTCCAGACTCTCTAAGTAACCGTCGGGAAAATCGGGATTTTCCTGCACGACTTTTGCCATAACCTCCTCGGGAACTTCCACGGTAAAATCCGCCTTGCCGTCATATTCGAATTCTTTGGCGAATTCGTTAAAATAGTTATATTTATTTTTTACATCGATAACAATCCCGGCAATCTTAATTACCATGGCTTATTCTCCTTAAATATCATTTTTTACAAGGTCTGCATAGGTTTCCCTCTTAACGCCGATACGGCTCTTTCCGTCCTTTAAAATAACAATGGGGGGAGGGGGGATTCTGTTGTAATTTGATGCCATGGAGTAATTATATGCCCCCGTTGTCAATACGGCTATATAATCGCCTTTTTCGCAATGGGGCAGATTAATATGCTCTGCAATAACGTCTCCGCTTTCACAGCATTTTCCTACCACGTCACACTTAAAGTCTGCTTTTTCGTTTGCCTTATTTGCCACAAGCACACTGTAAAGACTTCCATAAAGGGCAAATCTGGGGTTATCCGACATACCGCCGTCTACGGCAACATAGCTCTTATAACCTTTAATTGTCCTCACGTTTCCCACGCTATAGAGGGTAATTCCCGCATCGGCAACGATGCTTCTTCCCGGCTCCATCATAATTTTGGGCATAGCGATTTTTGCCTCGGCACACTTCTTTTTAATATGCTCGCTTACTTCCTTTATACTCTCGCCTATGTCTAAAACAGGGTCCTCCTCAACATAGCGTACACCGTAACCGCCGCCTAAATTCAGAACCTTTGCCTCGTAACCGAGCTTTTCCTTTACAAGCACGATGAAATCTATCATAATATCTGCACTGTCACAGAAGGATTGCCCGTCAAACACCTGGCTTCCTACGTGGCAGTGGAATCCCATAAGCTCAATATTGGGAAGCAAAAGGGCGAATTCTACCAGTTCAATCGCCTGCCCTGTTTCAATGGGAACGCCGAATTTTGAATCCACCTGACCGGTGCGTACTGCCTCATAGGTGTGGGTATCAATTCCGGGGGTAAGACGCATAATTATTTTTTGGGTAATTCCCTTTTCCCCTGCAATGCGGCTTATTGCCTGAAGCTCCTCACGGCAATCCGTCATAAAGCATCCGAGACCGCAGTCCATTGCAAAAGCAATTTCCTCATCGGTCTTGTTGTTTCCGTGGAAGTATACCTTTTCCATGGGGAAGCCCGCTTCCTTTGCAGTATAAAGCTCTCCGCCCGAAACAACGTCAATACTCATTCCCTCATCATTTACAATTTTGTATATTTCTTTAAAGCTGAGTGCCTTACTTGCATAGAGAGGAATACTTTCCTCGCCGAAATATTTTTTCATAGCATCAATATATATTCTGCACTTTTCCCGAACACGCTGTTCATCAAGCACATACAGAGGGGTTTTATACTCCTTCGCAAGCTCTACCGTGTCCACCCCTGCAAAGGTAAGATGCCCCTTTTCGTTAATATCTAAATTTGTGTGTAACATTATCAATCAATTCCTTCCTTAAAAACGGCATACACCGCTATTATATAATTTTATACGTTTTCGCAAAAAAAGGCAATAGAAAAATTAAAAATGACGCAAAAAAACGTGCTAAAAATTCAAAAAAGACTTGACATACCCCTACCTATAGGTAGTATAATAAAAAAAGCAGGTTAAGACGATGGGAAAATTCAAAGAATTTCAATCGGAGTCTTCAAAGCAAATATTTTAGGACCACTTCAAAATGAAGTCAAGGCCATACGGACAGCCGGGTCCACTGCCGATTGGCGGATTTCCGCCATTATTGATTGAGTTAGAAGCTCAGTTTTATAAGTTATAACCGAAGCGTATTACGCAAACTTGTGAAATGGTCAATAAGAGTAGTAAAAGTATTATTGCTATATAGACTCTGTATGCCCGACGTCCCGATTTTCCGTTTTTTAAGGCGGATTGTCGTTTTTTGAGGATTTTTAACGCAAGTTGTGTAATTACAGCTTGCGTTTTACTTTAGCCGAAACAAAATAATCCGAACCCGCCTGAAACGGCGAAATTTCGGCATTTTTCGGCTTGTCGTCTTTGCAAGGCGCAAAGCTTTGCTGCATCCTTCGCACCAAAACCTGCACAAAATTTCATCCGTTTTAGGTCTATGAATTTTTAGAGAGCGGATTTTTGGTTGCGCAAGGCAAAAACGCAGGAAATACTTTGTGTATTTCCGAGTATTTTAACACAGCGGAAGCGGAAATCCACCTCTAAAAATCGAGTTTGGATTACTTCGTTTCGGCTACAGACAGAGGTGTTACAAATGGAAAAGAACGTAATTATTGAACTTAAAAATGTGTCAAAGCATTTTGGGCAGACCTATGCCGTGGAGGATTTTAACCTCTATGTAAAAAAAGGTGAATTTATAACTTTTCTCGGCCCCAGCGGCTGCGGAAAGACCACTACCCTCCGAATGATCGCAGGCTTCGAGCTTCCTACCGGGGGAGAAATTCTTTTAAACGGGGAGAATATTACCGACCTGCCGCCTTATAAACGTCCTGTAAACACCGTGTTTCAGAAATATGCACTTTTCCCCCATATGGACGTGTACGAAAATGTGGCTTTCGGGCTTAAGCTGAAAAGGGTAGCAGACGGAGCTAAAATGCGTAAGCTCACTAATGCAGAAATAGATAAAAAGGTGAAGAACGCTCTCAAAATCGTTGACCTGGAGGAATATGAAAACCGTGATATTTCCACCCTTTCGGGCGGTCAGCAGCAGAGAATTGCCATTGCCAGAGCTATTGTAAACGAGCCTGAAATTCTTCTTCTTGATGAGCCGCTCGGTGCTCTTGACCTTAAGATGCGTAAGGATATGCAGCTTGAGCTTAAGGAAATGCATAAGAAGCTTGGCATCACCTTTATTTACGTAACTCACGATCAGGAGGAGGCACTTACTCTTTCAGATACAGTGGTTGTAATGAAGGACGGCATGATTCAGCAGATAGGCACACCTGAGGACATTTATAACGAACCGAGTAATGCCTTTGTTGCAAACTTTATCGGTGAAAGCAATATTTACAGTGCCACAATGACAGGCGACAAAAAGGTAAGGTTTATAAACCATGTTTTTGACTGCGTGGATGAATTTCCGAAGAATGAAAAGGTTGACGTTGTAATCCGCCCAGAGGATGTTCATATTACAGGTGAAGATCAGGGAATGGCAAAGGGAAAGATTGTCAGCAAGATTTTCAAGGGTATTCACTATGAATATATTATGATGGTTGGCAGAAACGAGCTTGTAATTGTAGATACACGCAATCTTGAAATTGATAAAACCTACGGCTTTGACATTGAACCTGACGGAATACATATCATGAAAAAAGAGCTTACGGCAAACATTTATAATGATGCTTACATTGATAAGAATAACCGCGTGGTTATTTCCGAAAGTGCCTTTGAATGTGACATAACCTCTCTTGTTCCAGGTTCTACCGTAGACGAGGAAGGCTATGTGGTAGGCCCCGACGGAGTACGCTACGACTTCACCGATGCAGATGTACGGGCGGAAATCGGGCTTAAGGATATTGATATCTTAGACGACGAGCAAAGCGGAACTGTTACAGGCGAAATTGTGTCCATCATATACAAGGGTGACCATTATCAGCTTACAATCCGCACACCGCAGGATGAGGATTTTGTCCTTGACACGGAATACACCTATGATGAAAACGACCTTGTGGGTCTTAGCGTAAAGAGTGAAAAAATAAAGCTTAAGCTTAAAGGGGAGGCAAAGAAATATGCGAAAAAATAAAAGTATTTTTTCCAGAAAATTTCTTGCCGTTCCCTACGCTGTGTTTATGATTCTTTTTGTAGTTATTCCGCTGATGCTGATTATTGCATACGCCTTTACGGATGAGAGCGGAAGAATAACACTTGATAACTTCCGTGCGTTTTTTTCGGGAGGACATAACATAAATACGCTTATGTTCAGCATATTTATCGGGTTTTTAAACACGGCAATATGCCTTGTGCTGGGTTATCCCGCGGCATTTATTCTGGCAAAAAAAGAATTTGGATTTTCCGCCGCAACGGTACTTCTTTTCGTGATGCCTATGTGGATTAATTTCGTTCTCAGGACTGCGGCAACGAGAGATTTGCTGTTTGCAATAGGTATATCGGGCGGCGAATACCCATACCTTGCCACCATGATTGGTATGGTGTATAACTATCTGCCCTTTGTTATTCTGCCCCTTTATACTACGATGACAAAGATGGATAAAAGCCTTATCGAAGCTTCCTATGACTTAGGTGCAAATAAGGTGCAGACCTTCTTTAAAACAATTCTCCCCATGACCATGCCGGGCGTTGTATCTGCGGCAACAATGGTATTTATGCCCACTATGAGCAGTTATGTAATAAGCGACGTTATGGGAGAGAGAAAGATTTCTCTTATAGGTAACAGTATTCAGCTTTATTTTGACCAGGGCTTGTGGCACATAGGAAGCCTTGTGGCACTTATTATGCTGGCTATTATAGCGATAGGCTCTTTCTGTGCCGATTCTGAGCCTCAGGAAAATTCGAGAGGGGGGCTGTGGTAATGGGTAAGCAGAAATTTTCTCTTACGGCATTTTTATGTCGGTTTTACGTGTACATACTTCTTTTGATAATGTACGCACCGATTCTCCTTCTTATTGTCTACAGCTTCACCGACACTAAGATTATCGGAAATTGGAACGGATTTACTTTTCGTTTGTATGAATCGCTTTTCCGTGACAGCGAAATAATGCAGGCTTTTAAAAATACTTTTGCGGTGGCAATTTCCTCGGCAATAGTTTCTACTTTGCTCGGAACATTGGGTGCAATAGGTATTTTCTACAGCAAACGCAAGGCAAAAGCAGTCATGGAGGGTATCAGCAACATTCCCGTTATGAATGCTGAAATTGTAACAGCGCTTTCACTTACAATACTTTTTGTATCAATCGGTGCGGCATTTAATTTTACCACACTACTTATCGGTCACGTAGTGCTGACGATTCCTTTCGTGGTGCTATCGGTAAGGCCGAAGCTGATGCAGATGGATTCCAACATATATGAGGCGGCACTGGATTTGGGTGCAACGCCCAAAAAGGCACTGTGGTCAGTTATTGTGCCGGAAATTTTGCCCGGAGTATTTTCGGGATTTATACTTTCAATAACTCTTAGTCTTGACGACTATATTATAACGGCATTTACACGAAATACAGCCTATCAGACACTCAGCACCTATGTTTACGGCGTAACCAGTAAGAGAGGAACGCTTCCGCCGTCCCTTCGTGCGCTGACAACCGTGATAACGCTGATTGCTTTGGCTATACTCATTATTGTTAATATTAAATCCGGGGAGAAGGAAAATAAATGAAAAAACTAAGTGCATTAATATTATGCTTGCTTCTGTGCTTCGGATATCTTCCCTCGGCGTATGCAAAGACCGAGATTTTGCGTGTTTACAACTGGCAGGACTATATCAACGAAGGAAAAGACGACGACGGCACCAAAATCAGCGATTCAGTAATTGAGCTGTGGGAGAAGGATTATCAAAAACGCACAGGCAAAAAGGTAAAGGTGCAGTATGACACCTTTGAAACAAATGAAACAATGCTCAACACCCTGCGTACGGGAAAAACGGCATATGATTTGGTATGCCCGTCGGACTATGTCATTCAGAAAATGATTGCCGCTTCAAAAAACGGCGGTGAGGAAAATATTTCCGTGGAAAAGTTCGACATTTCAAAAATGAAGAACTACACAAAGAATGTTTCCCCCTATATACGGGAATTGTTTGAAAAAAACGGCTGGACGGATTACGCCGTGGGTTATATGTGGGGAACGGTAGGCTTTTTGTACAACCCCGAAAATATTCCTCTTGAGGATGTTTCCACATGGGACTTTTTCTGGGACACGAGATATAAAAATCGCATGACCTGCAAGGACGTTTCCCGTGATGCATATGTGGTAGGCTCGCTTTATGTACATAAAGAGGAATTAACAAATTGTGTGGAGCAGTATAAAAACGGTGAAATTTCAGCCGAGGAGCTGAGAAAAACCGTCCACGCGGCGGCAAATGATGTTGCCGATGAAAACATTGAAAAAGTCGGCAAGGCTCTCTCCGAGATGAAAGAAAATATATACGGCTTCGAGGTAGATTCGGGAAAAACCGATATTGTATCGGGAAAAATAGATGCAAATCTTGCCTGGAGCGGCGATGCAGTATACGCAATGGATTTAGCCGAGGAAGAGGATGACAAGTATCTGGCATTTGTAATTCCCAAGGAGGGAAGCACAATATGGTTTGACGGCTGGGTAATGCCCAAGGGTGCAAATGTGGAATTGGCACAGGACTTTGTGGATTTTTTATGCAGACCCGAAATTGCTGTGATGAATATGGATTATATAGGCTATACAAGCGTAATTGCAGGTGATGAGGTTTTCGAGCTTGTCCGTGAAAACTACGAGGACGAGGACGGAAAGCATGAATACGACCTTAGTTATTTCTTCGAGGGTACGCTTTCCGAGGATAAATATTCAAAAGACGGCAAAGCGGTTATCCGCACAAATACCATAGGCAGACAGCTTACTACCCAATATCCCTCTATGGACGAGGTTGCAAGGTGCGGAATCATGGAGGATTTCGGGGACAGGAATCAGGCAGTGCTGGAAATGTGGTCACAGGTAAAAAGCAATAATATCACCGCATTTTCCTATGTTATGATGGCAGTGCTTGGGATTTTGCTTGTTTTGATGGTGACAAGAAGCATAAAGCGAAGACTGAGGAAAAGAAAAAGAATGAGAAGATAAAAAGTAATAGGTGTATTGAAAAGACCGCACGGAAGGGTATTTCCGTGCGGTTTTGTAGTGGAATAGTTATTTTGATTTGTCGGAGTTCTGCTTGGCGGTGTTGATGGAGGAGATGAGCAATTTGCGGATGACTCCACAGTTATGCATAAGTGATGAAACATCAGGTAATATTTCTGCTCTGTGCATAAGTTCAAGCCAATATTCCGTTTCATAGCATTCTTTTAATGATATTTGAAGCTTTGATATGAAATCAGGTTTACTATGTGCATACTTTGCTTCTCTGATATTGGCACCGATACTTGTTGCGCTTCGTTCTAATTGGTTAGTAATAGAATAATGCCCTTTTATATTATCACACATTTTTAGTATTTCCACGGCAAAATCCATAGAAATCTCCGCTAATTTATTTTCTTTCATATATAGCACCTCAACTGTATTATATCATAAATACAAAATATTTCAATAATGAAATCGTTCACTTTGTTCACGATGAAATCCAAACAAGTTTGGATGAAATCCTTGCTCTGCTCGGATGAAATTAAATCCGTCTTTTTATCCGCCGAAGGCGATTTCATCTGCGAAGCAGATTTCATCCACCACTGGTGGATTTCTTCCGTCGCAAGACGGATTTAGTTGCAAAAAGAGCAATCACTTTTGTGATTGCTCTTTTTGCTGGTGGGAGAGGGTGGATTCGAACCACCGAAGTCAGTGACAACAGATTTACAGTCTGCCCCCTTTGGCCGCTCGGGAACTCTCCCTGGAGCTGGTGATGGGACTCGAACCCGCAACCTGCTGATTACAAATCAGCTGCTCTGCCAATTGAGCTACACCAGCATATTCAATTCGTCACAACCCGTGACACGCATATTATAATAACATACGGTCACGAGATTGTCAACAACTTTTTTTAAAAAATTTAAATTTTTTTGTGTTTTTATATTTACTTTGCAAACATTTCCGTGGAAAGATACCTTTCGCCGCTGTCGGGAAGAAGCACCACAATAGTCTTTCCTTTGTTTTCAGGCCTTTCGGCAATAAGCTTCGCCGCGTGAAGTGCCGCGCCCGAGGAAATTCCCACCAAGACGCCTTCCCTTGTTGCCATGGCTCTCCCTGCCACATATGCGTCCTCATGACCGACCGTGATAACCTCATCGCAGATGGCTTCATCAAAAATTTCGGGAATGAAATTTGCACCTATTCCCTGAATTTTATGGCTTCCGCTTACTCCTTTTGTAATAAGGGGAGAATCCGAAGGCTCTACGCCGATTATTTTAATATATGGGTTCTTCTCTTTCAGATACCTGCCCGTACCGCTGATGGTGCCGCCCGTGCCGATGCCTGCCACGAAAATGTCAATGCTTCCGTCGCAGTCCTGCCAGATTTCGGGGCCTGTAGTTTCATAATGTGCCTGTGGATTGTCGGGGTTTATAAATTGCCCGGGAATAAAGCTTCCCTCATATTTTTCAGCCAATTCCTCCGCCTTTTCTACTGCACCGTTCATTCCTTTTTTTCCCTCGGTCAGTACAATTTCGGCACCGTATGCACTAAGGAGCTTTCTTCTTTCAACACTCATAGTATCGGGCATTGTGAGGATAACCGTATACCCCTTTGCCGCTGCTGCAGATGCAAGTCCTATCCCCGTGTTTCCGCTGGTTGGCTCAATAATTACACTGCCCTCTGCAAGAATCCCTTTTTTCTCGGCTTCCTCAATCATTTTTACGGCGATACGGTCTTTTGCACTACCGGCAGGATTCATACATTCAAGCTTGGCAATTATTTTTGCCTCAAGCTTATTGTCCTTTTCATAATTGCAAAGCTCCAGAAGCGGAGTTCTGCCCACAAGCTCGGTTATTTGTTTATATATCATTCTCTATTCCCCTTTTTTGCACTTCCCAAGAATGGGAGAAAGTAGCGGTCGGTGCTGCTTTATCACATTCGCTTAATATCCTAACTTATCCCCAAGGCTATCATCATTTTCAATCCAGTCTTTTTCTACGTCAATTACCTCATAGGAATTTTCATCACGGCGTACCACAACCTTTGCAATACCTGCATTTATAATGTGGCGTTTGCACATGGCACAGCTCGTTGCATCAGGCACAAGCTCGCCTGTTTTCATATCCTTGCCTGCAAGATAAAGCGTAGCCCCTATCATATCGCGGCGTGATGCACTGATAATAGCATTTGCCTCGCTATGTACGCTTCTGCAAAGCTCATAACGCTCCCCTCTGGGAACCTGAAGCTGCTCACGGCGGCATACACCTAAATCCATACAGTTCTTTCTGCCTCGGGGTGCGCCCGTGTAGCCTGTTGAAATAATTTCATCGTTCTTTACGATGATGGAGCCATAGTTTCTGCGAAGGCATGTGCCACGCTCTAATACGGTAGTTGCTATATCAAGATAATAGTTATGTTTGTCTCTTCTTTCCATTGTATTCTACCCCCTTTTTATCTATTTTATAATATAATAGGATTTTTGTCAATCAAGGAGCTAATAACAATTGACAAATTCTGTGAGTTTTGATAGAATAAAATAGATATATAATATATTTCTAAGGGGATTACGACCATGAGCAAAGAAAAAAAGTTAGTAGAAGAAATCACATCAATGGATGAGGACTTCGCCCGTTGGTATACCGACATTGTAAAAAAGGCAGACCTCATCGAATATACATCTATCAAGGGCTGTTGTGTATTCCGTCCCTATGCGTACGCACTTTGGGAAAATATTCAGCACGTGCTTGACAGTAAGTTTAAGGAATTAGGGCATGAAAATGTGTATATGCCTATGTTCATTCCCGAAAGCCTTCTTGAAAAGGAAAAAGACCATGTTGAGGGCTTTGCTCCCGAGGTTGCATGGGTTACTCACGGAGGAAATGAAAAGCTTCAGGAAAGAATGTGCGTTCGCCCCACCAGCGAAACTCTTTTCTGCGAGCATTATAAGAATATAATTCAGTCCCACCGTGACCTGCCCAAGCTTTATAACCAGTGGTGCAGCGTTGTAAGATGGGAGAAAACCACCCGTCCTTTCCTCCGCAGTATGGAATTTTTGTGGCAGGAGGGGCATACAGCTCACGCTACGGCAGAGGAAGCACAGGAGGAAACTATCCGTATGCTCAACGTGTATGCCGATTTCTGTGAGCAGTACCTTGCAATTCCTGTGGTTAAGGGAAGAAAGACCGACAAGGAAAAATTTGCAGGTGCAGTTGCCACATATACAATCGAAAGCTTGATGCACGACGGTAAAGCTCTCCAGTCAGGTACCAGCCATAACTTTGGTGACGGTTTTGCAAAGGCTTTCGGAATTCAGTACTCCGACAAGGATAATAAGCTTCAGCACGTGTTCCAGACCTCATGGGGCGTTACCACCCGTCTTATCGGTGCTATAATTATGGTGCACGGCGATAACAGCGGTCTTGTTCTTCCGCCTCGCATTGCTCCCAAGCAGGTAATGATTGTTCCCATTGCAATGCATAAAGAGGGCGTTAAAGAAAAGGCAAGTGAGCTTTGCGATACTCTTAAAAAGACGCTCCGTGCAGATATTGACCTTTCAGATAAGACACCCGGCTGGAAGTTTGCCGAGTACGAGATGAAAGGTATTCCCGTAAGACTTGAAATCGGTCCCAAGGATATTGAAAATAACTCTTGTGTACTTGTAAGACGTGACACGGGAGAGAAGATAGCGGCTTCTCTTGACAATATTGCCGAGACTGTAGCCGCACTTTTGGAGGATATTCAGAATAACCTCTTTACCAAGGCTTTAGAGCACCGTAACGAGCATACCTATACCGCAGAGGATTACGATAGCTTTAAAGAAATCGTTGAAAAGAGGCCCGGCTTTGTAAAATCAATGTGGTGCGGTGACGAGGCGTGCGAAAACAAAATTAAAGAAGACACCGGTGCTACTGCACGCTGTATGCCCTTTGAGCAGGAAAATTTGGGTTCAAAGTGCGTATGCTGCGGTAAGGAAGCAAAGAAAATGGTTTACTGGGGCAGAGCTTATTAATAAAGCTTATACGTCCAACACCTTTACTTTAAACTAAGGAAGTGATGCGTTTATGTCACTGAGATATTATTTTGTATATTCATCTTTATGTGTTTTCTTGGCGGCTTTCTTACCTGCAATGGTTGCGGCAAAAAGAGAGCGGAGCTTTTCAAAATGGTATGTATACAGCGTGCTGCTGTTTCCTATTGCCCTAATTCATTCTTTTGTTCTGAAAAAGCCCCGTCACTATGTAAACGTGTTCTTCCATGACAAAGAAAATCCGTCAAAGATAAAAAAGAAAACTTTCCGCACAGTTCCGACAGAGCAAAAGAAAATTTTGGTTGTTCCGTCGTATATATACAAGGTTTTCTTTTCAAAGCTTTTGTTTGGTGCTTTTGTAGGAATTGTTCTTTTCGCGCTTTTCAGAGCCTTTGTGTATGATACACAGACGCTGCGTGTTTCCTGCGTGCTTTTCGCAGTTTTATTCTCCGCTTTTCTTTCTGCGGTGGAACTGTGCCGTTTTTCACGATTCCCCATTATTGCCGATGAAATAACAAAGCGAGCACTTATGTTCGGTGCAATTTCTATTTGCTGTTCTTTGCCGATTATTTTAATTAAGAGCTTGATTTTAGACAACATTGTGTCCGCGAGTCACATGCCTGCGGTAATGTTTCTTTGTATGATAATCTCTTTCGGAGCATTTCTCATTTTGCTTTTCAGAGTGCAGCGTATATTCTACTCCGTTTTCAACAAATTCTCGGATTATTGCCTGATAAGCATAGCCTCCTACGGAATTTTTGCGGCATGCTCTCTTATTTGGCTTTCGATTTCGGGACTTCAAAAATACATTTATCTCTTTGCAATGCCCATGCAGATATTCAGCATTGAATATCTTTCGGGAGTTGACTACATAGAGAAATTGTCCCAGATTTATTCTTCGGCACTTGTACATTTATTTATTGCAGTTATTTTGCTCCTTTCAGGACTTTTATGCCGCAGATATAAAAGAAAGGAATTTGAATTCCGTGTTGAATATCGCTCTAAGGCTTTCAGAATGTCACGTAAGCCTATTTTAAGACGGCATATACCCAGTCTGCAAAAAAGATAAAGCGTATAAAAACGCGGTGTGAAAAAGTTTGACTTTTTCACACCGCGTTTTTTATTGGCATTTGGAATCATTGAGCAAATTAATTTAATTTGCTCAATGATTCTATTACTTTCTCATACATTTCCTTATACTTAACGCCCTTTGCCTTTTCTTCTTCAATTAATTTGGCAGGGGCTTTTTCAACGAAGCCCTTATTTGCAAGCTTCTTTTCCACTCTGTCAATTTCAGCTTCCAGGCGTTCTTTTTCCTTCGTAAGACGCTCTTTTTCCTTTTCGGTGTCAATAAGCTCATCCATGGGCATAAATATCTTTGCACCCTCAACGATTACGCTTACGCTACCTTCGGGAACGTTTTCCTCTGTAGATGTTATAACAACATCCTTTGCACCTGCAAGCTTTTCATAGAACAATGTGCCGCTTTCAAAAAGCTCAGTATTATCTGTTACGATAATCATGCTTGCCCTTCTTGACGGAGGAACATTCATTTCCGTTCTGATATTACGCACACTCTTTATTGCATCGCATATAACAGCCATCTTCTTTTCTTCTTCGGGGAAGGAAAGCATTTCTGTATAAAGAGGCCACTGAGAAGTCATAATTGTTTCCTCGCCTGTGGGAAGCGCACAGAATATTTCTTCCGTAATGAAAGGCATAAAGGGATGAAGAAGCTTCAGAACACCGCTCAGCACGTAGCAAAGCGTTCTTTGTGCATCAAGCTTGCTCTCGGTATTTTCTCCGTAAAGGCGGGGCTTTACAAGCTCAATATACCAATCGCAGAATTCGTCCCAAACAAAGTCGTAAAGATTGCCCAGTGCTACGCCAAGCTCAAACTTGTCAAGATTTTCGGTAACGGATTTAACAACGCTGTTGTAGCGTGAAATAATCCACTTATCCTCAATCTGAGGAGCTTTGGGAAGAGTACATTCTTCTACTTCAAGGTTCATCAGAACGAATCTTGCCGCATTCCAGATCTTATTTGCAAAGTTTCTGCTTGATTCAACTCTTTCCCAATAGAAACGCATGTCGTTTCCGGGTGCGTTACCTGTAGCAAGGGTGAAACGAAGTGCATCTGCACCGTATTTATCAATAACCTCCAAGGGGTCGATACCGTTACCCAAGGATTTACTCATCTTTCTTCCCTGGCTGTCACGTACAATACCGTGAATGAATACGTGGCGGAACGGGGGCTTTTTCATATGCTCGCATCCGCTGAATATCATTCTTGCAACCCAGAAGAAAATAATGTCATATCCCGTAACAAGGGTGCTTGTGGGATAGTAGTATTTAAGCTCAGGAGTTTCATCGGGCCACCCGAGTGTTGAGAAAGGCCACAGTGCCGATGAGAACCATGTGTCAAGAACGTCTTCTTCCTGACGCATAGCACCGCCGCACTTGGGACATGTGTCAAGGTCAGTCTTGCTGACAATCATTTCACCGCACTTGTCGCAGTAGAAAGCAGGGATTCTGTGTCCCCACCAGAGCTGACGGGAAATACACCAGTCATGTACATTTTCCATCCAGTTGGTGTATGTTTTTGTGAATCGTTCGGGAACGAACTGCACCTCACCGTCACGAACTACTCGGAGAGCTTCTTCTGCCAAGGGCTTCATTTTAACAAACCACTGGTCGCTTGTAAGCGGCTCAACCGTAGTAGAGCAGCGGTAGCATGTACCAACGTTATGAGTGTAATCTTCAATCTTTATAAGAGCACCGCATTCCTCAAGGTCTTTTACAATCTGTTTGCGTGCTTCGTAGCGATCCATGCCCTCATACTTACCGCCCTGTGCGTTGATGGAAGCATCGTCATTCATCACGTTGATAATGGGAAGATTATGCCTTAATCCCACCTCAAAGTCATTGGGGTCGTGAGCAGGGGTAATCTTAACCGCACCTGTTCCGAAATCCTTTTCAACATACTCGTCGGCAACAATGGGGATTTCTCTTCCAACAAGAGGAAGAATACAGGTTTTTCCAACCAAATCCGCATATCTTTCGTCTTCGGGATGAACTGCGATTGCAGTATCGCCCAGAAGTGTTTCGGGACGGGTGGTAGCAATTTCGATGTAGCGATCGGAATCGCTCATCTTATAACGGATATGCCAGAAATGACCGGGCTGCTCGGTATATTCTACCTCGGCATCGGAAAGTGCCGTAGCACAACTGGGACACCAGTTAATAATCTTGTTACCCTTGTAGATAAGACCTTTTTCGTAGAGGTTTACGAAAACCTCTCTTACAGCCTTAGAGCATCCCTCATCCATTGTGAAGCGTTCTCTTTCCCAGTCACATGAGCAACCGAGCTTCTTGAGCTGATTGATGATACGGTCACCGAATTTATTCTTCCAGTCCCATACTCTTTCAAGGAATTTTTCTCTTCCCAAATCGTAACGGGTAAGACCTTCGTTTACACGGAGACTTTCCTCAACCTTAATCTGTGTTGCAATACCTGCATGGTCTGTTCCGGGAACCCAAAGGGCACTGTAGCCCTGCATTCTCTTGTAACGGATTAAAACGTCCTGAAGAGTCTCGTCAAGAGCATGTCCCATATGAAGCTGACCCGTAACATTGGGCGGAGGAATTACAATTGTGTAAGGCTCCTTTTTGCTGTCAGGCTCTGCGTGGAAATATCCGCCGTCAATCCATTTTTTATAAAGCTTGTCTTCAATTTCTGACGGATTATAGGTTTTTTCCAGGTTTTTCAATATATATCCATCCTTTCAGATTTATTTACCAAAGATAAAAAGAAGTATTGCCGATATAAAAACTACGGCAAGTGCAGTGAGCTTTATTCTAAGCTCGGAAATATTCGTTTTTTCGGAAACCTTGGAAGAAGAAAAGTTCAAAATCAATCCCCCGAGTGCCACGATTAAAAAAATTATTCCCTTAATGCTCAAAAAACCACCCACCTATCCATTATCCATAATATTTTATCACAGAAAAAAATATATGTCTACAGTTTTTTAGCTTTAAAAGGGTGAAATTCCAAAAAAAGCACAAATACTGAATAAAAAACGCCTCTTTGTCAAAAATGAAATTAGTAATACTTAGAAAGGGAGGCGTCATATGCCGAAAAAACGTATATATGCCATAGCTTCTGCGGTGATTTTGCTTTTTGCCGTATGCCTCAACGTGCTTGCCGTATCAAAAAACGGTTCCCGCGGTGAAGAAGTCCGCAAAATTCAGACGAAGCTTAAAAACTGGGGATATTACAACGGAAGTGTGGACGGAGTCTACGGATGGCAGACCGAAAGTGCAGTCCGTAGCTTCCAAAAGAAAAACGGATTAACCGTTGACGGAGTTGCAGGCACAAAAACCCTTAATGCAATGGGTATCTATTCTTCCTCATCTTCGGGGGGAGGTGCTTCATCTTCTTCCCCCAATGAGGCAAATATTGAACTCCTCGCACGAGTAATTAACGGAGAGGCAAGGGGCGAGCCGTACGAAGGGCAGGTAGCCGTAGGTGCGGTAGTATTAAACAGAGTGGATCATCCCTCTTTTCCCAATTCCATTTCGGGAGTGGTATATCAGAAGGGTGCTTTTACCGCCGTAGATGACGGGCAGATAAATGCAGAAATGTATGCAAGCAGCCATCGTGCCGCACGTGATGCACTAAACGGCTGGGACCCTACGGGGGGAGCAATATATTATTATAATCCCAGAACGGCTACAAATCAGTGGATAAGAACGAGAGAAGTTATATGTACAATCGGTGAGCACGTATTTTGTAATTAACTTGGGAGCGACGATAACCGGCACAGAACGTATAGGGCAAGTAAAGATTAATAAGCCGTATGCAGTTTTGAACTTTGGTGTATTGCAATAGGTGAAAATTTGCAGTTGCAAATTTTATTTTATGATATGCCCTATACTACGAACAACCGTCACCGCTCGCTGTATACACATACAGCTTCGGGCAAGCCCCTTCGGGGTTCCGTTTGTCCGTTCTGCACCAATTCTTGTCGCTCCTTATTTGGCTGAAAAACGGAAAAGAGGGAAGAAAAAAGATTGACTTTTTTCTTCCCTCTTAATTATGAATTTTACATTTTCTCAATTACCGCCCTATATCCTCCGTCGCCATAATTAAGGCAACGGTTCACGCGTGAAATTGTTGTGGTTGATGCTCCCGTAGCACTTACAATTTCGTTGAAGGTTTTTCCCTCCAAAAGCATCTTTGCCACCTCAAGCCTTTGCGACATGGTTTCAAGCTCTTTCATTGTGCAGATATCTTCGAAAAATAATCTGCACTCCTCCTCGCTTTCAAGAGAAAGTATTGCGTTATATAATTCTTTAAAGTCATTGGGTTTTGTCATATTCATCAATTCCTTTAATTTTCAATTAATTTGTTAAGGAAATGGCGTGTTTTCTCATTTTTCGGTTTATCGAGAACTTCTTCGGGAGTTCCATCCTCAAGCACAACGCCGTCAGCCATAAATATAATGCGGTCTGAAACGCCTCTTGCAAATTCTATTTCGTGGGTTACGATAACCATTGTTACATCCTTTTGGGCAAGGTCACGGATAACTCTGAGAATTTCACCCGTAAGCTCGGGGTCAAGGGCACTTGTAGGCTCATCAAAGAACAAAACCTTGGGGTTAAGTGCCAACGCACGTGCAATGGAAACACGCTGCTGCTGTCCGCCCGAAAGCTGACAAGGGTAGTGGTTTGCTCTGTCGGAAAGACCTACACGTTCTAAAAGCGCCTTTGCCTTTTCTTCTATTTCGGCATGAATTTCCTTTTTCTTTTCTTTATAATCGGGGCGTTCCTTTGCCAATAGCTTTGGAGCAAGGGTTACATTTTCAAGAGCCGTATACTGGGGGAACAGATTGAACGACTGGAACACCAGCCCGAAATGAAGCTGATTTGCCCTTATCTCCTTTGCGGTCAGCTTTTTTTCTGCACTGCCGTCAAAAATACATTCACCGTCCACAAAAATCTGTCCGTTATCAGCATCTTCAAGGAAATTTATACAGCGAAGAAGTGTTGTCTTACCGCTGCCGGAAGAGCCGAGAATACTCATTACCTGCCCCTGCTCAAGGGAAAAGCTGACATCCTTTAATACTTCAACCTTTCCGAAGCTTTTTGTTATATTTTTTACTTCAAGCATACTCATGTCTGTCACCTCACCATCTGTAATAGTCAAGCTTCTTTTCTAAATAAGCAAACAGAAGCGTGAGAATTCCTACAAACGCAAGGTAGAAAACAGCCGTGTAGAAAAGCGGCCACATCAGACCGTAGCCTGCAAAGTTCTGTGCTGCCTGAATAAGCTCCACTATCATAATCGTACGGGCAAGAGCCGTATCCTTAACGAGAGTTATAACCTCGTTTGACATAGGTGCAAGTATACGCTTTACTACCTGCATAAGTATTATTTTAAAGAATACCTGCGTCTTGGTCATACCGAGAACCTGACCTGCCTCATACTGCCCTTTGGGAATGCTTTCGATACCGCCTCTGTAAATTTCGGAAAAGTAGCAGGCGTAGTTAATCACAAAAGCCGCTACAACCGAAGAAAAGCGTGTAAATATCGGCTGCCCCAAAACAAAGCCCGGTACATAGAACAATATAATGATCTGAAGCATCAGCGGAACACCGCGGATTATCCACACAAAAGTTCTGATAAGATAAGCCAAGGGCTTAAATTTTGCCATTGAGCCGAATGAAATTATCAAACCTAAAGGAAGCGCTAACACGAGTGTTAGCGCAAAGATTAAGCAGGTGTTTTCAAGACCGGCAAGTAAACTTAAAGTAACGTTCCAAAATTCCATTATTACTTTTTCCTTTATCTATAGATTAGTCGATGTTCTCTGATACCTGAATTGAGTTTTCGAAGCCGTACTTTTCGGCAATTTCCATAAGCTTGCCGTTTTCGGAAAGTGTTTTGATAGCTTCGTTTACCTTAGAAGTAAGGTCGCTTCCCTTCTTGAAGCCTACAGCGTAGATTTCGCTGTCAAGCTCTATAGCTTCTGCAATAGCAAGGTCCTTATAGTCGCCATTACCGCAGATGTTCTTTGCAAGGATAATATCAACAACTGCAAAATCAACTGCACCTGACTTAACTTCGGAAAAAGCATTGATCTGTGCTGTTGTAGAGAAAATCTTGTCAGCATCTGTAACAGTAGAAGCATAGGATGCACCTGCACTGCCGCCTTCTACGCAAGCTGTCTTTCCTTTAAGGTCAGCTTCGGAAGTGATTTTAGAAGCATTTTCTGCCTTTGTTACCACACACTGCTGATTAAGCATGTAACCGTATGAGAAATCAACAAGGTCTGAACGCTTTACGCTTACGCCGTTTACCTCGTCGGAGGAGTTAGCTGTGAAGCCGTTCCATACGCAGTCGATTGCACCTGAATTAAGCTCGTTGTATTTCTGAGACCAGTCAATAACCTGGAAGTCAACATCCATACCGATGATTTTTCCGACTTCCTGAGCAAACTCGGTTTCAAAACCTGTCCATGTGCCGTCTGCTTCCTGTTCATTCATCTTTTCAAAAATGGTAACGCCGCAAACAAGGGTGTCCTTTTCGTTTGCTGTGTTGTTTGCCTTTTCTGTGCCGCAGCCTGCAAACATCGTAACTGCAAGCATAAGCGTAAGTACAATTGCAAGTAATTTTTTCATAGTAAAAATCTCCTTTTTTATTTAATGCATTATCATATTACCACTTTAGCGTGGTAAAGTCAAGAGGAAATTTTACATTTTTCCTCTTTTATAAAGTCCGTTGAGATTTCTGTAAAATTCCTTATCAACTGATGCCAGAGCCTCCTCGGTAATTCTGAAGCACCAGTTCCCCTCTGCCACTCCGGGGTGGTTCATGCAGGTATCGGAGCCAAAGCCGCATAAATCCTGAATCGGGACTATCGTAAGAATTGCTCCGCTTCTCCACAGCGTTCTTATCACGCTTCTTATAGCTCCGCTGTGAAAGCCGCCCTGTCCCCAGTCGCCGTGAAAATCGCAATATTCCATAGCATATCTGCGGCTGCCTTCATCGGATTCCCATAGCCAGCCCAGCAGGGTATTGTTATCGTGAGTTCCCGTATAGCCTACAGTGTTTTTAGTATAATTATGGGGGAGATGCACCGTGTCATCATCTGTAATAAATGCAAACTGCATTACGCCCATTCCGGGAAAGCCTGTTTCTTTCACCAGATTTCTCACATCGTCATCAATGTCGCCCAAATCCTCGGCAATAATATTTGCATGGGGATATTTTTCTTTAAGCTTGTTAAAAAATTCAATTCCGGGGCCTTTTTCCCATCTACCCTCTGTAGCCTTTTCTTCGGCAGGGATTGACCAGTAGGCGGAAAATGCACGGAAGTGGTCAATTCTTACGGCGTCATACATTTTAAGGGCGCATCCAAGACGGTCTATCCACAGGTTGTAGCCTGCCTCCTTAAGACTGTCCCAGTTGTAGAGGGGGTTGCCCCATTTTTGCCCGTCCTCGCAGAAGTAATCGGGGGGAACGCCTGCACATCTTTTCAGGTTCATATCCTCGTCCAATGAGAAAAACTTGGGATTTGCCCACACGTCGGCACTGTCGTGGGAGAGGTAAATGGGCATATCTCCGATAATGGAGATTCCCTTTTCGCCTGCGTACTTTTTCATGCTGTCCCACTGGGAAAAGAACTCGCATTGCAAAAATTCGTAGAAAGAAATATCCTCGGAAAGCTCCGCCTTTGCCTTTTCCAAAGCATCTTTATTGCGGAGCTTAAGTGTGTCCTCCCACTCATACCAGGGGAGGAGTGCATTTTTTTCTTTAAGAGCACAGAAAAGAGCGTAATTTTCCACCCACGGATTTTTACTGCAAAAATCTGCAATTTCGCCTTTCATTTCATCGGAAAGGCGTAAATAGGCTCTGCGGAAAATTTTCTCCCTGGAATTTTTTAAAAACTCGTAGTCAGTTACATATATGTCGGGGGATTTACATTCCTCCACATCGCTTTTGGTTAAAAGCTTTTTCTCCATAAGTATTTCGGGGTCAATAAAATAAATATTCCCTGCAAAAGCACTCTTTCCGCTGTAGGGGGAATTGTAGTCATCGCAAGGACCGCAGGGCAGAACCTGCCACGCCCCGAAATTGCAGGAGGACAGAAAATCTATAAAATCCCTTGCACCCTTTCCCAGCGTTCCTATGGCAAAAGGACCGGGAAGAGAGGAAATGTGCATTAATACACCGCCGCATCTATTCATATTAAAGTACCTCCATTAATTGCAAAATCAAATAATAAATAAGGGGAATAAACATAGACGGAAGCATGTTTGCAAGCTTAAGCTTTGGCTTATACAGGAAGTTAAAGCCTATTCCCATGATAAGTATACTTCCCACAAAGGACATTTGTGCAATAACCGCCTCGGTAAGTAGCGGTGCAAGAAATGAAGCACACAGCGTTATCAGACCCTGATAAAGTGCAATTGTAATTATTGAGAACATTACCCCTATTCCCAAGGTCGAGGCAAAGACCATTGCCATAATCATATCCAGAAGGCTTTTGGTAATAAGAATTGTGGGATCGTGAAGGATTCCGTCGTTAAGCGAGCCTAATATTGCCATCGAGCCTACGCAAAACACCAAAGATGCCGTAATAAACCCCTCGGCAAAGGTAGAGGAGGAGTCCTGGGAGAATTTTTTCTGAAAGAAGCTTCCCATATCATCAAGCTTTTTTTCAATATTTATAAGCTCCCCGATTAGTGTCCCCAAAGCCAATGACAGCACCATTAGAATTATGTAATCGCTTTTTAAAGCTCCTTTTTCGCCAACACTGCAGCAGGCGGTAATTATTCCCGTCAGCCCGATTGTCATTGTGGCAAGAGCCAGAGCCTGTGTAAGGCTGATTTTCAGTCTTTCGGGAATTGCTTTTTTAAGAAGCAGGCCCAAAAGCGAGCCAACCGTTACCAAAATAATATTTACTATTGTGCCCATACCCGGCATATAAATCATCCCTTAAATAAAACATGCTTCTATTTTATCAAATATATCAAAAATATACAATAACGTTTTTTGCTAATTTTTTAAATCTTTTTAATGGGGGTAATTTTTGTCCTTTAACCGCCATATACTGAACTAACGAAAGGATGAAGCTTATGTACGTAAACGCATTTACACAGCACTTCCCCGTAAACCTTACGGAAACATTGCTTATTATGGGGACAAAGGACATGCAGGAAATACGCCTTTGTGCAGACAAAAATGCGGCGGTAATAAAAAGCGGAAGGCTTATGGACACAGGAGTTCATATCACTAAAGAAGCTCTTGACAAAATTATAGGGTCTATGTGCCGGGGCAGTATGTATGCCATGCAGACAAGCCTTGTGCAGGGATTTCTCACCCTTTCGGGAGGCCATCGGGTGGGGGTGTGCGGCAGGTGCGTAACAGAGAATGGAAAGGTTACTCACCTTACTGATATTTCCGCCATCTGCATCCGTGTGGCAAAGGAAGTTAAGGGAGCGGCAAATGAGGTTATGGAGTACCTTGAGTGTAACGGACGGCTTTACAATACGCTTATAATATCCCCTCCCGGGTGCGGAAAGACCACATTGCTTCGGGACATTGCACGGCGGCTCGGAGAAAACCACAAGGTCTGCATTGCAGATGAAAGAAGCGAAATTGCCGCGTGTAAAAAGGGCATCCCCTCCTATGACGTGGGAAAATACACCTGCGTTATGGACTGCGTTCCCAAGGCGGAGGGAATTTTAATGATGCTCAGAACCATGGCACCTGAGGTTATTATTACGGATGAGACGGGAAGCCGCAGTGAGGGCGATGCTATACGCAGTCTTGTAAACTGCGGAGCAAAAATTATAACCACAGCCCACGGCTACAGTGACGGAGGCTCCCAGCAATATGCCGACAGGGACATTTTTGAAAGAATTATAATATTAAGCGGACGAAAAGGACCGGGGACAGTGGAAAAAATCATAACGGACGGCAGGGTGATAAGACGTGCTTAAATTAATCGGAAGTGCTTTAATTTTTCTTTGTGCAACATATATGGGAATGAGCAAATACCAGGAGCTGTATAAGCGTAAAAGGGTGTTGTCGGGGGTAAGGGACGGAGGCATAAAAATCCGTGATAACCTAAGGTGTATGTGTATGCCTCTTTATGAAGCTTTCCTGTCTTCGGGAGAGTTTTTTGAAATTGCCGCATCATATATCCGAAAAGGTCAGCTCCCCATGGAGGCAGTGAAAGAGGCTTGTCGTGGGAGTCGACATTTAAATGAGAGGGACAGGGAGTGTATACAAAGATTTGCCGAGGGGCTTGGGGCAGAGGACTGCAAGGGACAGCTTGCCAACGTGGAGATGTTTATATCGGAAATGGACAGGTGTGTTGACCATGCACAAAAGGAGCTTAAAACAAAAGGCACTCTTTTCATAAAAGGGAGTATCCTTACCGCGGCGGCAGTAGTATTGCTTATGATATAATAAGGAGAATTTTATGGAAGTTCAGTTGATTTTTCAAATTGCAGGGATAGGCATTATTGTTGCCGTTATGAATATACTCCTTTCCAAAAGCGGCAGAGATGAACAGGCTCTTATGATAACCATAGCAGGGCTTGTAATAGTTCTGATGATGCTTGTAACAAAAATTGCACAGCTTTTTGAAACTGTAAAGACGGTGTTTGAGCTATGAATATAACCCAGATTGTGGGAGCGGCAATATGTATGTCGCTTCTGGCACTGATTGTCAAAGGAATAAAAAGCGAAACGGGACATATGGTTTCAATTGCGGCGGCTATTGTTATCATGGCGGCAGTTATACCCTATGCAATAAAAATTGTAGATGCGGTAAAAGAGCTTGCAGCCTACAGTTCCATGGGGGAAAGATACATAAAGCCCATTCTTAAAATTACGGGAATTGCGTATATTACCCAGATAGGAAGAGAGCTTTGCGAGGAAAATGGGGAAAAGGCAATGGGTGCAAGGGTATTGGGCGCAGGAAAGATCGCAATTGCCGCCGTTACTCTCCCTATAGCAAAGGAGGCATTTTTTAAGATTATGGAAATACTGACATGACAAAAAACATACCAACCCCCACCCTCACTCCTTCAGGGACGGAAAATATTGAAAAGATTTTCGGTGATTTAAGCTTTGAAGAAATAGTAACGGACATTGCGGACGGAAAGTTCTCTCTTAAATCAGGGGGATTAATAAATACCCTCACAGGACTGTTTTTCGGAGAGCTTAAAACGGCTTTTTCGTTAGTGGGAGGCATTGCCGCCTTGATTCTTCTATGCTCTTTTATAAATAATCTTCACCGAAGCTTCGGAAAAAATTCCTTAAGCGAGGCGACAGGCTTTGCAATCTTTGTTTATATAGCAACCGTTGCCGCAACAATATTTGAAAATGCAGGAAGCTTTGTAAGCGAGACCCTTAAAGATATTACCCTGCTTGTACACAGTATCCTTCCGTCAATGTCACTTTTGTGCGTGTCGGGGGGAGAGCCTCTTGCGGCAACGCTTTCCCACCCCGTCATATTTTTTATATGCAGTGCTGCAGGAAGCCTGATTAGAAATATAATTACGCCCCTTGTGCTACTGCGAGCCGTTTGCAGTCTCTTGTGCTCGGTCACGGGAAATGAAGCATTGGAGGAATTTGCAGGACTGTTTTCAAAGGTGCATAAAACATTGCTTTCCTTTTCCATGTCATTATTTGCAGGAATTTTAGGGATAAGCTCCTTTGCCGCGGCAAGCTTTGACAATCTTGCCGCAAGAGGGGTGAAATTTGCCATAAGTGCCTCTGTCCCCGTTGTAGGCGGCTCTATTTCGGAGGCAATGAGCTCTGTGGCAGGAAGTGCAATGCTTCTTAAAAATGCAGTGGGACTGGGGGGCGTAATCCTCCTTTTCGGCATATTTGCACTGCCTCTGCTTAAATTATGGGCACTTTCCCTGTCGCTCAGGCTGACAGCGGCATTTACTGCCCCCATAAGCGAAAAACGGATTACGGGAGTGCTGAAAAAACTGGGGGAATGCATCGATATGCTGTTTTCCTCCATAGCATGTATGGGAACGATTATGATAATAGCAATAGCTTCTATTTTGTAGGAGAGCAAAATTATGCGTGAGTATATGAAAAATTTAGGGACAATAATGATGATGATTGCCCTTTCAAACATGTTAATTCCCGAAGGAGGCATAAAAAAGTTTGCCTCGCTGGCAATGGGCTTCATGCTGATAACTGCGGCAATAGCCATTGTTCCGAAAAACGTATCGGAGTTTTCCTTTTCCTCGCCTGCATATACCTTTGATGAAAAGAGAATGGAGGAGGCGGAGGAAAGGTACCGTCAGCAGGTTATGGAAAACCACAGGGAAAATCTACGGAGGCTGATTGAGGAAAATTTTGTACATTCCTCAAAGGCACAGGTAGAAACCGACATAGAGGGAAATATTAAAAAGGTAACGCTGTATATTCGCGGCGATGAAAGCCGTGCAATCACCTATATTGTAAACGAACTCAATTTTCCCAGAGAAAGGATAAGTATTGTATATGAAAAAAATTGACAAAATTTTCGGGGATAAAAAGGCAAGTGCATTAATATATATAGTATTAGCAGTGGGAATACTAATGCTTGCAGGCGGAAACGGTTTTTTACACAGCGATACGGATAATAAAGCATTGCCCCATGCGGCAAGCGAAAATGCCGCAGAGGAAAATCTCAGGCAGATTCTTTCGGAAATTGACGGCGTGGGAGAAGTCAGTGTAATGCTTTGCCAAAGTGAGATGACTCCAAAAAAGGAGCAAAGCGTGTTTTCCTCCTCTGACAAGGAGTATAAAACCGTTATAGACGGAGTGCTGGTAGTTGCCGAGGGAGGCAAAGATGCGGCAGTGCGTGAAAAAATTATCCGCGCGACAAAGGCCGCTTTGGGAGTGGATGCCCACAAAATTGAAGTGCTTGAAAGGATTGTGTAAAAAATGATGATGGTTGTTAAGAAAAAACAGCTTGTAGTTGCGGCTTTGGCTATTGTGATAGGAACAGCAGGGTATCTTAATGCAGGGAAGAATCCCGTAAGCGAAACCTCGGGCGGTTATATGGGAGAGGCACAGCTTGTGGATTCCGACAGCATCAATGAAAGCAGCGAGGATTTTTTCGCCAGAGCGAGAATAGACCGTGAAGCGGGACGAAGCCGAAGCATAGAAACCTTTAATTCAATAATAATGAATGAAAACGCAGACGAGGCGGCAAAGGCAAACGCCCAGCAGGGTGTTCTTCGGCTTGCACAGAACACCGAAACGGAAAGTGCCATAGAAAATATTCTTCGGGTAAAGGGCTTTGAAGATGCAGTCTGCTACATAAATAACGATATGGCAAACGTCGTGGTAAAAACACAGGTTCTGGACAGTACTGCCGCCGCAGTTATTTCCGAGGTTGTCACGGAGCAAAGCGGAATAGTCCAGGAAAAAATTAAAATCATGGAAATGAATTAGGAAAAGACTTGATTATTTTTTACAATAGTGATAAAATAAGGATACCACGTATGAAAGGAAGGATTATTTATGGCTGAAAATATGGTAGTCACAGAAAATGGCAATATAAAAATTTCTCCCGAGGTTATAATGCGTATCAGTGCTATTGCCGCACGTGAGATTGAGGGTGTGGCAGGTCTTGGCCCCGCTATTGCAATCGGTGACCTTTTGGGAAAAAAAGCTCCTTCTAAGGGTGTTAAGGTAGAGGTTACGGAAGAAGGCACAATCATTGATGTACATGTAACCGTGAAATTCGGTATAAAGATTAATGAAATTGCTCCCGAAATTCAGAAGGTAGTAAAAAATGCAGTTGAGGAATACGCAGGAATCGAAAACGTAATTGTAAATATTTACGTGGACGGCATTGAAAACGAAGTAGAGGAAATAAAGAAAGCGAAGAAATAATTATGATAAGCGAACACATAAACCGAGGGGTTTGTTCAAGGAAAACCGTTATTGACCTTGCCCCCGACGGGACGATAAACGATATAAGAATTGTAGGGGGCTGCAGCGGCAATACAAGCGGAATTGCCATGCTCCTTAAAGGAATGAAGGCTCAGGACGCAATCGAAAGGATGAAAGGTATCGACTGTAACGGCAGAGGCACCAGCTGTCCCGATCAGGTTGCAAGGGCACTTAGCGAAGCAATAAAAAACCTCGGTTAATCCGAGGTTTTTTTATTGCTTCGCTAAGTTTTATTCGCCTGTAAGGCGAGTGGTATTGCTTCGCAGTGGTATTTGCTGTGCAAGTGGTATTGCCTGCGGCAGTTTATGGGCGAATAAAATACCACTAAAACCGTAGGTTTTAATACCACTTTTGATTCATCAAAAATACCACTCTGTACGGAGTACAGAATATCACTTGAAAAACTGCCGGTATTGCAGTATAATATTTATAGAGGTGATGCAAGTGGCAGACAGCGTTTTAAGAGATAAATCAAAACAATTTGCTAAAGATGTAATTTTTCTGTGCCGAGAAATTAAAGCAAGTCATAAGGAGGCTGTTTTAGCAAATCAATTACTTCGTTCCGCTACTTCTATAGGTGCGAATATTCACGAAGCACAATATGCCCAAAGCAAAAATGATTTTATATCAAAACTTGAGATAGCACAAAAAGAATGTTATGAAACAGAATATTGGTTAGAATTGCTTTTTGAAACAGATTGTATCAAAGAAGATAAATATAAGAAGACACAAAATGAATGTGGTGCCATTCGCAGAATGCTGATCTCATCACTAAAAACAGTTAAATCCAAATAACACTTGAGGGGCTGTACCGCTACAGCCCCTTCTTACTGTCCTTTAGAGTACAACTCATAATCCGAGGTTTTTTTGCTTCGCTCAGTACTACTTTCCCAACACCAATACATCATCCATTTTTACATCATATTCATCGTGAGGAACGCTTTCAAGATAAAATTCCTTTGAACACACGCCTAATTTATAGGGAGTAATATCGCTTAAAAAGCGGTCATAGTACCCCTTTCCGTAGCCGAGGCGGTAGCCCTCGCAGTCAAAGGCAATCCCCGGAACTATGGCAAAATCAACTTTTTCTTTCGGAAATTCCACAGGCTTTTCAGGCTCCAATATACCGAAAAAGCCTTCTTTCAGCTCGTCAAAGGAATTTATTTTTACGCAAATCATATTGCCCTCTTTATCGGTGCAATAAGGAACGACCACTTCTTTTTCTTTTAAAAGCTCTTTAATTAAGGCGTGCGTTCCCACTTCTCCTTTGGCTGAAACGTAGCAGAAAACCGCCCTTGATTTCATAAATTCCTCGTATTTGTAAAGGGAATCTATTTCTAAATTTACACAAGAGGCAACCCTCCTGAGAGCTAAAAGCTCTTTCCGAAGGGCTGCCTTTTTGTTAGCCATTATATTTTTCCTCGGCATTTTTGCGGATGAGTGCAATTGTTTCGCTGTAGGGCTTTTTTGCAAATACTGCACTTCCTGCCACCAGCACATTTACCCCTGCCTCGGCAGCAAGTGCGGCAGTTTCTGCATTTATTCCGCCGTCCATCTGAATATCAATATCCTTTCCATGCTCGTGAGAACGGATATTTCTTACCTTGTCAAGGACTTCGCTCATAAACTTCTGTCCGCCAAAGCCCGGTACAACGCTCATTACAAGCACCATGTCAAGCTTGTGCAGAACGGGGAAAAGAACCTCCTCGCTTGTGGCAGGCTTGATTGCGACTGCCGCTTTTACTCCGAATGAATGAATGTAGTCGATAAGCGAGTCCATATCCTCAACACATTCAGCGTGGAAAGTAATAAGCTCTGCCCCTGCCTTTACAAAAGGCTCTACAAACATTTTAGGGTTAGTTACCATAAGGTGGCAGTCGAAAAAGAGACCGCTGTCCTTCCTGATAGCCTTTACAATATCAGGTCCCATTGACAGATTGGGGACAAAATGTCCGTCCATAATGTCAATATGTGCCCAGTCGGCACCTGCTTTTTCTATAGCGATAACGTCGTTTCGAAGTGCACCGAAATCGGATGCAAGGAGCGAAGGTGCTATTTTAATCATCAGTATCAATCCTTTCTCTGCCAGTCCTTTATTTCTTTAAGCTTGTTAAAAAGAGCCACATAATTTTCATATCTGCTTGGTGCGATGCTTCCACCGTCTACGGCTTCCTTTACACAACACCCTTTCTCTCCGATATGGTTACAGGTACGAAACCTACATTCACCGTGCAGGGAGGAAATTTCGGGAAAATACTGCCACAGGTCGGTAGCTCTCAGCTCATCGGCATCAAGCCTTGAAAATCCCGGAGTATCAAATACAAGGGTGTCGGAGGCAGAAATAAGCTCCACATGGCGTGTGGTGTGCTTACCCCTCTGAATCTTGCTTACATCGCCTGTTTTAAGGTCTATCCCCGTAATTCTTTTAAGCAGGCTGGATTTTCCTACTCCCGAAAGCCCTGCAAAAGCAACGGTTTTTCCCTTTATTATCTCACGGATTTCATCTACTCCCTCGCCTGTTTTGGCACTGGCACAAATGCAGGGATAGTTTGCTCTTTGGTATACGGATATAAACTGCTCTGCCTCATCACTGCCCGCAAGGTCCGTTTTGTTAAGACATATTACGGCTTTGATATTCTTGCTCTCCGCAATCACCAAAAGCTTGTCGAGAAGTGAAAAATCGGGAAGGGGGGATTTCGCCGCAGAAACCAGCAGTAGTATATCTACATTGGCAACCCCCGGTCTTATGAGAAAATTCTTTCTTGGAAAAATTTTCACAATGTGTCCCGTGTGGTCGTCGTTAAGGGAAATCTCAACCTTGTCGCCCACAATGGGCGAAAGCTCATCCTTTCTGAATTTTCCCCGTGCGTGGCACTCGATTACTTCATTTTCTGTTTTGACGTAGTAGAATCCGCCTATTCCTTTTATAATTGTTCCGCAAAGTTTTGTATCTGTCAATATTTTACCTCTTCCTGACGGATATAAACTCCGTCATAATATATCAGGAGACTGGAGGTCTTTTCTATCTGGAAAGAAATGGTCTGTGTGCCTGTAGATGTTGTAATATCGCTTTCGTAGATAGGAACACCGTCACAAACCAGCTTGACCGTAACGGGCTTTTCCTTGGGAAGGCTTGTAAGCTTCAAGGAAACAGTCTTGGGTTTTGGGGTTTTATCGGGTTTTACGGGAGGCTTGTCGGTTTCGTCATCAGCTTCTGCCTTTTCTCCCGTTGAAATATAAAGGTCAATCTGTGTTCCTGCAGGAACGGTTTCATATGCTTCTATGCTTTGCTTGAAAACCTGTCCCTTGGGATATTTTTCACTGGAGGCTTCCTTTACAGAGCCTACCTTAAGTCCTTTTTCCTCAATGGCAAGAAGTGCTTCTGCACGGGTTTTTCCCACTAAATCGGGGACAATTTTTTGCTGTGCACCCTTGGAAACATAGAGGATAACCTCTTCGCCCTCTGCCATGGTCTTTCCGTCGGAGGGGAACTGCTTAAAGATTATTCCCTCGTCATAATCTTCGTTATCCTCCTCCTCAATGGTTACCTTAAGTCCTTTGTCCTCAAGCTTTTCCTTTACGCTCTTATAGTGCTTGTTTTTATAGCTCGCCAGAACAAGTGCTTCGGGTCCTTTGCTGACCACAACCTTGATTTCTCTGGATTTTTTCACATTAAAGTTTCCTTCGGGGTCCTGACTTATAATCGTCCCCTTAGGCTCGTCGGAGCATTTTTCACTGCTTTGTACCAATGTAAATTCCACGCTGTCCGTAGAGGCGTCGCTTACGGCAAGTAGTGCATCATCATACTTCATGCCCACCACGTTGGGGATTTTAACCTCCTCACTCTGTGGGAAAAGCAGCTTTATCCCCAAAACCATAAGGGCTATTACTGCGGCAAGGCCTATAATAATTGTTATCATAAGACCTCTGCCTGCTGTCCTTTTACGGTTTTTTCCACCCTTCCCCGAAGCACGCCTTTTTTGTATGGGACTGCGTTTGGGAATATCCTCCATGCCCTCGCTGTCGTATGCATTAAGGTGTGAAATTGCAATTGAGGGGTTTTGGTATACCTTCACAAGGTCCTGAAGAATCTCTGTTGCATTATTATACCTAAGACGCTGTTCCTTTTTCATACAGCGTACAATGATTGCCTCAATTCCTGCAGGAAGTTCGGGATTTACTTCGCAGGGAAGAGTTGCCTCCTCCTGCAAATGCTGAAGAACTACGCTGATGCTTTCTTCTCCGTCAAAGGGAAGAGTACCCGTGAACATTTCATACATAACCACGCCCAGGGAATAAATGTCGCTTCTAAGGTCAGTATAACCGCCCCTTGCCTGTTCGGGGGAGAGATAATGTGCACTTCCGATTGCGTTTTTCCCTGCATTTACCATAGTGGAATTATTTGCGGCTCTCGCTATGCCGAAATCGGCAACCTTAAGCTTTCCGCTTTCCGTAATGATAATATTCTGGGGCTTAATATCCCTGTGAACAACGTGCTTTGAGTGGGCATGCTCCAATGCTCTGCATATCTGCATTGAGAAATTGGTAGCCTCCCTGACGGTGAGTTTACCGCCTTTAGAGGTGATGTACTGCTTCAGAGTTTCGCCCTCCAAAAGCTCCATTACTATGTAATGAAGGCCGTCCTCCTCACCGACATCGTAAATCTGAACGATGTTCTGATGTGAAAGACTTGCCGCCGCCTGGGATTCCACATTAAATCTTCTTATAAATTCTTCGTTTTCCTTGAATTCTTCCCGAAGAACCTTTACTGCAACATATCTGTTAAGCATTTTATCCATAGCTTTATATACGACTGCCATACCGCCCATGCCGATTTGTTCAAGCAATTCGTATCTGGAACCAAGTACTTTAAATTGCATAATATTTCCTCCGTAAAGTAGGTGTAAAATCTTTTTTATCAGATTTCTGCCAAAATAACTGTAATGTTGTCGCTTCCGCCTGCTTCATTTGCCAGCTTTATCAGCGTCTTAACTCCGTCCTCAAGGCTTTCTGAGCGTGACAGCGTCTTTTCAATAGCTTCATCGCTGAGCATATTCGTAAGCCCGTCACTGCACATGAGAAAACGGCTTTTCTCCGATGCCTTCACATGAAAGACATCGGCATTAACATCGGGAGAAATCCCCAAAGCTTTTGTAATGACGTTTTTCTGTGGATGGTCTGCCGCTTGTTCACGGGTAATGGCCCCTGTTTCAACCATATATTCAACCAGGGAATGGTCTTTAGTAAGAAGACTAAGCTTTCCGTCTTTGCCAAGGACGTAAATTCTTCCGTCCCCAACGTGGGCTATGTAAGCCGCATCCTTCTTAAATACCAAAACGTCGGCAGTAGTACCCATTCCTGCAAGACTCGACTTCTTTTTGGAAAGCGAAAGAATATATTCGTTGGCCTTTTCGAGAGCCTCCTCCATCATCAGCATAATCTGCCCCGGCAGAAGTGCCTCTTTCAGCCTACCGGAGAGGAAATCAAAAATAATTTCCCCTGCAATTTTACTGGCGGTTTCACCGCCGTTGTGCCCCCCCATGCCGTCGGTAAGAATCAGCACGGTAAAGCCCTCTATATTTTCCGATATGAAATAATCTTCGTTTATTTCACGAAGCATACCTCTGTCGCTAAGTGAATAAAACTGCATATTACCACCTCCCCAAAAGGGTTTTATAATTCATTGTTTCTAAGCTGTCCGCAGGAGGCATTTATATCTGCACCTAATTCTCTGCGGACTGTTGCATTTATTCCAAGGCTTTCAAGAGCCTTTTTAAAATCCTGTGTTTCTTTCTCGCTTGTGCGTATGTTGTCACGCTCCCTGACGGGATTTACGGGAATTAAATTCACGTGGCAGTTTCTTCCCCGAAGAAGCTTTGCAAGGGTGCGCGCCTCCTCCATATGGGAGTTTTTATCTTTTACCAGCGCATATTCAAAGGTTATGCGTCTGTGGGTTTTATCAAAGTAATAGTCGCAGGCACTCATCAGACTTTCAAGGGAATACGCCTTTGCCACGGGCATCAGCACCTTCCTCACTTCGTCTGTGGGGGCATGGAGGGAAATTGCCAAGTTTATGGGGATTTCCTCATCTGCAAGGGTGCGGATTTTATCTGCAAGTCCGCATGTAGAAAGGGTAATGTGCCTGTAGCCCATTCCTACCCCCGATTCATCATTTATGTTTTTCAGAAATGTAATTATATTGTCGTAATTATCAAGAGGCTCGCCTATTCCCATAATTACTACACTGCTTATTTTCACGCCAAGGTCTTTTTGTGCTCTTAAAATCTGCCCTTCTATCTCAAAGGGAGAAAGATTTCTTACAAGCCCGTGGAGAGTGGAAGCACAAAAACTGCATCCCATTCTGCACCCAACCTGGCTTGAAATGCAGATGCTTTTTCCGTGATGATAGTCCATTACCACGGTTTCAATAATGTTGCCGTCGGAAAGGCGAAGCAGATATTTTACCGTCCCGTCAAGCCTACTTTCAAGCTTCTTGTGTACCTCGGGAAGAAAAATTTCAAATTCTTCACAAAGCCTTTGCCTTAGCGTGAGGGGAATATTTGTCATTTCATCGGGAGCCTCAATTCCACCGTGAATCCATTTGTAAATCTGGTCTGCACGAAAGGGGCTTTGACCGATGCTTTTGATATATTCTTTTAGCTGTGCTTTTGTCAAATCACCTAAATTCAAGGCTGTTACTTCCTTTCAAAAACGGCGTAGAAAAATCCGTCCGTGCCGTCTGTGTGGGGCATAAGCTGTTTTTGCTCTGCAAGGGAAAACTCGGGAAAGTTTTCCAAAATCCACTTTGCATTATCCTCATTTTCGCTTTTATTTATTGTACAGGTGGAATACATGAGCTTTCCGCCCGGCTTCACATATTTTACGGCATTGGAAACAATATCACGCTGAATTTTTACGAGTTCATCATTTCCCAATTCCGATTTTGTCCATTTAATATCGCTTTTTCTGCGGATTACTCCCAAACCAGAACAGGGAACATCTGCCAATACAGCATCAAAAGAGTGGTCAAATTCGGGATTAAATACAGTTGCGTCGTTTAACATAACACGGGCATTTGTAACGCCAAGTCTTTTAAGATTATTTTCAATGAGTGCAAGCTTATGGCTATGTATGTCGCAGGAGATAATTTCTCCCGTGTTATCCATAAGCTGAGCCATAAACGCACTTTTACCGCCGGGAGCACTGCATAAATCAAGCACTCTCATGCCCTTTTTAAGCCCGAAAGCTGAGATTGCCCTTTGAGAAGCACTGTCCTGAATTGCAATGGCACCGCCTTTAAATTCCTCAGTGTTTTCTACGCTTCCGCTACCTGTGTAACGGTAGGAAAATTCGCAGTCAGCCGTTTTTTCAAAAGCTTCTCCAAGTCCCTTTGCTTTCAGCGTGTTAAGCCTTACCGTTACCGGGGGAGTATCATTCATTGCCTTAAAAAGCTCTATGGTGTGTCCCTGACTTTTCCATAAATCCACCAGCCACAAGGGCATGGAGTATTTTATGCTTATATATTCGTCGCTTTCGGTGTCATCGGGAAGAAAATCCCCCGTTGATGCGGCTTTCCGAAGCACCGCATTTACAAATCCGCCGGAGGCACTGTGCCCGTACCTTCTTGCAAGGCGGACACATTCGTTTACTGTAGCACTTTCGGGGATTCTGTCGAGAAAACGAAGCTCAAAGATTCCCATTCTTAAAATATTAATAATCCATACGGAAAGCTTTTTTAACTTTATTGAAGATATGTTTGCTATAATATTATCCAGAAAAAGACGGTTTTTCATCACTCCGAAAGCGATATTGGTAGCAAGGGCGCTATCCCTCGGCTCCATATTGGCAGATGCCAATATATCACGGAGTGCAATATTAAGATATGCGCCGTCCTTTTCACAGCGGTATAACGCTTTAAGTGCCGCCTCACGGGGCTTTGAAAGTGAACTCATCAGTCATCATTCCTTCTGGAGCCAACCAGCATAAGAAGTCTCAGTAGCTGCATAATGGAAACAGCCGCTGCCGCAACGTATGTCATTGCCGCCGCACCCAGCACCTTTTTCACTGCGGGAACTTCATCGCTTTCAAGATAACCGCCGCCGGAAAGCGTGGCAATGGCTCTTCTTGATGCGTTAAACTCCACGGGAAGAGTAACAAGCTGAAAGAGAACTGCCAGAGAGAAAAAGGCAATTCCTGCATAGGCAAGAGGTCCGTAGGACAGAAGAAGTCCCAAAATAACAAGGTAAGGACCTGCCATAGAACCTATATTTGCAACGGGAACGATAGAATTACGAAGCTGTATGGGCTTATAATTTGTGGCATGCTGAACTGCGTGACCTGCTTCGTGTGCCGCAACGCCCACTGCCGCAACAGATGTGGAGCTGTGTACGCTGTCGGAAAGCCTGATTACATTTGCCTTGGGGTCGTAATGGTCAGTAAGCTCACCACGGACTCTTTCAATGCGGACATCGTAAAGCCCATTGGAATCTAAGATTCTTCTTGCCGCCTGCTCGCCCGTAAAATTTCTGCCTGTGTGCATGGAAGAAAACTTTTTGAAAGTGGAATTAACTCTCATTGAGGCAATCATTGAAAATATACCTGCAATGAGTACCAGTACAAGACCGGCATCCATATAATAACCAAATCCAAATAACATATAAAATCACACTCCTAATTTTGTGCCTTTTTCGATTTTGTGTCCTCTGAGATAATCCTCAGCGGACATTTTCTTTTTGCCTTCTACCTTAATTTCTTTTATAATGACACTGCCCTTTTTGCAGGCAACCTTGATTCCGTCACAGTCGGCAGAGATAACCTCGCCTGCATTTCCTTCATCGTCGCATTTATACACAAAGTCAACCACAAATCTCTTTCCTCCGATAAAGCTGAAGGCTTTCGGCCAGGGATTAAGCCCCCTTACTTTATTGTAGATTTGTTCGTTTGTATTATTCCAGTCAATTTCTCCCTCCGCTTTTGAAAGCTGAGAGGCATATGTGGAAAGACTGTCCTCCTGTTTTTCGGGGGTGATTGTTCCCTCTTTCAGACCGTCTAAGGTTTTAAGAAGCACCTCTCCGCCCAAAACTGCAAGGGCATCATGATACTCTCCTGCTGTGGTTTCTTCTCCTATGGAAAGCTCCGCTTTTATAAGCATATCGCCTGTGTCAAGCCCTTTTTCCATGTACATACTTGTTACACCGCTGACCTTTTTGCCGTCAATCACGGCTCTCTGTATGGGTGCGGCACCTCGGTACTCGGGAAGAAGCGACCCGTGAATGTTGATGCATCCGTATTTGGGATAATTAAGTATATATTCGGGAAGTATTTTTCCGTAAGCCACCACTACAATAATGTCGGGATTAAGCTCCTGTAAAAGAGGAAGAATAGCTTCATCCCTAAGTGTTTCGGGCTGGTACACGGGAATGTTTTGCTCCAAAGCAAAAATTTTGACTTCGGGCATTGACATTTCATAGCCCCTGCCCTTGGGCTTATCGGGCTGAGTTATTACGCCGATAACATCCCGCCTGTCATCAATAAGTGCTTTCAGCGAAACCTGTGCAAATTCGGGTGTTCCCATAAATAATATACGCATAGAATTACTCCTCATCTTGTTCCAGTTCAAATACCTCGGAGGCCTTTTCAACATAAAGTGTGCCGTCAAGGTGGTCACACTCGTGGCAAATACACCTTGCATAAAGGTCCTCGCCCGTAAATTCAAACTCATCTCCGTATCTGTCAAATGCCTTTACGGTAGCTTTCTGCGGTCTTGTAACCGTTCCTGCCTTACCGGGAACGCTGAGGCACCCTTCAGTATCGGTAACACTGCCCTCGGTGTGGGTGATAACGGGGTTTATAAGCTCAAGCATACCCTCGTCCTCGCCTAAATCTATTACAACTGCCCTGCGCAGGATTCCCACCTGAGGTGCGGCAAGTCCCACTCCGTTTGAAAGAATGAGAGTTTCCTGCATATCGTCAAGAAGCGTGTGAAGCTTTTCGTCAAAATTTTCCACTTCACGGCATTTCTTTTTAAGACACGGGTCGCCAATTTCTCTGATTTTTCTTATCGCCATGTTAATTTCTCCTTACGTCATGCTGTACGGATTAATATCCGCAATTACCGATAAATCGGAATTTCGTTTTTTCGGACTTTCGTGGAGAGCCACCCTAAGCTCACAGATAAAATCCTCATCGGCACGGCATTTAAGCCACAGCCTCATTCTGTGTCTGCCCTGAATTTTGTTTACGGGGGCAGGCGAAGGACCGTAGAACTTACAGTTGTCATAACCGCGGAGGGCAACTCTAAGCTTCATCGCAATGCTTCCTATTGCCTTTTCCGCCTCCTCCCGGTCGGAGGAGGATACCGTTATATTTATAATATCACAAAACGGGGGATAAAGAAACTCCCGTCTGTAGGAAATTTCATCCTCGAAAAATGCCTTGTAATCCTGCGACGCCGCTAAAAGAAGCGTGGGATTTTCAGGCTCGTAGGTCTGAATAACACATCTGCCCTTTTTTTCGCCTCTGCCTGCTCTGCCACATACCTGCGTTATCAGATTAAAGGTACGCTCCTGTGCTCTGAAATCATCAATGTTAAGCGAAGCATCTGCCGCCAGCACTCCCACAAGAGTCACATTTTCAAAATCAAGTCCCTTTGTAACCATTTGCGTACCTAAGAGTATATCGGTCTTTTCACCGTCGAACTGCTCCAAAAGCTTTTCGTGGCCACGTTTTCCGCTCGTGGTGTCCGCATCCATTCTGAGGGTTTTTGCAGAGGGGAAGATGCTTTCAATCTGCTCCTGTGCTTTCTGCGTACCTCTCCCAAAATCACGTACACGGCTTCCCTGACATTTCGGGCAAATGCTTTTAACCTTTTCTCTGTAGCCACAGTAATGGCAGGTGAGAGAATCGGTGTTTTTATGATACGTCAGCGAAACACTGCAATTAGGACAGGAAAATACATATCCGCATTCACGGCAGGAAACAAACGTGGAATATCCCCTCCTGTTAAGAAACAGAATAGTTTGCTCACCGCTTTTGATGTTTGAAGCAATCTCTTTTGCCAAAAATCGGCTTAAAACGGTTTTGTTTCCCTCTTTAAGCTCCTGACGCATGTCGGAAATAAAAACCTCGGGAAGTGGCTGTTTATTATATCTTTCCAAAAGTTCTATTAAAGTATATTCGCCGCATTTTGCTTTATAATAGCTTTCAACAGACGGCGTTGCACTGCCTAAAATAAGCGGACAATCATGCTCCTTTGCAAGATATGCCGCAATATCACGGGCATGATAACGGGGAGAAGACTCCGATTTGTAGGATTGCTCATGCTCCTCGTCAATTATTATTGCTCCTAAATTATCACAGGGGGCAAAAATTGCACTTCTTGCACCGATAACAAGCCTTGCCTCGCCACGGCGGATTCGCCGCCATTCGTCCAGCCTTTCACCTAAGGAAAGAGCACTGTGAATAACAGCCACGTTTTTACCGAAACGGCTGAAAAAGCGGCTTGTCATCTGTGGGGTCAGGGCAATTTCGGGTACAAGAATTATAATTTGCTTGTTTTTTTCAAAAGCTCTGGAAACTATGCTCATATATACTTCGGTTTTACCGCTTCCCGTAACACCGTGTATGAGAAAAGTTCCCCTTTTGCTTTCTGTTATAGTCTTGGAGGCTTCCTCCTGCAGCTTTGACAGCTTAAGGGGTAAAGGCTCAGAAGAAGCTTTCCCCTCCAAAGGGTTACGCAGAACCTCTGCCTCACGATAATCTATTAAATGCTTTACGTAAAGGGCTTCCACGGCATTTCGTGTAGAGCCTGAAGCACGTAATATATCGGGAACGGAAAGCTCGCCAAGCTCGCCTAAAACTCTAAGCACCGCCGCCTGACGGGGTGCGCTCTTTTCAAGCTTTTCAATATAGTATGAAATGTCCTCCTCACCGCAGTAGAAAGCCAGTCGGATTGTCTTTTCATTTGCACGGCGTTTATCACGGAAGCTTTTTTCGCATATGCCCTTTTTTATAAGTGCATTTACACTGACTCTGGCATTTTTGCCCAAAAGACTTTTAATCTGCTGCATTTCCGCACTGCCGTCCGATTGCTCCAAAAGCCGCAAAAGCTGTTCCTGCTTTATTCCTTTGACAGAAGAAATCATATCAAAATATTTGTGAGTAAGCGAAATCCATTCCTCAAATTTTGCATCAGTCCCCGGCGGAAGGCATAGCTGTGCCGCTTCGGAAAAGGTGCAAAAGTATCTTTCCCTCATGTAAAAGCATAGACCGATACTGCTTTTTGTCAGCACGGGAAGCTCATCGGTTAAGGATTTAATCTCCTTGAGTGCTTCAAAACTGCTGACGTTCTTAAGCTCGGTAACATAAGCCTCCTTGGGCATGTTCCCTGTGCCGAAAGGGACTTTAACACGGCATCCCACCGCAATTTTATCTTCAATAGCCTCAGGCACAAGGTAGTCAAAGGGCTTATCAATATTCAGGTTTTTTGTATTTACATAAACCTGAGCAATCATGATTATTCTTCCTCAGTGTCCAAGGATGCTTCATATTCGGCAACCGCTTTTGAAAAACGCTGCTGCGCCGTGCCTTTTACGCATCTGATTTTACCGCTTGCGATTTCGTTTATTGCACGGGAAACGGTCTTGTCATTACCTGAATCGGCAACGAGCTGACGGGCACGCTTCGCAGTAACAATTACAAGTGAGTAACGGGAATCAAGTCCCTCCATGAGTTTTGAAATTTCGGGATACAACATATTTATCATTACCTTTCTATATTTAAAAATTCTTTTTCTATATATTTGTAGTTTCGGCAAAGGAGAGAGTGCTCCGCCTTAACAATAGCATCAAGGCGTGCTGCTGCATTCTCCACCGTGTCATTTATAAGTACATAATTGTACTTTTCAATATATTTAAATTCTGCCTTGGCTCTTTCAAGACGGCTTAAAATCACATCCTCCGTCTCCGTGCCTCTGCCGCGAAGCCTTGCCTCCAAATCCTCGAGATGCGGGGGAAGAACGAATATAAATACGGCTTCGGGATAATGAGCACGAACCTGAAGCGCTCCCTGAACCTCGATTTCCAATATTACATCTTTGCCGCTTTCTATCATTTCCATAACGGCATCCTTGGGAGTTCCGTAATAATTTTCGCAGAAAACCGCATGTTCCAGAAATCCGTCTGCATCTATTCTTTTTCTGAATTCCTCGTGACTCAGAAAAAAGTAGTTCACACCGTCAATTTCACCCTCACGGGGACTGCGTGTGGTAGCAGATACGGAAAGGGCGCAATCATCATGTGTGCGAAGATATTCCTTGCAAACAGTGCCCTTGCCTACGCCGGAGGGACCGGAGATAACAAGGAGCAAGCCTTTTTTCTTCATATGTAATCATTCCTTTCTGTCTTCATCATCAAACTCCACATAGCTTCCGTGCCTCTGTGCGATTATATCGGGAGGCAGTGCGGAAAGTATAACGTGTTCGCTGTCGGTTACGATAACGCTTTTTGTCTTTCTGCCGTAGGTGGCATCAATAAGCATTCCTTTTTCCCTCGCCTCCTGTGCGATTCTCTTTACGGGGGCGCTTTCGGGGAGGACAATGCTTACTATTCTTTCGTCGGAAACCAAATTTCCGAATCCGATATTAACTAATTTCATCTTAAACAATCCTTTTTTAAAATGCATAATGCATTATGAGGTAGGTGCTGTTTTTATACACTTTTTTATTCAACGTTTTGAATTTGTTCTCTAAGCTTCTCAATCTCCGCCTTTACATCAATCACAATTCGTGCCACGTCAAGGTCGTTGGATTTTGAACCGATTGTATTAATTTCACGATTCATTTCCTGAATCAGAAAGTCTATCTTTCGTCCCACGCATCCGCCACCACTGAGCATAGCGGTAAACTGGTCCACGTGGCTTCTTAAGCGAACGGTTTCCTCATTTACATTTACCTTATCTGCAAAAATGGCAACCTCGGTAAGAAGTCTTGTTTCATCGTAGGAGGCACCTGCCAATATGTCCTTCATTCTTTCTTCGATTCTTTGGCGGTACTCCGATACAACCTGGGGAGAACGCTCCTCAACCTTAGCCGTAGCATCCGCTATAAAAGCAAGGTGCTCTTTAAGGTCGCTCTCAAGCTTTTCGCCCTCGGCAATACGCATGGCATCAAATCCGCAAAGTGCCTCGGAAAGTGCTTTAAGCACCGTTTCCTTAATTAAATTCTCGTCCTCGGGTGCTTTGTCTAATACAAAAATATCGGGAATACGCAGAAAGGTTTCTGCTGTGGCGTTGCTTGCAATCTGAAGCTCCGAAGAAAGGGTGCGAAGACCGCCCAGGTATTCCTTTGCCAGTGCAGTGTTCACCTTAACCACACTGTCATCCTCACCGCTTGATTCCACATTTACATATATGTCCACCTTGCCTCGGTTTATCTTCTCCTGTGCCGCCTTACGAATCGGGTCCTCAAGGAAAGTATATACTCTGGGCATTTTGATGGAAAAATCACTGTATCTGGAATTAACCGCTTTGATTTCAACGGTAAAGGTTTTATTACCCATTTCTGCCTTTCCGCTTCCGTAGCCTGTCATACTCTTTATCATAAGAAAAATCTCCATTCTGCCGCTTTTCGGCTTATAGGGTATACCACCCCATAATTATTAAACATTATATCACACTTAAGACGAGTTAGTCAACAGTTTTCATTTGTGAAAAGTATGAATGAAAATCATTTTGCCGCAGTCTGTTTTATTTAAGCTTTATTTAAGGTATACGAGCTATCATAAAACAGTATCTATGCTATAATGGAGGTTTGTCAGATGAAAAAAATCGGTAAGGTACTAAAGAACGTATATATTAGACTGAAAGAATGGGCAGCCGTTCCTCTCGCAAAATATAAAACGCTTAATAAAGGTGCAAAAAGAGCAGTGTGCCTTGTTTTGGCGGTTTTGGTTGCGGCGGCAGGCATTGGCATATGGAAGTGGCACGGTGCTTCCGAGGCTACCGTGGCAAAGGCAAGCGGCACCTCAATCGTAAGACGTGGAAATCTTACCAACAGCATCACGGGAAGCGGCACGGTGTCCCCTATTGAGCAGCGTGAAATTGTTCCCGAGGTAAACGGAAAGATTATCGAGTCCTTCTTTAACGAGGGGGACAGTGTAAATGAGGGAGATGTTCTCTACCGATTTGAAATGACTGCAGCAGAAAATGCAATTGAAAGTGCCATGAATAATGTGGAAAAGGCACAAACCACCCTTTCAAACAGGCAGAGCAATCTTGAAAAGGTGCGTGAAAATATAGCAAATCTCACTATTAAGGCTACCGTTTCGGGAAAAATTAGCGATTTGTCCCTCCGTGTAGGTGAGGATGCATCGGGAAAAGTCTGCACAATTACCAATTTTAAGGAGCAGACCGCCACAATTCCGTTCAGCTCCGCGCAGATAAAAAATATCAGCGTAGGCGACAGTGCGGATATCGCAATTGACAAATATATGATAAATACAACGGGTAGGGTAATACGCAAGTACACAGCACCCGACACCCTCTCAAGCGGTGCGGTTGTATATTATGTGGAAATAAGGCTTGATGATAAGTACACCGTTGAGGAAAACGTAAATGTTACCGCTACCGTAAACAGCAAAAGCGGAAATATAAGCTCCGCCTCCTACGGCAGTGTGAAATATGCAGACCCCGTGACGGTTAATGCCGACCAAAGGGGCGAGGTTTCAAAGATAAACTTTAAAAACGGCGACTGGGTAGACGAAGGTCAGATTATTGCCGTGCTTAAAAACAGTGACCTTAACGACGAGCTCAGAACAGCTCAGCAAAACGTTAAGGAAGCACAGATGAACCTTACGGAAGCCCTCAACAATCTTGAAGATAAAGAGGAAGAAGCTAACGAATACATAGTTACATCACCTATAAACGGTGTTATCCTTACAAAGGATTATTTTGTAGGCGATACAATCAGCGGACAGAATCCCCCTGCCCTTATGGTAGTTGCGGATATGAGTAAGATGAAATTCACAATTTCTGCCGATGAGCTTGATATTGCAAAAATTCAGGTAGGGCAGAGCGTAACGGTAACGGCGGACGCACTTTCAAATCAAAGACTGAGAGGTACAATTACCGCCGTGTCAAAGCTGGGAACCTCCTCCAACGGCGTTACCAACTATCCCATAGAGGTTACCATTGACCAGCCCGGAGAGCTTATGCCGGGAATGAACGTAAGTGCACAGATTATAGTTGAGCAATCCTACAACAGCCTTTATCTTCCTGTTGAAGCAGTAGAATATTATGACGGCAAATATTATGTCACAATTGTGGGCGAGGTAGAAAACATGCCTGAGCCTCAGATACAGGGCGGATTTGGTGAAAGAGGACAGAGCGAAATTTTGCAGGACAAAAAGGAAAACACGGATTCCGAAAATAAAGCCTCCGATAATGAAAAGCAGGAAAGCGGTAATAGTGAAACCAAAAATCAAAATCCGCAAAACGGAGAAAGACCGAACTTCAGCGGAGAAAGACCAAATTTCAGCGGCGAAAGACCTGCGGGAACGGGTAATTGGAACAGACAGGAAGGCACTGTAACGAATAGGGAAAATGTGAAAACGGAAGCATCTTCCGAAAACACTCAAACCTCAAAAGAAGATAAGGAAGAAAAGGGTGAAGAGGCAAAAACCACAGCTTCCAAAGATGCTGAAAAAACTGCCGAAACGAAGAAAACAAACCAGGACAACGCAGCGAAAACCGAAAAAACAAATAATTTTAACTCAAACAATGCATCGGGATTCCAAAGACAAAATCAGGAAGAACTCAAAATAAAACACTACGGAAAAGAAAAGCGTGTTGAGGTAACAATCGGTATAAAAACAGATACCACCTATGAAATTTTAAGCGGTGTTGAGTATGGGCAGGTTGTTAAGAACACAGTGCAGGTAACACAGTCAGGCTCCAGAACAGGTTCTTCTAACCGAGGCGGCATGAGCGGCTTCGGCGGAGGTATGATGGGAGGAATGCCATCTATGGGAGGAAACAACCGTAATTTCGGAGGCGGAAGATAAGCCTATGATAAGAATTAAAGACATGTACAAAATCTATAAAATAGGTGACATTGAGGTGCGTGCATTAAATGGCGTCTCCCTTAATGTCAGCCCCAAGGAATTTGTCTCCATCATAGGACCTTCGGGAAGCGGAAAATCAACCCTTATGAACATGATAGGATGCCTTGACGTAGCCACAAGCGGAGAGTACCTTCTGGATGGAAGATCCGTTGAGGCACTCAGCGAAAATGAGCTTGCCTCCATACGAAATGAAAAGATAGGCTTTATATTCCAGGGCTTCAATCTTTTAAGTAAATTAACGGCACTGGAAAACGTGGAGCTTCCCTTAATATATAGGGGAGTTGATTCAGCACGCAGGCGTGAGCTTGCCGAGGAGGCACTTTTTCGGGTAGGGCTTGAGGAGCGTATGCATCATAAGCCGAAGGAGCTTTCGGGCGGTCAGCAGCAGAGGGTTGCCATAGCACGTGCCCTTTCCTCCAAACCGCCGCTCATACTTGCCGACGAGCCTACGGGTAACCTTGACTCAAAAAGCGGCATTGAGGTTATGAAAATGCTTAAGGAAATTCATGCCGAGGGCAATACCATTGTGCTGATAACTCATGACAGCGACGTTGCAAGGCAGGCAGAACGTGTGGTAAGAATTGCCGACGGCGTCATTACCAGCGACACTACAGTGACAGAGGATGTGAAATGTGAATGAATCTATTTATGTCTTTTAAAATGGCACTCAGCAGTATTCTCAGCTCAAAGGTTCGTTCCTTCCTGACTATGCTGGGTATAATAATCGGCGTTGCGGCAGTTATTATTCTTGTAAACATGGTAACGGCGACCACCCTCAACATGCGTAATCAGCTCGAAAGTATGGGAACAAATCTCATAAACGTAAACATAAGGCGAGGCGGCTGGGGCATGACCAGAAGCGTCAGCGTGGAGGAAATAGAGAAAATAGTCGAAAACAATAAGGACAGCATTAAATATATTACCCCCGTGGTAAGCTCCAACGCAACCGTTAAATACGGAAGCAGTAACGCATCCACCTCACTTAGCGGAGTAAATGAACATTACGCAGCAATCCGTAACCGCGGTATTGACAGCGGAAGATTTATTACCGCTGATGATGTGGATAACCGTAAATCCGTTGCGGTCATCGGCGCATATGTGGCAAGCGAGCTTTTCGGCACGCAGGAGCCCATAGGACAGCAGATAAAAATTAATAACGAGCTTTTCACCGTGGTAGGAATCCTTACGGCGAAATCCTCAAATATTTCTCAGGGCGGCGAGGATGATACGGTAATCATCCCTTATTCCAGAGCAACACGCCTTATCAGGAATGCGAACATTACCTCCTTTGCAGTTTCTGCAAAAAGTGCCGACACAATGACTGCGGCAACAGAGGCAATTGAATCATTTTTGTACCAGAAATTCAAGTCGGAAAATTCCTACACTGTTACAAATCAGGCGGCACAGATTGAAACCGTGGACGATGCACTAAGCTCCATGACAATGCTCATGGCAGGTATTGCAGGAATTTCCCTTATCGTAGGCGGCATAGGCATCATGAATATTATGCTTGTAACGGTAACGGAAAGAACACGCGAAATAGGCATCAGAAAGGCAATCGGGGCAAAAACAGGGTCTATCCTCATTCAGTTCCTTATCGAATCGGCAGTTGTAAGCTGCCTGGGAGGTATCCTTGGAATTGGACTTGGCATCGTGGGCAGTTATTTTACCAGCACAAGTATGGGGATGCCTACGGTGCCGCTATCGGAGCAGACAACAGTAATTCTCGGCTCATTCATTTTCTCTGCGGCAATAGGAATATTTTTTGGGCTTTACCCTGCAAGAAAGGCTGCAAAGCTTAATCCTATTGAAGCACTGAGATTTGAATAGTCGAAAGGAGCGAGTATGATGAAAATAAAAATAACAGCACTTATAACAGCTTTAATGATGTTTGTAAATATCGGAGCATTTGCTGCATTTGAAGATGTAAATGTCAACACGGGTGTGGGAAATGCCGTAAAACAGCTTGTACAGCTTGGGATAATAAACGGCTATCCCGACGGCACATTCAGACCCGAGGACACTTTAACGAGAGGTCAGTTTGCAAAAATTGCCGTATGTATGCTGGGTGAAGAGCAGCAGGCAGCCTCACGCAGTGCAAACGCCATTTTCAGCGATGTTCCCACAGACCATTGGGCAAGCGGATATATTAATTACATAGCGGAGCATCAGATAATAAACGGCTATCCCGACGGCAGTTTCGGAGCAGAGGATACCATTAATTATGCTCAGGCACTTACCATTCTCATAAGGCTTTTAGGGTATACGGGCGAGGATGTTGCATATAAGTGGCCCGATGGCTATATTACAAAGGCACAGTCCCTTGGAATTACCAATGGAATATCCTTCGGAACATACGAAAATATCACACGTGGCAATGCGGCGTATGTAATATATAATACGCTTCTTGCCGACAAAAAAGAGGGCTCATCCCTTTCGCTTTTAAGCTCCTCCTCTGTAAAGGATGTTGTAATCTATGGTGACAACAGCATTAATGCAGGGCTTGCAATAGGAAACATCGAAACAACGAACGGAGTATATAAGCTTGCCGATAACTCAAATATTACCTCCGAGGTTTACGGAAGATTAGGCACATTGTACCTTGATGGCGAAAAGCGGGCAACCGCATTTGTTCCTGAAAACGAAACTGTAAGAAGCGTTACCCTTTCAAGTGCCGCCGTAAGCGGTGACGGCAGAAGGGTGGAAATCGGCTTTACGGAAAATGGAACATCAAAGGCTGAAAGCCTCCCGGGGAACGCTCCCCTTTATTATGAAGGCAAAGCCTCTACGCTATCCCAGAGTGCGGCAAAGCTTGAGGCAGGCAGTGAAGCGCTCCTTCTTTATGCTAATGACGGAAGCTTTGCAAGAATGTATTTAAAGGAAAGCACTCTTTCAGGACCGCGAACGGTTACCACGGGTTATTCTCAGATTTATTCTTTCTTTAGCATTGTAAACAGCGGCACAATGAAAGTAGTGCGTGACGGACGAAACGCATCGCTTTCCGAAATTCAGGCATATGATGTCGTATATTATATGGCAGGTAATAATACCCTTTATGCCTACACCGACAAAGTCAGCGGTGCTTATGAGGAAGCATACCCTCTTAAATCAAATGTTACAAGCGTAAAAGTAGGCGGCAAGGAATATCCTCTCTCCACTCAAACGGCAATCGGAAAAATGAATACCTCCGAGGGTGCATTTGAACTGGGAGACCGTGTAACCTTGCTCTTTGGCAGAGACGGCGAAGTTGTGGATGTTGTAAATCTTGCGGCGGTGGGAAGCCTTGACTTGGTTGTACTGACAAAAAGCTATAAGGAAGTATCGCAGGAAACCGAAACTTTGGGAAAAACTACTAACTATATTACGGTAGTCCTTCCCGACGGAGGCGAGGTTACCTACGAAGCAGACCGTGACTATAGTGACTATATAGGAAATGTGATGAAAGTTAAATATGAAAACGATGTGGCAAAGCTCACTGTAGTAAAGCATACAAATATTTACGGCGAATTTGATTCCTCAATACCCTCATTGGGAGAATATTGGCTTTCGGAAAATTGTGCAATTCTGGAGCTTGTGGAAAATACTGCCGGCGGTGCAACTGTAAAAAAGATTGAGCTGCGTGACATTATTACCGACAGTCTTACCAAAAACCAGGTGCTTCATGCAGAAACAAGCGGTGCACTCAGGGACATCACATTCCTTTACGTGACCGATGTCACAAAAACAGATGCAGATTTCGGCGTGGTAACGGAGGTCAATAAAAACAGATATACAGTTTTGCTTGGAGATAGGACCACACAAATTGAAACGGCAGTAAAGCTTGAACGCGGCTGCGCAGTGGAAATTCAGCAGACAAGCGACGGACAGATTGCAAAAAGGCTTACCAATGTTGGCTCGGCATCAAAGATAGAGGGCTACAGCGGAAGCAGAATCCGTGTAAACGGAAAGAACTATATACTAAGCGACTATGTGAAGGTCTACGGAGGAACCTACGCAAACAATTACACCTCCATGTCTGTATCGGAGCTTACAAACAGTGAAAATATTCAGAATATTATGCTGTATTCCGATAGGTCGCTTTCAAGCGGCGGCATCGTCAGAGTGATTGTAGTTAAGACTAAAAATTAAGCAGGTAACAAAAAAGGGTGTGTCATCCTGAGAGAGCTTAGCGAAGTGCAAGGATCTCATTTAACTTTTGAGATTCTTCCACTTCGCCTTCGGCTCCGCTCAGAATGGCACGCTTTTTCACAGTTTGGGGACGTCGCACAGTTTGGGGACGGGGCAGTTTTTGTTACATTTTAGCAAAGGGGTTCGAATCCGGGATTCTACCCGTTTGCGGTGCCCGACATCTGCCTGCGGTGATAAATCACCTTGCCATCTGTCGACCGCTGCCTTCTCACTGCGGTTCGGTCACGGCTCGGCTCTGACAATTCACCGGATTGTCATTCACTTCCTCGCCGCCGCTTCGCTACCCTGCGCCCTCGCTTCATCTGCCACAGGCGGCGGTCAGGCTCGGTTCCCCCTCCCCACGGGTCGGGGCTTCGAATCCCTTTCATTTCAAGCAAAAAGAAACAGACACCCACTAACGTGGATGCCTGTTCTTTTTTGGCGTGCTTGGAGGGATACAGATGCTACGCATCTTGCCTGCTTGTCCACCCAAATGCTACGCATTTCGGTACCGGACTTCGCACCAACGAGCTAAAAACGATTATCAATCGTTTTCTTAACGCTCGCTGCCCTCTCAGGGTTCGAATCCTTTTTATTTCAAGCAAAAAAGCAAAAGATACCCACTTCGTAGGTATCTTTCGCTTTTTTGGCGTGCTTGGAGGGATTCGAACCCCCGACCCTTTGGTTCGTAGGGGAATGGTTGGGGTTTTAGCCCTCTTTTTTTAGTTTTATTTTTTGCCAAACAAAACCCGAATAAATGCCTACATTAAGCGGAACTTACATGCTTTTACCTTTGCTTTTCTTTTGTGCACGCCATTTCTTGAAAATCATGAAATTTTGCATTTTGTTAGAAAGTTGTTAGAAAGGATTTATAAACACATAGCCATATATGCGGGCAGGTAAGTAATTCCATCTTTCATGCTGAAATTTTTAGGATGGATTACATAACATTCGCCGATTCGTGAAGTGTATTTTTCCTTAAACCGCTGGAGAGAGGAAATAGAATATTTTTTTGATGATTTGACTTCGATTGGATAAATTTTGTATTTGAGCTTATCGTTGTTCGAAATAATAAAATCAATTTCAATATCGTTTCTGCGTTTTTCATCATTGTAGTGAGTATAGAAATATAGCTTATGACCATTTGCAATAAGCATTTGAGCAATGACGTTTTCATAAAGCATTCCTTCGTTTATGGATAATTTGCCATTTATTATCTGTCGATATAATTCAGAATCTGCAAGTGAATTTTCATCAAATGCGTGACTTATAAGAAGTCCTGTATCTCCCATATAGCACTTGATATAGCTTCTGTCTTCATTCAAGGCAAGACCAATATTCGGATCTCTTGTGAGGAAGCATTCATTGCATATCATAGAATTTCCCAACCAGAAAAATGTGTCAGTATATTGATCAAGTGTTGAACCTTTGGCAATCTTACTTAAAACGACACGTTTTTCATGCTTGGACAAAAATCCCGGGAGCTGTTCAAATATTGCCAAAACTTTGGAACGATAACGATCTGTTATTTTTAAAATATCGTCACGATACAGATTCAGAATATCTCTTTTCTCTCGGTCAGCAGCGTCGAAATCTCTGGTTCCTTCTAAAAAGGCAATAACACCTTTGGGCATTCCTCCGACAAGCATATACTGCTTAAAAAGAAGCATTGCTTTGTCATGAAGTTTTTCTTCAAGAGCTCTGCGTTCGTTAAAGCACTTCCTTATATAATCAACTAAGATTTCTTCTCCTAGACACCAGCAGAATTCTTCAAAGTCCAGAGGATACATTTTGAGCTTTCTTTCCTCTGAGGGAATAAGAATATTCTGAACATTTTCTTTGATTGAAATTAATGAGCCCGTTTCGATATAGTCATATCTTCCGTCTGCAACAAGATATTTTATAAGCTGTCTTGCCTGAGGATAAAGCTGAACTTCATCGAAAATAATTACGGATTCTCTTTTAAACAACTTAACACCATATTCGAGAGATAAAATCATAAAAAGCTCATCAAAGTTGTTTTTGTGGTTTTCAAAAGCCTCAATTACTGTGCTTGAGACCTTTGCAAAGTCAATTAAAATGTATGACTTATATTCATTTTTTGCAAATTCTTCAACTATTGTGGATTTACCGATACGTCTGGCACCTTCAACCAGAATTGCACGTTTTCCGTTAGTTTCTTTTTTCCATGATAAAAGTTGATCGTATGCTTTTCTCTTTAAGATCACAATAACACCACCGTTTCCTGAAACCATTATAACACACAAGTTTATAATACACAAGTAAAATTATTGTCGAAATTTGATGATACGCAAGTAAAAACTACTGTCAAGTTCTTATAATACGCAGTATCAGCTGCGTTTTATTGTACCAGTCAAGTTGAGCTTTGGGACAACATGTTTTTAAAGCATGTACCACTCTTCATACAGCTCAAATGGTGTAGGAATATATCCGTTGTCAAACAACTTTACGACTTCGGTTGTAGCAGTAACATAGTTGGTTTCTATATTAGAGAGCATCCAGATTATACGATTAACTTCCTTTTTACCTGAGCATTCTCTGTACAGAGAGACTGATTTTGCAGCACTTCTGAAATGGTTGGAATACTCTATAAATTCTTTTAAAAGCTTCGTGTTTTCAGGTCGATATTCGCCCATATCAATTCTTTTCAGCGCTTCTGAAAGTGTGCAGATTCTTCCGTCATTATATATCCTTGATAGATAATATCTGAATAAATAATCTCCTATTTCCTGTGAAGACTCCATAAAGTCGCTAATACTATTCAATTTGAATTTCTTCTTTAATTCACTGACCTTACCTTCCATACAACGTATTTCAATACGGACTATGTTTTCCGCTTGCTTGATTTCTGCTTCGGGGAAAATAGCTTTGTTTGACTCTTTTTGTTCTTTAATCATTTGTCGCTGTTTGTTATATATTGAAACCGCTATATAGTTATCGTTGTATACTGTAAAAGCATCTTTCATAGGTTTTGTTCTTTTTGACTTTTTATCATATGCTTCGAGCAATTTAAGATGATTCGGAACATTTGCTCGCTTCATTGTCTTTATATACGCCTTAACCTGTTCTTGGCTATCAAGCTCTGCGTTAATGCAATAATCAATTCTTCTCATTTTACATTCCTCAAGAGCAGGGAGGAGCTTGCATTTTTTGTGAAGGATAGAGTTTGCTTTTGCTTCAAGTTCTTCATAATCGTTTGTATCAAAAAGCCCGACAAAATCATGATTATTCATGACACGTCGGGCGGATATTCTATATATGATATTGTAGGCATAGAAGCCTTTCTTTTTGTTTTTGGTTATAAACATTTTTATTATGATTCCTTCTTTGGAAAGTCCCCAGTAGCTCATTCCGGTTGATTCCTTTGCCCATTTGGATGGGTCAGATTTTTTTAGCTTCTCTTGGATTAAATAGTAATCATCTCCGGAAAGCAGGCAACTCGTTTCAAATGTATGTATAGTCATTAGCCTCACGAAAGCTGAAATTGTGGGAAGAAAACAGGCTGATGAAATTATGAATTTCTTCAGAAAGTATGTTCCCGGTTGTGCTGATGCAAGGCTCAAGGCAACTGCATCCTATGTAGGAATTCGTGAGAGCAGACATATAAAGGGTGAATATAGATTAACGGCAGATGATCTTTTGCAGGCAATGGTTCCCGATGATGCTATCTTGCTTGCAGCAAATTCAGTAGATGTTCACGGACGTTTCGGACCAAAGAGCAATGAATATATTCCCATCAGCGGAAAATATTACGGTATACCTTACCGCAGTTTGGTTCCTGTAGGAGCAGAGCAGCTTCTGATTGCGGGCAGATGCCTTAGTGCCGATTCGACCGCAGCAGGAGCTGTAAGGGTAATGCCACCTTGTATGGGAATGGGGCAGGCAGCGGGAACAGCCGCAGCAATAGCTGTAACGTCGCAATGCAAAATACGCGATATTGATATAAATGAATTGAGAGAAACATTAAAAGAAAACGGAGCTTATCTATAAGAGGTTTATTAAAAAATATGCCTGTAGCAGCGGTGAGTATGCTGTGCTACAGGCAAGAGCCGGAAATTATTTAAGTAAATCTTTAATGTACTAAGGAAGCTGGGTTTCACAAATAATGTCGTCAATCTCACTTATATGACAAAGATTGTTCAGATAGGTTTTTCCAAACTTGCTGCTGTCACATAGTAAAACCTTTTTCTTTGAACGGTTTATCATAGTACGGCGAACAATGTTTTCTTCGGGAGAATTATCAGAAAGCCACCCATCTTCGGAGACACCTCTGCAGGAGAAAAAAACAATGTCTGCATTATAGGCGGATATTGTTCTGCAAGTATCTTCACCAACATAAGAGAAGCTTTTATCAAGAATTCTGCCTCCGGTGCAAATATTATCTATTCCCATTTCAGCCAGTGCGAAAGAGGCTTTTACACCGCTTGTAATAACAATCAGATTTTTGAAATCAGAAAGATGCGGAATTAAGTTGTATGCACTTGTGGTGCCGTCCAGCATAATTGTGATACCGTCGGAAATAAATTCAGTTGCCTTCTGCGCCATTTGGACTTTGGCACTGTTTCGTTCATATTCGCGAAGAAAAAATGGAATTTTAGAATCGGCGGATTTTTTTATAAGAGTTACGCCGCCATGTGTTCTTATGACTTTACCCTTCTTTTCCAGCTTAATTAAATCCCTGCGCATGGTAGGGACACTGATATAAAGTCTTTGAGCAAGTTCGTTTACCGAGTATTCTTTCTTCTGCATAAGCATGTTTAGGATTTTTTCTTCTCTTTCATAGAACGGCATCTAAAGCACCTCATTCATAAATTGATTTTTTGAATCACGCAAACTTTCAAAAAGATGATTGTTTTTCCAACATAAAGCGTGTAAATTGACACATAATGATTGTTATGCTATGCTGATTATAACATAATCGTACCTTAAAAACAAGTAGGATATGAGTCTTGACTATCATCTGAATAAGATGAACTGGAGCGAAGTCTTTGATAAGGCCATAAGCTTAGGCTACAGGTCACACCAGACAAGTACATGTGGGCTACATATCCACGTAAGCAGAGATGCATTTGGTAAAACATATGAACAGCAGGAAGCAGTTATAGGGAGAATTGTTTTCTTCGTAGAAAAGCATTGGAATGAAATAGTTAAGTTCAGCAGAAGAACAATCGAGAATCTTAACCGATGGGCGGCGAGATATGCAACTATCTCTACCACAACGGAAGAAACATACAAGAAAGCCAAGGACAGACATATGGGGCGGTATGTTGCGGTTAACCTTGAAAACAACAATACCATTGAATTTCGCCTGTTCAGGGGAACACTCAACCACGAGACCTTTATCGCTACACTTCAGCTTGTAGACGAAATATGCTTCCATGCGATTCATATGGCAGACCTTGAAATGGAAAATATGTCCTGGAGTGACTTTGTGCAGAAGATTCTACCCAAAAAAGCGGAGCTTATAGACTACCTTAAGCAGAAACGACTGTATGTAAACGAAATATCAAGCGAAACGGAGGAGATGTAAATGTGCGGTTTGTTCGGATTTGTAAACTACAGTAATAAGGACATTAAAGGATTGTCTGACCTTACTAATGCTCTTGCAGAACACGCATCCGTAAGAGGTACAGATGCAACGGGGATATCATTTGTCAGCGGAGGAATAATCAGAATTATCAAAGAAGCAAAAGCTGCAAATAAAATTGATTTTCAGCATTCCGACAACCTGAAAGCACTGATAGGTCATACACGCCACAGTACCCAAGGAAGCGAGAAAAGAAACTATAACAATCATCCCTTTTTCGGCAAAACAAAAAATGCAAGGTTTTCCCTTGCACATAACGGAGTACTATATAACGATGATGAATTAAAAAAGAAGTACAAGCTTCCCAAAACAAAGGTCGAAACGGATTCATATATAGCGGTACAGCTTATAGAAAGTTAGAAAAGAATCGGATTTGACAGTATTAAATACATGGCAGAAAAGGTTGAAGGAAGCTTCAGCTTTTCAATCCTTGATGACAGAAACAATCTCTATCTTGTTAAGGGTGATTCCCCTGTATCAATACTTCATTTTCCGAAGCTTAAGCTCTATGTCTATGCCAGTACTGATGAAATACTCTACAAAGCCCTTGTAGATTCTCCGCTGTTTCCGAAACTTAAAAGTGCTGAGTATGAGGAAATCAAGATAAGTGAAGGTGAGATACTTAAAATCGGCTATGGCGGAAAACTTACCAAAGAGAACTTTGAATACAGCTACTACAGCGGAAAGAACTGGTGGGATTTTGGATTTTCTTCCTGCGGATGGGGAAGAACCTACTCGAAAAATCAATACATAGAGGATTTAAAATCAATAGCCTGTTATCAGGGGTATTCCCCCGATGATATTGACAAGCTTCTCGGGAAAGGGTTCTCTCCTGAAGAAATTGAAGAATACATTTACTATATGGGCGGTGAAATATAAATGACAAGAATATGAAGTACATAAAACTGGTGCTGGTGGCACTGATTGAGGTCATAGTAGCAGTTTATAACGCAAAGAAAGAGGACGGTGAAACTTAGGAAAGTGAAAAATTATTATTGCAATTTTTATAGTAAAAGGATATAATAAAAATGAAGGAGGGAGTCATATGTGCACACAGACTATGCTCAAGGAAATCCTTGATAAGGTTGTTTCTTTTTCAAAAGACTTATTTAAAGATAAGCTTGCTGATGTGATATTGTTCGGTTCCTATGCAAGGGGCGATTTTGACGAGGAATCCGATGTGGACATTCTTATAGTTGCAAATTTGCCGACAGATGAGATAAGTGCTTACCGCGATAAGATTGATTCAATCTGTGGCACACTTCTTTTTGATTATGGCATTTTGGTATCCATAATTGAGAAAGATTACGAGACTTACACGAAGTACTCGCAAATACTCCCGTTCTATAAGAATATTGCGAAAGAAGGGGTTAAGATTGCATAACGAAGATTTGATAAACCTTTCTAAAGCACGTATCGAACATGCGAAAGACTGTCTTAAGGAATCTGAAATATTGCTTTCCGCCGGGGAGTATAAAGGTGCTGCAAACAGAGCATACTATGCTGCATTCCATTCGATGAGGGCTGTATTGATTCTTGATGAATTTGATTCAAAAAAGCATTCCGGTATTATTGCAAAATTCAGGGAGTTTTATTTAAAAACAGACTTTTTCGATAAAGAGTTTTCAGACTCCATTTCATCGCTTTTCAGAGTAAGAACGGCAAGCGACTATGATGATTTTTACGTTGTGTCAAAAAATGATGCATTAACCCAGTTTGAAAAAGCAAAGAAAATTTTAACATTAATTGAAAATCATTTGGAAGAAAAATGGAACTAAATAATATGTATTCAGAAGGTGAGCATTGGTAATAATGCTCACCTTTTAAGTTAAAGTATTAATTCTTTGTTTTTAAAACATATGGGATTGATAAACCGTCCTGTTTATGATATACTTTAGTAAGTGTTTCACATTATGATTCTTTAGGGGTGGTTTATATGACGCTTAATGATATTTTTGATGAATATGCTGAGAAGAAATATACTGCAGAAGACAAAAAAGAACATAAATATACTGCGGGAGCTGAAGAGAGACATAAATATTTGCGCAAGAAGCTTATCAGTGCTTGTAATTGCTTGGGTCTTGATAATCTTTCTTTTTTGAAAAATGAAAGTGGAAAATACGAGTTTGAAGCAAATGTTTCCCAAAAAAATTATATTATGCTATTACTTGACAAAGAACAATCTGCTTTATTTAAAAAAATAAGAAAAGGGGAAAATTTAGATCATAGTGATTACTTGAATTATATAGAAGAACTTCAGAACCTGTTTGATTTTGTAAAAGCATATGTAAAAGACGAAGAGTTTTTAACCTTAAAGGAAAACATAATTAAAAAAATTCGTTATCCGATTTTACGAAAATACTATGAAGAGAGGTACTTTTTAGATTTATTCAAGACATATATGAAAATTCTTGTTTTAGATAGGACTGATGAAGACGATCAAACTATATGTTGGGAGTATCTCTATGAAAGTGATAAAATCAGGCTTTTTGAAGAAATAATGCAAAATATAAAGAAAAGCATTGCTTTATTTGAAAACGTAGCAGAAGAACGGTTTAATGAATTCTGTTATCACGCCACTGAGTTATCCAATGATGAGCGTATGTTTAGCTTTGTTGATGCGGAAATTAATAATATTCCCGGAATAAAAACTATTGCTGAAACAAGTCGTGCAAACGAAGAACAGAGAATATGTAAAAAATTTGGTCTGGATTACGATGAGTATCAAAACTGCAAAAATAAAAAACAAAAAAACATGACAAAGCATCCGTTTCATGCAACCACAGACGAAATATATGAAAGAGCAAAAAACAAGATTAAATAGCAAAAAATTCCTACCTAAGCAGTTAAGTTTCGGGTAGGAATTTTTTAGTACTCTTTTCTCCTATGGATTTTTATAGAATCTCATGATATATTATCCATGAAGGAAATACAGCAATTTCCTAAATTGAATTGGGAGGTATGTATAATGAATTATTACTTCAAATATTTGAAATATAATTCAGAAAAATTAAAAGATCCATAGGCAAAAATTATCTACATCAGGCATTTTTGAAAGGAGGAAAGATAAAAATGTCTATTGAAGAAATTTTGCAGAATTTTCTGGGGATAATTGATGAAATAGAAAATTTTGAGGTTCAAGAAAATGACGGCGAAATCAGTATATTATATACAAAACGTGTGAAAAACAAGCAGTCTGGAGAAGAAGAGGAGGAAACTTTTGAAATTTCCACATTTCTAATTCCAGTTGAGGAAAAAGTATATGTAACCAAAGATGACCAATATTCTGAGCAAACCCTGTATCTGTATAATAATGGACAGATGAGTGTTGCATTCAAACGTTCCTCTGTTTCAGTTTGTAGCCGTGCCTATTATGTGAGACGTTTTGGCGGTAAAGTTTTTTGCGAGTTCACCTATGAGATATGGAAACTGTTTTTTGACCTTTATTATATTGCTTTAAAAGAAGTGCCTGTAAAAAAAGTTTATATAGGAAATGGATGGATTGAAAACAATACAAAATTCATACATGGCGACTTTATTGTTGATCAAGATTCTATTATTCGTTGTATACCAGAGCAAAATGATGAAATGTTCATAGTAGACCGTCAGGATGTATGTATCTTTGTATCGAGAATAATAGAAAACCTAAGCAACAATAAGTTTGCGATAATTTCAATTGTGCTCTTCTATTTCCTCAGCTTACTAAAATTAAGATTTTATGAAGCATACCGATTTTCCCCGATGTTCTCCCTGACGATTATCGGGGAAACTGGCTCGAGAAAGACATCCACGGCAAGGCCTCTAGCGAACCCAACTAAGAGTAAAGACTGCGAATGTAGCTTTACTGACTCGATGTCACTTATTACCAGAAAATTCAAAAAGAATTCAAATGGGTGTACTTTGGTGGATGATTTTAAAATAAACTCCACAGCTAATAATGAACGTATGGAGAGGATTATTCGTTTGTGCGGAGACGATACCTCCAACGGCGGGATTGTTATCGGAGGACGACCAGACGGAACTGTAACCACAGGCCTGGCACTTTTCACCGGAGAGGAATATCCTAAGCTGCAATCATCCTCCTTCCCCAGAATGTTAATGCTAAATTTTGATGAAAACACTATTAACAATACTGTCTTAACGGAGTTGGTTGATAACATTGATAAATATAATTCATTTATTCATTGTTTTATTCAGTATATTATGAACATTAACGACTTTGATAAAGAATTTATAACTAAAGTCGAAAATGAACGAAAAAAATATACTGAAATTACTTATGAACACCACCTCCATGGTAGATACCCAGAAATGTTAGCGTGGATGTCGGTTATGTGGGATTATATGAACGAGTTTTTCTCGATTAGTGGAATAGAGCTTGATTTTGATTATAAAAAAGAGCTTTTAGCTCATATTATCCAGCAGCATAATAAATTTGAGCGAGATCCGGTAACTTTGTTTATCAGAGCGTTCTTTGAACTGAAAGACTCTAACAGGCTAAGAGTAATTGATTACTCTCAAAAGGGCAGCAGTGATTTTGATGTGCTGGAACGAAGCGATGAGTACTTCATAAAGAAAGATGTCGTGTTTAAAAAGGTCATAAAACTATTGAGAGAAGAAGGTATTGAATTGAATATTACCGAAAAAGCTTTATTGAAAGCACTGAAAGAACAAGACTTAATCGGGACTCATAGAAGCAACCTTAATACGCATGAAATAAAAATTAATAGTTATATTAACGGCAAGCAAATTAATAGTGTTACAGGATATAACCTGAAAAAACACATCTTAAACGATATAGGAGGAAAAATAGATGAAAGTTGATTTACACAATGAATTAGAGGGTATTAAACATAATTCCGTTATGTTCAATGCTGCAAAAGAGGCTCTCAATGAGGGTTATGACAAGACAACAATGCTCGAAGCGATAAACTATATGGTGAATAATCATTATGCAGATAGTGCCGTAAGTGTTATAACAAAACTATTAGAGGAAAGCATATTTGATGTAGAATATGTGAATGCATACTGTAGCATACTACAAAAGCATTTCCCCTATAAAAACTGGTTGGATTATCGCGACCGAATGAAAAATGTGTTGCTATCATCCGGCAAGTATATGGAGCAGCACAATCTTGACCTGCTCGCTAATACTTTTGAGGTTTTATATGCAAAAGGCATTGACAAGGATGAGGATATATTAGCTTTGATATATTCTTTTCTCCAACCCAATACTAGCCCCTTGGAATCTCTTGCTGAAAGAGATGTCAGAATAAAGGCCGCAAGAATTGCATACAAGTGCAATGAGTATAACGCAAAACAGAGTATTAACGAAATAAATGCTTTAATGACGACGATAAAACAGCAAGGGATTAAAGGAGTAAAGAGAGTTGCTAAATACTACTTAGGTCTCTGTGAAAGGCATATAATGAAGAATATGGGGAACTGCCATATTGAGGAGTCAAGCCAGAAAAATTTCTACTTGGCAAAACTATATTTATGTAAATACTAATTTTTACTCCGATGCTTCGAAAAAGTGCGTGAACCCCTATAATAATAGGTGTTGGAGCTTCGAAGTTATACGTATAATTGATGCTTTTAATACCGGAAAGGACTTCGAAAAAGTTCGAAAAATGCTTTCGGTATTAAAATTTTTGAGACAACAAGCAGCCGTTGAGGCCGGGATATCCTCTCCCTTCGCGGAGGATATCCTGTATAAGCGAAGACATACTTTAGCGAAAGGATGTGGTTTCCTATGTTGGAAAACTACAAAGATGTATTAACCGTTAAAGAGGTTTTAGAGGTTTTGCCTGTTGGAAAAAACTCTCTTTATAAGCTTCTTAAAGAAGAGAAGATTAAGTCTTTCAGACCTATCAATAAAATACTGGTGTTGAAGAAGGATTTAATCGAATATCTGACTACCGCATAATGGCTGTAGCCTGATAGAGCATCAGGTTAAGTAATTCAGCCGGAGAGGAGAAGGTGAATGACAGGTAGTCTGCAGATAAAAAGTGGAAAATTTTATGCCGTTCTTAGAATTAACGGCAAACAAAAATGGATTAACCTCAATATCGAGGCCAAGCGCGGAAATCGAAGAGAAGCCGAGCTTGCTATGGCGAAACTTATTACGGCAGCGGATGAAACTCCGGATATGTTTAGAAAAATAAGTTTTGCTGACTATATGAGAATATGGCTTAAGAATGTAGAGGGTCACGTCGATATCGTTACATATGAGGGTTATAAGCAATATACTCAAAAACATATAATACCTTACTTTGAAGAACGAAAACTGATGCTACAGGACATTAGACCTGCAGACATCGAAGGATATTATGAATATAAGTCCAGAGGTGGAAGACTGGACGGAAAACCCGGAGGTCTTTCCAAGAAAACAATACGTTCGCATGCTATTCCAATAAGCCTGGCTTTTAAGCAGGCTATGCACGATGGTCTTATTAACAGAAATCCGTGTGAGTATGCTAAACTTCCTAAAATGGAAACGGTGAAAAAGGAGATTGTCTTTTACACCGTGGAAGATATTAGAAAACTATTAGAGGTTATAGATGGCACTGTGCTTTATGATATGGTATATATTACTTTTATATACGGATTAAGGCGTAGCGAGTTAATGGGGCTCAAATGGAATGCTATAGATTTTGGCAATAATACTATTACTATACAACACACCGTAGAGGTGCAGACAAATTTGATTATTGTCAAAGACAACACTAAGAACAAAAGCAGTAACAGGGTATACCCACTGCTCTCTGATGTGAGAGAAATTCTCCTCAGAATTAAGGCGCAGCAGGAAGAGTATAAGAAGATGTTTGGAAACTGTTATACTGACACAGGATATGTTTTTGCCCGACCTGACGGCAAAATGTATTATCCAAGTTACCCAAGCAAGCTTTTGAAGAAAACTTTGCTCAAAAATAATTTGAAGTACATACGTTTTCACGATCTTCGTCACAGTTGTGCAAGTATGTTAATAATGATGAAAGGATGGAAAATGAAGGATATTTCCAACTGGCTGGGACACGCTGATATAAATACTACTATGAATATCTATGGTCATCTTAGTATGGAATATAAAAGAAAGCTCGGTCAGCAGCTTGAGAATATATTATAGTTATATTCCTTATATAGTAATCCCGCCCTGCAAATACGCAGGGCGGGATGTTTTTGCTTAGTTCAGTTTATCAACCAGCGAATGGTCTTGTTGAATCAGATATATGAGCTTTTTTGCAGTGGGTGTTGGAGTAGATTTACCACATTCCCACGCTTCAACAGTACGGCAGGAAACACCAAGAATATTAGCAAAGGATTTTTGTGTCATGGAAAGAGAAGTTCTGATTTCTTGTATATTTACCTGGGGAAGAGAACTTTTTCTTGCATAAGTTTCGGCACTTGCTTTTCCTTTTTCGTAGGCAAGTGCTTCGTTTAACCCTTCCATAATTCCGGAAAAGAAGTCAATACCTTCAAAGTTTTTTTCTATTTCTTCGGTTGTTAAAGATGATTCAAAACGAATTTCAGACATAGGATCACTCCTTCTTAATAGCATCAATCATCGACGAAACCTTCAATTAAAGCTGCGACAACCTTATTAAGCCCTGTTGCATTTTTTGAGGTTATAACAGGGTCGCCTGTTTCCTGCTCGATTTCTTTACGGGCATTACCTGTAACACTGCCGCCTCGTTTGGCGATTTTAATGTTTTCGTCGAAAGATGTCGGTTGTTCTCTTTTTGAGATTTAGGTGGTAGTTGCCTCTGCAAGCATATTAAGTACAAGCTCCAAATCAGACATATTGTCTCGCAGATTTTCTTTTGTAAGACCCTTAAGATTCTTATACTTTCTTGTAGTCATGCCCGACCAGGCTTTTGATATTTCATCTGTGAGAATAGCATATTCACGACCTTTTTCAACTCCGCGTTTATCCCATTCTTCAGTTAAGGCATTTCGTACACGAATGGATAAAAGTCTTTGATGAATCCACTCTTCACTATAACCTTTTTTCTGGTAGGTTTCGAGTGCTCTGTCAATAGCGAGTTCGGGGTCTATTGTTTCCTCTATTCTTTCTCTGCCAACCTGAGCGAGCCACATCTTGAAGGGTTCAGCTTTCGGAGAGGGAATGGACTGAATGATGCGGAGTAACTGTTCAGTATCTGCAACATCGGTAAGTCTTTTTTTGCCATCAGTTGCAGTCATTTTCAACTGCTGACAATTCGTCAGCAGTTGACTAGCACCTTCAGCTTTTAGACGCTCCTTAAGCTTCGCCCAATAGTTGCTGGCACCTCGTTGCGTTGGTTGCTCTGTCAAGACACTAACCACATCAACAACTGAAAAATACCATTCCTCTGTTTCTTCGTTCCATGCGGTTCGGATTTTTTTATCTTCAAATATTTGAATCTTATCGTTAGTATCCATAACAAGACCTCCAATAATGTCTTGATAGAATTTTACCACATAGTTTAACAAAATTCAATTATTTGTATGAAATTTCCCTTAAAAGCACGCAAAATTACTCAACCCGGGAAATTTGTTAGAAAATTGTTAGAAAGCACTCTTTTTCAGAATATTTCAAAACATAGCAAAAACCGCCTAACCCTATTGGTTAAGCGGTTTTTCGTGGCGTGCTTGGAGGGATTCGAACCCCCGACCCTTTGGTTCGTAGCCAAATACTCTATCCAACTGAGCTACAAGCACACATTATTAAACAAATCTTTTCAAACGCATTGACTATGATAACACATAAATCTGAAAAAAGCAAGACTTATTTTGCAAAATTTTCAAATTTTATTATGCTTTGCTCTATTTCAATTGACAAAAGGTTTCCTGTAATGATATACTAAGATATTATAATGGAAAGAATTTTTTCTCAGAAAGAGGTAATGACAATGAAGGACTACAAAATCGGTACCAAATGTATTCAGGCAGGTTACACTCCGAAAAACGGTGAACCCCGACAGATTCCCATTTATCAGAGTACCACTTTTAAATATGATACAAGCGAAGAAATGGGTAAGCTTTTTGACCTTGAAGCTTCAGGCTATTTCTACAGCCGGCTTCAGAATCCTACCAATGACGCTGTTGCGGCGCGTATTGCGGCTCTTGAGGGCGGCAGTGCGGCAATGCTTACATCAAGCGGTCAGGCAGCATCATTTTACAGCGTGTTCAATATCGCTTCCTGCGGTGACCATGTGGTTTCTTCCTCTGCAATTTACGGCGGCACGTTTAACCTCTTTGCCGTTACAATGAAGCGTATGGGTATTGACTTCACTTTTGTAGCTCCCGACTGTACAGACGAGGAATTGGAGGCGGGTTTCCGCCCCAATACGAAAGCGGTGTTCGGCGAAACTATTGCTAACCCTGCTCTTGATGTGCTTGATATCGAGCGTTTTGCCAATGCGGCGCACGCGCACGGAGTTCCGCTTATTATAGACAACACCTTTGCTACTCCCATAAACTGCCGTCCCATAGAGTGGGGTGCAGATATTGTAACCCATTCCACAACCAAGTATATGGATGGCCATGCAAGCGGCGTGGGCGGATGTATTGTAGACAGCGGAAAATTCGACTGGACAAAATACCCCGATAAATTCCCCGGACTTTGCACTCCCGACGATAGCTATCACGGCGTAACATATACAGAAAGATTCGGACTTGAGGGCGCATATATTACAAAGGCTACGGCACAGCTTATGCGTGACCTCGGCTCTATCCAGGCACCTCAGAATGCATATCTTATCAACCTCGGTCTTGAGAGCTTGCAGGTAAGGATGGCTCGCCACTGCGAAAACGCACAGGCAGTTGCCGAATATGTGAAAAACCATGAAAAAATTGCGTGGGTGCGTTACTGCGGCCTTGAGGGCGACAAGAATTACGAGCTTGGGCAAAAATATCTTCCCGGCGGCTCCTGCGGCGTAATTTCCTTTGGAGTTAAGGGCGGAAGATTGGCAGCAGAAAAATTCATGAAGAATCTTAAGCTTGCCTCCATTGAAACCCATGTAGCAGATTCCAAAACCTGCTGCCTGCATCCTGCAAATGCAACCCACCGCCAGATGAATGACGACGAGCTTCGTGCGGCAGGCGTAGCTCCCGACCTTATCCGTTTCTCCTGCGGACTTGAGGAAAAGGAAGATATAATTGCCGATATTGCACAGGCACTTGAAACTATATAAACCCAAGGAGGGATAGAATATGCCCATTAAAATTCCCGACAGGCTTCCTGCGGCAAAAACCCTTGCCGACGAGAATATATTTGTAATGCCTCAAAAGCGTGCAGCAACACAGGATATCAGGCCGCTGAGAATAGGTATACTTAACTTGATGCCCACCAAAATTGAAACGGAAACTCAGCTTGCGCGCCTTTTGGGAAATACGCCCTTACAGGTAGAGGTTGAGCTTATTCAGGTCAGCACCCATAAAGCGAAAAACGTTTCGGCAGAGCATATGCTGGCTTTTTATAAAACCTTTGACGAAATCAAGGATCAAAAGTTTGACGGCTTTGTAATCACGGGTGCTCCCGTTGAAAAAATGGAATTTGAAGAAGTGGACTATTGGGAGGAGCTTTGCACCATTATGGAGTGGACAAAAACCAATGTTCATTCCACATTCCATATTTGCTGGGGTGCACAGGCGGCACTTTACTATCATTTCGGAATAAAAAAATACCCCCTGGAAGAAAAGCTTTCGGGAATATATAAGCATCGCGTAGTTTATAAAAACCCCATGCTCATGCGTGGTTTTGATGATGAATTTATGGTTCCTCATTCAAGGCATACCACCGTCCGCATTGAGGATGTAAAAAAGTGCAAAGCCATTAAAATCCTTTCTGTTTCAGATAAGGCTGGGCTTTACGCTGCGGCAACAGCAAAGGGTAAGCAGATTTTCATCACAGGTCACAGTGAGTATGACCGTGACACGCTGAAAAAAGAATATCTCCGTGATGAGGCGGCAGGTATGAATCCAAAGGTCCCTGAAAATTACTTCCCGGATGATGACCCTGCAAAGGACCCCGTCGTAACATGGAGAAGCCACGCCAATCTCATTTATTCCAACTGGCTTAACTATTTTGTATATCAGAGTACCCCCTTTGATATCTCCGAAATCAAATAAGCACAAGCCTTTTTGCGGTCTGGACTTTTTTACATCTCCACCGCACTTGACAAAAAGGAAATATGTGCTATAATGTATGCGTAAGAATATGTCTTACGCATACATTTTATTTTTTAAAGGAGTGATTGTCCTAATGGACGGGAGTAGTATACCGATATTTGTACTGCTACTAATCGTGTTGATTATGTTATCGGCATATTTCAGCGCATCGGAGACGGCGTTTTCGTCGTACAATCGTGTGAGGTTGAAGAGCGAGGCGGAGGATAAAAAAGGAAAGAAAGCCCGCCGTGTTCTTTTGCTCAGCGAAAATTATGAGAAGCTTATCTCAACCATACTTATCGGCAATAACATTGTAAACATAGTTGCAACCTCTATTGCAACATTGCTTTTCACGCATCTTTTGCCGAATAATGAGGCAGTGGCAGCCACTGTTTCAACCGTTGTGATGACCCTTGCGGTGCTTATCTTCGGCGAAATCACGCCTAAGACCATTGCAAAGCGTACAGCGGACGGCTTCAGTAAAAAAGTTGTAGGAAGCCTCAGCTTCCTTACCATGCTGTTCACCCCCCTTACCGCAATTTTTAACCTGTGGCAGAAGTTTGTTATGAGCTTTGTCAAGGGAACCGATGATGATAATGTTACGGAAGATGAAATCATCACGGTAGTTGAAGAGGCGGCAGAAGACGGTGAAATTGATGAACAGGAAAGCGAATTAATAAAGAACGTAATCAAGTTCAGTGACCTTGATGTTAATGATATTCTTACACCTCGTGTAGACGTTGCCGCTGTGGATATTTCATGGGACAGGGAGCGTATCTCTAAGGTGTTTGCGGAAACGGAATTTTCCCGTCTTCCCGTTTATGAAGAAAACATCGACAATATAGTGGGCATACTGTATCAGAAGGACTTTTCAAATCATTCCGATACGGCTGTTGCCAAGCTTGTAAAGCCCGTTAAGTTTATTTTCTCCTCTATGAAAATTTCAAGGCTTCTTAAGCTTTTCCAGGAAAGCAAGTGCCACATGGTTGTCGTAAATGATGAGTACGGCGGCACGGAAGGTATTGTTACGTTGGAGGACGTTATAGAATCCCTTGTAGGCGAAATCTATGACGAGCACGATGAAGTGGTTGAAGATATTGTGAAGCTTTCGGAGGACAAGTACCGCGTACTCGGAAGCACAAGCATTGATAAATTCATGGAATTTTTCTCTCTGGAGCAGCAGGAAGGCGAGGACGATTCGGATATTACCACCGTAAGCGGCTTTGCGGCGCATAATCTGGAGAAAATCCCCGATCAGGGCGATCGTTTTGAATACGAAAATTTAAAAATTGTGATTACAAAGACAGACAGCAATCGAGTGCTTGAATCTGTGGTGACGGTTTTCCCAAAAGAGCCGGAGCCTGAGGAGTGATAGTATTAAAAGGTTTTTTAAATTTATATTCGATGTAATGTCCTCCTCCAAAAAGGACAGCATCGGTGCATATACTGCCAATGCAGCGTTTTTCATCACCGTTTCATTCATACCCTTTATAATGCTGCTTATAAGTATACTGAGATTCTTGCCCCTGGGTGAAATTCAGATGATTGAGCAGGTGGCATCAATTTTCCCTGCGGCGGCAAGGGATATTGCATCCACAATAATAGCGGAATCCTATGATAAGGGCGGCAGTGCCGTAATTTCAATTGCGGCGGTAACAACGCTGTGGGCGGCTTCCGTAGGAATACATTCCCTTTCCAAAGGAATAGACCGCATCTATAATTCGGACAAGCCCAACAGTATCATTAAGCTCCGCCTTAAAAGCATGGTTTATACTCTCGCAGTATTTGCAGTTATTATTTTTTGGTTAGGACTGTTAGTTTTTGGCGATAATGTAAGTGTGACGATAATCAGAAGATTCCCCACGCTTTCTCCGGTGGTGAGTATCCTCGGAAGCATGGACGGATTTTGGGCGTTTTTGGTGCTTACACTGTTCTTCCTTGCAATGTACACCGTGATTCCCTCTAAAAAAGTTCGTTTCATCGCACAGATTCCGGGGGCTTTAATCAGCGGTGTGGGCTGTATTGGGATTTCAAGGTTTTTCACCCATTATTATGGTGACATTTTGGGATTTTCTTCGGTGTACGGCGGACTTACCATTTTGGTTTTCTTTATGCTGTGGCTGTTTTTCTGCCTGTACTCTCTTTTTATAGGTGCAGAAGTCAACAAGTGCATGGGTGAAAGATTAGAATCGGAAATTTAAAAAATAACTCTTTGACAAAAAATCTCAAAAGTGGTATAATAATTGTAGAAGTTTAGGAAATCGGAGGCGTGCCATGTATAAGATTGGTGACAGCGTTGTGTATCCTATGCATGGCGCAGGGGTCATAGAGGACATTGAACAAAAGGAAATTTTAGGTAAAATGCAGTCGTATTATGTCATGCGTATGCCTATCGGAGATATGAAGGTTATGGTACCCATGGATAACGCCGTGGAAATCGGAATGCGTGATGTTATCTGTAAATCGCAGGCAGAAAAGGTGCTTGAAAGCTTCCGCACTTCCGAAACCGATGTTATACAGAACTGGAGTAAGCGTTTTCGTGATAACATGGGTAGGATAAAGAGCGGAGATATTTTCGAGGTCTCGGGTGTTGTTAAGAGCCTTATGATGCGTGACCGTCAGAAAGGGCTTAGCACAGGGGAGCGGAAAATGCTCTCTAACGCAAAGCAGATTCTGATTAGTGAAATTGTAGTGGCAACGGGTGTTACCCATGATGAAATAGAAACAAAGCTCATCAATATGATTGATGAAGAAATCGGACAGGGATAAAAGAAAGGCTTCTCCTCACGGGGAAGCCTTTGCAGTATAAAACGCAGGTTTTTATAGGGGGACGGGGACATTTTTGTAATCCACAGGTGCAACAAAAATTGACCTGTCCCCAAAATAGGAGGAAATACCATGTATCATAACAAAACTGTTTCGGCAATCATAGTTGCGGCAGGCTCAGGCACCCGAATGGGCAGGGACAAGCTTCTAATTGACTTGTGCGGAAAGACCACCGTTGTCCGCAGTGTCGAGGCTTTTAAAAACACAGGCTTTTTTGATGAAATTGTACTTGTGGCAAGTGAGAAAAATATAGAATCCATAAGCTCCGAAATGGAAAGCCACTCCCTTTCGGACGATATACGTATAATTCTCGGTGGCAGCAGCCGTGGCGAAAGCTCCTTTTTGGGCATAAATGCGGCAAAGGGTGAATACGTCCTTATTCATGACGGTGCCCGTCCTCTTGTTTCAACTCAAACTATTGAGGACACACTCTCCGCTTGCATTAATAGAGGTGCTGCAGCGGCAGGGGTGAAATCCAAGGATACAATTAAGCAGGTTTCTACCGACAACACCATTTCAGCTACAGTCCCCAGAGAAACGGCAGTGCTGATTCAAACCCCTCAGGGCTTTAAGCGTGAGGAAATTTTGCAGGCTTACAATAAATACGGATTCAACGAAACCGACGATTGCTCCCTTATGGAAAAAATGGGTGCAAGCATAGCCATAGTGGAGGGTAGCTACGAAAACCTGAAGCTTACCACAGCGGAGGACGTTGTAACCGCAGAAGGAATCCTTAGAAAACGAGGCGAAGGAAGGAGTGTTGCCCCCATGCGTATCGGCACAGGATTTGATACACACAGACTGGTTGAAAATCGCGACCTTATAATAGGCGGAGTCAAAATTCCTTACGAAAAAGGGCTTTTGGGGCATAGTGATGCCGATGTACTTATTCATGCAGTGATAGATGCACTTTTTGGTGCGGCGGCACTTGGCGATATCGGCACACATTTTCCCGACACCGATGAAAAATACAAAGGTGCATCAAGCATGCTTCTTTTGGAAGAGGCGGCACGGCTGATTCACAAGGAAGGCTACGAAATAGGAAATATAGATGCCACCATTATTGCACAAAAACCAAAAATGGCACCTCATACCCAAAATATGTGCCAAAATATTGCCGATGCCGTAAAAACAGATGTTTCACGCATCAGCATTAAAGCGAAAACAAACGAACAAATGGGCTTTACAGGCAGAGGCGAAGGAATCGAAGCCCGTGCCGTGGCATTATTATACCGCATTTAAATTTAAAACCTCATAAAACCTCCCCCTTTTGGACACCCTATATCCAAAAGGGGGCTTTTTCTATGAAAAAAATTATAAAAATTACCGCCGTGACTGCCTTGTGCCTTATGGGCATATTTGTGGCTTTCACTATAATCTATGGTATGCTTTCGGGTATAAACACCCGTGAAAAATCCCCCGAAAACCCCGATTCCTCTCCTGAAATATCCGTTGTCCGCCGTGACAGCGGAGCATTTATCATGGCACCCCGCCTCAGGGAGGATATGTTAGAGGACGCTCTCCAAAGCGTGGTTGGAATATCCTCTGCCGATGCTTCTCAAAGCCAAGAGGGCGATACATGGTACATGGGGAGCGGAGTGCTTGTCAGCACCGACGGGTATATAATCACCAATCACCATGTAATCGGTGCCCGCCCCAAAAGAATTGTTGTCACCCTTCATAACGGAGACGTCACCGAGGGGACTACCATCTGGAGTGAAAGCTCGCTGGATTTGGCAATAGTAAAAATTGACGGGGAGGGGTACACCTGCTCCAAATTGGGCGATGCCAAAAATCTCCGCGTGGGCGAAAGTGTGGTAGCAATCGGAAATCCTCTGAGTCTGCAGTTTCAGCGGACAGTGACGGCAGGTATCGTCAGTGCCTTGGGAAGAAGCATCAGCATAGAAAACGAGGACGGCACTTCCTCCTATATGGAGGACTTGATTCAGACCGATGCCTCCATAAATCCCGGTAACAGTGGCGGCCCCCTCCTTAACGACAACGGAGAAGTTGTCGGAATCAATACTGTCAAGGTTTCCTCGGCAGAGGGAATGGGCTTTGCCGTTCCGGTCAATGTGTGCGTTCCCATTATGAAAAGACTTCGCACTACAGGCAGCTTCCACACCCCTTATCTGGGGCTGTATGCCTATACCCCCACCGCCGCCCGATATCTGGAAGAAAACGAAAATATGAAACAAGGGCTTTTTGTGGCAAAGTTAGATACCAAAGGTCCTGCCTTTGCTGCAGGAATACGCTATGGAGATATAATCACCGCGGTTCAAGATGTGGAGGTTAATTCCATGCTCACCCTCCGCGAAGAAGTGTATAAAAAACAAAAGGGTGATAAAATCACCCTCGAAATCGTCCGCGACGGAAACATGCGTAAAATCTCCGTCCTCCTTTCGGACTAAATAATTAATATGCTAAAATTTTTCGCTTTCCGCCTGCATATCATATCATTTTTTATCATTTGTGTTGACAAACGTTGCTTTTTTATGTATAATAAATATAGGAAAAGGCAAGCCCTCAAACGGTTATGCCAAATAAAGGTTTTGTAAAAAATAACGCTTCATTTGACCGTGGGCGTTATTTTTTTATGGTAATTACTAAAAGTAAAAGAACAATCATAAAGTGAATTATGTAGTCATTTCCCATAAGCTATCACCTCCTTTTAAGAAGATGATGGCATAACCGCCCAGCTGTTACACTGTTTTAGGACTTGCCTTGCGCCTATTATATATACCTACACCCCAAAAGTCAACCCGCAACACAAAAAACCGACTTTCTTCCTATTAATATAATGAACAAACTCGGCTTACCGAGTTTGCACCACAATTTTCCATTTTCGATTTTCAATTGTTCTGCGAACTTGCCAAACGGGGACGGCTCCTGAAAGCGAAGCTTTTGTCTTAGGGCTTGCCCGTGGACAAAACAGGACCGTCCCCACTACTGACCGTCTGCCGTCCCCACAGACTGTCGCCGCACATCCTCCCGCCCTTGACAAAATCAAAATAACATTATATAATAATAGTATAAAGATTTTCTCTTGGGGGAAATGCCGTGCTTATTAGATATTCAAAAAACGCCTTGCGATTTCTAAGCAAGTTAGATAAAAACTCTGTAACGCGTATAAGAAATGCTATAGATGGATTGCTTCATATTCCGCCTGAAGGTGATGTAAAGCTTCTCAAGGGATATGATGATACTCGCAAAAGGTTGCGTGTGGGTTCATGGCGTATAATCTTCAAGTATGTAGCGGAAAATAAGCTTGAAATATTATACATTATAGATATAGGTAATCGCGGGGATATATATAAGTGAGGAGGAGATACAATGTCTGAAATTGTTGCTAATGCAGCTCGAATGATGGAAATGTTGCCTGATTCTGAAAAAAGCTTTGCATTTGAGTTTATAAAAAAGCTTGTCCTTGCGTGGGATCCTGATTTTACAAAAGTTACTGCGGAAGAAGCAAAGCAGTTGGAAGAGGCAGAACAAAGCGGCTTCATTGATGAGAAGGATATAGACTGGAATAATCTGTCAAAAATGTGTGAATAAAAGAATTAAGGGTTGGGTGCATCGCACCCAAACCTTAATTCTTTTACTATTAGTAATTTCCATAAAAAAATACCCGCCCCTGCCCCCAAAAGTCAACCCCCAACACAAAAAATCCGACTTTCTTCCTATTACATATGGGGACGGGGCCAAACGGGGACGGATCCTGACAGCGAAGCTTTTGGCGAGCATAGCCGAGCCAAAACAGGACCGTCCCCATGTTTGGCCCCGTTTGGCGAAACCGCATTCCGCATTGGCGAGCTTGCCGAGCCAATGGGGGACGCTACCTGACAAATCGCAGATTCTTTGGCGAGCTTGCCGAGTCAAAGCAGGTACGTCCCCACAACCGCTCCACAACCGACTTATGTTACAAATTGCGACAGTAACATTACAGTTTCATTACAGTTGCAAAAAACCTATTGACGTCTTCCCAAATGGGTGCTATAATCGCAATAGAGTAAAGGGGGAATTCCCCGCTCGAAAAAATTTTAATTTTATAGGAGGAAGAGATTATGAGAAATCTCAAGAAGACACTCGCAGTTGTTCTTGCATTTGCTATGATTCTCAGCATGGGTCTTACATCCATGGCTGCATATTCAGATGTAGAAGCAGGAACAGTAGTTTCTGAGGCTGTTGGTATCCTCTCAAACCTTAACATTCTTACAGGTTTTGAAGATGGTACATTCAAGCCCGAAGAAACAGTTACAAGAGCTCAGATGGCTGCTATCATCTGCCGTATGCTCGGTTATGAGGATCAGGCACAGAGCAGCAAGGGTTCTACAATTTTCAACGACGTTGCCGCAGATCACTGGGCATCAGGCTACATTAACGTAGCTCAGGCACAGCAGATCATCAACGGTTACGGTGATGGTAACTACGGTCCCGAGGATCTCGTTACTTACGAGCAGGCAGTTAAGATGATCGTTTCCGCTCTTGGTTACGACCTTGCTGCTAACGCAAAGGGTGGTTACCCCACAGGTTACCTTGCAATTGCTTCTGCTGAGGGCATCACAAAGAAGGCTAACGGTCGTGTAGGCGATCCCGCTGCAAGAGGAACAATCGCAGTTCTCGTTTACAACTCTCTCGAAGTAAACCTTTTCGAGCAGGGCGTATGGACTACAACTGGTGAAGATGATGAGTACGGATATGATGATGAAAATATCCTTACAAAGTATCTTGACATTCAGAAGTGGGAAGGTGTTGTTACTACAACTCCTGCATCAGGCGTAGCAGGTGGCACATATGATGCAACAGCTACACCCAAGGTGGCTCTTAGCGATGCTTACAAGTGGGCATTTGATGATCTCGATTACGAGCGTGCTGAAAACACATCAACTTTCCCCACAACAAGAGCAGATAAGGTTGATGTAAATCCCTATCTTGGAAAGAATGTAATTCTCTATGTTGGTGAAGACTCTCTTACAGGTGAGGATACAGTTTTTGCTATCACTGAAAATCGTGATAAGAACAGTTCTTTGAAGATCAGTGTTACTCAGCTTGTTGGAGACAAAGAAAAGTATTATGATGACGAAGCTTACGTTGTTGGTTATAAAGAAGTAGGTTCTTCTAAGGTAAAGGACATCACAATTCAGAAAGAAATCACCAAGGACAAGAAGGTTGTACAGAGTGACGCTGCTGTATACAGAAACTTTAACGATTCACTTGGCCTTCTTGCACCTACAACAGGAACAGGTTTCCATACAAAGGAAATTGCGAAAGTTGCTGGTGCTGCCGGCGTTATCGAATTCATTTCAAATGACGGCGATGACGAGTACGAAGTAATTTTGGTTACATCCTACGATCGTGAAGCTGTTATCGAAACTATCGAAGAACGTAATGGCGAATACACATTCGACACTTACAGAGGTAAGCTTCCCAAGGTTGATACTGAGGACGAAGATCAGCTTGTAATTGTTTACAAGGATGGCGTTGCTGCTACAGTTGCTGACCTTGCTGCAAACGATACTGTTTCTTATGTTGAAGTTGCAACAGGATTTGAAATTTATTATGTTTCATCTGCAACAGTATCAGGTACAGTAGAGGCTTATGATACAACAAACAAGGTAGTAACAATTGCTGGTACAGATTATGAAGTTTCTCCCAAGCTTGGTAAGACTGTTGATAAGCTCAGCGGCGAAGAGGGTATCTTCTTCCTTAACGTTGACGGACAGATCGCTTGGAACGAAACAAATCCCACTGCTACAGGCAAATATGCACTTGTAACAGCTATTTATGAGGAATCTTCCGGTGTTGACACAGGTTGGTTTGTACAGACAGTTCTCGCTGATGGTTCAATCGCCGAGTACAAGATTGCTGATAGAGCAGAAGTTATTACTTCCGAAAAGGGCGACGTTAAAGCTGTTAAGGCTGCTAATGGTTTGAAAGATAATGCGCTTACAAAGGTGACAGTTGATGATGTTATCGATACTGATGAGGAATTCGCAGCTTACTTCGCAGAGAAGATGACAGCTCCTTCAGATAAGAACACATGGAAAGCACATGCTGATAAGAACATTGAAAAGCTTGTAGTTAAGCTTACTGTAAGCAACGACAAGGTTACAAGAGCTACACAGCTTCCCGAATATGGTGTTGATGCAGATGGTAAGTATGATGTAGACGCTAAGTCTGTTGGTAACTATGACCTTGATGATAACACAGTAGTATTCTCTATTAAGGAGAAGAAAGGTGAAATCGACGTTGATAATATCAAGGTTGGTTCAATCGCTGACTTTATGATTGATGGCGAGACAATTGATGGTATCGCTTATGATGAAGATGACAGCAGTGCAACTTATGGTGCATATGTTGGTTTCGGAATTGATAAGCCCATTGATGCTACATCAAATGTATTCGTTGTAACTTCAAGAAAGACTACAACAATTGATACTGATGATGCATATGTGCTTACCGGTATTTGTGCTGGCGAAGAGATGACAATCACTGTTTATAATGAAGATGGTTACAGCGGTCAGAAGCCTGATGGTCTTGTAGCTGGTGATGTTATCCTTATTTCTGAGCCTGATGCAGAAGGTATCGTTTCTGATATTGAGAAGCTTGTAGACTTTGATAAGGAAACGACTTCTATGAGCATTACAACTACTACTGGTGCAGATGATGAAAATGATATCTATAGCGGTTATGGTATTGTAACAGCTGCTAAGGATAACAAGTTCTACATCAGCGGTGATATCACAAACGATTATAAGGGTGCTCTTAAGGTTGCTGCTACAGCAGGTGTTTCTTACAAGGAATATGGTAACTACACACTTGTAGATTACACAGAAAACTTCAAGAATCCTGAAATTTCTGTAGAAGATGGTTCTGACTACTTCATCGATCCTGCTTACACAACATATGCTTATGTAAGATACGTTGATGGTAAGCTTGCAGATGTTGTTGCTTACAGAATGGCTAAGGTTAAGACTCTTGCAGTAATTGCTGAAACAGATGATGCAGATAAGCTTGACAAGGCAGAAAATATCACGTTGGCGTTCTATTCAAATCTTCCTGGTGCAGATATTAAAATTAAGAATGATGTTGCAGCTAACGGTGGCGGTTCAGCTACAGTAAGTTATACTGTTGATGGTAATACAGTAGTAATTACAGGTGGTTCTGCAGCTGCTAATGACACCCTTGCATTTGATGTAGAGGTTAAAGCTGATGACTTTACAACAGTTACTGAGTCATTCCTTTACACATTTGAATAATCTTTGACTCTTATAAAATTAATAGTCAATTAAAAAAGGACAGTCCCGAAAGGGGCTGTTCTTTTTTAGAGCCAATTGGGGACGTACATTTTTGGGACAGATTGGGGACGTGTCACTTTCGACAGATTGAGAACAGATTGGGGACGTGTCACTTTCTGTTCTATTTGAGCCAATTGGGGACGTACATTTTTTGGCTCATTTTTAGCCAATTGGGGACGTACATTTTTTGGCTCATTTTGGCTTGAATTTACTCCAAAGGTATGATATACTGAAAAAGAGGGCGATAAGAAATGAGCAGATTAGCACGAACATATAGTAATAGTGGGATATATCACATAGTATTCAGAGGAGTAAATCAACAAAGCATATTTGAAGAAGATGCAGACTATAAAAAACTGTTAGAGTGCATTGGAAAAATAAAAG
>JAZNYX010000061.1:0-35979 GCA_045594665.1 Clostridia bacterium | reverse complement strand
GTACAAGATTGTCGGTCTTTTCTGGAGCGGAAGACGAGATTCGTACTCGCGACGTTCACCTTGGCAAGGTGACACTCTACCACTGAGCCACTCCCGCATTTCTCAAGCAAGTGATAGTATAGCATACAAAATTGGGTTTGTAAAGCTTTTTTTAAAAAATTTTTCTAGATTTTTTATTTTCACGGGAAATTTTTTGATTAAAAAAAAGGATTTTCTCTGCCCATGTCGAAAATAACACTATAGGAATATTTCCTTTCTATTTTATAATAAGAGGTTTTTACGATGGCGGCTTTTTATTCCGAAGAACTTGTAGGCGAAGTTATTTCGGCAAACGACATTGTGGATATTGTTTCGGGGTATGTACGGCTGAAAAGGTCAGGCAGCAGTTTTATGGGCTGCTGTCCTTTTCACAGGGAAAAGACGCCCTCATTTCATGTAAGTGCGGACAAGCAGCTCTACCACTGCTTCGGATGCGGTGCAGGCGGAAGCGTGATTCAGTTTATTATGAATGCAGAAGGGCTGGATTTTCCCGATGCACTCAGGTTTCTGGCTGACCGTGCAGGTATACGGTTGCCTGAGGATACAGGCGGCGGCAGGGATGATGAAAAATACAAACGCAAACAGAAAATATACGAAATGAATAAGGATGCCGCGAGGTTTTTCCGTGAATGTCTTTTGTCAGAGCATGGCAAGGCGGCACAGGATTATCTGACTAAAAGAAAACTAAGCGGCAAAACAATAGCGGCTTTCGGTTTGGGGTTTGCCCCATCGGGCTGGGATAATCTTTTAAAGCATTTACAAAAAAAGGGGTATGACCGTGCTCTTATGGTAGAGGCAGGACTTTGCATCATGAATGACAAGGGGCATGTTTACGACCGATTCCGTGAAAGAGTAATGTTTCCTATATTTGATGTACGAAGTAACATTGTCGGATTTACGGGAAGAATCCTTTCGGGCGATGCGGCAAAGTATATGAACTCCCCCGAAAGTATAGTCTTTGACAAGGGCAAAAATCTTTATGCTCTTAACCTTGCTAAAAAAAGCAGCAGGGGATATTATATATTGGTAGAGGGTAACATGGACGTTATCTCTCTGCATCAGGCTGAGATAAACTCTGCGGTTGCCGCATGCGGAACGGCATTTACCCGTGACCAGGCAAAGCTTATTTCAAAAAGTCCCGTTTATTTATGTTTTGACAGTGACGGTGCAGGGCAAAAGGCACTGGAAAGGGCGGCAGAAATTTTTAAGGAGTTTGATACAAAGCTGCGTGTAATTACAATGGCGGGCGCCAAAGACCCTGATGAATTTATAAAAAAATACGGCGTGGAAGAATTTGAAGAATTGATTAAAAAGGCAAAAACGCTGACAGAGCATAGAATGGACGTACTTTTAAGCGGGGTTGATTTAAACGACACGGCACAAAAAATAGAGATGCTTTCAAATGCTTCAAAGCTTTTTGCCGAAATTCCCAGTGCAGTGGAAAGAGAAGTTTACGTATCGAGGCTTTCGGCAAAGACGGGAATAAGCATTGAATCAATTAACAGCGAAATCAGGAAAAGCAACGCAAAGAAAGTCCGCAAAGAGGTTTCTTCACAGCTCAGGCAGGCGGTTGGCGGACAAGTTTCTTCCGAAAAGAAAGCGGCAGGAAGAAGGCACACTGCCGAGGCAGGTTTTCTCTCCATGCTTTGCGAAAGCTCAAAGGTATTTACCGAATATGGGGAAAAGTTTGATGAAGAAAGCTTTTCCAATGATATACACAAAAGGGTTTTTGTACATATTTGTACATATTACAAAGAGAATAAGTCGGGTCAGTGCCGCGACTATCTGATGAAAGAAATGCAGGGTCAGGAAAAAGAGCTTTCCAACATTCTGATGAGCGTGCAAAATGTGTCTGACAGCCTGAGAGCGGCTGATGACTTTGCACAGATAATGGAAAACGAAATTTGGAATGAAAAACTGCAAAAAGCACAAAGCGAGGGAAACCTACAGCTTATAAGCGAGCTTTTAAAAGAAAAAAAACAAAGAGGCTGAGAGGCAATCTTATGCCTACTCAGGCGAAAGGATTTGATTATACATGAGCGAAACAGCAAACAAGAAAAACATCGTTAAAGAACTTATCGAAAAAGGCAAGCAGAAGGGTATGCTTACAGAGCATGAGATTGAGGAGGCACTCGGTGAACTGGAGCTTGACGTGGAGCAGATTGAAAAAATCCACGACAACCTGGAGGATTTGGGCATTGACGTCGTAGGCGAAGATATTGACCAGGAAATTAAGAAGATTGAAATTTCCGAGGAGGATTTGGAGGACCTTTCCGTTCCCGAAGGCATCAATGTAGATGACCATGTAAGAATGTACCTTAAAGAAATAGGTAAAGTTCCGCTTCTTTCCCCCGATGAGGAAATTGAATACGCACAGCGTATGAGCGACGGCGATGAAGAAGCAAAGAAAAAGCTCACAGAGGCAAACCTTCGCCTTGTTGTAAGTATTGCCAAGCGTTATGTTGGTCGCGGCATGCTTTTCCTTGACCTGATTCAGGAGGGTAATCTTGGTCTTATAAAGGCTGTTGAAAAATTCGACTACACAAAGGGATACAAGTTCAGCACCTATGCTACATGGTGGATAAGGCAGGCTATTACCCGTGCAATTGCCGACCAGGCGAGAACAATCCGTATTCCCGTTCATATGGTTGAAACTATTAATAAGCTTATCCGTGTTTCCCGTCAGCTTCTTCAGGAGCTTGGCAGAGAGCCTTCTCCCGAAGAAATTGCAAAGGAAATGGGAATGAATCTTGAAAAGGTTCGTGAAATCATGAAGATTGCACAGGAGCCTGTTTCCCTTGAAACGCCTATCGGCGAAGAAGAGGACAGCCACTTGGGCGACTTTATTCCCGATGATGATGCACCTGCTCCCAGTGAAGCGGCATCATTTATGCTCCTTAAGGAACAGCTTATGGATGTGCTCAACACCCTTACTCCCAGAGAGGAAAAGGTTCTTCGTCTCCGCTTTGGTCTTGAGGACGGCAGAGCAAGAACGCTGGAGGAAGTAGGCGGCGTATTTGACGTAACAAGAGAAAGAATCCGTCAGATTGAAGCTAAAGCACTTCGTAAGCTTCGCCACCCCAGCAGAAGTAAAAAATTGAAAGATTTCTTAGAATAAAAATTTTGGTTGCCGTAAAATAAATACGGCAACCGATTTTTTTAATAAAAGTATTGATTTTCATAAATATTTGTAGTATAATCATATCCGTTAAGCCGATGTGATGGAATTGGCAGACGTAACGGACTCAAAATCCGTCGGTGGCAACACCGTGCGGGTTCGACTCCCGCCATCGGCACCAAAAGGACAGTTTTTTATAACTGTTCTTTTTTTGTTTTAATCTGCTTTAACCCCCTATGCTATGCGGTTATAAGCATTTCAGCAAGATAACAAAATCAAACTGAAAAAGATAAAATAAAGTCCTTTGGCAGTACTTTGGCAGTACTCGCTACCGTTTATAAAAGCCTTTATAATGCGGTTTATAGGCTCTTTGTTGTTTTCATTGGCAGTACAAAACGTCACACACCCACGCCAAAGGGTGCTTTAATAATACAATTTTCTTGCTCGCTTAATCGTGTCTACAAATTCCGCTGCCTGTATTCTCTTTTTTATGTCACAAGCTTTCACGAACTCCGCTGCTCTAATGTCTGTTTTTTGTCTTGCTTTTGTTGTGCTTTTGTCTCACTTTTTAGGGTGGGAAAAATGGGAGGATAAACTTTCTTTTTTTATCCGCAAAGTTCCGCAAACTATACTTTACATTTTCCCCTGCTTTTTTCAATATTTCCCTGCAAATACCCCTGTTTCCTTACGATTAACACCGCTTTTTCATCAAATAACGGCAGTTTACCCCCTGTTTTTGTGGCGGTTTTGTGCCTGTTTTGTGCTACTTCTTTTTACTTGCTTATAACACATCATAAATTGCACAGCTTTTCAATTCTTCCCATAATACAGCGGTTTCCCTTACTTGCCTGTAAGTTGACACGCTCGCTCTGATGCAGAGCTTCAGCGTGCAAAAAAATCTTTCGGGAAGTCGGTAGAGTTGGAAAAGGTTCCCTCCCCTCGGTCTCCTTATGAAAGTGTCTTTGCAAGGGGGAGGGGGGGGACATCTTGTGGTTTTTCCCCTCTTACCCTTATAAATCCCTATACATTCTGTCTTAATTCCCATATACCCCCCTTATGCGAATATATCGTGCGTAAAATTTAAGGTTCCCCCCTCGGTCTCTTTACAATCACCCCCCCACATTATTTTCAGGGGGGAGTATTCAAAGTACGTCACCACACGCACACATTTAAGCTCTGCCGTGTTTTTATTCTTTTCGGGTGTCGTTTGTTATCCGAAAGCTTAAAATCGTTTCTGTGCCGTCCTATGCGTTGTCGTGTCTACAAATACAAAGACGGTAGCACTCCAATACTACCGCCTGTATACACTCCTTGACTTTATTTAATTATTCGGTGTTGGTAGCACCGCTATTCTATATTGCTTCCCCTTGCCGTTCCTCTGTTCCAATCCTCTACTGCTTCATCTTGTGTTAAATAAACATCTGTTTCCGCTCCGCATATATAGCAGCATACAAAAAACATCTTGCCGAAACAGCACACTTCTACATCTTCAGGCAAAGCTCCACACTGAGGACAACAGCGTTCAATCTTTTTCATCTTACACCTGCCCACTATTCCACACAGCTACGGAATCAGTCCACCGACTGTATATATCTGTGTAAGCCCCACACTTTGAACACTTTATATAATAACCGCCACCGTCTGCACGTAGCATTTTTATATGTCCTGGCATAGCTCTGCAAGTGGGACAGCGTTTAAGTTTTATTAGTCGTATCTTTTTCCACATACCTACCACCCCCATATAATATAATTTTCTTGTAAAATAATATATAATGTTCCCTGTTGTTCCCTGTCTGTTCCCTGTTTTGTTCCCTATTCATTTCCCAATATTACGGGAAAGTTCCCTATGTTCCCGATTTTTTTCACATAAGCCCCTCTACGCGTGAACACATATACTTTTTAAAAATCTACTTGAAAATTTTATACACGTATATATAAGGCTCTTATTTTTTGAAAAAGGTGGCACATAGGGAACAATGCCTATATGAAGCCATTTGAGGGTGGCACAAATTAGGGAACACACGTGGAACAATGGGGAACACTTAAAACGGGTATCCGTCATCAGGCAGAGGCTTAAAGCTTCTATCTGCCATATCCTTACGTATGCACACGCAGCGTAAAAGTCCGCCGTTTATTCTCTTGTTTATAGTACGCTTTCCGTACTCACAAGCAATTATATTCCGTTCCTTTGCCCAGGAAAGAAACGCAGCGGAATTATAGCCCTTATCCTCAAGCAGTTTATCAAATACCGCTTTTATGATGTAGATGTTTCCTTCGTCATCTTCGTCTACAGTTCCCCACACTTCACCGCTGTAGTCGGTACTGTTTTTAAACTTCTTGATATTTACCCCTACTTGGTCATAGAGATACTTTAAAGCTCTGTTATTCGCTGATACTTGATTCTTGGTAGCAAGAAACGGCTTTATATCTTCAAGCTTCAACACTGTTTTGCTTTTGAATATCCATTCATTTGCAAGCCTGTCCGCAACAACAATAAGTGCCGCTGCTGCCGCTTGCTTTTGAGTGCTTTCTTCGTCTGCTGATAATTGATTAAATACCATATCGTGTATCGCCCTGGCAAGCTTCTTGCCGTCCTCAGTCAGAAGATGCTCAACAAACATCTGCCCTGCGTGTCCGTAATTGTTGTTTATAACCTCTAAGAATGGCACAGGCTTTTCAATCAGCTTAATATCCTTGCAGTCTATCCCTATAACACGATTGACAGCACCACCGCCAGAGCTTCCGCTTGTAATGGGAAATTCCCCTGTAGTCAAAATACAGTTTCGCCACTTGCCGACCTTTTGCAAGCCTGCGTTCTGATTACCTCGCTTTTTTCCTGTTCCCTCGCATAAGGTATAGATAAGCTCGTCAAATTTCTTTTTGTCGCTGATTATCTGTAGTTCATCAATCCCCAAAGGTAAGTTATTCACAAATGCAGCGGTTAGCTCATGTCCTACATCTGTTCCCTTGAATGTGTATATGTACTCTCCCATGGACGGATTCGCCCATACTGATGCCGCTGCCATAAGTGCCACGGTCTTGCCTGCCTCTGTACCGCCCCAAAGGTGTACAAAGAATGGCAAGCTGTTAAACATACCCACAAGCACACTTGCAAATGATGCCGCTATGTACAGACGTGTAACCACGTTCTTTTCTCTTGCATCGTTTATAGCTGTTCTCCACGCTTCAAAGTCACCAACGGCACAAACACTTTTAAACATATCACGGTACGCATCTGCGGCATCGAATACAAGCCCCTCGGAGTACGGGCTGAATCCGTGTTCCCCGATAAAGCCCAACCGTGACACGCTCTTTTCAATGGGAATTACATCAAGGTTAAGGTTTTCAACCTCTGCAAGATACTTAATAAGGTTTCGGGCGTTCTCACTGTTTACCGCTATACCATAATCAGCAAGAGAAATAATACTGTTTGTACTTGATATAGTCTTTCGGTCTACTGTGATAGTTCGCCACGGCTCCCACCGCTTTTTATATGCCAGGACAATTTTTTCCGTGTCGGTTTCAATGTTCTTTAATCTGCGTATTGGCATTATAGGGTGGTTACAAGCTTCTACTTCACCCCCGAACATATTACGGCCGTAAACACCAAAGTCAGAAGCTTCCCACACTCCGCAATTAAGCCGCAAAGGTTGTCCGCTGAACTCTGTTACATTGTCATACGATACAGGGCTTACCATTTGCACAGTAGAGAGATACGCTTTCCATAAGGTCATAAATCCGCTGATACCGACCTCTTTTGCCTTTGCCTTTACAAGCTCAATTCTCTGTGCATACTGTAGCTTATTATCCTTGCACTCATAAATCCATTCAAAGGGCTTAAATCCTGTCAAAAAGTCCTCTTTACTGTAAGCAGGAACAAGAGAATTTCCGTCCTCTAAATCCTCTGCAAGCTCTGCATCGGGAAGCACATCAACACTTTCAAGCTCGTTTTCCGCTGCCTGAAGCTCTATTTCATTTTCAAAATCTTTACTATTCAATTCTTTCACCCCCTCTCATTGTGGTTTTGTAAAGCTATCTGTAGCATATCGCATTTATACCGCTGATATGGTAGCTTATGCACCGCTTCACAGTACAAATCATTCAACGGTAACTGTTCTTGTACCGCTTCAACATATTGTTTTTCAACAGTTTCATCATATGCCCTTGACAGTTCTGAATCATCATCAGGAACGCCTATAATCAATTTAGGCTTGTACATAATCAAATTATCCTCTAACCTTGTAAACTCGTCACACGCAAGGGAATACGCATCAAATAAGCAGTCATATTCTCGCTTTTGTTCTTCCGCTTCTCTTTTCCTTGCTCTACGTTCTTCCGCTGCCTTAATACGTTCCGCTGCCGTTGGCGGTCTTGCTCCTGCTATCGGTAAACCAAATTCAGATGCAAGTCTTAATATGGCTTGTCCGTAGCTCAGACTGTAATACCGCATTGCAAAGGTAATCACATCACCACCGATACCACAACCAAAGCATTTAAAACGGCTACCGTCTTTGTACACTTTAAAGCTCGGTGTCTTTTCCCTATGCAGAGGACAACACATTGAATTGTGTCTATTAAGCTGCAATCCGCAGCGGTCTAAAACATCATACATTGTTATGCTCTGCTTTATAATGTCGCTGTTGTTCAATGCTTTTTCTCCGTTCTCAGATACAGGACAAAAGAACTGTACACCGACATTACACAAGCTAAGATTATAACAACCGCATATATGCCCCGAAGCTCTCCATGGTAACACTTATCAGATGTAACGCACCCTGCAAGAATAAGCAAAGCAAGCTGTAAACCGAAATATATGTCTTTAAGCATTGCTTTTCACCTCGGTTTTTTGCTTCTGTACGTATTGATGAAAATTAAAAGCTAAGACATCAACTTTATCTGCATACTTCTTTAAAATGTCCGCATAATCGTCAACCATTTCAAAGCGTGTCCGTGCAGCATTAAAGTAAAATTTTGCTTCTTTCCTCGCTTCCTCCGTATCAAATTTTACAACGTCAAAAAAGTCCGCACGTAAATCATCCAGAAGCAGCCTTATTTTATTTATGCCCTCTACTATATCTTTTGCAGTATCGGTCATTTCGACTGTATCGATAGAACAAACATTTTGCAAATCCTTACTCATTACCACACACCCCCGTCTGAACTGCTCCCTGAGCTTCAAGGAATAGCTTCATAGCATACTGAAAGCCCCTTATAAAACCCTGCCTTTGATAAATTTCCGTAACTTCGTTTATAGTGCAATCTATACTGTTTTGAGTTTCAAAATCCTCTGCACCATTGCAAAGTTTTTTTACAACCTTGTCCCTTGTTTCGTTAACATCTTCAAAACTCAAACAATCCTGCGAAACATCAAGATATATCTTTGTAAGTTCCTTGAAATCTGTTGTTTTCACTATGTACACACTCCTTAAATTCTTTTTTCAGAAGCCCACTTTATAAGGGCTGATTTTAATACCATCCACTTACCGCCCAATTTAAGCAAAGGGAAGTCACCTCTCCGCATTATCTCCCTTGCTGTAGGTATGGAACAATGGAAAAACTTTGCTACTTCCTTTGTGCCGTAGACTACATCTTCGCCATTGATAGCAGTAGTTTCCGCTGCAGCGGTTTCACCTGTAATGTTGGTATTCTGTTCTGTATTGCTTTCAAACATTGTTTATGCTCCTTTCAACTGTAATTTGTTTTTCAATATCTCTTGCCTTTGTACACGCTCAGGCACAACCATAAGCAGACCGATGTCCGCTCTCTGGAGCTTACGGAACTGTAGTAACTGCTCTGTAGTCAGACAATCCCTTACGTTGCCCGTAGTAATGCCGTGCTTTTTCTTAAAGCTCTGTACCGTCTGCCCCAATACCAAAGAATAAAGCATATTGATTTCGTTTATGTAGTGATAATGTTTCGGCTCTGTATGAGCGAGCTTCACCGCTTCTGTAAATTCGGGGAAGTCCTCTTTTACATCTGTCAGCACTGTTATAAACTCAGCCATATCATTAAAACGCTTTATATATGCTTCTTTGAACTGTCTTGCTTTTGCAGTCTTAAATTCCATAGTCACCATTACAAAACCGTCTTTGGTAAGTAGGTATTTTTTCTGCCGTCTGCCCTTACTGTCCGTGTAACTTGTCTTTGTGAAATTAGTCTTTTTGAACTCTTCACTCAGCCCACTTGTCGGCTGATTAAGTTTGTCTATAGTTTCCAAAATGTGCTTATGATATCTTCCAAAACTCTCTGCCACTTGCAGACTATCACAAAAAGCCTTATCGTCTTTCCGGTATAGGTCATAGTTTGGATTTAATGTCAGCATCTTGTTTCACCTCGCTTTCTGTTGTTTCTTGCGTTTATGCAAGTTAGTTTTCAAAAAAAATTTCCTGTGCGTTTTCAAGCTTCAAAAACTCTGTGATTTTAATGATTTCCTCTCTTGTAAAATCGCCGTTTCTTGCAATTTTTCTATGGAGAGTTGCCTCATTAATTCCCATATATTCAGCTACTTCACGCATAGTCTTTCCTGCAATAACTACACTTGCACGGAATTTCGCCTTGTTAAACATATAAACACCTCACTTTCTTGCGTTTTCGCAAGTCAATTATATTACATTCTCTTTCAACTGTCAATGCGTTTTCGCAAGTTTTTTGACTTTTTTGATATTTGCACTTGCATTTTTGCAATTTTGGTGTTATACTCTATTTCAAGAGGTGAATATATATGTCTGATATAAGTAACATCTTAAAAACACGTAGGAAAGAATTAAACTTAACAATGCACGAAGTTGCAAAAAAAGTCGGTGTTAGTGAGGGTACTATTTCACGTTGGGAAAGTGGAGATATTGAAAATATGCGGCGTGATAAAATTGTAGCAATCGCCAAAGCTTTGAACATCACCCCCAGTATTATTATGGGCTGGGAAGATACTCCAATTATCAAACTTTCCAAAAAAGAGGAAAAGCTTGTTACTAAATACAGAGAAAACCCCTCGATGCAAAAAGCAGTTGATACCTTACTCGGCATTGAAGAATAATAACACCGCTGCACAATAAAAAAACGGCTACTGCTCGCTGATGCAGAGGCAGTAACCGCTAAATTATAAAAAAAACTGACATAAAAGGAGCAAGCCGTCAAGGTACTGGCATACCCTAACGGCTCAATGTTTGAATACAGTACCGAACATCACCCAAATGTAAAGTAGTGTATACACTTAGATTATAATATATATGCTCCTTTTTGTCAAACTTAAATTATCAAAAGGAGTGTATTTTTTTATGGCAAAAAGACGTTCAAAAGGTGACGGAGCAATTTACTTTGATGAAAAGCGTGGTTTGTATGTAGGACAAATCAACCTCGGCTATGATGAAAACGGCAAGCGGAAACGTAAAACCATATACGGCAAAACAAAAGCGGAAGTAAAGGAAAAGCTTAAAAACGTTGAATATCAAATTTTTACAGGCACATTTGTTGATAAGTCACAGATTACCATTTACCACCTCGCAAAACAGCTTCTTGATGATAAACTGAATCAGAACGAAATCAAAGAGCCGACCTATTACCGCCATATGGAAACGCTGAAAATATTAAAGCCCATATACAACACACCACTGCAAGCTGTCACAGAAACACAGCTCAGACACTTTCTGAACGGTAGCCTTGATTATTCGCAATCTGTTATAAATAAATTCTTTGAGCTGTTATCTCGCACCTTTAGAGAAGCTATCAGACGAAAGATAATAGCGGAAAATCCTATGGAGTTTATAAAACGCCCGAACTCAAAGAAAGCTCCGGCAAAGGTCAGAGCATTAACTAAAGACGAACAGCGGAAGCTAATGCACGTTCTTCAGACTGAGGACATAAACTACAGTCAGCAAATGTTACTCTCTCTTGCTCTCGGTCTCCGTATGGGGGAAATAAACGCCCTGCACGTGGAAGATGTCAATTTCACATTTAACCGCATTACTATTCACCGCACAATTTCCAGAGGACAAAAGGGAGAGCCTATACTCAGCAATACAACAAAAACTATTGCAGGCACTCGCACACTTACAATGACCGCTGCCGTGCGTGAGCTTTTGGAAGATTGTCTGAGATTTAAAACAAGAGGCTTAATCTTCACTCATAACGATAGAATGATAGCTACAAGTCAAGTAAATTCACAATTTAAACGTGTTCTGAAGAAGTACAACATTCTTGACGAAAGAATACTTGACGGAAAAGTGAATCTTCATTCTCTCCGTCATACTTTCGGTACACGTTGTGCAGAGGCAGGTATGCCCCCAAAGGTATTACAGGAGATTATGGGACACACAGATATTAAAATCACTATGAACACATATTTTTATGCTACACAGGATTATATCAACGATAACGTTTCAAGAATTGATGCAATACTTCAAAATGAGGGCTTAACCATAGGACAACAGCCCACCACTGAAAAGCTGAAAAAGCAAGCTTAAAAACGTTTGTGTAAAGTTCATTGGCAGTACTTTGGCAGTACTAAATTTCACAAATGGCTTAAAATAGGCACTTTTAAGGCATTGACTCCTATCATCGGCACCAAAAAAAGCAACTGCTCCTCGTCAGAGGGGCGGTTGCTTTTTTATTCTTAGAAGGGAGCTAAGCCCTGAGAGGGCAACGCTTATGCAATAAATGTAACAAAAACTGCCCCGTCCCCAAACTGTACCTGTTTTTTTGTTTCTACAAGAATATTAATTTTTGCCTCGGGCAGAATATTGCACTTTGCCCTTTAACAATTCGTTTTATTCCCACTCGACTTCCGCTTTTTTAATCACCGTGAATTTCATTGTTTTTTCGTGATTTTATTATCCACATTTTACAGTTTTTATCGTGGTGATTTTATTTCCGGAAGTTTTTGTACTCAAAATGTACTCACAAGAACTTTATATCAAATCTGATACTAAAGCTAAAATCTTTTTCTTAATATCCGAATTCTTTATACCCTTAACCGTATATGCTGAAACTCGTGTTTCGCGATTTGATTTTAAGTTCTTTTGATATACTGTAAAATTTGAGGTTTTTTCCGAAATCGGTTCAATTTCATATCTATACGCTTTATCATTAGCAATTATTACAACATTACCATTAGCATCTGTAGTACAATCGCCACGTAATGCCAACTGTTCTAAAGCTCTCCGCATTTCTAATGCTGATTGATATCGTTCATCAGGATTTAATGCTATAGCTTTATTTATAATTCTACGTATTTTTCTTGGTATAAATGGTTGAAATTTATTATCTGTCACGACTTTTCCAAACTTAATATTTTCTTTAAATTGATTTCTATCTCTATCAAAATCGCACCTAATTTCAGATATTCCATTTAATAGCCTAAAAGCAGTCAATCCTAATTGGTATATATCAGTTCTAACATCATATACATCATTTTCGATTGTTTCAGGCGATGTATGTGGTAAGTAGCATTGACGAGGATGAACTGCTTCTTGATTAGGCGAATAACAAGTGATTCCATAATCAGATAAAATATATTCACAATTATCACCAACAAGGATATTGTTAGGTTTAATGTCACAATGGTAATATCCGTTTTCATGTAAATATTCTAAACCCCGAAGTACGTCTATCAAACACTTAATCGTAGTTTTAGTGCTAAGAAAGTTGCCACTATTTAATTGTGATAAAACTGAGCCATTACTATAAAACGGCATTGCAATAGCCACTACCGGTGATTGTGCTTGATTAATCACATCAGCATATTTTATATTCACAACATTAGGGTGTTGTAATCTATTTCCTATTTTCGCCTCCAAAAGTCTTTCGTCGATTGTCGTATCATTTTTAGGTAAAAGTTTTAAAGCACAAGCACTATTTAACGAAATATCTTCTGCAAGCCATACTTCGCCAAAATTGCCGCCACCAATATAATTTATGAGTTTATATTTATATATTTGTTCTCCTGTTTTATATATCATCTTTAAGTCCTTTATATGCAACAAGAATTGCATCAGCTATAGTATTGTTCCAGTACTTGTCTGTCTTTCCAACTCTTTGTTCAGCATATTCCTTTGCTTTCGTTGATGATGAACCTATCTGAGCATATAGTTTTCTTTCCACAGAAATATTGTGTTCTTTTGCACAAAGCATAAAAACTGCATCCATATATGTAGTTTCTCTTTTTGCAGAATTTTCCGTCCCTGTATATTCATTCATTTTAATCATAAATTTTGTTATATTGGTATTTTTCCTTAGAACTCGGTCTATCTCACTTTTAACCCACATCAATTTTCCGTCGATTTCATCAATAGATGCCGGATATTTAAGTCGGTGTTCATCATCTTTATTCACAAAAACAATTTTTCCATCAGCATTCTTTTCTAAAATTGCAAACCTTATTTCCTGAGCAGATGCCCTAATCCCCATTATTGCCATTATCTATTTTTCCCTTCCTTATCAACTATTCGCCGCAAACTTTGCCATCGTCATATTGGAGATATATTTGCTGACATCTTCACCACGATGATTAACAATAATATCATCAAAATCAGCATAATCAATTTCTCTAATCTCGTGGAATATATGATTATACAAGTATTCCGCGAAGGTACTTGCTAATATGATTACAACGTCAGTACCTCTAATATCACGTTTTGCAGCAGGAACATATCTTGGAGTAATTACAATAGTGTAATCTCCACCAATTTCTTCACGATGTTCACGCAATCTACCAACATTGATTCCACTCAACTTATTTGCGGTAGATTTTGACTCAACCGCAAATTTCTTTTTCTTAGTTAAGTACAAACATTCAATATCAGTATGTCCTGCACCACCAATTCGTCTTGTTTCCACATTGTAGAACATACTAAAGCCCTCATCAAGAACTTCTTCAAACAGATAGGCTGTATCGTTATCAGGATTGTTTGAATATTCTTCTATGAGTTTTGGCAATTCTAACAAGGATGACAATTCATCACTTTCGCCTATTTCATTCATAAGTTCTTGCGGATAGAAACTGTAGATTTCCTTTATTACATCTAATTTCATTCTTTCGGCATCATCAAGTTTCAAAGGATGTTGCAAAAATGAATATTCGGCAAGCATCTTTTCAATAAATGCAAATTGGTTACAATTAATTTTTACATATCCGGTTGTTGGCTTCCTTGATGTCGCCTTTTTTGTTGTCTCACGTTTAGGATGAAAAACTTCACATATTCTCTCACCTTTAACCCTATTAAGAACTCCGAATGATTCGAGGATTCTACTTGTATATTCCCATTCATGTACAACATTGACAAATGCATGTTCATCTGATTTATAAACACTTTGTATATCAGATATATCTTTTGTTCTCAGATTAAGTATTTCATCAATTAACTGTTCATATTTTTCATGATTAATGGTATTTACAAATGCTAATATCTGATGATATTCGTAATTATATAACTTGCCATCTAATCGACTATCAGTCAACAATTTGAATATTAGTCTAAACGGAAATAATTGAAACTCTTTATCCGTTCCACTTGCAGGATGTTGAAATTGAATTGCAAATAACATCGCTATAAATATTTTCACAAGCTTTTCATCATCATTTATGTATTTTAAAAATAAGTTTCCTAAAGGACTGAACATAAACCGTTTACCATCTGAATCATCCTCATAACCAAACATAAAATATTCAAGCGTGTTGATTCTGTGGTTTATTGAATCAAGCGGCTTAGCTTTTGGATTTCTTGTTTTATACATATTCAAAGCCGCAAGGCGTTCTTGCATTCTTTCTCGTTCAACATTTGATATATCAGTTTTACAGCCATTTTTAACATCTAGTGCTACTGCTTTTATAAGCTCATAATTTGATGTATGCTTATAAAGTATCCATTTATTTCTTTCTACCATTATTGGCATAATTACACCTACTCTCCGATTTTTTCAATAACCTTCATCATCAGTTTGGGCGGTATGGACTCTCCAATAACAGTTCTAATAAAGGTGTCTGTTGAATCTTTAGGAAAATCAACAGTTTCTGGAATTGATGAAACAATAAATGTTTCTAATAGGGTTAAAACTCTTGCATCTGAATATGTGCCATCAGGCAGTAATCTTCCGGGATGCACATTGTTATGAGAACTCATACTACCACTAAAGGTAGTTCTTGTAGGACATGGTTGGTCCCACTGCATTCTTCTGAATGTATTGTGAAATCCCTTAATACGAGAGCCGTCTTCTTTTTTCGGATAATATACTTCATTAGCAATAGCACTTTTTCCCGTAGGAGTGTGCTTAAGCGCTAAAACAGCTCTTTCATTATGAGCTTTAGCAAAATGCCAAGGAATATCCGAAGTTTCTCCTGATTCCAAAGACGGTAAATGTCCAATAGCATCCTGCAATGGAATTTCAGTTTCTTCAATAGGCCATGACCATTTTAAGCCGTGCTTATAAAGTTTGATAATTGCTCTCGGTCTTGATTGACAAATACCGTAATCTTTGGCATTCAACACACGAGCTTCTATCACATATTTGTCAGCATATCGCTTATTCAATATTTCCTCGAGTTTGAAATAATCATCTTCATAAGGGAAATACATATCCAAAAATGTCGGAACATTTTCGATAAGGATGTAATCAAAATCACAATTATCTATAACATCAAATGCTGAAAGTATCAAATAATTTCGTTTATCCTTTTCGTAATGAATCTGTTTTTTGTTTTTCCCCAATGTGCTTAATCCCTGACAAGGAGGTGTTGCAATTAGCATTTTGGCACCGTGTTTTTTCGCTGCCGAGATCATGTAGTCTTTGGTCTCATCTAATGTTATATCACCACAATACATATCTGTATCAGGATAAAAATGTTTGTAACAATCTGCACGTTTAGGCAACAACTCATTAGCTGACACAACTTCGACATCTGTATTATTCAACAACAATTCGCCTATACCGGCACTTGAAAATAATGAAATAGCTTTAATTTTACTCATAATTCAATACCTCTTACTATTTCTTTAAGCATTAATGGCGGAATAGATTCGCCTATGCATTGCCTGATTAACAATTCAGGTGTATCATCAGGAATATTCCAATCTTCTGGAAGCGAGTTTAACAACATCAGTTCTAAAGGAGTTAATACTCTTGCATCTGAGTATGTTCCATCAGGCAGAAGTCTTCCGGGATGAACATTTCTCTGCGAAGCAATACAATCGTTTCTTATTGTTATTGTGGGTGCAGGAGCATCCCATTTAATTCTTCGATAAGAAGATTCGTATCCCTTAACTCTTGTCCCGTCTTTTTTTTGCGGGAAATATATAAGATTCGAAAAAGCCGACTTCCCGGTAGGTGTATGTTTCATCCATAAAATATTTTCTTTAGAGTGCTTACGAGCAAAGTGCCATTTTACGTCTGAGATTTCCCCCGCTTCTAAACTAGGTAGATGCCCGATTGCCATCTCAACAGTTACTTTATCATGGCAAACTTCGGGCCATCTCCAAATTAGCCCTTTTTTATTCATTTTGATTATTGCTCTTAATCGTGTTTGTGGAACACCATATTCAGAAGAATCCACAACTTTACTGTCTATATCATATTCTTCCTCAAATTCTTTTTTTAGAATTTCTAACACTGTAAGCAATTCCTGCTTATAGAACAACTTTAAATTTAACAAAGCAGGTACATTCTCGATGAGAACATATTTAGGACAAGTGATTTTTATTGCTTTAACAACATATGTAATGAGATAGTTTCTTTCATCAGCCTCCATTGTCTTTTGACAACGGTTTTTTCCTGCAACACTCATACCTTGACATGGAGGAGATGCAAGTAGAAAATCAACAGAATTGTCACATGCATTCATAATTCTATTGAACACATTTTGGTCCGTTATATCACCACAGATAACATTAGTTTCAGGATTTATAGCTTTATATAAATTTGCTCTTTTCTCGATTAATTCGTTTGAAACTTTGATATCAATGCCTACATCCTTAAAATAGGTTTCTCCTATTCCGGCACTAGCAAATAAAGATAATCCTTTTAGTCTTCTTTTCATCATACTATCACATCCACTATATCGCCAATGTTACATTTTAAGGCTACACATATTTTAATCATAACATCCATTGATACAGGTTCGTTCTTGCTCAATTTAGTGAGGGTTGTTGAGCCTATTCCGGTAATATCCTTCAAATCTTTTTTCTTCATATCGAGATCTATAAGTTTTTTCCAAAGTTTATTATAAGATAACAAAAAATCACCGCCCAATTATAATTAATAACATTATATCATATTACATTTTATTAGTCAATAGATCGTAGCCGATATTTCAAAAAAAATAGCCGATATATCGGCGAAATTACATAACATAGGAACAGTTTGGGGACGGGAACAGTTTGGGGACGGGAACAGTTTGGGGACGGGAACAGTTTGGGGACGGGGCACTTTTTGTCCTTCGGACATTTTAAAAGCGTTTGCCGTTTTTTCGGCAAACGCTTTTCACTTACTTTTTACTCTACCACTTCATATATAAGCGGCTGTTTTTCAGGGGTTTCATCTGAAATTTCTACGGCAGACAGGAAATCGCTCTGCAATTTTTCCGCTACATTTTCCTTATTGGTATAAATTTTTGCGATAACCTCGCCTTTTTCTACCCAATCGCCTTTTTGTCTTAGTAAAATAATCCCTGCGGAATAATCAATTTTGTCTCCTTTTTCCTTTCGTCCGCCTCCTGCTTCCACACAAATAGTTCCGATTGCTTGTGCATCTAATGCGGATATGTAGCCTGTTTTTTGGGATTTCACTTCTATTTCCTTGGAGGTCTTTTCAAAAAGGTCCGTGTTTTCGATATATTCTATATTTCCTCCCTGCTCCTTTATCCAGGCGAGGAATTTTTCATAGGCAGCACCGCTGTCCACTGCTGTATAGGCTTCCTCAAGCATTTTCTCATAAGGCTTATTAAGTGCCATTGACGCCATATGTGCCGCTAAAATACAGCTTATATCTAAAAGGTTTTTATCGCCCTTTCCTTTCAGCACATTCACAGACTCAATCACTTCCAGGCTGTTACCTATGCATTTTCCCAAAGGCACATCCATATTGGTAAGGACGGCACGGACGTTTCTGCCTGAATTTTTGCCTATGGCTACCATGCATCGTGCGAGATTGCGGGCACTTTCTATATTCTTCATGAAAGCACCGCTCCCCACTTTCACGTCCAAAACAATATTTTTTGCACCCGAAGCAAGCTTCTTGCTCATTATACTGGAAGCAATAAGCGGTATGCTGTCCACCGTTGCGGTAACATCACGCAGAGCATATATCTTCTTATCGGCAGGTGCTAAATTTCCGCTCTGTGCCGTAAGCGCTATCCCTATTTTTTGAGTCTGCTCTATAAATTTTTCGGGGGAAAGCTCCGTTAAGTATCCCTCTATGGATTCCAGCTTATCTATTGTTCCGCCTGTATGTCCCAAGCCTCTGCCGCTCATTTTCGCTATTTTGCACCCAAGCGTTGCCGCAATGGGTATTGCAATCAGAGTGGTCTTATCCCCTACTCCGCCGCTGCTGTGCTTATCGGAAGAAAGTTCCCCCAGCATTGACAAATCTATGGTGTCTCCGCTTTGCGCCATTGCCATGGTTAAATCGGAGGTTTCCCTTTCCGTCATTCCGCTAAAGCAAATTGCCATAAGCAGTGCCGCTGCCTGATAGTCGGGAATTTCGCCGTTTGTATATCCCGTTATAAATTTTTGTATTTCTTCACGTGTTAATTCCTTGCCGTCACGTTTTTTTCTTATGATGTTGTACATATCCGTTCACCTCAAGTCAAAGGATTCGGGCAGTAATTCCTCCAAAGTACAGATTTTGATTTCAACCCCGTTATAAAGATAAATTTTAAAATCCTTTTTGCAAAACTCGCTCATTATCTGCCTGCAAATTCCGCAGGGCGGACAATACTTTTCCACTCTGCCGCCTTTGCCTCCAACTATGGCAATCGAGCAAAATTCTTTTTCGCCGTGAGCTACCGCACCGGAAAATGCTGTCCTCTCCGCACAGCTTGTTGCACCAAAAGAGGCGTTTTCCACATTGCAGCCGAAATACACTTTTCCGCTTGCCCCTAAAAGTGCCGCGCCGACTGTGAATTTTGAATAGGGTGCATATGCATTTTTCATTGCCGCCATGGCATTTCCTATAAGTTCTTCTTTTCTCATTTTACCTCTCCTTAATAAAGAGTTTTCTTAATTAAAGTATATAGCTGAAAGCGAAAAAAATCAACCATTTCAAAAAAAGTTTGCAAAAGCTTTATAAAAATATATTTTTTATTGAACTTCTTTCAAAATTATGGTAAAATATATTATGTATTTTTATGTGTTAAAAAGGATAGGTATTTATGTATTACGAAGAGCTTCGCAGTACAATTAAAGAAAGAAAATTTGCCCCCCTCTATATTTTTGAAGGAGCGGAGGAATACCTCATTGAGTTCTGCATAGGCGAGATTAAAAAAGCGCTTGTTGAGGAATGGTCGGAAATGATGAATTTTAAAAGCTTCACCGAGCTTCCGCCCGTGTCCGAGGCAGGAGATTTTATGGAAACGCTTCCCGTTATGAGTGAAAGGAAGCTTGTCGTTTTCAGAAAATGCGGGCTTTTTTCGGGCAATATCAAAAACCGTGCTCAATGGGAAAATCTTTTCCAGAACGTGGCTGACTTTAACTGCGTGATTATATGGGAAAATGCTCCCGAAAAAGGGAAAAAGGCAGGTCCCGTGCGTAAAGCTGCCGAAAAAGGTGGTGCGGTGGTTGTTGAATTTCCGCTGAGAACAGAGGCAAATCTTCGGGGCTGGGTGGCGAAAATTGCCGCCGCAAGCGGAAAAACCATTGATGCGAAAAATGCTTCTTATCTGATAAATTCTCTTGACAGAAGCATGCAGTCCATAAAAATTGAGCTTGAAAAAATAATTGCATTTTCAAAAGCTCCCCAAATCACAAAAGAAGATATTGACAGTGTGATTGTAAAGCCTGTGACGGAGAATGTTTTCGGGCTGATAGATGCAATATTTGACGGCAGGCGCGAAATATGCTTTAACCTGCTTTATACTCTCCGATCTCTGAAACAGGAGCCTGTGTCAATCCTGTCACTTCTTTCAAATCAGCTGATAACCATATACCATGCAAAGCTTCATCTGCTGGGCGGCATGCCCCACAGCAAGGTCGCAGCCACATTGGGAGGCGGTTATTCGGTGGAAAAATGCACACGCAAGGCAGAAAAAATCAAGCTTGAAAATATACAGACCTTGGTTTCTTTGTGCTGTGAAAGCGATAGGAAAATCAAGCAGGGTCTTTTAAGCGGTTGGGCGGCATTGGAGACTATAATTGCCGAATACCGATATTATTAAGAAAGGATTTTTATTATGAAATACGAGCTTAAAAACGGTTGGACAACCGACATTGACAAGGATTTGGTTTTTAAATTTTCAGAAGGATATAAGGACTTTCTCACAAAATGCAAGACGGAACGCGAATCCGTTTCCGAGGCAATTCGCTTTGCGGAGGACTGCGGATTTAAACCCCTCGATAGCTTTGAAACGCTTAAAGAGGGAGATAAAATTTACGCTGTAAATAAGCTTCGCAGTGTAGTTCTGGCTGTAATCGGAAGCGAGGATATTACCTCGGGTGTAAATATTGTAGGTGCACATATTGATGCACCCCGTCTTGACCTTAAGCCAAACCCCTTGTATGAAGATGGCGAAATGGCATATTTCAAAACCCATTACTACGGTGGAATAAAGAAATACCAATGGGGTACAATCCCCCTTGCCCTCCACGGAGTAGTGATTAAAAAGGACGGCGAAGCCGTAAATGTACGCATCGGTGATGAAAATGATGACGTTACCTTCGTTATTACAGACCTTCTCCCCCACTTGGCACAGGAGCAAATGAAAAAGACTCCTTCTACAGTCATTGAAGGTGAACAGCTTAATCTCCTTATCGGTTCAATGCCTGCCAAGGACGAGGAAAAGGACAGCGTAAAAGCAAATATTCTCTCACTTCTTAACGAAAAATATGGTATATGTGAGGAGGATTTCCTCAGTGCGGAGCTTCAAATAGTTCCTGCGGCAAATGCAAAGGATGTGGGCTTTGACCGAAGCCTTATCGGCTCTTACGGTCACGACGACAGAGTTTGTGCATATCCCTCCCTTATGGCGATTCTTACCACCGAGGCATGCGACAAGACGGCTATTTGTATTCTTACCGATAAAGAAGAAGTGGGAAGCATGGGAAACACAGGTGCAAAGAGTGACTTTATGAAGCTTGTGCTTCTCGAAATGCTGGATAAAAAAGGAGAGGGCGCAACAGAGCTTAACCTTCTTCGCACACTTGACAGAAGCTACTGCCTCAGTGCAGATGTAAATGCAGCATTTGACCCCAATTTCCCCACTCCCTATGAAAAGCGTAACAGTGCTAAAATAAATTACGGCATTGCCATTTCCAAATATACCGGTGCACGCGGAAAAAGCGGCTCAAGCGACGCTTCTGCCGAACTTATGAGTAAGGTTCGTACTCTTTTCAACAACAACGATATTTTATGGCACGTGGCAGAGCTTGGAAAGGTAGATGCAGGCGGCGGCGGTACAATCGCACAGTATGTTGCAAACTTAGGTGTGGAAACGGTTGATTGCGGAGTACCTGTTCTCAGTATGCACGCACCTTTTGAGGTAGTGGCAAAACTTGACGTATATATGGCATACAGGGCTTTCCATGTGTTTTTCAATGAGTGAGGTTATTTTATGAGAATAGACAAATTTTTAAAGGTTTCCAGAATTATTAAACGCCGCACTGTGGCAAACGAGGCTTGTGATGCAGGACGTGTGAGCATTAACGGCAAGGTATGCAAAGCAAGTGCCGAAATAAAATGCGGCGATATTGTGGAAATCCGTTTTGGCGAAAGATTGATTAAAGTTCGTATCGAGGATATAAAGGAACATACCTTAAAAAATGATGCTTCCTCTCTCTACACTGTACTTGAAAACAATTAGGAGTGACGAAATTGAAGGTTTTATGGCAATTATTTTCTGTTTTTTTCAGAATCGGTGCTTTCACCTTTGGCGGCGGTTATGCTATGCTGTCCCTGATTCAGAAAGAAGTGGTCGACAATAAAAAGTGGGCAACGGACGAGGAAGTTCTGGACTACTATGCCGTGGCTCAATGCACACCGGGCGTTATTGCCGTAAACACGGCAACGTTTATAGGGTATAAGCAAAAGGGCGTTTTGGGTGCTATTATGGCAACCTTGGGAGTAGTGCTTCCCTCGCTTCTTATAATAACGGTCATTGCCACTGTGCTTCAGAACTTTATGGAGTATAAGATAGTGCAGCATATTTTCGGAGGAATACGCGTAGTGGTTGCGGTACTTATCGTCAATGCCGTTATCACTATGGGTAAAAAAGCAATCAAGGATCTTCTTTGCGTATTTCTTGCCATTGCTTCTTTTAGTGCATCGTTGATTTTCCCCGGTTTATCTCCCGTGCTTGTTGTACTGGCGGCGGCACTTATAGGTCTTGTTACGATGAAGAAAGGGGTAGATAACAAATGATCTTCCTTTATCTTTTCATTGAATTTTTTAAGACAGGTCTCTTTTCCATCGGCGGCGGACTTGCCACTATTCCCTTCCTTACGGCAATGGGCGAAAAATGGGGTTGGTTTACGCAGGAAACGCTGGGTAATATGATAGCCGTAGGCGAATCCACGCCCGGGCCAATCGGTGTAAATATGGCAACCTATGTGGGCTATACCGTAGGCTATGATAAGTTTGGCACTCCCGGAGCTGTTTTAGGAGGATTTATTGCAACTTCTGCTTTGGTTTTGCCCTCCGTTATTATCATTCTGATTGTTGCAAGAATACTTACGGCATTTAAGGAAAATAAATTTGTCTCCCGCAGTTTTTACGCCATCCGCCCTGCAGTAACGGGAATGATTGCCACAGCGGCAGTAACTATAATTAAAAGCGGTATTTTTACTAAAGGCGGAAGCAAGCTTCTTGAAATGCTGGATATTAAGGCGGCAATACTTTTCGCAGTGCTCCTTATATTCACAAATAAAATAAAGCTTCACCCTATTTTCTATATAATAATTGCAGGAGCAATCGGCGCAATCTTCAAAATGTGAGGTAATATATAATGGATATTTTAAAACAACTGTGTAATGAATTTAAAACAGATGAAACGAAAACCCAAAACGTAATAATCTTATTGGATGAGGGAAATACCATTCCCTTTATTGCCCGCTACCGTAAGGAACTGACGGGAAATATGGACGATCAGCTGATACGTTCTATTTCCGACAGGCTTACTGCGCTAAGGGCAATCGAAGAAAGAAAAGCCGAAGTAATCAGGCTTATTGACGAGCAGGGTAAGCTTACAGATGAAATCACCGCAGCGGTTAATAATGCAAAAACCCTGACCGAGCTTGAGGACATCTATCGTCCTTATCGTCCCAAAAGGAAAACACGTGCAAGTGTGGCACGTGAAAAAGGGCTTGAACCTCTGGCTGTTCTTATTATGGAGCAGACCTTCGGCGGCGATATTTGTGAGGAAGCCGCAAAATATATTAATGAAGAAAAAGGCGTTTTATCTGCGGAAGACGCAATCTCCGGTGCCAAGGATATTATTGCCGAGGATATTTCCGACAATGCCGATTACCGCAAGAACATACGCCGCCTTACCTATATGAACGGCGTTATTGCCAGCAAGCAGGGCAAGGGCGAAAACAGCGTTTATCAGATGTACTACGAATTTTCCGAGCCTGTAAAGGCCGTTGCCGACCACAGAATTTTAGCAATGGATCGCGGAGAAAAAGAAGATGTTCTCAGCATTAAAATTGAGCTTGAAACAGATATAATTACCGACTATCTTTTTAAGGAAGTAATCACAAATGAAGCCTCTCCCCTTGCTGACCTTGTGAAAGAGGCTGTGTGCGACAGCTATAAAAGACTTATTGCCCCCTCAATCGAAAACGAAATCCGCACAGACCTTACAGAGCGCGCACAAAACGGTGCAATATCTCTTTTCAGCGTGAATCTAAAAAACCTTTTGATGACACCTCCCGTTAAAGGACATATTGTATTAGGTGTTGACCCCGGTTACAGAACAGGCTGTAAATTGGCTGTAGTTGATTCCACGGGCAAGGTGCTGGAAACAGGTGTAGGCTATTTCACCCTGGAGCACCACGACCTTGAAAAAGCTAAAAAGCAAGTCAAGGGTATGATAGAAAGAAACGATGTAACACTTGTTTCTATCGGCAACGGTACTGCTACCGGCGAAAGCGAGAAGTTCATTGCTTCCCTTATCGGAGAGCTTGACAGACCCGTTAAATATATGGTTGTTTCCGAGGCAGGCGCTTCCGTGTACAGTGCCAGTGAGCTTGGTGCAAAGGAATTTCCCGACTATGATGTATCACTCCGCAGTGCAGTTTCAATTGCAAGAAGGCTTCAGGATCCATTGGCAGAGCTTGTTAAAATTGACCCCCGTTCAATCGGTGTGGGACAGTATCAGCACGACTGCAATCAGAAAAAGCTATCAGGGGCGTTGGGCGGAGTGGTTGAGGACTGCGTAAACAGTGTAGGCGTTGACCTTAATACGGCTTCGGCATCGCTTCTGGGCTATATTTCGGGTATTTCCTCTGCTGTGGCGAAAAACATTGTGGCATACAGAGAGGAAAACGGTTCTTTCACAAAAAGACGCGAGCTTCTTAAAGTAAGCAAGCTTGGTGAAAAGGCATTTATTCAATGTGCTGGCTTTATGCGGATTCCCGGCGGAAAAGAATTTTTGGACAACACCTCTGTGCATCCCGAAAGCTATGATGCGGCAAAAGCACTTATTGAAAAATGCGGCTACAGCAAGGAAGAAATTGCAAAGAGCAGCTTCCCCGATATTTTAAGCCGCGTTACAAAGGAAATCGCTGAAGAAATATGCACACAATTTGACATCGGTATGTTTACCCTCCGGGATATTTGCGACACCCTTGCAAAGCCCGGTCGTGATATGCGTGACGAGCTTCCCCAGCCCCTTCTTCGCAGCGGCTGCATGTCCCTTGACGAACTTACCCCCGGTATGATTTTAGAGGGTACTGTGCGAAACGTAATTGATTTTGGTGCATTCGTGGATATCGGAGTACATCAGGACGGACTTGTCCATATTTCCCAGATTTCAAATAAATTTATTAAGCACCCCACCGATGTTTTAAGCGTGGGCGATATTGTTAAAGTAAAGATTCTTGACATTGATAAAGAGAAAAAAAGGATTTCACTAACCATGAAATTTTAAGAAAATTAACCTTTAAAAAGGTTTTCAAGAAAAAAACTATTGATAAAAATTTTTTGATGTGGTATACTTATATAGCCGTACCGGCCGGGGAGGTAGCGGTGCCCTGTATCCGCAACCCGCTATAGCGGAGGTGATGTCCCCGATTGAGGCGTTTTTTTCATTTGGTCCGGAGCATTTAAGTGGTGTTGACGACCGGGTCTTGCGCAATATCGACCTGTGAACCTTGTCAGGCGGGGAACCGAGCAGCAATAAGCAGTCATCGGTATGTGCCGCAAGGGTGCCTGATCTGAGCTAACTGAATGCTTCCGCTTTTGGAAGGACGTCGATTTCGGGGTGTACGGCAAAATATTTAAAATAAACAACCAACGGCTGTCTTATCTTTCCTTTAAGACAGCTATTATTAAAATTATACCGTTTTACTGAAGGAGGGAAAAGTATGGAGCATCAGGCACTTTACAGAAAGTGGCGACCGAAAACCTTTGATGATGTTGTAGGTCAGCAGCACGTTACTCAAACGATAAAAAACGAAATTAAAAACAATGTATGCGGTCATGCTTTCCTTTTCTGCGGAAGCCGTGGTACGGGTAAAACTTCTACTGCCAGAATACTCAGTAAGGCGGTAAACTGCGAAAATCCTGTTGACGGAAATCCCTGTAACAAGTGTGCTACCTGTCTGGGAATTGAAAACGGCAGTATAATGGACATAGTTGAAATAGATGCCGCAAGTAACAGCGGTGTTGACAATATCCGTTCATTAAGGGAGGAAGCTGCATATACAGCCGCAGTAACAAGGCATAAGGTCTATATCATCGACGAGGTGCATGCACTTAGCAAGGATGCGTTTAATGCTCTTTTAAAGCTTCTTGAGGAACCTCCCTCTCACGTTAAATTTGTTCTTGCTACAACGGAGGCAAACAAGGTTCTGGAAACCATTTCCTCCCGTTGTCAGAGATTTGATTTTAAGAGAATTACTCCCGAGGACATATACAAAAGGCTTGACTATATATGTAATGCAGAGGGCATCATGGCGGAGGAAAAGGCACTTCGGATGATTGCCCGCCATGCCGACGGGTCACTTCGAGATGCACTGAGCTGTCTTGACCCGTGTATAGCCACAGGAAAAGAGGTTGACACTCAGTTTGTAGCCGACTTTTTGGGCAGAGCGGAAAATGATTCCGTGTTAGAGCTTTGCACGGCTGTGGGGCAGTGTGATACACCCCGTGTTGTAGACTGCATTGACGATGTTTGTTCAAGAGGTAAAAATTTATCGCCCTTTATCGAAACCCTTATCCGTGCAATGAGGGACATGCTCATAATTTCCGTGTCGGGAAAATGCAAAAGCGATTTTGACGAGGATGAGTATCACATTCTTGAAGAAAGTGCCGGCATGTATTCTACTGAAAAGCTCCTATATGCAATTAAATCCCTTTCGGAGGCTGTGTCAACAGCCCGTTTTATGACAAATCCCAGAGTGGTTTTTGAGGCGGCTCTGATTAAGCTTTGTACAAAAAACAATGATACAAGCTATGAAGCACTTTTAAGTCGAATAGCGGAGCTTGAAAGAAAGATAGAAAGCGGTAATATATCAGTGGTAAAGGCTTCCCCGAAAGCAAAGGAGGAAGATGCGGCTCCGAAGGAAAAGCCTAAGGAGGAAAAGCCCCCCGAGGTAAAGCTCCCCCCCAGTGAATTCCTTTCCAAAATTCAGAGTGCATGGCCTGAGATAATGAGTGATTTATCAAGCAGTATACTTCTTTTTACGGCACTGGAAAACGTGGAGCTTAGGGAAGAAAACGGCAGACTTGCCCTTACCTTCCCCGACAATGGCGGAAGGCAGATGCAGGAAATGGTGTCGGAGGGCATAGATGAGATTAACGCTGCAGTGAAAGCTCACACAGGGCTTGATGCAAACACTGTGACAAGGGTTCAGAGTGATTTTTCATCTGTGAGGAAAAAGAGCGTAGAACACGACCCTATGGAAGATATAATTAATCTTCCCATAACAAATATAGAATGAGAAAGGAAGTTTTAATATGGCAAGAGGCGGTTTCCCCAGAAATATGGGTATGGGCGGCATGGGTAATATGAATAATATGATAAAGCAAGCCCAGAAAATGCAGGAAGAAATGATGAAAGCTCAGGAGGAGCTTAATGAACAGGAGTTTGAAGCAAGCGTAGGTGGCGGCGCTGTAAGCGTAAAGGCTAACGGAAGAAAGGAGCTTCTTGAAATCAAGATTTCTCCCGAAGCAGTAGACCCCGAAGATGTGGAAATGCTTGAGGATATGCTTGTATCTGCTGTGAATGAAGTTCTCAGAAAGGCTGACGAAGCGGCTGCAAACAATCTTAAAGGACTTACCGGCGGTCTTAACATTCCGGGATTATTCTAAGCATACGGGAGTTGAATTAAATGTATCCGGCTTCTCTTAGCGAACTGATTGAAGAATTTAATAAGCTTCCCGGCATCGGACATAAAAGTGCCGTAAGGCTTGCCTTTCACGTGATGAATATGCCCCTTGAAAAGGTGGATAAATTCATCGGTGCAATTAATAACGCAAAAACCAAGGTGCATCTGTGCAAAAAATGCCAGAATCTTACCGATAAAGAGGAATGTGATATTTGTTCCTCCTCTAAGCGTGATACGAGCGTGATTTGCGTTATGGAAAGCCCCAAGGATGTAACTGCACTTGAAAAGACCAAGGAATATAACGGGCTTTATCACGTGCTTCACGGTGCAATTTCGCCCATGGACGGCATAGGTCCCGACGATATAAAAATCAGGGAGCTTATAGCAAGGCTTACCCCCGAAGTGACTGAAATAATAATGGCGACAAACCCCACCGTTGAGGGAGAGGCTACCGCCATGTATATTGCCAGGCTTCTTAAGCCTATGGGAATTACGGTGACAAGAATTGCTCACGGAATCCCTGTAGGCGGAGATATAGAATATGCCGACGAAGTTACTCTTTCCCGCGCAATTGAAGGCAGACGGGAAATCTAAAAAATCCTTTACTAATGGATTTTTCTATGGTATAATGATTTAATAAAAACACGTTTACATATAAAAGTGAGGAGTGATATTATGGCTGCTGCAGAAAGCGTTTTCACCTATAAAGGAAAACCTATGGTACGCCGTGGTGATACTATTTATTACGGAGATTTAAGTGAAAAATATATCATTATTTTTACAATTAAGTCAAAGAAAATGGTAGGCGACGTGGAGGTTGCCGACAGCGTAGGAATTGACCTTTGTATGAACAATGGCTTCGGCAAGGAAAAAGTTATTAAAAAGGCAAACCGCGAAAGCCTTTTTGAAGCAATTGACCTTGCTGAATTCTGGCTTCAGGACGCTATAGAAAACGGTTAAGCGGCTGACAATGTCAGCCTTTCGAAGCGAAAGTTTTATGTTATAAAACGTTTCGCTTCGAGAAAAGGGCCTTCGCTCGCGCGGCACTCACCGTGCCGGCCCTTGTAAGGAGCCAAAATCGAGGTACACGCCCCCGATTTTGGCGATTTTATTATTAGACGAAAGAGAACGGATTACTTTCTTTCGGCTAAGGGGAAATCCCCTACATGAGATAGATTTACATTTTTGGTTTTAGTACAAGAGGTGTTTTACAAATGTTAAACGAACAAAACTATACAATGCTTGCAGATTTTTATGAATTTACCATGGCTAACGGATATTTTAAAAATGGAACAGGGGACAAAATCTGTTATTTTGACCTTTATTTCCGGTCTGTTCCCGATGATGGCGGATTTGCTATTATGGCAGGTACCGAGCAGGTTGTGGAATATCTTTCAAACCTCAAATTTGACGAGGAGGACATTGAGTATCTCCGCGGAAGAAAGCTTTTCTGCGAGGAATTTCTTGATTATCTTAAAAACTTTAAGTTTGCCTGCGACGTGTGGGCAATGCCCGAAGGAACGCCCGTATTTCCCAATGAACCGCTTGTAATTGTACGCGGCCCTGCCATTCAGGCACAGCTTGTGGAAACAATGCTTCTTCTTTTGGTAAATCATCAGACCCTTATTGCCACAAAGACAAACAGAATTGTACGTGCGGCACAGGGCAGAGCAGTTATGGAATTCGGTTCACGTCGTGCTCATGGGGCAAGTAGTGCAATTTTAGGAGCAAGAGCTGCATACATTGCCGGTTGCGTAGGAACGGCAAACACTCTTAGTGATGAGCTTTATAATATCCCGGCACTGGGTACTATGGCACATAGCTGGGTGCAGATGTTCCCCACGGAATACGATGCATTTAAAGCGTATGCAGAGGTTTATCCCGATAGCTGTACTCTCCTTATTGATACGTATAATGTACTTAAAAGCGGACTTCCCAATGCTATCAAGGTTTTCAAAGAGGTTGTAGTGCCTGCGGGATTCAGACCAAAGGGAGTACGTATTGACAGCGGCGATATTACCTACCTTACAAAGAAAATCAGAAAAGAGCTTGACAAAGAAGGCTTTAGTGACTGCGGTATAGTTGTGTCAAACTCTCTTGATGAATATATTATCAGAGACACTCTTTCCCACGGAGCACAGATTGACTCCTTTGGAGTGGGAGAGCGGCTTATTACTGCAAGAAGCTGGCCTGTTTTCGGAGGCGTGTACAAGCTTGTAGGCGTTGAAGAGGACGGCAAGATTGTGCCGAAAATTAAAATCAGTGAAAATCCTGCCAAAATTACAACACCTGACTTTAAGCAGGTTTACCGCCTGTATGACAATGAATCGGGCAAGGCAATTGCCGATGTAATGACGCTTCATGATGAGGAAATTGACGATAGAGAGCCTTATGAAATTTTCGACCCCGTCCATACATGGAAGAGGAAAAAAGTTACTAACTTTACGGCAAGAAAGCTTCTTACGCAGGTATTTAAAAACGGAGAACAGGTAGCCCAGCTTCCTAAGCTTTCCGAAATCAGAGAGTATTGCGCAGAGCAGGTGGAGACCATATGGGATGAGGTAAAGCGTTTTGAGAATCCTCATTCGTACTATGTGGATTTGTCTCCCAAGTTGTGGAGGGTAAAAAATGACTTGTTGGAGCGTTTTTCCAAATAAAATGAATATAGAAGCCTTTGATACCGCCATATTTGATATGGACGGCACCATAATGGATTCATTGGGAATATGGGAAAGGATAGACTACGACTTTCTTGAAAAAAGGCGTGGAATCAAAGTTCCGGGGGATTATGTTCACGATATTGCCGCAATGAGCTTTTCTGAAATTGCCAATTACACAAAAAATCGCTTTAACCTACCCGATACGCCCGAGGAGCTTATGCAGGAATGGACCGACATGGCAATACACGAGTATTCCCACAATGTCCCTTTGAAACCATTCGTAAAAGAATATATTGAATATCTTAAAAAGCAGGGAAAGAAAATTGTGCTGTGTACCAGTTCGCCCGAATATTTCTTTAAACCTGCGCTGAAAAACAACGGAATTTATGACTTGTTTGATGCTTTTACAAGCACCTGCGAGGCAGGCGTGGGAAAAGGGTCGCCGAAGGTATATCTTCTGGCGGCACAAAAGGCAGGTACTGCTCCCGGAAAGTGTATTGTTTTTGAGGACGTTATATCAGCGGCGAAATCGGCAAAGGCGGCAGGAATGACGGTATGCGGAGTTTATGATTCACGCAGCGAAAGCCGTCAGCAGGAGCTTTGTGCGGTGTGTGACATGTATATAAAAAGCTTTAAAGAGCTTTTGGAGGATAAGTAATGTATAACCTTACCGACCCCAAAATAATTAAATATCTTTGCAATAAATACGGCTTTACCTTTGCTAAAAGCATGGGACAGAATTTCATTACCGATGAGTCGGTACCCCTGGCGATGACAATGGAAGCCACCGAAAGCGCACAGGGAGTTATAGAAATAGGTCCGGGCTTTGGTGTTCTTACGGCGGCTCTTGCAAATGTGGCAGAAAAGGTAGTCTCCATTGAGCTTGATAAAAGACTTAATAAGGTTTTGGAGGAAACCCTTGCCGGGTTTTCAAATGTTTCATTTATATGGGCGGACTGCCTTAAGGTAAACCTTAAGGAGCTTTTGGAAAAAGAGTTTTCGGGAATGGATGTAAGTGTGGCGGCAAATCTGCCCTACTATATTACAACCCCGATTATTATGAATTTCCTTGAAAGCAGACTGCCTTTTAAGAAAATTGTGGTTATGATTCAAAAGGAAGTGGCAGAGCGTCTTTGTGCAAAACCGGGCGGCAAGGAATATGGTGCAATCAGTATTGCAACGCAGTATTTCTCAAATCCCCGTATTATAAAGCATGTTCCCTCATCGGCATTTATCCCTGCTCCCAAGGTAGACAGTGCCGTGGTCAGCATGGAAATCCTTGAAACACCCTCAGTTTCTCCTTATGATGAAAAGCATTTCTTTAAGCTTATCAAAGCGGCATTTTCCCAAAGGAGAAAAACCCTTGTAAATGCACTTTCGGGGAGCGGAGCTTTCGGCTCAAAGGAGGAAGTGACAAGTGCCGTGCAGGCATTGGGACTTTCCCCGACAGTCCGTGGCGAAGCCCTTTCCATAGAGGAATTTTGTAATTTAAGTGATTATTATACAAAAAAGAGAATTTAGCAAAATTGCTAAATTCTCTTTTTTGCTATATGAACTTTTTATTTTTGAATATACTGCATACTATAATTCTTAATTACAACCTTCTGCTTCTGGGACTGCTCGCCCATTTTATAGGTCTGCTCTGTTTCTATGCAGTTACCGTTTTTGTCATACTTGTTTTCACTTATAAGCTCGGCGTAATCATTTGAAGCGGAAATCTTTATGGGATTGCCGTCCTTGTCATACTCATATTCGGTAGTGATTTTTGAGCCGTACATGTCACTTTCGATTTTCTTTGCAACATTACCGTTCTTATCGTAGAAAAGCTCCTCCTCGGTCTGTGTGCCGTCCTGCTCGGTTATTTTTTTCTGATAGTTTTTCTTGAATTCGTATTTATAAGTTACAGTCTGCGTTCCTGCTCCTGTATCTCCCGAAACTTCCTCTGCTTCGTAGGTCTTTACAAACCTCTTGAGTTCGTTCTCGGCAGGCTCATAGCTTCCGCCGATGCTATACAAAATATCGTAGGCACCTTGATAATCTCCGTTATTGACAAGGTGCATTGCCCAAAGATATTTTATACGGGGAGTAAGAACCAGTGTCAATACAACCGTTAAAACAATCGCTGCTATGCAAGCCAAAATCTTAACGATGGGTTTGGGATTTTTGCTTTCCTCAAGCTCTGAGGGGTCAACGAAATAAACCTGGGTTTCGCCTTCTTCAAAATCTTCTTCCGTTTCTTCCGCGGAAATGTCGGCTTCATTAATTTCTTCCTCAGAAAATGTTGTTACATTTTCTTCTTCTGTAACTTCGGGCTGTACTTCGGGTGAAACAGTTTCTTCTGTTACTTCATTTGTAAGTTCGTTTTTGTTTTCTTCCATGTTAAAAATCTCCTTTATTTATGATATGTTTCATTAGCATTAATTTTAAAAGCTCTGTAAATCTGCTCCTCCAGCATAATTCGTGCAATTCGGTGGGGAAATGTCATGCTGCTCATGCTGAGGCGAAGGGAAGCCCTACTTTTCACTTCCTCGGAAAGTCCCAGTGAACCGCCTATGATAAAGTCTATAGTGGAGCTTTCCATTTGAAACTCACTAAGCTTTTGTGCAAGCTGCTCACTTGAAAGCTGCTTACCCTCTATACACATGGCAACTACAATATCGCCTTTCCCGATTTTTTTTAAAATCATTTCGCCTTCTTTTTGCAAAACCTCTCTGCACTGTGCTTCCGACGGGTTTTCGGGAATGCTCTTGTCGGGAATCACAATGGTGTTGAGGGTACAAAAACGGCTGAGCCTTTTTTCAAATTCGGCTGCGGCGTCGGAAAAATACTTTTCCTTTATTTTTCCTACGCAAATTATATTTATCGTCATAATCAGTCTATTAACTCCTCACTGATGGAATACCTCTCTGCAATGAAAAGCTTAACATCCTCCCCTACCTTAAAGCCTGCCGCCTCAATGCTTGCCGAAACGGATTCAAAGGCCCTGCGAGGTGTGTTGTTATCATTGCTCAGATGCCCTAAAATAATCCGGCGAAGCTTTCCTTCCTTCACAAGCTTTCCGCATAATGCACCGCAAAGCCTGTTTGAGAGATGTCCGAAATCTGAAAGGATTCTCTTTTTAAGGTGCTCAGGGTACGGACCCGACATCAACATCCGTTCATCATGATTGGCTTCCAAAAGGGCAATTGAGCAAGGAGAAAGAAGCTCGAAAATGCGCTTTGTCACCGTACCCAAATCTGTTGCTACCGCACCGTGCTTTTCTCCGCTTGAAAAAACGATTCCGATGCTTTCTGCCGCATCGTGGGAGGTCTCGAAGGGATGAAATCTGATGTTTGATATTTCAAATGGCACTTCTGCCGCAATATATCTTATAAGTGAAGGGTCAATTTTCCCGATTGAATTAATCATTGCTTTCCACGTGCCCAAAGTGGCATACACGGGGATTTTATATCTTCGGCACATTACTCCCACACCGCTTATGTGGTCAATATGCTCATGGGTTACAATAATGGCATCAAGCTTATCGGGAGAAATCCCTGCCTGCGCAAGCTCATTTTCGGCGGCTTTGCCCGTTATTCCGCAGTCTACCAGAACGGCGCATCCGCCGCTTCTTACAAGAATACAATTTCCGCTGCTTCCCGAAGAAAGGGCGCATATTGAAATGTTGTTTCCGCTGTCAATCATATCAGTCCGCCTCAAAAATACGCTCTATTTTCACGCCTATACTGCGGAGCCTGCGTTCAATGTCGGAATAGCCTCTGTCAATATAATGGGGAGAGGAAATTTCCGTAACCCCTTGTGCCGCCGCACCTGCAATGATAAGTGCCGCACCGGCTCTCAGGTCAGTAGCAGTAACCTGTGCCCCGTGAAGCTTTTGTCCGCAAATGGAAGCCCTCTTTCCCGAAACGCAGATATCGGCACCCATATTCTGAAGCTGCTCCACATACTGGAAGCGGTTATCCCATACGTTTTCATCCACGGTGCTTTTTCCGTCCACGGTGGAAAGAAGTGCCACAATCTGGGGCTGAAGGTCTGTAGGAAATCCCGGATATGGCATAGTGCGTACCGAAGTTCCGCGAAGCTTGCCGTTTCGCTCGATACGGATGGAATCATCATATTCGGTAATATTAACGCCCATTTCTTCAAGCTTTGATGTAAGGCAGTTCATATGACGGGGGATAATATTTCTTACCAATACTTCTCCGCCTGCGGCTGCCGCAAGCAGCATAAATGTGCCTGCTTCTATCTGGTCGGGGATAATGCTGTAGCTTCCGCCTCTCATTTTCTCCACGCCTGTTATTCTGATAACATCTGTACCTGCACCGCGGACATTTGCCCCCATTGCATTTAAGAAATTGGCAACGTCAACAATATGCGGCTCTTTAGCGGCGTTTTCTATAATCGTTTTCCCTTTGGCGAGGGATGCCGCCAGCATTATATTTATCGTAGCACCTACGCTTACGGTGTCAAGATAAATTGTAGTTCCGCAAAGCTTTTCCGCCTGTGCATATACAATTCCGTCGGTAATTTCAACAGATGCCCCCATTGCACGAAAGCCTTTCTCATGCAAATCAATGGGGCGTGTGCCAAAGTTACAGCCGCCGGGAAGTGACACCTCGGCACGATTCATTCTGCCTAAAAGTGCTCCCAGCAAATAGTAGCTGGCACGCATTTTGCTGGCAAGTGAGGCAGGTGCAACAAAGGTTTTGAGGTTAGAGGAATCCACCTCGATTGTAGTATCGTCAATATATGTAACCCTTGCACCAAGCTGTACAAGCATATCTATAATAAGTCTTACGTCTTTTATATCGGGAATGTTTTCTATTCGGCATACACCGTCAACAAGCAATGCAGCGGGAATTATCGCAACGGCAGCATTTTTAGCTCCGCATACGGCTATTTCCCCGAAAAGCTGATTTGAGCCTGTTATTTTCAGTTTTTCCAATACCCACACCTCTTTTGTACAAAATACCATATTATATTTTACACCAGACGGGGTAAAATTGCAATGCTTTTTTGCTGTGTGAGAATAAAATTTAAGAATCAAGTCCTTCGCTCGCAATTTGCCGCAGGTTCAAGTCCTTTTCATTTCAACGCCTTAATAAAAGAAAATGGCATCCTCGGCTGAAGCCGCCGCTTGCGGTGCCCGAAATCCGACTGCGGCGATAAATCGCCTTGTCATCTTTCGACCGCTACGCTTCGTTACGCTCGCTTCATCGTCCGCAGGACGCGCTCGCGACCTCACCCAAAGCAGGCGCCTGCTTCGCTCACAATTTACTGCAGGCTCAAGCTCTACCAAGTTCAAAACCAAAAGAAAAAGGCTCCACTTATGTGAAGCCTTCAGACTGTCGAAAAAGTCCAGATAACTCTGGGCTTTTTCTTTGTTTTATGGTATAATGTTCTTAGGTGATGAAAGATGATGCAAAAAGGATATGAGAACAGATATCAAATAGAAATGATAAGCATAGAAGATTTAGTG
>JAZNYX010000060.1:0-37810 GCA_045594665.1 Clostridia bacterium | reverse complement strand
CGCAAACGTCCACCAAAAAGAATGAAATACGCTTTGGCGTGTTTCATTCTTTTTTTGCATCAGCAAAACTACGGGGAATCGAACTCTGAGATGCAAGTCGGATCGTAGCCATGTCGTTCTGTGAGCCAAGGAGTTGTGTTCTTCTCTTGTCTTCCTAAGCCCGCTTGGCCTCCGACTTGGGAACCGCAAACGTCCACCAAAAAGAATGAAATACGCTTTGGCGTGTTTCATTCTTTTTTTGCATCAGCAAAACTACGGGGAATCGAACTCTGAGATGCCATATTTCCCACAAGATTGTCAGCTATAAGGCAAAAATAATTGTTAAAATTGCTTGCTTCCTTTTCTGTTTTGTGATATAATGAGCAAAACATTTAAAAAGGGGAATTTAACTATGGATATTCTTGCCATCGGCAACAGCTTTTCAGAGGATGCTACCCGTTATCTGCACCGCATTGCACGCAGTGACGGATTTGATTTGAAGGTAGCCAATCTTTTCATCGGGGGCTGCCCGTTGGAACGCCACTTCCGTAACATGCTTAGCGAAGAAGCGGTTTACAGACTTGAGTTCAACGGCGAAATCACAGGCTTTGATGTATCGCTTAAGGAAGCTCTTTTAAACCGCAGCTGGGATTACATAACTGTCCAGCAGGCAAGCCACCTCAGTTTTGATTATGATACATATCAGCCCTATCTTACAGAGCTTTGCGAATATATCAGAAAGATGTGCCCCAAGGCAAAGCTTCTTATCCACCAGACATGGGCGTATAAACAAGGCAGTCCAAAGCTTGAGCATACAGAAAAATATACAGATCAAAGAGATATGTTCCTCGACCTTGAGGAAGCATACAAAAAGGCGGCAAAAGACTGTGATGCCGAATTTATAATTAAATCAGGCGAGCTTTTACAAAAGCTTATCGCAAATGGAATTAATAACACGCACCGCGACAGTTTACACCTTTCCTTGGGACTTTCACGCTATGCCGTGGCACTTTTATGGTATGCTCTTCTTTCAGGAAACGATGTCAGCGAAAACACCTTCCGTGATTTCGACGAGGAAATCAGCGAGGAAGAAATTGCAATTGTAAAGAAATGCGTTAAAGAGCTTGTAAATAACTAAATTTCAAAAGGACTTTCGGATTAAATCCGAAAGTCCTCTGTTATTTCTGTTAATTCATTTTGGGAAGTATCATACAAATATACGCCGCCGAAAAGCTTTTCAAAACGGAGCTTTGTGTAAATTTTTCGTGGCGGAAGCGAGATATAGGCGGAAAGATATTTTTCCACATTTTCCTTTTTCTTTAAAAATTCAAAGCAGGCTTCCTTAAATTCCTTTTCGTTCTCATAGGAAAGCTTTGCTTTTTTATTTGTAAGGCGGTCCGCCCGTGCACAGTCTGCAAAACCTTCAAATGGGAAAATTTTCTCCAAGAGTTCATAATGAGCTTCGAGGGAAACACTACGGTCAAAAAGTGCGTTTTGTGTAAAGTAATCATAGATTTTTTCAAAGATTTCAAAGGGTGAAGCTTCCCTATCAAAAAGGAAATTCATCGACCGTTTAAAATCGCCGCTGTTATAATATCTTTCAAAAAGCTCCTCGATGAATTTAAGCTTTATTATTTCATCAAAGGAAATAAAGTCGTTCTCCATTACTTCATAGGGTGCTTTTTCCTTATATTTATAGCCGTATTTATCGGTTTCATTTCTTAATTTTGACCCTTTGAGAAGTTTTAAAAACCCAAGCTGAAGTACGTGGGGACGTATTTTTATAACTTCATCAAAGGATTTTTTAAAGCTCTCGTAATCCTCATAGGGTAGCCCTGCAATAAGGTCAAGATGAATATGAATGTTATCCGCCTGAAGAAGCTTTTTCACATTATCACGGACTTTTTCAAATTCTATGCTTCGCCCGATTGCTCTGATCGTCTTTTCATTGGTGGACTGCACGCCTATTTCAAATTGGATAATTCCCTTGGGGGCAGTTTTTAAAAGCTTGATTGTTTCCTCCTCAATGAGGCTCCCCGCAAGTTCAAAATGGAAGCAGGTATTTTTACTGTTTTCTATAATGAATTTCCAAATTTCTTTTGCTCTTTCCTTATCTGCATTAAATGTACGGTCTACAAATTTCACCAAAGGAACGCCGTTTTCAATGAAAAACAAAAGCTCTTTTTTCACTCTTTCAAGGTCAAGAAAATCAACCTTTCTGTTATCCCCCGAAAGGCAGTAGCTGCAATTAAAGGGACAGCCTCGGGAGGATTCGTAGTAAATAATCTTTCCTTTAAAATCACGTATGCTCTCATCGTAGGCAAAGGGATATTCGTTAAGGCTTCCAGACTCTGCAATAGGGTTTTCTCTTATATCATTTCCACTTCTGTATGTAATAGAGCCTACATTACTCACATCAGAATTTTCCCTTATAGAACGAAGAAGCGAAAGCATAGGCTTCTCCCCTTCTCCGCGGACAATATAATCTATCCATGGATTTTCGGTCATAATACTTTTAGCGTCGTGGGAAACCTCGTGTCCTCCCAAAATTATTTTAAGGGACGGGTTAACTTTTTTAAGGCACTCTGAAATATAAAGAACCTTTTCAATATTCCATATGTAGCAGGAAAAGGCTATTACATCCGCCTTTTTCATATGCAGTGATGCAATTATATTGTCAATATTATCATTCACCGTGTACTCACAGATTTCCGGATGAAACTTCTCACAGTACCTTCCTATTGAGCGAAGTGCAAGATTCACGTGTATATACTTTGCATTAAGGGTTGATAAAACCACTTTCATATGATTAACTCCTTGAAACATAGTCATTAAAACGAACTTATTATACCACGAATTACAAATAAAGACAAGTTTCATTTTGAAACTTGTCTTTACTGCACTTTTAAAAATCAGCCGATTTTGGGAAGGCTTGCAGCCGCAACGGACTGACCTACTCTTCTTGCCTTTTCATCGGGAATATGAAGCTCAATCTTTTCAAAAAGTTCGGGGAATTCTGTTTTCAGCACTTCGTTTGCCTTTTCAAGAAGAATTGTACCACCGTTACCGCTTGTAACTCTGCCCATGATAAGAACATGCTTTATATCATAGAACATGGAGTAGTAGGCAATTGTGTAACCGAAATATACACCCATGGTTTCATAGATAGCTGCTGCACGGCTATCATTCTGTGCCATAAGGTTCTGCACAACCTTAAGCTTTTCTGCGGGAGAAAGCTTTTCATCAAGCTCTATTCCTGCTTTGGGAGCAAGCTTTATAACTGCATCCTGAGAAAAATATTTAACACCGCAGCCGTAATCTCCGCTCCATTCGTCAACCATAGCACCCTTGTTAAAGTCTACGGGAACAAATGCAAGTTCGTTGAGCCAGCCTGTGATATTTCCATCCTTATCAACATAGCCTGCCGCTTCGCTTGTACCCATTGCAACCCCGAGAACATTGTTATCCTCAAGGCTCATTGCACCTGCAAGTGCTGTTACATCACCGTCATTTGCAACTTCAAGGGGAACATCGCCGATTTCCTTGGCAACATCCATATACATTGTCTTTACGTGCTTTTCAAAATCTTCATCCGATACTTTAAGGAAAAGCGATGCAACCATTATTTTATTATCAATGTAAACACCTGCGGAGGAAACTCCGATTGCATCAACCCTGGGCATATGTGATGCCGCTGTTTTCATTGCATTTAATATTCCCTCATAGTGATACTTGGGATCCTCCTGAAGTTTGGGGAACCACACCACTTCCTCAGAATAGACTGTTTCGCCGTTTACAACAGCCGAAACCTTGCGGTCACTTCCGCCTGCATCAAAGCCTATACGGCAACCGTCAAGATGCCTGCCAATGGGAGAAGATGCATCGTTTTCCTTGGGGGCATCCTCTACGTTTTCAACATAAATAACCTCAAAGGGCTTTTCATATACACGTGACATGAAATTGAAATCAAATTCTCTTGCTCCGCCTATTTTGTAATCGTCTGCAATGCGTTTATATATGTAACGGGAGCCTGCAACGTATACCTTAAATCCACCCTTTGCCCAAAGGAGGGTTTTAATAATTCTTTCCGCGATGCCGTAGTTTTCCTCATCGTGACCTGTGTTTTCCTTGTACACATCAAGCTTATATACAGCCATAAGTCCGCCGTTTCTCTCAACACAAATTACTACGTTCTGACTTTCTGTCTTTGCCACGGCTTCTTTAAAGTCATTAATAACTTTGATCATTGGCATAAATTCCGGTTCAAGTTTTGCTATCATGATTATTCTCCTTTATATCTTATTTCTCCGCCGAGTATTGTTGTATTAACATTAAATTTCCCATCGGTAATTATTATATCCGCACGCTTACCCTCACGAAGAGAACCGATTTCATTATCTTCCCCTAAGGCTTTTGCGATATTGAGTGAAGCACAGTTTACAGCCTCATAAATTTCAAGCTCTGTATTTTCATAAAGATTTCTTACTGCTTCATTAAGCCTGAGCACGCTTCCTGCAATTGTTCCGTCGGGCATAAGACACTTAATACCCTCTTTGTATACGCTTTGTCCACCAAGGGTATATTCTCCGTCAGGCATACCTCCGGCCCTCATACAGTCGGTTATAAGGCAGAGCTTATCTCCCTTAAGCTTTGACACTAAAGCAAAAAGTCCTTTATTCACGTGGAAAGTGTCGGCTATAAGCTCGGTGCTTACACGGCTATCGGAAAGTGCCGCCCCTGTAACACCGGGACTGCGGTGCGAAAGAGCCGTCATCGCGTTGAAAAGATGTGTTGTGTGTCTCACGCCTTTTTCAATACCGCATTTCGCCTCTTCATAGCTTGCATCGGTATGTCCCATAGAAATAAGAATGTCTGTTTCCTTTGCTGCCATCTCTATACATTCCAATGCTCCCTGTACCTCGGGGGCAACGGTAAAGAGCTTTATAATATCTGAATGTTCCTTAATAAAATCAGCATCGGGTCTTAGTATATGTTCCTCTGCCTGAGCACCTTTTTTTGCCGCGTTTATAAAGGGTCCTTCGCTGTTAACGCCTAAAATTCGGGCACCGTAATATTCACCGCTGTTTTTAACTTCTCTTACCGAGTCAAAGGCTTTTTCAATTTCTTCTTTAGACACCGTCATCGTTGTGGGGCACCAAGAGGTAACGCCGTTTTGGATTATTCCCATTGCCATTTTTCTGATTCCGTCGGCATCTCCGTCGGAGACATCGGCACCCAGGTATCCGTGGATGTGCATGTCAATAAGCCCGGGAAGGACTAAATTGCCTTTTGCATCAATGATTTCGTAATCACTAATGTTTAGTTCATCTTCGCTTATGATTTTTTCTATTTTCTCATCAAATATGATTGCGTAGGAATCCAGAACCTTGTCCTCAAGAACAAGTCTGCCGTTTATAATGCATTTCATATGATTTTCCCCTTAAAATTAATTTCTTGAACTCAATATATCACTACTGTTTTTTATTTGCAATAAATATTGCTTATATTATAAATATTCTTTCCGATAGTGCAAATTTTCGTGGCTTTCTATTAAAAACAAACAAAAATTTATTGACAAACTGACGTCGCGGTTATATAATGAAATTGCTTCGAAGCAACATAATAATTGGGGAGCTTGCGCACGCAGGCTGAGAGTAAGCGTATTGCCGCTTTAACCCGTAACCTGATTTGGATAATGCCAACGTAGGGAAATATCAGATTAGATTTTCTTAATCGAACCGAAATTTCCTTCGGTTCGATTTTTTGTTGGAATTATTCCTGTAAAAAAGAAAGGAATGATATTAACAAATGAACACAACTAAAAAATTAACCACGAGTGCACTCTTAATTGCACTTGCTACCGTGCTGATGTGGGTAAGTAAGCTTATCCCTGCTCCGTGGCTTCAGGGCGGCAGCGTGACGCTTGCATCAATGGTTCCCATTATTGCCGCAGGTATTATGTTCGGAACAAAATGGGGGCTTTGCTGCAGCCTTTCCTATGCAGTTTTGCAGATGATATTCGGCTTTTACCCACCTCCTACTCAAACCTTTTTATATTTTATACTGGTGGTACTGCTTGACTACATTTTTGCATTCGGGGTGCTTGGGCTGTCAGGCTTTTTCTACAAAATCAGCGGAAAGAAAAGCTTTTCCGTTGCGTTTAGTGCATTTATGGTAACACTTTTAAGATATATCTGCCACATAATCTCAGGCATACTCATTTGGGGAGTTTATGCAGAAAAAGGACAAACCGTGCTTGCCTACTCTCTGCTTTACAACGGCTCATATATGGTTCCTGAAATTGTTATTTCAACTGTAACTACAGCAATTATTTTCCGTATGAAATTTATTAAAAAACAATAAGAGCTATTGACAAAAATCCTCTCAAATGATACGATTTTAGTATCACTATTGAGAGGATTTTTTATATGAGTTTAACAAATGAGCAAATTATGAAAGTCAAAGGGCAGGGATTCCTCCGCAACCGCGGAACAGACCTTTTTTCGGGCAGAATTGTTGCTCCCGGAACAGTTTTCACGGCGGAGGACTTTGAAAATATTTCAAAAATAGCAAAAACTTATGGTAACGGAAAGGTTTTTGCAACTGCACGCCTTTGTGTGGAAATCCCCGGTATCCCTTTTGAAAAGATTGAAGAAGTACAAAAATTTGCTGCAGAACTTAACCTTTATTTTGGCGGAACAGGTGCTAAAATCCGTCCCATTGCCGCATGCAAAGGCTCTACCTGCGTATTCGGCAACTGTGACACACACGCCATTGCAAAGGATATTTATGAAAAATACTATCTTGGTTGGGGCAGTGTATCCCTCCCTCACAAATTTAAAATAACCGTAGGGGGATGCCCCAACAGTTGTATGAAGCAAAGCCTTAACGATTTCGGAATTGAGGGAAACCGAGTACCGGTTTACGATGCTGAAAAATGCCGCGGCTGTAAAAGCTGCGCCATAGAAAAGGCGTGTCCAGTAAAGGCGGCAAAGGTTACAGACGGAAAGTTAGTTATTGATAAAGACCTCTGCAAAAACTGCGGTGTATGTACAGGAAAATGCCCCTTTGGTGCCGTAGCACCTGAAAGCGAAACCCTCTTTAGCATATACGTCGGTGGAACATGGGGCAAGACAAGCCGAAAGGGCACACTTCTTCCCTCTTTGGTACGTGCAGAGGATATTTACCCCATTCTTGAAAAATGTCTTCTGTGGTTCAGGGAAAATGCATATGCAAAAGAACGCTTCGGCGGTGCAATAGACAGAATCGGTGAGGAAAGATTTTTAAAAGATATTTCGGGAAACGATATACTCTGCCGTAAAGAGGAAATTTTGACAAAGGAAATTAAGACAAGATGAAAAAGTTTTGCCTCTTTGTTTTAATTATTCTTATGGTTTTATGCTCTGCTTCCTGTGCTCAGCGTCCTTTGAACGAGTCGGGAAAGCAAATAACCGATAATATGGGAAATACTTTTTATATCCCCGAAAATCCAAAGGTTATTGCCTGCTATGGATCATTTGCCCACTCGTGGCTGCTTTCGGGCGGAACTCTTGCAGGAGCAAGTGATGATACTGTAAAGGAAAGAGGACTTGACATCGGAAATGCCGAAATCATCGGTAGTGTAAAAGAGCCCAATCTTGAACTTATTGTGTCCCTTAACCCCGACTATGTCATTCTTTCATCAGAGCTTACAAATCACTTAGCTCTGAAAAGCTCATTTGATTCCATGAATATTGCATACGGATATTTTTCTGTCGACACTTTTGAGGATTATGCTGACATGATGAGAAAGTTCTGCAATGTAACGGGGCGTGAGGATTTATATGAAAAGCATGTAACAGATGTAAAGAGTGATATTGAAAAAACCTTATCTGACATTTCCGAAAACAGTGGCAAGACCTTTCTTCTCATGCGTGTTTTCAGCAGCGGAATTAAAGTCAAGACAGACACTCAGGCATACAATATGATTGAGGATATGGGACTTAAAAGCATTACCGATAAAAATCCTTCGCTTCTTAAAGATTTAAGTGCGGAGGCAATTATCAAGGAAAATCCCGATTACATTTTTGCGATAACAATGGGTGAAGAAGGAAATGCACTTTCATATCTCAGGAGCGTTATGAAAAAAAGCCCTGCCTTAAAAGAGTTAAAGGCGGTAAAAAGCGGTAATTTCCACATTCTTCCCAAGGAGCTTTTTCACTATAAACCAAACAACAGATGGAATGATAGCTATGAATATCTGGCAAAAATACTGCAAAACTGAAAAGACAGATGAATTTTCGGCAAAGGGTAGTTATTTACTCTTTGCCGTCTTGTGGTTTTCTCTTGTTTTAAGCATATTTATCGCACTTAGCCTTGGGGCAACTAAAATAAATATAACCAAGGCGTTCAAGGCTCTTTTTGAAGGAAACTTTACTAATCCCGATTACAGAATTTTGTTTTTTGTGCGTCTTCCCCGCGTTATCGCCGCAGTTTTTTGCGGAAGCGCATTAAGCGTTTCGGGGGTTATCATTCAGGCAGTGCTTAACAATTCCATGGCTTCTTCGAATATTATAGGTATAAATTCGGGCGCAGGTTTAGGGGTGGCAATAGTTCTTTCCCTGTTTCCTGCCCTGTATTTCTTTGTTCCCGTGGCGGCATTTATCGGCGCGGTAGCTGCTTGCCTTTTGATATATTTTATCTCTTATAAATCATCTGTTTCAAAAATAACACTGACGCTGACGGGAATTGCGGTCAGCAGCATTTTAAATGCCGCAATAAGCACAGTTAAAACCCTGTTCCCATCCTCATCGCTTAATATGACTACCTTTTCCGTGGGAGGTTTTAATGCAATAGATTTTCACGTTTTAAAATATGCGGTGCCTGTAATCATAATTGGGCTTTTTATTGCAATTATATTTTCAAGGAATATCGATGTTCTTGCTTTGGGCAGCGTGTCGGCACAGTCACTGGGAATGAATGTAAAAAGAATGAGACTCTTTCTACTTCTTACGGCAGGAATGCTCTCCGCGGCGGCGGTAAGCTTTTCGGGGCTAATCAGCTTTGTTGGGCTTGTAGTCCCTCATATTATTCGTTCATTTACGGGCAACCGCCACAGACTTCTTATAGGATGCAGTATTCCGTGCGGTGCACTTTTCGTGCTTTTATGCGATTTACTCAGCCGGATTCTTTTCCGTCCATATGAGCTCCCCGTAGGAATTCTGCTGTCCTTTATCGGAGGACCTTTCTTCATTTATTTAATTCTGAGAGAAAGGAGCCGATAAAAATGATTGATGTAAAAAATGTTTCTTTTTCCTACGGAGATAAAAAAGTTTTAAGCGATATCAAAGCACAATTCAAGGTAGGAGAATCCGCCTTTATAATCGGTGCAAACGGCAGCGGAAAAAGCACACTTTTGTCGCTTATTGCAAGGTTTCTTACTCCAAAGCAAGGCACAATCAACATAGACGGAGAAAATTATAAGGACATTTCTTCAAAGGAATTTGCAAAAAAGGTTTCCATAATGATTCAGCAAAGAAAAATTCCCGATATTTCTGTACGTGAATTCGTTTCCTACGGAAGATATCCTTACCTTTCCTTTTCTCACAGTTTTTCAGCAGAGGATGAACGCATTGTGGAAGATGCCCTTCTGAAAACAAATACAAAGGAGTTTGCACAAACGCCGCTTTCCTGCCTGTCAGGCGGTGAAAGGCAGCGTGTTTATATAGCTATGCTTCTTGCACAAAACACTCCTTATATTCTCCTCGATGAGCCTACTACCTTCCTCGACATACAGCACTCGATTGAAATAATGGAAATTTTGAATGAATTAAAAAAAGACGGAAAAGGTATCATTGCCGTAGTTCACGACGTGAGAGCGGCATTTAAATACGCTGACAGAATACTTATTTTAAAAGACGGCAAACTTATTCTTGATTCCTCAACGGATACCGCATATGAGTCAAGTGAGCTTACAGATGCACTCGGCATTACCTTAAAAAAGGTTTTTATCGACGGTGAAACGGAATATTTCCCTGTTAACATAAAAAAGTGTGACTAACATCACACTTCAACACCCCCTACCCCCTCATTCTTTGAGGGGGTAGTTGCTTTCATTTACTTTTTACGATATAATTTAATTATGAGTATTATCAAGCAAATCTTCACTGATCATTTTAACGATGTTGTTGATAGCGGCATTTCTATTCGTCCTGCCGTTTTTGATAATGTATACAAAATGCTTCATTGTGGCGACTATAAATTTGGATATACTCTTTTTTCTTGTAATCATTGCGGAAAATTTAAAATGGTTCCTTTCTCTTGTAAAAGCAGATTCTGTAATTCTTGCGGTAATATGTATTCTATGAAGCGCTCTTCTGCTATGTCTTTTAAACTTATTCGTACCTCTCACAGACACTGCGTTTTTACTATTCCTGAAGAACTTCGTTTATTCTTTCGCAAAGACCGTTCTTTATTGAATTGCCTTTTCCGGGCTGTTGCTGATGCCATTTTATTTATGTTTCGTAAGTTAAACAAATCTGAAAATTTTACACCGGGATTTATCTGCGTTCTTCATACTTTTGGTCGTTCCTTGCAATGGAATCCTCATATCCATGTGCTTCTTTCGGAAGGCGGCAGTGGTAATATTTCCCCTTGGCGTGTTGTTAAACATTTTCCTTATGAGCTGCTTCGTAAATCTTTTCGCATGCTTCTTCTTAACTATATGGAAGATTCTATCGGCAAATCTTTTAGAAAGATTAAAGCCTACATATACAAAAATTGTCCCAATGGCTTTTACATTTACGCAAAGCCTTCTCTTTCAAGCAACCAAGATGTCTTAAAATATATTGGCAGATATTTAGGCAGACCTGTTATTGCTACTTCCCGTATTGATGATTACGATGGCGAAAATGTTACCTTTCATTACAATCGTCACGAAGATGAACAATTAGTTACTACCACTGTTTCTGCCATTGAATTTATTAAAATGCTTATTATTCATATTCCTGACAAGCATTTTAAAATGATTAGATATTACGGCTTATATGCTAAACATCATAAGCACGAATCAAAGCTTTCTTTGGTTGTTTCAAAACAAAAGAGACGTCTCCTCGCATCTGCACTTGCGTGGAGGTCGTCTCTTTTGTCGTCATTTGGTTATGATCCACTTTTGTGCCAGTGCGGTCACATAATGACGATTTTTGAAATTTGCCGTAAAGGCTCTCCGTTAATTGAATTCTACAGAAAGATTTCTGACTCTTCCTGATGTCGTAATTCTCTCACCACAATCAAACAACAACACATTCTTTCAGTTAGCGGAGTTGATTAAAACTACATAGTTTTTGAGGTTGCACACCTCTTTTTTCTATGCCCTTTTTTAATCATTTTTTATTATATCACATTTTTTCTGTTTACGCAAATTCCTATACGGTAAAAAAGAAGCGTGCCGCTTCACCCATTTCGCGTCCCGACTAAATTCAAATATGACAAATGTTGCTTGCGATAAAATTAAGCAATTTCCTATACAGTAAAAAAATAGCTGTGACGAGCTGTCACAGCTATTTTTTTGTTAATCAATATGATATTATAAGCCCCGCTTTGTCGGCATAGAAGCTGTTAAGTCCGCGTGTGGACATAATGGTAACGTTTACCTTTTCGTCAAGAGCTTCAATTTCTTTTTTCATAGTAAGAGCCAGTTCTTCATTAAAACAATGGCTTATAACTACATCACCGCCGTTAAAGCCATTTTCACGGATTATTTCAAGCATGGCGGAAATTACTTTTTTCTTTCCTCTTACCTTTGTTTTAAAAGCAATCCTGCCGCCGCTTTCTACACCTACGCCCTTGAAATCAAGGCTGGAGGCAAGAAAGCCCGCTATCTTTCCCACTCTGCCTGATTTTACGAGATTGTCAAAGCACGAAAGGGCAAAAACTGTATGTATACCGCTTACATAATCACGGGTTTTCTCTATTACGTTTTCAAAGCTTTCGCCTTTTTCTATAAGCTCACTAAGCTTTCTGACAGTAAGAACGGAGGACGGACCTGTTGCACAGCCGTCTACCACTGCAGCATTTGTGTTTTCATTCTCATCTTCAAAGGCTTTTGTCGCAATGTCCGCACTCTGATAGCTTCCCGAAAGGTTTTTGGAAATAGTAACGCAGATGTTATTTTCCCCTGCCGTCATTTTATCCGACCATGACTGGGGCGACGGGCAGGCAGTAGAGCTTGCCTTCTTACTCTTTTCCATATGTGCCATCATTGCACCTATGTCAAGGGCTTCATCATCGGTATATTCCTTATCCTCAACATTTATGAAAAAAGGTACACTTTTATATGAAACGCCCTCAATACTTTTTTCCAAATCAAATAAATCACAGCTTGAATCGCCGATAATATTCCATTTCATAACAATAACCTCCATATTTCCTTAATATAGAGGTTATCACAACAGAGTTTTTATTTCGTAAATTCATTAAGTAAATTTGTTTACATTCAGTTTACTTTGGGAAGTTTGACTATGAATGTACTGCCCTCACCCAATGTACTTTCCACGTTTATTTCACCGTCGCACAACTCAACAATTCTTTTAACAATGGAAAGCCCCAGTCCAAGCCCCTGTTTCGAGCGTGATGAATCGCCCTGAAAATATGGGTCAAAGAGGTGCTTTTTGGTGTTTTCATCCATTCCTGTACCGGTGTCGGAAACTGAAATAATAATTCTGTCCTTGTTTTCGAGAGACGAAACCGTAATTTTTCCGTTTGTGGGGGTATGATTAACAGCATTTGAAATAAGATTAATCCACAAATGCTGCATAAGCTCTCTGTTTCCGTCAAACATGATGGGCGGAAGATTAAGAGAAAAATCAATTTCCTTATCCATCCACTGTTTGGATAGTAAAATGCCGCACTGCCTGATTTGCTCACTAAGGTCGTAACGCTGTGCATCAGTTACGATTTTTTGCGATGAAAGCCGTGATAAAAGGATTGTATTACTTGCCAGCCTTGACAACCTGTCCGTTTCCTCAATGATTATTTTAAGGTAATCATCTCTCTCCTCTTCACTAAGCTCCTTTTCAAGAAGCAGGGAGGCAAATCCGTTTATGGAAGCTATGGGTGTTTTAAATTCATGGGAATAGCTGTTGATGAAATCATTTCTCAGCATCTGAACACTTCTTAGTTCCTCACACATCTTATTGAAATTGGCATAAACCTTTGCTAGTGAATAACCCTTTTTAAGAGGAATTTCATAATCGAAATCACCCTCTGCAAGATGCTTGATACCCTCGGACAAAATTCTGATTTCTTTCTTTCTTGACCTGTAGAATATCATATTCATGGGAACAAGCAGAATTATCAGAAATCCGATAACCCCGATAAGTTCAAGAGAAGCTCCAAGGTAAGTGTTTTTTATTTCCAGCGCATCATTAATAAGCCATGTCATAAAATAGCTTCCTAAAATGGAGGTGATAACCACGGCAATTGACTGAATCAGAAACTGGGGTATTATTTTATTTGTATATTTTGAAATATCATCAGCATATTTCGCTATGTCATATTTAGAAATATCGGGCTTTTTCATAGGTTTCCCCTCTTTTAATTAACCACAGCCTTGTATCCAAGTCCTTTTATGGTTTTGATGTCAAATTCGGTTATATTTTTAAGGCGGTTTCGGATTCTGCTGATATGCGTTTTTATAGTTTCTTCCCCGCTTTCACTGGTCATTCCCCATATACTCGTCAAAAGCTGTTCCTTTGAAAAGATTTGTTCGGGATAAGAAAGAAGCTTAAAAAGAAGGTCAAATTCTTTTTTTGGCAATTCAATATATTCCGTATCCGAATAGACTGCATATTTTTCCGAATCCAGCACAACATTTCCGATAACAATCTTTTTTTCCTGATTTATGTTAGAACGGCGTAGGAGTGCCTTTACACGCCACAAAAGCTCTTCACTGCTGAAAGGCTTGGTCATATAATCATCTGTTCCAAGCTCAAAGCCCTTGGCTTTATCGGCAAAAGTTTCCTTGGCAGTAAGAAACAAAAAGGGGGTTTTATATCCCTCGCTTCGTATTGCCGTTAAAAGCTCGTACCCGTCCATATTGGGCATCATAATATCCGCAATGATTAAATCAATTCCGCCCTTATGTATGATTTCCAGAGCTTCTGCACCGTCGCAAGCGGTTTTAACAGTATAATAATCTTTTAGCCGTGCAGAGGTTAAAAGACGCATGTTTCTGTCATCCTCCGCAACAAGTATTGTAGCCATATTTATCACCCAAGATTATTTTAGCACAGAAAAAAGGAAGTGTCAATTTCTAAAATTGACACTTTCTTTTGGAAATGCGTGTCATTCTGAGCTTGCCGAAGAATCTCTTTTTATTATTCAAACTGAGAATTGTAAAGTGTGCTGTAGAAGCCGCCTTTTTTCATCAATTCTTCATGATTTCCCATTTCCGCTATTTTTCCGTCCAGAATAACTAAAATTGTATCTGCATCCTGTATTGTAGATAGCCTGTGAGCAATTACAAAGCATGTTTTTCCGCGCATAAGCTCGCGCATTGCCTCCTGAATTTTAATCTCTGTACGGGAATCCACGTTACTTGTGGCTTCATCCAATATAAGCATCCGTGAGTTTGCAATTATCGCACGGGCAATGGTGATAAGCTGTCTTTGCCCTTTGGAAATATTCACACCGTCATCGGTGAGGATTGTATCATATCCGTCGGGCAGGCTCTCGATATAGGAATCAATGCGTGCCGCCTTTGCCGCCGCCTTTACTTCTTCGAGTGTTGCACCTTCTCTGCCGTAGGCAATATTGTCAAAAATACTTCCGCAGAAAAGCCACGTATCCTGCAATACCATGGTAAAGGCACGGCGAAGCGAATCACGGGTAATATTTCTGATGTCTGTATTGTCAACGGTTATGCTTCCGCTCGTCACATCATAAAAACGCATGAGCAGATTTATTATAGTCGTCTTGCCTGCACCTGTGGGGCCTACTATTGCAATTGTTTTTCCCGAAAGAGCTTCAAAGGACACATCTTTCAAAATGGTTTTATCGGGAGTGTATCCAAAGCTTACGTTTTTAAGGCACACCTCTCCATTTGCATTTTCAAGGGAAACCGCATCTTGGGAATCTTCTTTCTCAGGCTCTTCGTCAATAACCCTGAAAACTCTTTCCGCCGCCGAAAATGCCGATTGAAGCTCGTGAATAATATTGGCAAATTCATTGATGGGACCTGCAAATTTTCTTGAATATTGAACGAACTGTGCCACGCCGCCAAGGGTAATGAAAAACATGCTTCCTGCCGCTACCGTGCCATTTTGTGAATACAGGTACAATATTCCGCCCATCATCATTACAAGGGAAATTGAAAGGTTATTTATAAAGCCCATGGTGGGACCCATGGTACAGCCGTAGTAATCGGCATTATAATAAGCATCCATGGCATCCTGATTGCGGGAATTAAATCTGCCCGATATTACGTCTTCCCTGCCGTATGCACCTATGCTTCGGCATCCCGAAAGCATTTCTTCTGCATATCCGTTAAGCTCGCCCAGCTTTCTTGAACGCAGAGAAAACAGCGGACGAACCTTTTTGGAACGGTACCTTGCAAAGATTATGGACACGGGAACCGTGACAACAAACACCGATATCAGCGGCTTTGAAATATTCCACATGAAAATCAGTGAGCCGAGCACAGTATATATACTGGTCATTATCTGCACCAAATCGTGGGATAAGGAGCTGTTAATGGTATCAATATCGTAGGAAATACGGCTTATTATATCACCTGTGGGATGCGTATCAAAATACCCTACGGGAAGCGAGGTAAGCTTCTCAAAGAGCTGCTTTCTCATTGTATACACAATTTTCTGACCTATGTACATCATCAGAAACGCCAGAGCATAACTGAGGACTGCGGAAACAACATAGCAGAAAATCATTTTCACTATATTTTCCCGCACCACGGCAAAATTAACACCGCCGGGAGAAGCTATGGCATCTATAGCTATACCCGAATACTTGGGTCCTAAAAGTGCCAATTGATTTGAAAACAGCGTCATCAAAACGGCAGGTATAAACAAATACCAGTAATTCATTACATAACCGCAGAGCCGCCATAGTATGCTTTTCATAGTCTTTTTATCAAGTTTTTTTCTTTCGGGGCGTTTTGTATCCCCTTTACCTTGCGGAAAAGCAGCCGGTCCGCCTCCGAACATTCCTCCTCTACTCAACGAAAGCACCTCCCATCTGGGAATCGCTGATTTCCTTGTATGGCACGCAGTTTTCCATAAGGTAATCGTGCTTACCGATACCTATAACTTCGCCTTCTTCAAGGACTATGATAAGGTCACAATCCTTAACGGAGCTTACCCTCTGTGCAACGGTAACCACCGTCGTACCCTCAAGGTTTTCACGCAGGGCACTGCGAAGGAGTGCATCGGTCTTATAATCAAGTGCCGAGGAACTGTCATCAAGTACAAGGATTTCAGGCTTTCCCGCAATAGCACGGGAAATGAGTGTACGCTGCTTCTGACCGCCTGAAATATTCGTACCGTGGGGCGAAAGCATATGATTATACCCCTCCGAAAACTCCCGTATAAAGCCGTCTGCCTGGGCTATACATGCCGCCTTTACAACATCGTCATGGGAAATATCACGCCCGAAGCGGATATTTTCCTCTATGGTATCGGCATACAGGAAATCCTGCTGAAGTGCCGAGCCGAACATAGCATTTAAACGTGCTTTTTCGATTGTTCGGATATCCTCGCCGTTTATGTAAATCGAACCGTCCGACACGTCATAAAAACGCATGAGAAGCTTAATCAAGGTTGATTTTCCCGAACCCGTAGCACCGATTATTCCTAAGTGCTCCCCCTTTTTAAGAGCAAAGGAAATATTACTAAGATTATTCTTTTTCCCTTTGTAGGAAAATGTTACATTTTCAAAGGCTATATGTGCTGAATTTTCTCCGTCGGGATAGACGGATTTTGACATTACATTTATTTCCTCAGGAGCATCTAATACCTCTCCCACTCGCCGTGCCGAAGCGGCTGATTTTGTATACATTACAAACATGCGGCTGACAACCATCATAGACATGGAAATATGGGTAAAGTACTGCATGAAAGCAATAATAGTTTCAGGAGATGACAAGCCTTTTTGCACCCTTCCGCTGCTTATGGCTATTACTGCAACTATTCCTGCATTCATCAGTACATTCATAATGGGATGAACACTTCCCATTATGACACCTGCGTGAACTTCCTGCCCCGAAAGAGCACGGTTTACCTTATCATAACGGCGGTGCTCATAGCCGGATTTTGACAGTGCTTTTATAACTCGGATTCCCATATAATCCTCACGCACCACACGCACCATATTGTCTACGCATTTTTGCACCTTATCATAGAGGGGAACACCCTTTTTTGATATAAAAAACACAGTGGCAAATATAAGCGGAAGAACGGCTATCATAACAAGAGAAAGATAGGCATCCATAAAAAGAGTGATTGATATTCCGCCTATAAGCATAATGGGAGCACGGACACCCATTCTCTGCATCATATTAACGAAACCGTGAATGTTATATGTATCGGTTGTAATTCTTGATTCAAGGGAGGGAATCGTGAATTTATCCGTCTGTGAAGATGAAAGATACAGCGTTTTTTTAAATAAATCACGCCTCAAATTTTCCGCAAAATCTCGGGAAATTTTACACGCCATACGATTTGCCGTAATATTAAAAATGCAGGCAATCAGCGAGCATACAATCATCAAAGCTCCCCAGAAAATAATCTCCTCCACGTCTTTACCGATTACGTTTGCAAGGACATGGCTCAGAATGAACGGAAGCATCAATTCGGCGATTGTTCCGACAAATTTGATACCGAACCCGAAAGCCATTTTCCCGTAAAATTCCCTTAAATATCCGATAACGGTCTTCACCTTTTTTCACCTCTTTTATGAACATTTCTTTTATTTTACCATATACAAAAGTCAGTGTCAATCGCTTACTATATTGAATATTTATACTTTTTTCGCGGTTATCAACTATACAAATTCCTTGACAAACATAGTTCTTTTCTATATACTATGCCGTGGAAAGGGGACTCGTTATGAAAACTTTCAGACTTAGCGGTAACATGCTTAAAATCATTGCCGCAGTATGTATGGCAATTGACCATATTGGAGTTATATTGTTTCCCGATAATATGTTGCTGAGGATAATCGGAAGGATTGCCTTCCCCATCTTCGCATTCTTAATTGCGGAGGGGTGCAGATATACAAAGAATAAACTGCGCTACTTTATTGTAATGGCACTTTTCGCTATAGTTTTTCAGGCTTTCTACACTCTTTTTACTGCAGATATGTATTTGAATATTTTCTTTACACTTTCATTTGCTATACTGATAATTTACAGCTTGCAGTTCTTTTCAGATGCTATAAAAAGTAAAAATGTGACTAAAATTATATTTTCCGCTGCCTTTGTTATTTTAATCATAGCCTGTGTTTATATTACAGGGCAGTATTTTTTGATTGATTACGGATTTTGGGGCTGTATGCTGCCTGCGTTTGCGTATGTGATACCGCACGGAGAAGGTCTTTGCAGAAAAATATTGCGTACTTCATTATTCGCAGTGGGAATGTTTCCCATTATAGGCAGTGTTGAAATCCCCGTACAAGCATACAGCTATTTTTCTCTTATTCCTCTGCTTTTTTATAACGGAAAAAGAGGGGAATATAACATGAAGTACTTTTTTTATATTTTCTATCCTGTGCATATAGTAATCTTATACACAATAGGAGCATATATATAAAAGGAACAGGATTTTGCAAAAGCAAAATCCTGTTCCTTTTATTCAATCGTAATTTCCGCTCTGCTTCCGCCCGATTTATCCTTTGTAACCACAATCCGGCTTTCAATACGCTCTTTAAGTTCTCCCACGTGGGAAATGATTCCTACAAGACGATCTGCGTCCGCAAGAGAGGAAAGCGCTTTCACTGCCTGGGAGAGTGATTCCTCATCAAGCGAGCCGAAGCCCTCGTCCACAAACATGCTTTCAAGCTTGATTCCCCCTGCCGAGGATTGAATTTCGTCGGAAAGCCCCAATGCAAGTGAAAGTGAAGCCATAAAGGATTCACCGCCCGAAAGGGTTTTAACGCTTCTTTGTGTCCCGTTATAGTGATCAATAACATCAAGCTCCAAGCCGCTCTGACTGCGGTTATTTTCAGCCTCGATTCTTCGTTTTAACTCATACTGACCGCCTGACATAACCATAAATCGCCTGTTGGCACGGTTTATGATTCTGTCAAAATAAGTCATTTGAATATAGGTTTCAAGCATTATTTTTTCCTTGCCTGAAAGATTTCCGTTTGCAGTATTTGAAAGAGCTTTCATCCAAGTCCATTTTTCTTCAACCTTTTTGATTTCATCAAGCTTTGTTCTGATATTTTCAAGAGAAGCCTTGTTCGAAGTAATTCGACTGTGAACGGTTTTGGATTTTGTGTCAAGCTCCTTTTGTTTTTCCTCAAGGAACTCTTTCTTCTCCTTTTCCTGCTCCAAATCAATGTCCTTTTCGCTTCCGATACGCTTTTGAATTTCTGCCTTTGCAGATGCGAAAGATGCAAGCTTTTTATTGTTGGAATTTAATGCTTCTTTTGCTTCATTATACGCTTTTTCGATGCTTTCAACACTTGTATTTAAAGCTTCTATTTCTTTTTCAGCCTCGTTTTTGGTTTCAAATGTCAGCTTTGCTTTTAACTGTGAAATACGTTTTTCCAAGGATTGATTTTCAATAGTTTTCGTCTTGAGATTATCAGAGATTTCACTTAGCGTTTTCTTCGCACTTTCCAGTGCATTATTTTTTTGGGGTAAAAGCTCATTTATTTCCTCTTTGCGGTCGATTTTCTTCTGTTCCTGACTTATCTTTTTTTCAAGCTCCTTTTTTAAAGCATCCGCTTCGGATAATCTTACCGCAATTATCGCTTTGGCATCTGTGATTGAACAGTCGCCTAAAAGCGATACTATTTCCTTTTTCAGACTATTTTCCTTTTCGGTCAATGCACCCTTTAGCTTGCCTGCTTTTTCCCTTGCATCGGTAACGTCTTTATCAGCCTTATTAAGTTGCTGTGTAAGTGTGTCGAGTTCGTCCTTTGTAGGAACATTTTCAGGCTTTACGGCAAGTTTTGGGTGCGAAGTGGAGCCGCACACCGGGCAAGGCTGATTCACTTCCAGAGAATCTGCCAGTATCCCTGCCTGTGCTTCAAGATAAATTCTTGTCTTTTCTTTTAACTTTGTGTCCAACAGTTGTGCATTATGATATTTTTCTGTATAAGCTCCGTTTGCCTTAAAATATTCGGTGTCTGCTTCTTTAACTGAATCAACATCTTTGTCTAAATTTCTTAGTTTTTCTGTTTCGTCTTCCTGTTTTCTTTTCTCATTTTCAAGCTTGATTTTTTCTTCTCCGACTTTTTCAAGGCTTTTTAATTCTGCTGTAAGTGCGGTTATTTCATCTGAAACGGATTTAATATCTGCTTCGGTTTTAGCAATACTTTGGGTGCTGTTTTCAATAACTGCCTTGTTTTTACTAAAAACATTCTGCTTCTGCGAAAGTTCGTCATAATCGGGCAGAAGTGCCTTTATCTCTGCCGCTTTTTCGGTAAGCTCCTTTGTTTTGGGAAGTCTTTTTTCCTCTGCTTTGAGCTTTTCTTCCAATTCTTTTCCCTTTTCTTCTTTCTCTTTAAAATCAGCTTCATTTTTTTCAAGGTCGGCTTTAGCATTAAGAACTTCCTCCCCTTTTGTGATTTTTGCCTTTGTATCATCCAATTCCTTTTGTAAGCTTTCTTTTTCCCGTGAAATATTACTTTCGGTGTTTTCATCGTCCGATATAAGCTTTACCAAAAGTTCCACAATCTCTGCGGTAGTTAATTCGCCGTTTTTTGCCCTGTTCACTTCCGAAAAACCGGAATCTTCCTCATCGCATACTATGCCGCTTATATACTGCTCTATACTGCTTTTAATTGCATCATATTCATGACTGAGCTTGCCCGATTCACTCTTGAGCCTTTCCTGCACAACATAGTAATTCTGCGTTTTGAAAAGCTTCTGGAAAATCTTTTTTCTCTCATCGGTAGAGGCAAGGAGAAGTTTTAAAAAATCCCCCTGGGCTATCATTGCAATCTGAGTAAACTGGTTTTTGTCGACTCCCAAAATTTCAACTATTGCGTTATTAACCTCTTTAAGCTTGGTCACAATTCTTCCGTCGGGATAACGAAGAATAGCATTTGCCTTTTCTGCGGTATATCCCTCTCCACGGCTTTTGGGGCGATTATATTCGGGGTTTCTTTTTACATAATATTCTTTTCCGCCATATGAAAAATATAGTTCTACCTCGGTAGGAGTTTCGGGCAAAGCATACTTTGAGCGAAACATGGAAGCTTCTCTGTTTTCTCCGCTCGCTTCTCCGAAAAGTGCAAATGTGATGGCGTCAAATATAGTGGTCTTACCTGCTCCCGTATCACCGCAAATAAGATAAATGCCGCCCTTCCCGAGTGAATTTAAATCAAGCTCTGTTCTACCCGCATAGGGTCCGAAAGCAGACATAATTAATTTTATCGGTCTCATGCTTCTCCCTCCCATACCTCGGCAATCAGATTTTTAATAAACTCACTTTGGGATTCATTCATTTCGGAATTATTCTGCAATCTGTAAAACTCGGAAAAATGCTCTATCGGTGACTTTTTCTCCGTCATATCGGCACCTTCAATTAAATTTGTACTTCTTGTACGCAGATTGTCATAATCAAGCTTCATAAGGTTACGGTAGACGGTGCGGAGCTTACCTATTGCATCCGGAATATCTTCCTCGTCCGTCAGTGTAATATGGATATAATCCTCCCCGTAGGTTGTGTTTTTATAAAAATCACGCAGCATGATTTCTTCATACTTGCCTTTAATTTCAACCATATCACGCATGGGTATCAGGGGGACTGTTTTTACGTCCAGACTGCCTTTTTCCCTAAGCTCAACCACGGTAACGCTTTTTTTATCCTTTGCTTCTGAAAAAGAGTATTTAAGCGGCGTTCCGCTATATCTTACCTTTTCACTTTTGCAGTTTTGCGGTCTGTGAAGATGACCGAGAGCAGTATAGTCAAAGGGGGCGAAAACAGAAACATCCACATTATCGCTTCCGCCTACCGAAATTTCCTCGGATTCCGCCCTGTCCGCACCCGTTACAAACTGATGGGCTATCATAATATTACGCTCGTTTTCATTTATATTAAGCTTTTCTATGGCAACACTCATAGCATCGGTATATGATGAAATCTCAGCATCATTATAAAACCTACGAACATGTGCAGGCTTTACAAACGGCAACATCCATATATTGAGTTTGCCAAATTCATCTTCCAATACAATGGGGGCAATATCACCATTATATACAGGCGACATATATATTCCACTATGCTTCATAAGCCGTCCGCCAAAAGCAATACGTTCAGGCGAATCGTGGTTTCCGCTTATTACGAAAACACTTAGCTTTCTTTTTGATAAGTTGACTAAAAACTCATCAAAAAGAGCCACCGCCTCAGCAGACGGAACAGCCTTGTCATATACGTCCCCTGCTATAATTACGCCATGGGGCTTTTCTTCATCTAAAATGCTGACTATCTGTTTCAGTATGTATTCCTGATCCTCAAGCATTGAGTATTCATTTACACGCTTACCTATATGAAGATCGGATAAATGTATAAATTTCATAAAGGATACTCCTTATTGGATTTGATTATTGCTTTATCGCCATAACAAGCAATGTTGCCGCCATCGTAAGAATGGCTGTGGCAATAATTATTGCTATCAAAGTCCACCCGTATTTTAACATAACGCTTCTCTCCTTATCATTTGTCCTGACTGCTGAATTTTTCAATCCATCCGTTAATATCCGAGATACATTCACGCATCTGCATCAGTTTTTTCAAATCACGGTCATCTGCATTCACAAAATCCACGGTTCTTGAAAGCACTGTGAGCTTCTGCACAAACTCTCCGCAAATCTCCGCAGACCTCTGCAAAATATCCGCAGTATCCGAGTCGTCTTCGGACTGCTTTTCGCCTGCTCCGAATGCAGACATGTCAACGCCGCCCGAAATCTGATAAGTAGCAGAACCGATCTTTTCACACCCTCTACTGTTCACTGCCTGCTGTATACCGCCTGATATGCAACCCATTGAATAATTATCAATGCCGTACTTTTTTGAAACCTCTTTAATATGCGCCAAAAAGTCCTTTCTGCTGTGAACCTGACCATCGGAAAGAACCTCCAACGTAAGAAGACGCACCTGGGCTGTAGGGCTTTGTTTAAGCAAAATTTCCTTTTTCAACATATGTGCAAATCACTCCCACAATATTTAATATCCTTAATTGTATATTAGCACATTTTTTAAATTACGTCAACCTCTTTTTAATGTTTTAATCATTTTTTTAATGTTTTAATGTTTTAGGAGCATTACAGGGAAGTTCCGGACGTTATTGACTCGAATCAAAATGGTAAAAAGTCAACCGATGCAAAAACAGAATAATCGCATTTGCCAATGGGAATTATGCTATAATCCCCTTAGTGTAGTCTTACTGCACTAAGGGGATTATAGCATAATTGAAATCTGTCTTTTTTTACTGTTATGTACTTTTTATCTTACAAAATATTTCTCACGCTTATCGTAATACATCTTGTTATAAACGAGTGAAGCAACAAGACCTAAAACGATTACAAAGAAAGGAACTGTGAAGATTGCGAAAATGTCTGAGAAAGGACTAAGTACGAAAGTATAAAGAATTGCATAAATCACTACGCTTCCCAATACAGCTATGTTGTAGAAGAAGAAGTACTTAACGGTGTCCTTTTTGAAATTTGCAAGCTGCAGTGCAAGATATGCCGCAGCAGCACCGAGAGCTATCATAACAAGTCCGAAGAAAATATCCACAAACTGCATGAATCCGAACTGCTCGTATAAGTAATCGGAAGTGAAACTAAGGTCAGCAGAATCAATCATTGCCGCAGCCTGCTTTCCGCCTCTGTCAATTTCTGCAAGAGGACCGCTTTGCATTGCCTGCATGGAACCGAAATTCATTCCGGAAAAAGCATTGCCTGAGGAAATTCCCATAGCCGCTTTAATCTGAGGCAATTCATCAAAAAGACCTGTGGGGTTTTCAATAGCATCATTATATCCGCCCTGTACTGCATTCAATGCTATACGTGCAAATTTTCCCTCATCTGACATACGAAATACCACGTGCTGATAAATTCCGCCCGTCCAGAAAAGAATACCGATAATCACCAAAATTGCAGACGCCGCGAAAAGAAGCTGCTTGGAAAGGAAATTGTGCCAATTCATGGGCTGATCAATTTCAGGCATGGGAACAGGCTCGGGAGCGGGTGCCGGAGCAGGTGCAACAGGCTGTGCCTGAGGCTGCACACGGGGTTGCTCTGCCACCTGAACAGGTGCAGGAGCAGGAGCCGGTGCAGAAGCTTCTGCCTCCATAAGATTGTTGCCGCATTCGGGGCAAAATCTCTGATCTTCCTCGGTAACGGCTGTTCCGCATTTGTTACAAAATTTCATAACTACTACCTCCAAAAAATATTTTTTGCTTGTATATATTATATAAGATGAGGCAATAAATGTCAATGATTTTTGAGGACGGGGCATTTACAAACAGAAAATATAAACAAAATTAAAACACTTGTTTTTTTACACGATTTATGCTATAATGAAACAAACGGAAATATTGTAAATATAAACCGTTTATTTAAAGGAGGTTTTTTTATGAAAAAAGTTGTTATTACCATCGGACGTGAATTCGGCAGCGGAGGACGTGAAATAGGTATAAAGCTCTCCGAAAAGCTTAATATCCCCTTTTATGATAAAGAATTGATTTTACATACCGCAGAAAAGACAAACCTTGAGCACAGCATTGTTGAAAAATATGATGAAAAGCATTCCTTCCCGGCTTTTTCCTCATCTAATATTTTTGATATATATCAGATGCCCATGTCTGACCGCATATATATTGCACAGTCGGACGTTATTCGTGACCTTGCTTCTAAAGAAAGCTGTATAATCGTGGGAAGATGTGCAGACTTCATTCTCGATGAAAATCCCGACGTGTTTAAGATTTTCATCACCGCACCTATGAAGGATAAGGTTCAGAGAAAGCGTGAAGTCCTTCCCGGAAAGAGCGATAGCGAAATTGAATCACATATCAATAAAATCGATAAGAAGCGTGCTAAGTACTATACATATTACACCGACCGTACCTGGGGTAAGGCTTCTACCTACAACCTTTGCATAGACAGCAGTGTTCTGGGCATTGACGGAACGGTTGACCTTATCATTGATGCGGTAAACAAAAGATAGGTCTGATAAAACGAGGATGTATTCTTGTACATCCTCATTTTTTTGTCAAATTTGGAGAAAAATTGTAATTTTCCTCTTGATTCGATATTGAAATAATGATAAAATATGTAGAGCTATATTTGAAAGGAGATAAGAATATGAACTATTCACATGAAGTTGAAAACATGTGCGTTGTTGCTAAGGGCGTTGGTCACAAGTGTGCACCTATCCCTCAGGAAGGCACATGGACACATTCCACTCAGATTACAGACATTAATGGTCTTACACACGGTGTAGGCTGGTGTGCTCCCCAGCAGGGTGCCTGCAAGCTTACTCTTAATGTAAAGAACGGCATTATTGAGGAGGCACTGGTTGAGACATTAGGTTGCTCCGGTATGACTCATTCAGCTGCTATGGCTTCCGAGATTCTTCCCGGAAAGACCCTTCTTGAAGCACTTAACACAGACCTTGTTTGTGATGCTATCAACACAGCTATGAGAGAGCTTTTCCTCCAGATTGTTTACGGAAGAACACAGACAGCTTTCTCTGAGGGCGGTCTTCCCGTAGGTGCAGGTCTTGAAGACCTTGGTAAGGGACTTCGCAGCCAGGTTGGTACTCTTTTCAGCACAAAGGCTAAGGGACCCAGATACCTTGAGCTTGCAGAGGGCTACATCACAAAGATGGCTCTTGATGCTGACAACCAGGTAATCGGTTACAAGTTTGTACATCTCGGAAAGATGATGGAAGCTATCCGTAAGGGTGCAGACGCTAACGAAGCTTTGGAAAAGGCTACAGGTCAGTACGGCAGATTTGACGACGCGGTAAAAGTTATCGATCCGCGTGAAGAATAAGAGAGGGGGAAATTATAATGGCATTATTTGAAAGCTACGAAAGAAGAATTAATCAGGTAAACGCAGCTCTTAATAAGTACGGCATCGCCTCCCTCGAAGAAGCAAAGAAAATTTGCGACGATAAGGGTATTGATGTTTATAACCTTATTAAGGGAATTCAGCCCATCTGCTTTGAAAACGCTTGCTGGGCATATATCACAGGTACTGCAATTGCAATCAAGAAGGGTTGCACAAAGGCTGCTGACGCTGCTGAAGCTATCGGTGAGGGTCTTCAGGCATTCTGTATCCCCGGCTCCGTTGCAGACGACCGTAAGGTAGGTCTTGGTCACGGTAATCTTGCTGCAATGCTTCTTAGAGAAGAAACAAAGTGCTTTGCATTCCTTGCAGGTCACGAATCATTTGCAGCGGCTGAAGGTGCTATCGGTATCGCAAACAGCGCTAACAAGGTAAGAAAAGAACCTCTCCAGGTTATTCTTAACGGTCTTGGTAAGGATGCTGCACAGATTATTTCAAGAATCAACGGTTTCACATTTGTTGAAACAAAGTTTGATTATATGACAGGTAAACTTGAAATCGTTAGCGAAAAGGCTTATTCAAACGGCCCCAGAGCTAAGGTTCGTTGCTACGGTGCAGACGATGTTCGTGAAGGTGTTGCAATCATGCATCAGGAAAAGGTTGACGTTTCCATCACAGGTAACTCAACTAACCCCACACGTTTCCAGCATCCCGTTGCAGGTACATATAAGAAGGAATGTAACGAGCTTGGTAAGAAGTACTTCTCCGTTGCTTCCGGTGGCGGTACAGGACGTACACTTCATCCCGACAACATGGCAGCAGGCCCTGCTTCCTACGGTATGACAGATACAATGGGCAGAATGCACTCCGATGCACAGTTCGCAGGTTCTTCATCAGTTCCCGCACATGTTGAAATGATGGGACTTATCGGCGCAGGTAACAACCCCATGGTTGGTATGACAGTTGCTTGTGCAGTTGCTATTGAAGAAGCTTCAAAAAACTAATTATATAGCGGTTTTCAAGGGTTTGTGTTATTTTTGACACAAACTCTTTTTTTGTTGAAAAAGGGTAAAAAAAACATATTTTCCACCCTCTTGCCACCCAAAAATTTAAGTGGGTGGCAAAAATTCAAAAAATTTGGGTGACAAAACACATCTTAGGTGGCAAAAATCAGAATATATATTCCAATACATTTTTACCTTGTCCTTTCATTACAGGGGTTAGTTTTGTGTATATTTAAATTGTTACCCCTAATTTTATGTTCCAAAGGCAAGATGACAAAAGCAGCAGATAGAAATCTGCTGCTTGCTATGTATTATTATATTTCTCCAACCTCAGCTCCGCGTAAAATCGCATTTATATGTTTTGGAATGGCACCATCTAAGTCTGCTGCCTCTTTAATTTTCTCACATCTAAATCCGTTTAAATCAAAAGGTGGAATTGGATTCTCAGAAGTAGGTTCATAATAAAATAGCATTCTTTTACGGCCTATATTTTTTAATGCATATCCAACTTCAACCATAACATTATGTCTGGCGCCAGTTAAATCTGCTATGAAAATATCAGACTTTGTTATTTGATCATACATTTCTTCGCGAATTTCAAATGTTCCGCCCTCTTGGGTACCTATATCGACCAGTTCGAGACAAAAATCATCTTTTACAATTTTTGATATGATTCGTAATCTGTTATTGGCTCTTGAGTATTGTTCGTTTCCTTCAGCAGGATACCATCTTGCCAAAAATACTTTTTTAGGTATATTTTCATATATCTTATCAAAAATTTCAAGAACATTGTTCATTGTCAATTTTTCGATTGATGTTATGTCATTTTTATCAATCCATTTCAAAAATGCAGAATACTTTTCTTTGTTTTGCATCCAGTAAAATGAAAGTGCTCCCAATACAGATATATTCTTCTTTGCGGCAATTTTGCATGTTGAAAGAGCTGAATTAATTGTACTAAGGTTTTCTTTCATCAATTTCACAATATCATCCTCGCTTAAATCTGGACTCAATAATTCTGATTTGAGAAGATATTCAAATAAATCGATAAAATATGTATATGCGTTATCTCCTATCAACTTATTAATTTCATGATAATGGTCAATCTTAAATTGGTCGTCTCTGAAAATATATCTTGCATACAAGAAGTTCATCCCAAACTGTTCCAACAATTCTTCATCTGAATACAATTTATCAACTATTATTCTTAAATTATGTTCTCTTTCAATTGCGATCTGTTTGTAATTTATATTATGGAATAACAATGTCGATAAGCGTTCCTGATCCCTGTGGTTTGTAAAGAAAATAAGACAGAACGGTGCATAATAATTGTAATCATTTGATAATTCGTTTGAAGCTGACAAGCGATGATTTCCTTCAATTCTGATAAATTTATTAGCAAACTTCTTCTCATCTATTGATATGTTTCCAATCAAAACCTTGGTGCTTTCATTATTTGCCGTTCTACTGTTTTTGTTTTGCGTAGCCTTAGCATAATTTAAATCGATAGAAATAGCTCCAAAATTGCATTTTTTTAATTCCAACCTTGAAGATATAGCATTTGTAAAAGCAGATATTTCGGTAGCATATCCCTCGATTTCCGGCTTGTCAGGCGCATATGGATATTCTGTATTTGCAAGATTAGCCGACAATATCACTTCTGGAAAAAATGTTCCTTCTCGTGCTGTAAGAAATTCAAGCATTTCACCTTTATGGTCACTCAGCAAATCACGTTGGAAACTATCACTTTTCACAGAAAGTTTTTCTAAATCTTTTATTGGAGCATAACCGCGGATACAGTAGAATTTACCTAACGATTGTTCTACAACTCCTGAAATTTTTATCATTATAGTACATCTCCTAATAATATTTCTTCTACTTGTTTTTTTGCATCTTTTACTATGTTTTCAGCCTCTTCTTCGAGCCTCTTTGCTTGTTCCCGAATATCTCTGATATGTGCAACTATTTCTTTTTGTATATCTTTATCCGGCAATATAATAGTTTGATTAAAATATTCTTTTAAAATCAAATTACGTATTCCGTTAGTTTGGGTTTGCATAACTTCGGTAACTTTTATATTATGCATTAATTTCAGATATTCAAAAACATATTCAGGTATAGCAATTTCTTCGTCAATTCTTATTTTTTGCAAGAAATTACTATAAGCTAAGGCTTCTTTTTCTAACTCACTATCTATAAATGCCACTCTACCAACTGGTTGATTTTCACTACCGCCTGACTTTTCTATTAAAATATCATTACTGCGTAGTTTTATTTTATCAAAGAGTTCAGGGGAATATTTACGATACTTTGCTCTATTATTATCCAAAAGCAGATTATATCTGTTATCAAACTCTGTTCCGCGTATAGTTAAACATTTAACTAATGATTCATCATCGAAGCTTTCATCAACTCCCCAGTTTCCAGACAGACTCACTTTAATCATATCACGAAGCCGTACCTTATCAAATATAGCATTCTCAATAGCGTTAAAAAGCTGCTGATATTTTTTTGAATACTTTTTAGGATCAAACCTACCCCCTATAACTTTTAAAGAATCAATGGAAAAAATTCTATCTTTAAGAGCTGTATCATCAACTAAAGATATCTTTACTCCTAATCGTGACAAGAAGTATTGGTTAACATTTGAAAGTAAGCTTTCTGCTTGTTGCTCCATTTCTTTTTTTTGTAAATATGCATCATCCATTATTTCTATTATTAGCTTTTGAGTGTTTTTATCAGGTAGCGGAATCAACATATTTTTATACTCTTGTGCATTTATATTTGGTTGTCCCGCTAAGCGCATTGTTGCATTTTTCCAGTCAGAAAAAAAGGAACATTGCAAATAATAAAACACAAACTTAGGAAAAGCAAAATCTTCATTTATTCTAAAATTAATCAAATATCCTGCAAATATAAATTTATCAATTGGATTAGAGTTTGTATGTATATATGACTTGCCAACAGTATTACCGCTTCTTGCAATCAACAAATCATTATTTTGTAATAAATATTTATCGTTAGATATAATACAAGTGGCTCCAAGTTCGTTACTAAGCAATCCATATTCATCTATATCAGTAATTCTAATATACCTAGCTTGTTCTTTTGATATCCTTTCAATTCCTGGTTCATTTGCACCATAAAAAGGTTTTTCTCTTAAAATGCTTTTTAATTTGCAAGATTTGAATTCAAACCTAAAACTGTTATTAAACGATAAGAATTTCGGATCCCATCGATCCATTAATTCGCCCCAATTTATTATAAATACCTTACTTTTATCAAAATTGGGGCTTACGAAAAAAAAGAATCTTTTTCATTTTCTATGGCATTTATAAACTTTAATAATTCTTTAGAAACATCTTCCAATTCATTAGTTGGAGTCTCTTTGCCAGTTGCATCATATCCAATATTTTCTGCCATTGCCATAAATATTGGATAATTAATTAATTTCATTTCATACAGTTCATCAAATGCATCTGAGAGAAGTTCTTGTATCTTTTCTATTTTTTCATCAAAGTCATCAATAATAGCTTGTTTTTTTATTTTCAATTGTTCAGATTCTAAAGCATTCTTTGCATTTTTAATTAACTTATTATACTTTGCAATAGCAGCTTTTTTTTCATCAAAGAGAAAAAATAGTTGTTGCCCATTTTCTGTTTCATGTAATAAATCTTGTTGAATGCTTTTCTTTATGTTTTGATGAAATTCTTTTTCTTTTTCTGAATATTTTTTAAGAAATAATACAGAACTTTTCACGCCAGCACCATTCGCTGTAAATGCTGTTTGAGGCATTGAAACAACTGCAATAATACGGAAAGTTTCACTGATATAGTCACGAACATATTGTAAACTGGAATTTGTTAAAATCCCGTCTGGAACTACTACTGCAATGTATCCTCCGTCCTTCAAATATGTTTCCGCTTGTTCAATAAATAACACCTCACTGCTTTGACTTGGACGGTCAGAGGCTTTACTTGCAGGATTGAGCCAATCCACCTCTCTTGTTGCAAGTGAATATTGGTGCATATATGATTTTTCGGTCTGTTTTATTATAGAGCCAAAGGGCGGATTAGTAATAATATATTTAAATGTTCCTTCAACAAAATTGGGGTTTCCGGTTTTGCTTCGTATCTCGCTTGGAGGCAAAAGCCCATCCGCAGACACGACATTTGTGTGTCCGTCATCATGAATTATCATATTCATTTTTGCGGTACGGGCGATTTGCTCATTAATTTCTATGCCATAAAGATTGTTTTCTGCAAACCTATGCCAATAGTTATGCCAACGCTGATATTGAGCAGTGCTACACATATAATTAGGGTCAAGTTCAGTTGCAGCTTTTCGAACTTTATCAAGAGCGTGGAGCAAAAAGCCGCCACTGCCGCAAGAAGTGTCAAGCACCTTATCATCTTTGGTTATAGGCAAACTGTCTACTATAAATTCTACAATTTTTCTGGGCGTAAAGTATTGACCAAAATCCCCTCTAAAGAAGGAGCCCATAAACGTTTCAAACGCACGTCCTTTGCTGTCCAAATCAGTTTCAGACAGATTGATTCCTTCGAGGTATCCTACAACTGTACGTGTTTTTTGAGCATCAAGTTTTATATTGTCCTTAAAGACCTCCGCATCAACCTGGCGCCCTTTTTCGTACAGCTTTTTAATACGCTTCAATAAATCTTCATTTGTATCACGCTCTGCTTTTTCCTTGGCTGCGTCAGTATTATCTTTAGGCTCAACTGTTATAACTTGAAACTCATACCTATCACCCGGAGCACGATATTCTCTCTCGTCAAATATTTTACAGAAAATCAATTTATCAAGCTCATCAAAGGCTTCTGATGGATTTAATTCTCCACCACCCCATAACGCCTGATGTGCCGACTTGAAAATATTAGTAAGCTCATTTTCTGATACTTTCTTTAACGGGAATAGTTTTTGCCCATCTTTTGTAGTGCCACCATTATATGCATATTTATATGCACTAAGTTTTTTTACACCATACTGGGGTATATCAGAAACAGTTTCTCTTGCGTTACTTTCTTTGTTATATTTGAAATAAGCATTTTTAATGCCGGAAGTTGTCCAAATATATTTTAATGTTCCGGCAGTCATGTGCGCATAAGAATAAGCCTGATTAATCGCCTGATCAAATTCCAGTTCTGTAACGGTATCTTTTTTACATTCAACGACAATATATGGCAGTGTATGTTCCGCATCATTATAAACTATAATATCAGCTTGCTTAACAGAGGAGCCAGTTGTAATATTAACATACAATCCAATGTTTTCCGGCTTATAGTTGTATTGTAATACTAACTTAGAATATGCTTCAGCCTGCACTCTTTCTTCAGGATTATTAAAATTTCTTTTTGTTTTCTGTTGGGTATATGTAATTAAGTTTTTTTCTTTATCCAGTTTTATAATTCCTTTTTTTTCTGCCTCTAATATAATTTCTGGAATTTCAAAAATGTTCTCCATAGTGATTCCTCCAAATATTCTTTAATGACTTTTATGCGGTAATAACAAGTGTAAGTAAAGAACCTAATATAGCTCCGATGGCTGAAGAAATAATAGCAACTTTATAATCGTGTGATGAAATTTTTCTATTATCTTTCTTTAATTCTTTTTGTTCAATTTCAAATTGTTTAAAGTTTGAAGTTTTGCCATTAAATGCAGCGTTATCAGCATAAATAACCGATATATAACCTGATTCCTTCAACTTTGCAAACAACGATTTCCATTCCGGAAAATCTTTTGCTTCAACAGTCATGGAACCATTTTCTTCTACGTGTTCTCTAAGTATTTTATATAACCTTTTTTCTCTTTTTTTAATACATCCATTTTATTTACCCCTGATTCTGTCCGTATATTTCTTTTAAATCCTCAATAGCAAGTGTAGGATCCATTGTGTGAAACATCATATAGTTTCTTTTCATTGTTTCAACTGGAGCTTGTTTATATATTTTTGCACTATCCTCGTCGGTATAGAAATGCCAATAACGATAGATGTAGCCAATCCAGTATATTACGTCGGCTGAAAAGACTTCTCCGGCAGAGGATGCTATATCAGAGTTTGCTGATATAATTTCATCCAGCAGATATTCCTCTCCTGCCCATTGCATACGATTATACTTTGAATCCAGGTCCTTGGCAATTTCAGATGTCATAAAGGCTTTAATAAATGCAGCACTGCCGTAGCCTTTTTCTGCGGACAACTCAAACAGTCTGCCCTGAATATCACAAAGCTTTAATTGCAACTGGTCAATCATTCCTATACTCCTTTCGCTTCATCAAGGATTTCATCAAAGAATTTACCTTCACGACGATAGCTTTTACAAATATCGTTTGCAAGAGAAATGCCCTTTGCTCTGTTTTCATCCGCAACTTCTTTCATAACAAGTCTTTCAAGGTATGAAAGCGGTATTTCTGTTTCAATACGGACTGTATCGCAGCCCTTTTGCGAAACGGTTACATACTGCCTGCCAAGCTGCAACGCAGAAAGACTGTTTACGAGAGCAATATCTGTAACATTGCCAACGAAAAAGTTATCTATAACATAAAACATTCTGTCATTTGCGATGCTACCAATGATTAAATCCTTGTCTGTCATCATATCACGATATTTATTATAAAGGTCAGTATCTTTAATTTTTTCCATCTTACCACGGTTATATGCTACAAGCATTGCCCATTCAATATCGGTATTAACCTCAAGACTTTCAAGTGCATCTCTGCATATAGAAACAATATAAAATTTAGACTCCTCATAATCACAAATAAGAGTAAGAGGCTGATTTGGATCGGTTCCCATATAAAAGCCCTTGCCAAAATCGCATTGCTTGCGGCTTTTGGGTTCAATAGCTCCAACTATACCGGACTTGGAGCCGTGGTATAATAAACTTCGATTTCTCTCCAGTCTGATATTATCCTTAGCCTGCTTTATCTTATCTAAAATCATTTCGTAAACCGGAATCTTCTTTTCACTGCAAACCTCATAAAGCTTTGTTTGCGCAAGCTTGTTTGGAACAGCATGACCGTTTTCCCAGCGATTAACCGTTGCAAAGGACACACCTAGCCAATCAGCAAACTCAGTCTGACTCATATTCAAATGGTTTCTTATCTGTTTTATTATGGTTTCCATAATTTCACCTCGATATAACATTGTTTACAGTTATTATTGTATCAAATGTTATAGTGTTTGTCAATGCTTTGAAAAAATATGGTATTGCTCAAAATTACAATTTATTCCTTTTAGGTCGTAAAACTACTCTACGCTTCGTTTTGCAGGCTTTATATTCGATGCGATTTCAGTGGTAGATATTTGTGGATTTTCTTTAATGATACTACATTTCACCTTGAGTGAGAAAATCTTTAAAGAGATTACCGACATCATTACCGACATTCCCGTCATTACCGTCGCTATTACCGACATTGCTGTCAAACGAGCTGTTACTTTCTTCAAGTTTCAAGGTTATAGAAACTCTTTCAGGCTCCAATATTTCTTCTATTTTCCATTTTTCTTTTAGGCTAACAGAGCCTTCTTTTATTGTGTTGGCAGAAAAATGGCACAAAAATAGCACAGTTTTGCCGATGGCAAGAGAATATAAATGTGTTATAATTGTATTGTCCATAAGTGGGTTCAGGCAATGAATCCACTTTATTTAAAAAATTATTAGACATAGTTAGATTTTTAAATTTTCACTCGTTATTACATAATGAGACATCCTCTTTGTACTTTGACAACTTAATACCATCTTTCAGAAATGATACAGGTGGCTGGATAGTTTGCGATGATATGAGCAAGCCCTGTCATAAATTTACATAGTAAAGCCTGCGAATACATGGTTAGAGTAAGCATAGGAACTGTTCTGAAAGTAATGGGCTCAATTTTAAGGAGGCGATACTATGTCTATCGATATTTTATACACTGTAAAAGAGGTATCAGAAATTACACACACAAACGAGGCATAATTTTCTTCAAATTGTAGCATAAATAATAGAAAAACAACATGTTTTTGCCCGGAGTTGTTACAACATTATAATACATCTTTTTAATTTAAACATATAAATCTGAATGGTTGTAGAGAATTGCACCGAACAGAAAACAAAAATTCGACCGAATCATATTGCAAAATCACACCGAATATGATATGATATCTCTACAAGGAGGCGGTTGAGCATGAAAAATGAATTATATAAGCCACGTATAATCGACAAGCAAGTAGAAAAATATTTGTCAGCGTTTGGCGCAGTTTGTATTGAAGGGCCTAAATGGTGCGGCAAAACATGGACTTCTTCTTATCACTGCAATAGTGAAATTTGCATTGGTGATTCCAAAGGGAATTTTCAAAACAGGCGATTGGCAGAAATGTCACCGGACATAGTTTTAGAAGGAGAACCTCCAAGATTGATAGATGAATGGCAAGAATGCCCATCCTTATGGGATGCAGTTCGCAACACCGTTGATAAGAGAGCAAGAAAAGGACAATTTGTTTTAACCGGTTCTTCTACGCCAAAACGAAAAGGAATTTTGCATAGCGGTGCAGGACGAATTGGCATACTTAGGATGAGACCTATGTCATTATATGAATCCGGTAATTCAAGTGGTGTTATTTCTCTTAAAGATTTATGCAATGATAATTTAAAACCTGCAATGACAGGTGAAGTCGATCTTAAAAAGCTTGCAGAACACATTATCAGAGGTGGTTGGCCGGGAAATATTAATACACCGATTGAACAGGCAATGCTTCTGCCGATTGAGTATTTGAATGCCGTTATAGAGGATGATGCATTTCGTGTTGATGAAATAAAAAGAGACAAAACAAAAATGCGACTGTTACTTCGTTCTCTTGCTCGAAATGAAAGTACAACGGTCACAAATAAAACATTGAAAAATGATATAAAAGAAAAAGATGACAATGACATCGACACAGATACAGTTGCCTCTTATCTTGATCTGTTTAATAGGCTTTTTCTTTTGGATAATCAAGAACCATTCTCAACTCGTGTGCGTTCATCAGTAAGAGTAAAGCAAGCCGAGAAAAGACACTTTTCTGATCCATCCCTTGCATGTGCCTTGCTGAAGCTCACTCCTTCACGGCTCATAAACGATTTGAATACTTTTGGATTTTTGTTTGAAGCTCTTGTTGAACGAGATTTGAAGATATATGCTGAATCTTTTGGCGGTAAATTATATCACTATCAAGATTATGCAGGAAAAGAAATTGATGCTGTTATTGAGCTTGAAGATGGGAATTGGGCAGCATTTGAAATTAAACTTGGTGCAAATCAGATTGAAGCAGCGGCACAGGACCTTGTAGCTCTCCGTGACGCAATTGCAAATGAAAAAGAAGGAGTTCCTCCCAAGGTTCTATGTGTAATATGCGGTATGTCAAATGCTGCATATCAAAGAAACGATGGTGTTTATGTTGTACCTATTACTGCTTTAAAAAATTGATTTTATATGCTTCTTTTTTGTAATGGATTGACTATTGCGAGAACTTCTGATAAAACAACCATAAATAACAATGAGTAAAAATACAGGTTGAACCATCAGGTCGTTACCCCCTACGTTTGCCATCCATTTGTCACCCGAAATCTGTGGAAAGATAAAAAACTGCAAATTACAGTAAAGAAAAATAAGTACCGACCAATCGGGTAAAACACCCCAAAAAGCCCATCATATCGGGAAAAATAAGTTACAATAAGAAACAGGAAATTACAATAAAAATTTTGACCCCCGTATAGGTAACAACCCCATGGTTGGTATGAGCGTTGCTTGTGCAGTTGCTATCGAAGAAGCAAGTAAGTAATATCAAGGGTTTTAGGACTTTTGAAAATTTCTTTGAATTAAAAATGTAAAACTTTTTAGTTGGACACATCATTTTAGGTTTTTTGCCTATGATGTGTCCAACTTTTTTTGTTAATGAAATTGCTCGGAGCGGCTATTATGCTTGGAAAAACAGTGTTATTTCTGTTCGCAAACAACTTAAAGAATAGCTTTTACGTATATTGATTTCTTTTCATGAAAAATATCCCTCAGCCGGACTTGATGCACTTTATCATATGATAAAACCGCTATGTTCCTGCTCACGCAATACCCTTCACCGGCTGATGAAACTTTACAATATACACTCAATTCGTAAAAAAGCTTACAAAATCACAACTAATTCAAAGCATAATCACGCTGTTTTTCCCTTTATATCAAGGTTTTCCTATGTTTCAGACAAACAAAAAGACCTCAAGATTTATCATCTCAAGGTCTATTTTTTGTTTTTCAAGAATATTAAATTTTGCCTCAGGTAGAATACAGTGCTTTGCCCTTTAACAGTGGGTGTTACGGGGCAAAGGTCCTCAGCGTCAAAAGGGCTAAATTGCTCATCCTCTACGGTATTCATTTTTAAGTGAAAATTCATGCACATAAAATCAAAATTTTATACGCTCTTCTTCCCTATATTACAAGGTTTTCCTATGTTTCGGACATCAAAAAAGACCTCAAGATTATAAAAATCTCAAGGTCTGTTTTTTGTTTTTATAGGATATTAAGTTTTGCCTCCGACAGGCTACTCAACTGTGCCCTTTAACA
>JAZNYX010000059.1:0-21711 GCA_045594665.1 Clostridia bacterium | reverse complement strand
TCTTCTCACCATATACTCCACAGTGACCGGAAAGAGTATTGATGATGCTGTAGCAGAATTTTCCGGCAAGGGATACGGTGATTTCAAGCTTGCCATAGGTGAAGCTGTTGCCGAACATCTTCGTCCCATTCAGGAAAAATATGACGACCTTATGAAAAACAAGGACTACCTTGAAAGCATATACAAAAAAGGTGCAGAGGCGGCATATGGTATTGCTCGCCGCACACTTACAAAGGTAAAGAAAAAAGTCGGATTTATTATCTGATAAAAAGAGGTAACTGTTATGATAAGCAACAACAACATACTGATTACTTTTATTGTAGCGTTTATAATCACATTCATCACTACGCCCTTTGTAAAAAAGCTTGCTTTCAAAGTGGGAGCGGTTGATATTCCCAAGGATAATCGCCGTATGCACAAAAAGCCCACGGCAAGGCTGGGCGGACTTGCGATTTTCCTTGGATTTATTATAAGCACTGTAGCCTTTGCAAATATCACAAAGGAGCTTGCCGGAATTCTGATTGGCTGCGCAATTATTGTAACATTGGGTATTTTTGACGATATATATGCCCTGAGTGCAAAGCTTAAGCTGCTGATTCAGCTTATTGCCGCACTGTGTCCCGTTCTTATGGGGCTTCAGATTGACTTTATCCGTGTTCCCTCTTTTATATCCGATTACGGATATATCGGGCTGGGATGGGCGGCAATTCCCGTTACCGTTATATGGATTGTGGGAATTACTAATGCCATTAATCTTCTTGACGGACTTGACGGGCTTGCCTGCGGAGTATCTTCTATTTCCGCACTTACCCTTTTATGTATCGCAATTATAGTAGGTGAACCTGTTGTAGCGTTTGTAACAAGCGCCCTTGCGGGAGCATGTATAGGCTTTCTTCCCTACAACTTTAACCCTGCCAAGCTCTTTATGGGAGATACCGGTTCTCTTTTCCTGGGATTTGTTCTTTCAACAGTATCCGTACAGGGGCTTTTTAAAGGCTACGCTGTTATAAGTATTGCGGCACCCCTTCTTATTCTCGGCCTTCCCATATTTGACACTGCATCAGCAATACTTCGAAGACTCAAAAACCATCAGCCGATTATGTCCCCTGACCGCGGACATCTGCATCACAGATTGATAGATGCAGGTTTTTCGCAAAAGCAGGCAGTTTCCACAATATATATGTTGTGTCTTGTTCTTTGTGCGGCGGCAGTTGCCCTCATTGCAACAGGTGCAATATCCTGGTGGGTTTTCCTTGCAGTGATCGTAGGTTTCGTGTTGTTCCTTTGGGCAACACCGCATATTATTGAATTACACTCCGAAAAGGAAGATAATAATCACAGATAAATGAGGAGGAAGTTATGATTAAAGTATTTACCGTTTTCGGCACAAGACCCGAAGCAATTAAAATGGCTCCGCTTATTTATGAGCTTAAATCCCGTCCTTCAATTGACTGTAAGGTCTGCGTTACCGCACAGCACCGCGAAATGCTTGATATGGTAATGAATCTTTTTGATTTGAAACCGGATTTTGACCTTAATATTATGACTGAAAGGCAGACTCTTGCAGGTATTACCACTAAAGCTCTTACAGGTCTCGAAGAAGTTTTCCGTCAGGAAAAGCCTGACCTTGTACTTGTCCATGGTGACACCTCTACTACATTTGCAGGAAGTCTGGCGGCATACTATAATCAGATAAAAGTAGGTCATGTGGAAGCAGGTCTTCGTACTTATGATAAGTATTTCCCTTTCCCCGAAGAAATGAACCGTCGTCTTACCGGAGCTATTGCAGACCTTCATTTCTCCCCCACAAAGAACAATCGTGCGAATCTTATAAATGAAGGTATAAATCCCGATAGTATTTTTGTAACGGGAAATACTGTAATTGATGCGTTTAAAACAACTATCAAGCGTGATTTTTCCTTTGCGGGAACTCCCCTTGAAGGAATAGATATGGATAAGCGTTTTATATTAATGACTGCTCACCGCAGAGAAAACTTAGGTCAGCCTCTTGAAAATATCTGTAAGGCAGTAGCAAGGCTTGTCCGTGATTTCCCGGACATTGAGGTTATTTACCCCGTACATCTTAACCCTGCCGTAAGGGAAACTGCAAATGCAATTCTCGGAAACATTCCCAGGGTTCATTTGGTTGAGCCTCTTGACGTTGACGTTCTTCATAATGCCATGGCAAAGGCACATCTTATTCTGACTGATTCAGGCGGACTTCAGGAGGAGGCTCCTGCACTGGGTAAGCCTGTGCTTGTTCTCCGCGGTGAAACGGAAAGACCCGAAGCGGCAGAAGCAGGCACAGTTAAAATAGCAGGCACAGAGGAAGACATTATTTATTCATTGGCTTCTCAGCTCCTTACCGACGAAGAAGAGTACCACAAAATGAGCGTGGCGGTTAATCCCTATGGCGACGGCAATGCATCAAGAAGAATCACCGATGCAATCCTTTACCACTTCGGAATAACAAGTGTGAGACCCGTGGAGTGGCTGTAATCGTTACGAAACTAAATAAATGGACACGAGAAAAGGAGAGCCAACTACCATATAAAGTTAATTTGTCGCATGTGGCAGTTATCTCCTTTTTTGAAATTTTATTGAATTATTTGTAAATATACAGACATTTTATTTACTTTTAATAAAGGAACGGATATAATATGAAAAATCCCGACAGAAAAACGCTTATGGCTCTGGGAACGATTACAGAGCTTGGGCTTAATATAGTAATTTCTTTTTTGCTGTGGATTTTAATAGCCTCATGGGTTAAAAGTACTTTTTCCTTGGGAAACTATGTAATGATAATCGGAATATTCTTAGGTTTGGGAAGCAGTGTATTATCATGCATTAAATTTTATAGATTAGTGGTGGGAAAGGAAAGCGAAAATGAAAAAAAATGACTCGGTTTACAAAGAAGCCTTAAAGGTAAGTATAACGGTTTTCATTTTGGGCGTAATTGAATTTATTTTGCTTACAATATTCATATCGCCGAGAGCAGACATTCTTTTGGGAACGCTTTACGGATGCACATTCGTTTGCCTGAATTTCTTTTACCTTGCCCGCTGCGTAAAAAAAGCCGCAGAAAAAAGTCCAAACGGTGCAAAAGCATATATGGCATCAACCTATACTGTACGTATGCTGTTTACGGCGGCAGCGGTAATTATTGCAGTAAACATCCCGTATATACACTTCTGGGCGGCAATCATTCCCCTGTTTTTCCAGCGTATTGCCGTAACAATTGTACCCTTTATCAATAAAAGGAGTGAAAAATCTTGAATATAACCGGTCCCGAAATACTATATGAAATTCCGATTTTAGGCGGAATCCCCATTACGGAAACCGTAGTGGGCGGATGGATTGTTGTTGCAGCTATTACTGTAATTGCTTTTATTCTCGGAAGGAATCTAAGCCTCCGCAATCCGTCAAAAAGACAGATTGCCGCGGAAAAGCTTGTAACCATGCTCTACGGTTTGGTAGGCGATACAATGGGAAAGCATAATCTTCGTTTTGCTCCGCTTATAGGTACGCTTTTTTGCTATTCTATATTCAGTAGCTTATCCGGTCTGACGGGAATGCGCGCTCCCACAGGTGACCTTAATACGACGCTTGCCTTTGCACTTATGATATTCTTCCTTATTCAGTTCGGAAACATTAAAAACAAAGGCATCGGAGGTTGGCTTAAAGGCTTTACCGAGCCTGTAGCACTTATAACTCCCCTTAACCTCATAAGCGAAATAGCAAGCCCGATTTCGATGGCATTTCGTCATTTCGGAAACATTGCTTCGGGTATCGTTATAACGACGCTTATCTATGCGGCACTGGCTACATGCAGTAATGCACTGCTTGGCTGGATTCCGATTTTGGGAGATATTCCGCTTCTTCAGGTAGGTCTTCCCGCTCTTCTTTCAATATACTTTGATGTATTTACAAGCTTTTTGCAGGCATATATCATTTCCATGCTTGCCATGGTATATGTGGGCGGTGCCAACGAGATAAGGGAAGTCTAAGACGGCTGAAAATATTTTTAATCAGATATTAATTTATATTATATATATTTTTTGGAGGTATTTATTATGGAAATGGCAATTATTAAAGCAGCATCAGCTATCGGTGCAGGTCTTGCAATGATCGCAGGTATCGGACCGGGTATCGGTCAGGGTTATGCGGCAGGTAAAGCTGCAGAGGCAGTAGGCCGCCAGCCCGAAGCAAAGGGTGAAATCACATCAACAATGCTCTTTGGTTGTGCAGTTGCAGAATCAACAGGTATTTACGGTCTTGTTGTTGCAATGATTCTTCTCTTTGCAAACCCCTTCATTTAATTTTAAGTCAAAAGGGATGTAAAAAAAGTCCAGAACGCAAAAAGCCGATAATAATATAGAGTTAAGATTGGTTATAATTTGTAAAATGTTTCAATTTGGTTGAAAAATCTCATATTGTTCGATTTTTCTATATTGGGTAAGTCTTTTTGCTACGGAGCAAACTTCGCCTCTCGACGTACCCACGTACGCCTTCGGGTAACCCAAAGCTTACGCTTTGGCTCAGTTTGTCCGTTCTGGAGCATTTTTTCCTATCCCTAAACAAACAGGTGGTGTAAAAAAACGAGTTTTTTACACCACCACAAAATGAGGAGGTTAAAAAATGCAAAAATTTCAGGAATTTGTGTCAATTGCCCCGTGGACTATAATATTCACTTGGGCAAACCTGCTTCTCCTGCTTTTTATATTAAAAAAACTCCTCTTTAAGCCTGTTACAAACATACTCTCACAGCGTGAAAATGAAGTGAGCGAAATGTATAAAAAGGCTGAGGAGGCACAAAAAAACGCTGAGGAAATGGAAAGCGAATATAAGGAGAAGCTTTCCGCCGCAAAGGAAGAAGCTTCTAAAATCATGAAAGAAGCTACCCGTGAGGCAAGCCTTAAAGGTGAAGCAATAATTTCCGACGCACAGAAAAAGGCTCAAGCCACCATGGAAAAGGCGGAAAAACAAATTGAGCAGGAGAAAAAAGCTGCGGTAACCCAAATCAAAAGCGATATTGCTTCCATTGCGGTTTCTGTGGCAGAAAAGGTTATTGAAAAAGATATTAACGAAAGCGACTATGAAAGACTTGTTGAAGAGTTTATAGATAGCAGAGGTGAAGACAAATGAGTTCCTTTGCCCATGTCTATGCCGCTTCGTTATTCTCGCTCGCCGAAGATGAAAATCTTTGCGATGTTTTTATGGAGCAGCTATCTTCCATTGATGCTATTATAAAGGAAAACAGGGAATATACCATCCTTCTTAACTCCCCCACCCTTTCTTTGGAGCAAAGGACTTCCCTTATTGATGAAGCATTTTCTTCTGCCCATGAATATGTTGTAAATTTCCTTAAGCTTTTGTGCGAAAAAAAGTCTTTACACACTTTTTCCGATTGTGTGAAAGACTACAAAAAGCTTTATAACAAAAAGAATAACATTGAAACCGTTACCGCAATAACAGCTGTAGCCTTGAGTAATGAGCTTAAAGCAAAGCTTATTTCAAAGCTTGAAAAAGAGTACGGCAAAAAAATTCAGCTTGAAACAAAGGTTGACAAATCAATATTGGGCGGTATCATTTTAAGAACAGAAAATTCGCAAACGGATGCAAGCGTGCGTACACGGCTCGATGCCATAAAGGCACAGCTTTCTTCCGAATAAATAGATTGAAGGTGAAACAATGCAGCTTAAATCCGATGAAATCAGTAAAATTATAAAAGACCAAATAAAAAATTATTCCAATAAAACCGAGCAAAAGGAAACCGGCTATGTTGTTGAAGTCGGTGACGGTATTGCAAAGGTAAAAGGGCTTGACAACTGTATGAGCAATGAGCTTGTAGAGTTTTCAAACGGCGAAGCGGCAATGGCACTTAACCTGGAGGAAAACCTTGTAAGCCTCGTTATTTTAGGTGATGACTCAGCTATCCGCGAGGGTGACATTGTTAAGCGTACAGGCGCCGTAGTGAGCGTTCCCGTAGGCGAAGCAATGATTGGAAGAGTTGTTAATGCTCTCGGTCAGCCTATTGACGGCAAAGGTCCCATTGATACCAAGGAGATTCGTCCCATTGAATCCCCTGCACCGGGAATTATTGAAAGAAAATCCGTAAGCGTTCCGCTTCAGACAGGTATTAAAGCCATAGATTCTATGATTCCTATCGGCCGCGGTCAGCGTGAGCTTATCATCGGTGATCGTCAGACGGGTAAATCTACAATCGGTCTTGATACAATTATCAATCAGAAGGGTAAGGACGTTATCTGCATCTATGTTGCTATAGGGCAGAAAAAGTCTACCGTTGCTCAGCTTGTTGACACTTTGGAAAAAAGCGGTGCAATGGATTATACAACCGTTGTTGCGGCTACGGCAAGCGAGCTTGCTCCCCTCCAGTATATCGCCCCCTATTCGGGCTGTGCTATAGGTGAGTACTTCATGCATCAGGGCAAAGATGTTTTGGTTGTATATGATGACCTTTCAAAGCACGCTGTGGCATACCGTGCACTTTCGCTTCTTATTCGCCGTCCTCCGGGACGTGAAGCATACCCCGGTGACGTTTTCTACCTTCATTCAAGACTTTTGGAAAGAGCGGCTCGTCTGTCTCCCGAATACGGCGGAGGTTCACTTACGGCACTTCCCATCATTGAAACACAGGCAGGCGACGTTTCGGCGTATATCCCCACAAACGTAATTTCTATTACCGATGGTCAGATATTCCTGGAAACCGAGCTTTTCCATTCAGGCGTTATGCCTGCGGTTAACCCCGGTATCAGCGTAAGCCGTGTTGGTGGTAATGCACAGATTAAGGCAATGAAGAAAGTTGCCGGTACACTTAAGCTGGCGTATTCACAGTACCGTGAATTGCAGTCATTTGCTCAGTTCGGAAGCGATCTTGACCCCGACACAAAAATGCGTCTGGAGCAGGGCGAAAGAATTGTTGAAGTTCTTAAGCAGGACAGAAATTCTCCTGTATCCGTTGAGCATCAGGTAGTCATTATCTACGCTGTTATCAATGATTATCTTAAGGATATTGCCGCAGAGGACGTAAGAGATTTTGAGGAAGCACTTTTTGATTATGTGGATAACACATACCCGAAAATTGTTTCAAATATAGCCCAAACGAGTGAGCTTTCTTCCGAGACGGAGGAAATGATTAAAAATGCGGTAACAGAGTGCGTGCAAAAGTTTCTCTCCCGCAAGTGAGGTGACGCAAAATGCCTTCAATGAAAGCAATTAAAAACAGAATAAAAAGCGTCGAAAACACCCGTCAGATTACAAAGGCAATGCAGCTTGTTGCCACCAGTAAAATGAGGAAGGCGAAAGAACGCATTGAGGCAAGCCGCCCGTTTTTTGAAACGCTGTCTGAGGCTCTTTCGGAAATAAGCAAAAATAACAAGGACTTTTCCTCCCCTTTTACAAAGGAAGAAAAAGAGGGCAAGGCATGCCACATTGTTATTGCAGGTGACAGAGGGCTGGCAGGCGGATACAATAACAACCTGTTCAAGTCCTTAGATTATAAGGACGGGGATATAATTTTCCCCATAGGTAAAAAGGTTGTGGAATACTTTTCTAAAAAGAATGTATCCTTCTTCACTACCGCATACTCTGTTGCGGCAGATGTTAATATTTCCGATTGCAACAGTATCGGTCAGGTGCTTTCCGAGGCTTTTCTTAAGGGCGAATTTACTTCTCTTGATATTTACTATACAGGCTTTGTAAATGTATTGTCCCAGATTCCTGCATCAAAGAAAATACTTCCTATTGTTACTGAAAATGAGCAAGATAAGGTGCAGAGTCTTATTATTTACGACCCGTCACCCGAAGCGGGTTATGAAAAAATTGTTCCGCATTATATCAGCGGTATAGTATACGGCGGCGTGTGTGAATCTATTGCCTCCGAGCTTAGTGCACGCAGAACGGCAATGGAAAACGCAACCGACAATGCAGGCGAAATAATTGACAGTCTGAGCCTTAAATACAACAGAGCCAGACAGGCGGCAATTACACAGGAATTAACAGAGATAGTCGCCGGTTCCAACCAATAATGAAAGGATTGATAATCCATGGCAGAAAAAAACATAGGTAAGGTAATTTCGGTTATCGGACCTGTACTTGATATTAAATTTGAAAACGGACAGCTTCCCAATCTGCTTAATGCTATTGAGATTGAAACCCCCGAGCGTAAAATCACCCTTGAAGTAGCACAGCATATTGGTGATGATGTTGTCCGCTGTATCGCTATGAGTTCTACAGACGGACTCGTACGCGGTATGGATGCACTTGATACGGGAAAGAAAATCAGCGTACCCGTAGGCGAGTGTACTTTAGGAAGAATCTTTAATCTCCTTGGCGAGCCGGTTGATAACCAGCCTGCCCCCGAAAACCCCGAGAAATGGGAGATTCACCGCCCTGCTCCCGGCTATGACGAGCAGGAAAGCACCACTGAAATCCTTGAAACAGGTATTAAAGTTGTAGACCTTATCTGCCCCTATGCAAAGGGCGGTAAGATTGGTCTTTTCGGCGGTGCCGGTGTTGGTAAGACAGTCCTTATTATGGAGCTTATCAATAACGTTGCAAAACAGCACGGCGGTCTTAGCGTATTTACCGGCGTAGGCGAAAGAACCCGTGAGGGTAACGACCTTTATAACGAAATGAAGGAATCGGGCGTTATTAACAAGACGGCTCTCGTTTACGGTCAGATGAATGAGCCTCCGGGAGCAAGAATGAGAGTGGCTCTCTCAGGTCTTACCATGGCAGAATACTTCCGTGACAGAGAAGGTCAGGATGTGCTTCTCTTCATTGATAACATTTTCCGTTTCACACAGGCAGGAAGTGAGGTTTCCGCCCTTTTGGGACGTATGCCTTCCGCCGTTGGCTATCAGCCTACTCTGGCTACGGAAATGGGTGCACTTCAGGAGAGAATTACTTCTACGAAAAAAGGTTCAATTACGTCCGTTCAGGCGGTTTACGTACCTGCCGATGACCTTACCGACCCTGCTCCGGCAACAACCTTTGCACATCTTGATGCAACCACCGTTCTTTCAAGACAGATTGCCTCTCAGGGTATTTATCCTGCGGTTGACCCTCTTGATTCCACATCGAGAATCCTTACTCCCGATGTTGTGGGAATTGAGCATTATGAGACCGCCAGAGCAGTTCAGAGAATCCTTCAAAGATATAACGAGCTTCAGGATATTATTGCTATTATGGGTATGGATGAGCTTAGCGAAGAGGATAAGCTTACGGTAAGCCGTGCAAGAAAGGTGCAAAGATTCCTCTCTCAGCCTTTCTCCGTTGCAGAACAGTTTACGGGCATGCAGGGTAAGTACGTACCCCTTAAGGAAACTATCCGCGGCTTTAAGGAAATTATCGAAGGCAAGCACGATGACCTTCCCGAATCGGGATTCCTGTTCGTAGGAACTATTGAGGAAGCTATTGAAAAAGCTAAGAAAAACTAAAGGGTTGAGATTATGAACGGATTTGAACTTCAAATAGTAACTCCCGACGGATCTTTGTACAGCGGAAATGCAAACAAAATAATTCTTCGCACAAGTGAGGGTGACGTGGGAATCCTTCCCCGCCACTCTGACTATGTTGCACCGCTTTCAATCGGTATTGCAAGGGTATTCACAGATGACGGCGAACGCACTGCTGCATGCTCCGGTGGCATGGTAACGGTGTCGGGCGGCGTTGTCCGTGTGGTTGCCTCCACTTTTGAGTGGTCAGAGGATATCGATGTGGAAAGAGCCAAAAGAGCTAAAGAAAAAGCGCAGTCCCGTCTTGCCGATACTAATAGCAGTAACTTTGAGCATCGCCTTGCGGAAATTAAACTGAAGAAGTCCCTCGCACGACTCGGTGCATCGGAAAGGAAATAAACTATGGCTGAAAGATATGGCGAAATTCCGAAAAAATTCACAGTCAAGTGGTGGTCTTATTTTTGGACCTATTACAAATGGTGGGTGATTGCTCCGCTATCGATTATAATAGCTGTTGCATTCCTTTTAAATTCCATTTGGAAAATGGAGCGTTATGATGTGACTCTGACTTATGCAGGCCCGCATTTTTTCCCAAATAACCATGTAGAACAAATTTCGGAGGAATTTGGGAAGCTTTGCGCGGATGTAAATAATGACGGAGAAAAGCTCCTAACTCTTGCAAATATGACTATTTCAGACAAGGAAATTGACCTTGAATACAAGTCCTCTCTACTGATGTCGCTCCAGTTTGCTTTGGAGGAGGAAGAAAAGTACATTTTTATAATTCACAAGGATTTTGCTTCTCGGTATTTGGCACAAAGTGCAAAAGATTGCCGTTATGCGCCATTGGAGCAGTGGCTTACTGCCGATATCACAGGTAGCGAGACATTGTCTGCCTATGGCAATGATTATGGAATATTGCTTGACAAAAGTAAGATTTTTGAGAAATGGAAATGTGACCTTAAGGACCATTATCTTCTTATAAGAAAAAAGCCCGCCGATAAGGCAGAGCTTCCTGCTTATAACGCCGCAATAAAGCTGGCAAATAAGCTGTTAGAACAATAATTTATAAAATTTCCCAAAAAGGGGACAATCCCTTTTTGGGAAATTTTTGTAAAATAGGTGATTATTTTGAGTTATCCATACCTTCCAGGAAAAAAAGTGTCGGTGTTTATAGCCGATGCTCATATAGACGGTGCTATAGTGATAAACCCTCCCGAGATTCCTGTTTTGCCCAAGGGACTAAGCCGCCATGCGGATTTGGGGATTTGCATTGTTTCCGAGAAAAAGGCTGTATGTCCTCCCGAAACCTGTGCATACTATAGCGAGAAGCTCTCTCCATACGGATTTGAAATTATTTCAGGCAAATCCGCTATCGGCAGTAACTACCCAAAGGATAGTGCATATAATGTTGGTATAGTCGGAAAAAAATGTTTTTTAAACAAAAGTGTATGCGACGAGCATTTATATGAAATACTTATCAGCGAGGGTTACAAAATAATAAATGTGAAGCAAGGCTACAGCAAATGCTCCATTTGTCCCGTGGATGAAAATAGCTTTATAACAGGGGACAAAGGAATTGCCACCGCAGGAGAAAATGCAGGGCTAAGCGTGCTTTTAATATCCAATGACAATATTTCTTTATCCGGCTATTCAAACGGATTTTTCGGCGGTTCAACGGGAATGGGGGCAAAAGACGAGCTTCTTATAAACGGAGATATTGATAGGCTTCCCGACCACGACAGGATAAAGGAATTTTTAGAAGAAAGAAAAATCCGCATAAAAAGCATAAAGGAAGGAGAAGTAACAGATATAGGTTCCATTATACCTCTGATGACTACATAATCAATAAATGAGGTGATAGCTTTTGGATTATAATGCCGCTTTATCTCTGCCGAAGAACTGTGACATCAAGGAGTTTGCAGGGCAGATAACAAGCGAAATTCTTGACAAATGCGAACGGAATTTACTATATAGGATTACTAAGAATGAATTTCCCTATACCCCCGAGGGTGACAGGAACGAAATATACAATATAGCCTTAAAACATGCCTCCGGACAAAGCGAAGATGTGATGGACACCATTCATTATAACAGGCGAAAAGCACTGATTGAGGAACGCGCCATTGATTATCTTAGCGAAAACAAATATATAATATTAAACGGATTTATAAACTTCAGGTTAGAGGAGTATAAAAACGAATTACGCTCTCTTTGCCATGATGCGGCGGACGAAATGTACGCTCTAAGGGAGTATGATGAGTTTTTGAATATGCTCCGCTTTTTCGTTTCTGTGCAATCACCAAAGGAAAACACCGTCCATGTACTAAAAAGGAACGGTGTTTTGAGAATTGAAAATAAGTGGCACAGGGACATCACAAAATTTTACGCAGAGGAATTTGCTTTTTCCGGCGAAGATTTTACGCCTGAGGATATTGCCCTCAGTGCACTGATATCAATTTCACCCAGGAAAATTGTTGTTCACGACAATAAGGAAAATGATAAAATATACGAAACCCTTTTAAGCGTATTTCCAAATGTGGAGTTTACGATGTAAAAAAGAACCGACCTTTAAAGGTCGGTTCTTTCACTTTTTTAGTGCACAATCGTGCTTCCGCCGATAAACTCCCTTATAATGGATGTGGGCGGAATGGGAGACGGGTCAAATTCTTCAAAGTAGGAAAGAAGCTTGATAAGCCTTCTTGCACGGCTATGGTAGGGGCTGTCCTCCCCTATTTCCGAAAGCAGCTTAATTGCAGGCTCTTTCAGAACGGAAAGCTCATACACCAATGAGGAATTAAACACCTCGTCGGCTTCGCTTTCAAAGGGGAAAATATACTTTTGCTCCCCGCGCCGTACACTCTGCCACAGTTTAAAGGTTCCCTCGGCAGGGGTGTTTCTGTGGGAGGCATCACGGACAATTCTGCGAAGAAGTCTGTTATCCGTGGGAGAAAATGCGTTATATTCGTCAAGGCACAGGCTGGTCAGGCAGCTAAGATATATTTTATACTTATTTTCACGCTCCACTCGGCTTGTGAGAAGCTCATTAAGTGCGTGAATACCCTCTGCAATAATTATCTGATTTTCACCTAAAGTGAGGGTTTTTCCTTTGACACGCTTTCTTATTTTGAAGTCATACTTGGGAATTTCAACGCTTTCTCCCTTAGCAAGAAGTGAAAGATGCTCATTGAAAAGCTCATAGTCAATAGCCTCCACACACTCAAAATCCATTTCGCCGTTTTCGTCACGGGGCATACGGTCGTCATCTACATAGTAATCGTCAAGCGATATTACCACGGGATTTATATGATTAATTTTAAGATGCAGGCAAAGTCTGTTTGCAAAGGAGGTTTTGCCCGAAGACGACGGTCCTGCAATCAATATGACTTTTATATTCGGGTTTTCCTTGATTTTATCGGCAATACGGCTTATACGCTTTTCATGAAGTCCTTCTGCCATATTCACAAGCTCGGATATATTGCCCTTTTGTATGGTTTCGTTCAGTGCAAAAATATTCTCCACACCAACTGTACTTATCCAGTCACGGTAGTCTTCAATTGCATTGTGAACCTTTATTCCCGTTTTAATTTCAGGGATAGAGTCAACTGTGTAATCCGTGGGATATTTCAGCAAAAATCCGTCATCAAAGGGAACTATATCAAAAACGCTCAAAGCCTCTATAGAGTAGGCAATGGGCTGATAGGTAAGGTGGTATCTTTTCGCCGTCCTGCATGCGGTAAGAACCTCTGCCGGAAGCTTTTCTATACACTCTGCCTTCTCCGATTCTCCGTTTTGTCTGAAAAGTTCGGAAAGAACCTCTCTTTTAAGCTTGATGGAATGGAACTGCTCGCACGCACGGATAGTTTCATTCATTTTTGCTTTAATTGCCTCTGCTATGCGTGCTTTGTCCGAGGTTGTATTTATCTCAAAGTAGGTTGATTTATTCACTGACTGGCGTACAAAAACCGTGTCCGCTCCCGTAATCTGCTCTGCCGCATGAAGCAGCAATAAAATAAGGGATTCCTTGTAGATCAGATAGCCCTCATCGCTTTTTATGGTAAGAGGAAAAACGGCGTCTCCCTCCTGTAAAATGTAGTCGGCAGGCTCAATTTTGCCGTTGACCTTACAGGCAAGAACGCTCCTTCCCAAGCCTTTTTGGGTTATAAAATCGCCTATTTTGGTTTCTTTTTCTGTGGAAAAACTTTCGGAATCATAAGTAAATTTAGTCATTTTTCAAATCACCTCAAAAATTCAAGTGCTTTCCTCTTTTTCTCTATTATCTCATCGATTCTATTAATATAATCGGCGGCTTCCTTGGGATTAAATACCCTTTCAATTCTGTCTCCCTTTACCATTTTTGTAGATGCTCCGCCGCCCATGGCAAGAATGGTCTGAATTTCCTCCATGATGTAGATATTGTAAAGGCTTTCGTGTCCCTCAAAGGAAAATCCCACATTTTCAAGATTTCCGAGGGTGTTCTTTTGCTTATACATGTAATATGGGTTATATCCTTTTTCCGTCAGGAAATCATAGGAATACTGCACCATTTTATCCATATTGTCGGCAAATCGCAGTTTTTCAAATTCATCAATAAGCCTTGCGGCTCTTTTTAAATACATTGTATGCACCGTCACGGCATGGGGCGAAAGGTCACACACTTCCCCCACTGTTTTTTGGAAATCCTCTATGCTTTCGCCGGGAAGCCCTGCTATAAGGTCGGCATTGATACTAAAGCAGTCGTACTTTTTTGCCATTTCAAAAGCGCGAATGGTTTGTTCAACAGTGTGCTTTCTTCCTATTCTCTCCAGCGTTTTCTGATTCATGGTCTGGGGGTTTATGCTGATTCGATTGATGCCATTTTCGGCAAGGACACTAAGCATCTCATCGGAAAAAGTATCGGGTCTGCCTGCTTCTACCGTAAATTCCTTAAGGGATGATACATCAAAGGAATTTTTAACCTTTTTTATCAGTATATTCAGATTTTCGGGCAATAATGTGGTAGGAGTGCCGCCGCCGAAATAAATTGTTTCCGCTTTAAATCCTAACTCCTCTGCCATGCGTGCCGTCTCTTCGATTTCCCTTAAAAGCGCCTCAACATAGGGCTGCACGAATTTTTGGTTGTGTGCCATTGCCTGAGAAATAAAGGAGCAATAGGAGCATCTTGTGGGGCAAAAAGGTATTCCTATATAAAGACCTACACCGTTTTCCACGCGGTTTTTGAGAAGCCCGAATTCCTTTTTTGCTACCTGAAGGCTGAGGCGTGCTTTTTTGGGGGTAATGAAAAATTCCTCCTGCATGTAGCTTAATATTTCGCTGTCGCACTTTTCCTCATCCAGCATCATTCTGGCAGTTTTGGCAGGTCGTATCCCTGTTGAGATTCCCCATGGAGCAGGCATATCTGAAAGCTTTCTGCATGCAAAAAACACCGATTTCTTTATTAAATCGCTGATTTGCCTTTTCTCCGGAGAAAAAAACTGTTCTTCAATTTCACCCTCGGCTTGTCTTTCGCCGAGGGTGATTTTTGCTTTTGCTTTATATATATTTTCTTCAATATCGAGCTGTGTTATTACGTCAAATTCCGAATTTATATCGAAAAATAGCTGCAATATCTGCCTTACGGCATCCTCAAAGGAATGTCCTTTTACTTCAATTTTCATATAAATCAGTCCAATACATGATTAACTACGTAGGGGTTATATTTCTTTTCGTCACCGATTGTTGTTTTCACTCCGTGACCGGGAAGCACTATTGTTTCTTCGGGAAAGTTTGTGATAAGGAATTTAATAGATTTAAGCTCCGTCTTTAAATCCCCGAAATCAAATCTCCCTATGGAATTTTGGAAAAGCAAATCTCCGCAAAAAAGATTTTCGCCCCACTGATAGGTTACACTTCCTTCGCTGTGACCGGGAGTGTGGTATACTTTTATGGTTGTGTTTCCAAGGGGAATTTCGTGTACTTCGTCCAGCAATATATCGGGAGAATACGGCTTTATCTTTTCCCCTGTAAGAAAGCTGAGATTAGTGCTGTTATCAAGCAGCATCATCTTATCTCCGCTGTGGATATAAACCTTTGCCCCTGTCTTTTCAGCCAAATCACAAACGGCACCTATATGGTCAAAATGCCCGTGGGTAAGAAGTATTTTTGTAAGTGTGGCACCGCTTTCTTCTATTTTCTTCAAAATCAAGTCAGCCTGTGCACCGGGGTCAATCACTGCCGCTTCTCCGTTATCAGTCAGAAGATAGCAATTTACTTGAAGCTCACCTACCATAATACACTGTATATTCATTTTTCCTCAATCCTTTACTGAACGGTTCTTCTGATGTCGTGCACGCCGGGAACACGGTGCAACCTCTTTATAATAGCGTCAAGCTGCTGCTTACTGTCTACCTCGATAGTAATGTCGATAAGAGCCGTTCTGTCCTTAAGTGCACGTGCATTAGCAGCAATAAGGTTAAGCTTTTGTTCTGAAACAACACCGATAACATCAGCCAGAATTCCGCTTCTGTTTGTACATTCAATGCTAAGCTCTGTATTAAACGAGGAGGCTACATCATCAAGCCAGTTACATTCTATCATACGCTTACGCATATCCTCTGTAAGCTTGCTCTCCATGACATTTATACAGTCACTTCTGTGTATGCTGACACCTCTGCCGCGGGTGATAAATCCGATAATATCGTCACCGGGTACGGGATTACAGCAACGGGAAAGTCTGACAAGGCAGTTATCTACACCTTTGATTTCTATTCCTACTTCACCCTTGGTACTCTTTTTTGATGCAGCTTTGGGTGTAAGCTCAGGAACAATTTCTTCCTTATGGTCATTCTGGTAGCTGTCACGCAGTCTTGTTATAACCTTTGCCGCGGTAATTCCGCCAAAGCCGATTGCCGCATACATTTCATCCACGCCGGCAAAACCATAACGCTTAAGCATAGGTTCAAGATATTTATTTTTGAATAAATCTCCCTGATTCATTCCCACACGCTTAAGCTCTGCCTCCACGGCATCCTTTCCACGTTGAATGTTTACTTCCCTGTTTTCTTTCTTAAACCAGGAATTGATTTTACTGCGCGCAGTAGAGGTTTTAACAATTTTCAGCCAGTCACGGCTGGGGCCTTTGTTGGAGCTTGATGTAACTACCTCTACAATATCTCCGTTCTGAAGCTTGTAATCAAGGGTTACCATTTTTGAATTTACCTTGGCACCCGTCATTTTATATCCCACAGCAGAGTGAATATAGAATGCAAAATCTATGGGGCATGAACCTGCCGGAAGGCCTATTACATCCCCTCTGGGAGTGAATACGAACACTTCATCGGCAAACATGTCGATTTTAAGAGTACGCATAAAATCTTCGGGGTCTACCGCTTCGCTCTGAATTTCCAAAAGCTTATTTACCCAGTCAAGATTTTTGCTGTCGCCTGCTCTTCCCTCTTTATATTTCCAGTGCGCGGCAATACCTCGCTCCGCAACACGGTGCATATCCCATGTGCGAATTTGAATCTCAAAGGGCTGACCGTCGGGACCTATAACTGTGGTGTGAAGCGACTGGTACATATTAGGCTTGGGCATGGCGATATAATCCTTGAATCGTCCGGGGATAGGCTTATATTCCTCATGGACGATACCCAGCACCGCATAACACTCTGCCACCGTATCAACAATTATACGAACTGCGAAAAGGTCATATATTTCGTCGAGGGTTTTATTCTGATTATACATTTTTCTGAAAATCGAATAGATGTGCTTTGCACGAGCGGCAATGTGGCATTTGATACCCATTTCCTCCATTTTATCGGCAATAACACCTCTTACGTTCTGCACATATGCATCACGCTCGGACTGCTTCTGGGAAAGTCCGTCAACAATTTCGTAGTAGGCCACACTGTCAAGATATTTAAGAGCTAAATCTTCAAGCTCAATCTTTATTTTAGATATACCAAGCCTGTAGGCAAGAGGTGCATATACATCTAATGACTCTTTTGCTTTTTGGAGCTGTTTTTCGGGCTTCATATGCTTAAGAGTCCGCATATTGTGAAGCCTGTCAGCAAGCTTTATAAGAACTACACGTATGTCCTCTGCCATTGCAAAAAACATTTTTCTGAGGTTTTCAATATGAGCTTCTTCCTTGGATATGCACTTGATTTTATCAAGCTTTGTCACACCTTCAACCAAAAGTGCTACCTGCTCGCCGAATTCCTCTTTCATCATATCGTAGCCGTAGTCTGTATCTTCTATAATATCGTGCAAAAGTCCTGCTACAATCGCCTGTGCATCAAGTTCCATTTCTGCCAGAATGCAGGCAACCTCATACGGATGCACAAAGTACGGCTCGCCGCTGTGGCGGAGCTGGTCGCCGTGTTTCTCTTTGCAAAGAGTATAAGCTTTAAGAATCAGACTTCTGTCCTCGTCTGCATTTTTATTATATTTTTTTATTTTTTCCATCAAGACTTCAAATGCCTGATCCATAAAATCACTCCTGTCATCAGCCATTGCAGTATTATCCATATAATTCTTCTGCTTCTTTCTTTATACGCTGATATTCATCGCTCTTATCAATTGAAACCTTTTTTCCTTTTTCGGTTTCGAGCAGTGTAATCTGAACAATATCGCCCAGCTTGTGATAATTAAGAATAGCTAAATCCTTAAACACTCTAAGCACATTTAATATTTTATCACGCATAATACGTCTTCCGAGCTTGTCTGAAAGAATTCCCGAAAGGTTTGCCATGTCTTCACTTATATTGCCCTTTTGGCGTAAAAACTTGTAAATATCCACAAAATCCTGCCTGTCGGGAAGAACGTCACCGATGCCCTTATGAGAAAAACGTATGCCGCTTAATATAAGCTGAAGCCTTGTCTGTCCGTTATACAAATTAATATTAAGTTCCCCTGCAAGGTCCACAATATCTCCGGGGCAATATTCAGATGCAAGAGAGCCTGCACCGAAAGCAATTGTTTCTACTATACGCTTATTGCTCTCAACCAAAAATCTGCAATGCTTTCCATCGGAAAGAGTTTTTACATCTACAACCCTGGCATTCATAAGAGCAAACACCGGAACTTTATTTCCTGCACCGTAGGGAGCGAGAACTTCCGTTTTTCTGATTGTTGCGGCATTAATGTCCTCAACGGTTATTTTAGAATCAATAAGAAGTCTGGGAAGCTTTTCCTCTATATCGCAGTTTTTGGCAAACTCGTTAAGACGCCTGTCAAGCTCGCCAATGTATTCCTCCTTGATTGAGAAGCCTGCCGCGTATGCATGGCCGCCGAACTTTTCCAGAATATCGGCACAGTTTCCGAGTGCATCAAACAAATTAAGACCCTCAACGCTTCTTCCTGAGCTTTTGCACCAATCGTCCTCAATGGATATAAGAATACATGTTTTATTATACTTTTCGCATATTCTCGAAGCAACAACTCCGATAATTCCGTGATGCCAGTTACGCTTTGCAAGTACAAGCACCTTTTTGTCGGCAATGTCTATGCTGTTAATCATTTCCACTGCCTGGTCAAAAATTATCTTTTCCTCGTTCTGGCGGTTTCTGTTATCCTCGTCAAGCTTAATTGCAAGATCCTGAGCCGTTATTTCATCGTCTGTAAGCAAAAGGTCTACCGCAATCATAGCATTTGACATTCTGCCGGCGGCATTAAGTCTTGGTGCAATGGAATAGCTTACCACGGCACAGTTGTTCCACTTCTGACGAAGTCCTAAGGTAGAAATTACTGCCGCTAAACCTATATTGGGATTTTTCGACAATTTCTCAATACCTCTTGCGGCAATTATTCTGTTCTCATCACGCAGTGACACCACGTCGGCAATTGTTCCCAACGCCACCAAATCGGCATACTGGCTGAGAAGCTCATTTTCACTTTTATCGCTTGCCGCACATACAAGCTTAAACGCAACGCCTACACCTGCAAGGTCCTTAAAAGGGTACTCGCAATCCATTCTTTTGGGGTTGACTACCGCAACGGCACGGGGAAGCTCCGCCTTGCATTCATGGTGGTCGGTTATAATAACATCGCATCCTAAAGATGCGGCATACTCCGTTTCCTCAAAAGCGGTAATACCCGTATCAACGCTTATTATAAGCGTTGCTCCGCTATCATGAATTTTCTCTATTGCACTTTTATTTATTCCGTATCCCTCATTTTGTCTGTCGGGTATGTACGCATGGGCATCAACGCCCTGTTCACGAAGATAGCTCACCACAAGTGCCGTAGATGTGATGCCGTCAACATCATAGTCGCCGTATACAACAACATGCTCCTTGTTTTCGATAGCTTTCTTTATTCGGGCAACGGCTTTATCCATGTCCTTAAGGAGACTCGGTGAATAAAAACTGCCCGAGTCTTTTTCAAGAAATTTTTTCGCATCGGCGGCATCGGTAAAGCCTCGGTTTAAAAGAACTTTGGCAACAATTGTGGGAATATCAAAGATTTCCGAATATGCCTCTGCCTGTGCCTGGCTGATATTTTCATCCAAAAATACCCATTCTTTTTCAAGCATCATTTTCCCTTCTTTCGTATATAACTAACTATAATAGATTAAGTATATCATAATTAACATCAAGTTTCAATATTTTTTGAAAGGAAAGGTTATAAAATATGTGTACGGCTATTTCTTTATGTGGCAAAAAGCACTTTTTCGGCAGGAACTTAGATTTTGAGCATTCCTTTGGAGAAAAAGTTCTGATTACCCCACGTAATTTTCCCTTGGATTTCAGACATACGGATTCAATCTCCTCACATTATGCCATGATAGGCATGGGCATTGTTTCAGACGGTTACCCGCTGTATTTTGATGCAACCAATGAAAAGGGGCTTAGCATGGCAGGACTCCTTTTTTCAGGATATGCACATTATCACGATATTAACCCTGAACGCACAAATCTTGCCCCTTTTGAGGTAATTCCTTGGGTCTTGTCCCAATGTGCCGATACTAAGAAAGCTAAAGAATTGCTTGGCAAGCTTAGCATCACAAACACCCATTTCAGCAGTGAATATCCAAATACTCCCCTGCACTGGATTATCAGCGATAAAAAGTCGAGTATCGTATTGGAATCGGTGAAGGAGGGGATAAAAATTTACGATAATCCTACTCATGTTCTTACCAACAGCCCACCTTTTGAAATGCAGATTTTTAATCTTAACAACTATATGACCCTTTCCCCTTTCCCTCCCGAAAACAAATTTTCAGACAAACTGAATCTTAAGGCATACAGCCGCGGCATGGGTGCCATGGGGCTTCCCGGAGATTTTTCCTCCGCATCAAGGTTTGTCAGGGCGGCTTTTTTCAGGGCTAATTGCAGGAATGAAAAAAATGAGGCGGCACTTCTTTTTGATATGCTTAAAAACCTTTCACCGCTTCCGGGGTGCGTGATTACCGAGGAGGGCAAAAATGAGATTACCATTTATTCCTCCTGTGTTGATACAGAGAGAGGAATATATTATTACACAACCTGTGAGGGGAATAAGGTTTCCTCCGTAAGCATTAATGAGCACGAGATTGACAGCAGCTGTTTGGCGACGTTTTCTTACAATCTCTTACATTGACGCAGGACTCCCAACAGACTATAATTAAAGTATAATTGATTCGGGAGGTTATATAAATGTCCGCTTCGCAGACAGATGAATTTCAGAAAAAAGTTTCGTCGCTTTTAGTTCGTAACAGCAATATTTTAGATATTCTTACAAAATGCCAGATTAGTTGTGGTAAGCTCTGCCGCAGCACCGTAAAGTCCGCTACCGGTTGCGGTTGTGTGGATATATCGGGGGAAAAGTCGCTTTCCGCCTTTTCTCTTTCCAAGGATTTCGATGCAAAGGAAGCCTCGGGAATGAACGGTAATTTATGCGGTGCGTGCAAGAGCCGTGTAGAAAATGAAATCGGGGAAATGCTATTTTACATTGCAGGCATGTGCAATGCACTCGGATTAAATATGAATGATATAATGCAAAATGAAATCAAAAACGTTGAGGTGCTGGGGAAATATAGTTTGAAGTGAGAATATAAAACGAGGAGAAAAAATTGACTTTTTTCTCCTCGTTTTATATTCTTTTTGCGGTCTGGACTTTTTTTACATTCCCCTTATTTTCTTCTGCTTCCGCGTTTAGACTCTACATTACGCTTTATATCAAGCATTCTGGCGTCGCTCGACTGCTTGAAGCTTGCCATCATATCTTCAAAGGACATATCCTTCTGGCTGTTTTCACTGTTCCAGTCAATTTC
>JAZNYX010000058.1:0-12221 GCA_045594665.1 Clostridia bacterium | reverse complement strand
CATGGCTACGATCCGACTTAATTTCCTCCAATAAAAAAGATACTGCTGTGCAAAACCGCTGTAAGAACGAAAAATACTTTCACCGATGTTTTTCGCATCTTTTGTGTTGAAATTTTCTTCCATAACTCTTTTAATCCAGACATCTGCAGGGAAGAGGTCGTATTTCCCCAAAGAGAACAGAAGCACACAGTCACAAACTTTATCACCTACACCGTAAAGGGTAAGCAGGCTCTGTCTTGCAGCGGCAGTATCAGCCATATTCAAATCTTCTTCTTTTATGTCTCCGTTTAAAACGGCCTCTGCCGCTTTTATTATATAGGGGGCACGATAGCCGACACCTACTGTGCGGATATCATCCTCGGTAAGTGATGCGATTTTTTCAGCAGTGGGGAAGGTGTAGTAACTTTTACCATCAAATACTATTTCATCACCCCATAATTTGCACATTTTTTCAACGGAGCTCTTTATTTTCGGAATAGATGAGCGCTGGGATATTATAAAGGAAATAAGTGTTTCAAAAAATTCCTGGCGGAGTATCCTTATCCCGCTCCCGAAAGACACAGCCTTTTTCATAATGTCATTTGTGCTGACGGCCTTCTTTATTTCTGAATAGTCACGGTCTGCATCAAGATAATTTTTCCAGAAGGTTTCGTAATCCTTTTCTGTTATGCCGTCTATTGTTACAGTTTCGCCGTCTGCCTTTACTCTGACCGCCTGACCGCCTGCCACACCTATGTAACTGCCGTCAGACTGCCTTTCCCAACGGAAACACTGACCGCAGTCGAAGGTGTGTTCCGGAATAAAGTCTTTAATTGTCACTATCATTTTTGTTCACCTGCCGGTTTCTTATGGGAGAATTAATTTCAAACAGCAAATGTTTGTGAAATTCGTCCCTTTTTTCGGAAAAGCATTTTTCAAGGGTAAGCGTTACCGCTTTTTTCAGGTGTATCCCTGCGCTTGTTAGTCCCGGTTCTTTCGCAAGCATATTTGATGCTGCAATAAGCATACTTGCGTATAAAATATTGGACTGGTTTTCAAAAGGCAGAAATTCTCTTTTGAAGATTTTTGTGTTTTCACAGTGCCATACTGTATATCCTAAAGGAAATCTGTTGAGACAATTTATATTTGTTGCAATCAGATGAGCTTTGTCTTCTGAACAAAGGATAGAATCACAGGAAGGAATTTCTCTTGTAAGAATATACATAAGCTCGTCGAAATCGTAATAATCAACAGTAAACGAACGCGTATCGGAAAGGAAATTCTCAAATTCTCTACAGATCGAGGCATCATAAGGGGACTCAGTATCAGTGCAAAGAAGAATTTTTCCGCTTCTCTCATTTGCCGCGTTTGTTGCAAGCTTTACAGCACGTTGTATGTTTAAGACAGGTGTCTTTGCGACAAGGCATACAGACTCTGTGTTTTCGGTTATATTCCGATGGGAAAACGGAGTAAATATAGACTTGTTTCCAAAGCAATATTGCTTTACTGATGCACCAAAGCATTCCTGCGCAAAAGCTTCTTCATCTGTTGTTTTTTCCTTTTTACCAAACCATATTATAAGACTGCGGTTTTCTGCTTTTCCTGCCAGACTCTCTTTCATCGCCTCGCGACAAGATGGGGAGAGGTCAAGTTGCACCTGAGAAAATGCTGCAGTTTTACGGAATTTACGTAAAACTGCTTTTATGGCATCTTCTGAAAGTGCAATATCACCTTTTTCACTGTTATCGGAATAAACAAATATTATATTATTCACAGACAATCTCTCCGTCTTTTTCCATAATAGACACACTTCCTTTGTGATTTCCGCGTATAATCATTTCGGAAAGCTGATCCTCAATTTTACGGCTTATAAGGCGTCTTAACGGTCTTGCACCCAGGTGCTCCTCAATTGCCTCGGAAACGAGCATTTTTTTAACACCTTCAGACACTGAAAGTCTGATTCCCTTGCCTTCAAGCATATCGGAAAGCTCCGAAAGCATCAGGTCGAGAATTTTGCCCATTTCTTCTTCGTTAAGCTGGTCAAACACCACAATTTCATCAACTCTGTTTAAAAATTCAGGCCTGAAAATTGCCTTGAGTGCACGATGTACTTTATCTTTATTCTGCTTTGCAACACTTTCTGTAAAGCCTATACCGCTGCCTTTCCAGTCGCTTCCGGCATTGCTTGTCATAACTATAACCGTATTTTCAAAGCTTACAACCTTGCCGTGACTGTCTGTAACTCTTCCGTCGTCAAGTATCTGAAGCAGTATGTTAAGAACATCGGGATGAGCCTTTTCAATTTCGTCAAAAAGCACTACGCAGTAAGGCTTTCTCCTTACTTTTTCAGTAAGCTGGCCTGCGTCATCGTAGCCTACATATCCCGGAGGTGAGCCTATTAATTTCGATACAGAATGCTTTTCCATAAATTCTGTCATATCGACTCTTATAAGAGCATCTTCACTGTCAAAAAGCTCAACAGCAAGCTGTTTTACAAGCTCTGTCTTACCTACACCTGTAGGACCTACAAAGATAAAACTTGCAGGTCTCAATTTTTTTGAAAGGGACGCACGGTTGCGTCTTATTGCACGGCTTACGGCACTTACGGCATCATTCTGACCGATAATACGCGCATGCAAGCGACTTTCAAGATTGAGAAGCCTGTCAGTTTCAGCCTGTGTGATTTGTTTAACGGGTATTTTTGTCCATTCTTCAACCACATAAGCAATATCGTCTGTTGTTAGCTCCACATCGGAAAGCTGCGTATTAAGGTTTTCAATTTGTGAGGTAAGAGCACATTCTTGGGTTTTGAACTGTGCGATTTTTTCGTAATCAACTTCTGCAGAGTCATCTTTTTCCGTTTCGCTTTCTTCCTCCATCTGCAGTTTTAATGCAGCAAGTTTTTTCTCAGTTCTTGCGAGCTCTGCAAGAATAGCATTTTTTAGGTTAGCACGGCTTCCGGCTTCATCAATAAGGTCAATTGCTTTGTCGGGAAGAAAACGGTCTGTGATATATCTTTTTGAAAGAAGTACCGAAGCAACGATGACTTCATCAGAAATTTTTATTCTGTGATACTTTTCATAATAACCTTTTATTCCTTTCAATACCTCAATTGTTTCGGCAGGAGAGGGTTCTTCAACGATTATAGTCTGAAAACGTCTTTCAAGGGCGGAATCTTTTTCAATGTGCTTTCTGTATTCGGCAAGGGTTGTTGCACCTATTACCTGAATTTCTCCCCTTGAAAGAGCAGGCTTAAGAATATTGGCAGCGCTCATAGCGCCCTCGGCATCGCCTGCACCTACTATGTTGTGCATTTCATCAATAACAAGGATTATATTGCCAAGCTTTTTAGTTTCTTCAATAATTCCTTTAAGTCTTGCCTCAAACTGCCCGCGGTACTGCGTTCCTGCAACAATAGCTGTAAAGTCAAGAAGATAAACCTCTTTATCAAGAAGCTTCTCCGGAACCGTTCCCTGTGCAATTCTTTCTGCAAACCCTTCCGCTATAGCTGTCTTACCAACACCGGGCTCGCCAAGAAGTGCGGGATTGTTTTTGGTGCGGCGGTTAAGTATCTGCACAAGTCTCTCTATCTCGCGGTCTCTGCCCACAACCATATCAACAAGCCCTGCTTTTGCCTTCGCAGTCAGGTTTGTACCGTATGTGTCAAGAAGCTTTTTCTTTTTTTCGGTATTTTTCTTTTCTTTCTTCTTGTCTTTATTATCAGCTTTGTTTTCATCAGCTTTTCGGGGAGGGAAACCACCAAAAAAATTCATAATACCGGCAAAGGGATTGGACGGATCGTCTCCGTCTATTTCAAAACCCATATCATCAGGAGAGATTTCCATCATCTCCATCATCTGACTTTCAAGGTTTTCCATTTCAGCAGGGTCAATACTTCCTGCAAGCTGCTGCATGGGATTTATACCAAGCTCTTTGGCACAAGGCATACAAAGCCCCTCATTTACCGTTTTACCGCCTTCCATGCGTGTTACAAATATTACAGCAACGTTTTTGTTGCATCTTGAGCATAACATAAGTTTCATCCTTTCAACAGTGTAAATACACTCTAGCAAATTATTATAACATAAAATATGCAGAAGTTCAATCAAAATATCTAAAATTAACATTCAGTTAACGAAATACCAAAAAATACAAAATGTAGTGGATTACCAATAAAAAAAAGAGCAGATTTACACATTTTTTTGTATTTTTGTATTGCACTTTAAAATTAATTATGTTATTATAAATGTAAGTATAGGAAGGAGGACGATGGAAATGAAAAATAAATTTCTGTCCGTTATAATTGCACTTAGTTTAATATGTTCATGCATGGCAGTGTCAGCATTTGCCGCAACTGCTTTTCCGGATGTGCTTTCGCCTGACCATGACTGGGCGGCAGAGCAGATTGCAGAAATGACTGATTTAGGTATTATTAAAGGATATACCGACGGCACATTTAAGCCCGACAGAGCGATCAGCAAGATTGAGGCTCTTATCCTTTTCTCCCGTGTAGCAGGCTATTCCGACAAGTCTTATGCACAAATTGCAGATTTTGCGTATGAAAAGTATCAGTATCTTCTTGAAGAAGCAGACCTTGATAATTACGATTCTTTTAAGAAAGAAATTTCTTTCCTTCTTTATAAGGGCGTAATATCCGAGGACGATATCATTGAATATCTTGAGGACGAGCAGTATCTTGAAGACTTCCCCCGTAAGGATGCGGCAAAGTTCCTTGCAAATCTTATGGACGGTGAAATTGTAAAAACAAATGCCGACGAGCTTGAGTTTTCCGATAACAACAAGATTGACGATGACGATGCAGGCTATATAGCATACGTTGTTGAAAACGGATTTATGAACGGTGTCGAGAAGGATGACGGAACGATTGTATTTGATGCAGAGGGCGGTATGAGCCGTGCTCAGGTTTGTGTTCTTCTTTACAGAATTATGGACAAGCTCCAGATGAGCTTTGAAGCAGGTAAGGTATTTAAGGTAGATACCGAGGGCGGCACAATCGAGTTTGAGAATGAAGACGGCGATGATAAGAGCTACATCATTCCCGACGATGCGAAAATAATTATCGACGGTGCAATCGGTAAGCTTGAAGAAATCCTTGAAAACAGCGAAATTCTTGTTACAAGACACGGTAAGTCTATTTACAGCATAGAAGTTCTTAATCCCGAATCCAATAAGACTGTTAAAGGTACAGTTGAAGGAGTGGTTGCAAGAGATAACTATGCAAGAGTTACTGTTTTGGTTGAAGAAACAGGCGAGAAGGTTTCATACTACGGAACTGAGGACTTCAAGGTTACAACAGACGGTGTTGCAGATGATATGAAGAGCCTCAAGGTAAATGACTACGTTGTTATAAAGCTTCTGGGAACCAAGATTGTTTCTATTGACCGTCTTACGGCAGAGGCAACACTTCAGGGTACGCTTAAAGCAATTAACCTTAACTCTCCCATGACGCTTTCCGTTTCTACCGTTGAAGAAGTTTCAGAGGAAGAAAACATTTCAGAATATGAGATTTCCGAAGAAGCAACTGTTCGCCGTAACGGTGAAAGAGCATCACTTCGTGATGTGCTTCCCGGAGATAAGGTTGTTCTTACGGTTAAGCTCGGCAAAATCACTAAGATTGTTGCCACAAGCACCAAAGGCAGTGTAACAGGCACAGTTAAGTCTATCACAATCGCTTCTCAGTCCTACGTTACACTTTCTACAGACGGTGTAGAGTCACAGTATGCGATTAGTATGGAGGCTGAATATATTGTAGCAGGAAGCAAGGCTTCAATTTATGACCTTCGTCTGGGTAATATGGTTACGCTTACACTTTCAGGCTCCACCGCAACAAAGATTGAGCAGACAGCGGCTTCCAGCACTACAACAAAGAGCGGCAGCGTAGACAGCATCAGCACATCATACGGCTACATTAATATCATATCAAACGGCGCCGTAGGCGAGCAGATATTTGCAAGCAAGGTAGGAAGCAGTATTGGTGCAAAGATTATTGACGGCGAAACAGGTAAAGAAATTGCGTTCAAGAATATTAAGAAGGGTGACTATATTATAGCAACAGGTGCATATACAAATGGTGCATTCGTTGCTAAGACAATCGTAGTAACACCTGTAGCAGAGTAATTAAAAAGAGTACTCCTCAACAAAAAAAGAACCTCATCGAGGTTCTTTTTTGTTGCATAGCCTGCACAATGTCCGGTTTTCCTTAGCATCGCAGGGGAGAGACCAAACACAGTTTGGGGACGCACAGTTTGCACAGTTTGGGGACGGGGCAGTTTCTGTTACATTTTAGTTTATGCACAGTTTGGGGACGGGGCAGTTTCTGTTACATTTTAGTTTAGGGTTCAAGTCCCCCTCATTTTCATAACACAAAAGAAAAGGTACCAACCAAAGTTGATACCTTTTCTTTTATGGTGCGAGAGACGGGACTTGAACCCGTATGGTCTCCCACACGCACCTTAAACGTGCGCGTCTGCCGATTCCGCCACTCTCGCATATTGTATGTGCCACCTCGTGACAACGTAGATTATTATAACAGAGGTGCTGTTAAATGTCAACACATTTTTTTAAAAAAATCGAAAATTTTTGATTTTATTTTTTCCATGCCTTTTTAAGGAAATCTTATTACTATTTTAAAAGCCTCAAAAACTTATTTGAGGCTTTTCATCTCTTTATTTTTTTCCATTCTTCTGAAATAGTCATATTTCAGTGTCAGGTCATTTTGCTGAATCTTTCTATTGATTAAATCATTTGTTTTTCTTATATATTCTTTATCATAGTTTTTTCCCTCTTTGACTTCGCCATTTTCAACATACACATTTCCGTCATACCATGAATAGTCGCTGAAAAAGGCATAGCCCGAAAACTCTTTATCGAAAACATCATTTCCTATATAATAGTTTTCATCATATTCTATGCCCAGCATATTAAGCACCGTGGGAAGAATATCAAGCTGGGAATTTACTTTATCCACAGTCATCTTTGAAATATCACTGCTCCATATAAAAAACGGAGTATGATTAATCAGATTGTTGTCTGTACGCTTATACTTATCAAGTATGCTTTTATCATTAATGGTGTAAAGATAATGGTCCGCATAGGCTACTATAACCGTGTTATCATAAAGTCCGTTATCCCTGAGTGCTTCAATCAGAAGTCCAATCATATCATCCGTTTCTGTTGCAAAAAGGCGTGCCACCTTTTCCTCCGATAATGAAGGTGCTTTTCCTTTACCGTAGATTTTTTCGGACAAAGCCTTTCCCATAGGGGAGGAAAGGGTAAAAGGCGTGTGGGGTGTATAGGTTATGATGTAGTTCATAAAGGGTTGTTTTTGGAGAAACATTTTTTCGTAGAATGATTCATTTAAAATTAGCTCTGTGTCAAGCTGTGCCTTTGCATCACTTCGCCCCTCATCATCCATAAGGCTGTGGTAGCCGTCATACCCCCAGTTCAGGTAGTTAAGCTCTCTTGAATAATACTCTCCCGTGTTCATATGGAAAGCATTTGAGCTGTAGCCCTCCGCCTTTAATACATTCGGGAGTGAATGCTTAAAGAGGTTCGTGCTGAAGGTATACGGATTTCTGCTGTATGATATAGGAGTAAGAAATCCCGTTGCCACGGCAAGCTCGGAATTAAATGTAGAGCCTCCGCCGTTATAGTAGGAATAGTGATTTGTAAAATTTATGGAGTTTTCCAAAAGAGAGTAAGCATTGGGCATATCCTTTTTATTAAACATCCAACTGTCAATGCCTTCAAGCTGGAGAAAAATCACATTCTTTCCTTTTAATATCCCTGTAAAATCGTTTTTGCCGTGCTTTTTTTCATCCTTATAGATTTCTTCCAGAAAAGCAAGCTCTTTTGGATTGTCGGGCTTTTCGGGCTTTAAAAAGGTCATGTAAAAATCACGGAGGGAATATTCATAAAGACCGCAGATTTTCATACATTTATTGCTGTCATTAAAATTTTGGTATACATTCCTGGGATTTCGCCATGTGTCCCATTCAAGGGAGGAATTTGCCCTGCCTAAAAGCAGTGGATTAACCAAAAGAATAAGCGCGAAAATCACTAAAGACTTAATAAGCTTTCTGAAATCACTTTTTTCCTCTCTTTTCGGGAATTTAATCAGAACATACACTGTAAAACCCACCAAAAGAATGCAAAAGATAAAAATCAGAGGATTGGTGTTTTTTACCGTGTCCCATATGTATGCACTTCCTTCGTCTGCCGACTGGGTTAATCTGAAACCAAAGAAAAAGCCCGTATATAGAAAGTAGACACAGTGAGTGAAGAAAAGTGAGAAAAACAGAGCAAAACAAGTGCCGTAGAAGATTCTTCCCCAAATTGTTCTAAGGCATCTTGCAACCGAAACTATGGTAACAATCCAGACCGCAGAAAATACAATCGTGGGGATTATCATCGTTGGCCTTATATAGTTTGTACTGCCTGCCAGTATGCGGATAAAAATATCCATTATAATGAAGGGCGTGGCAAGAAACCAATTTTTCTTCATGTCAGCGGACATGTGCCTGGGACTAAATATTTTTTTTAAAGAACTAAGCATAGCTTGTCACCTTTTATCTTCCACAATACTGTTGGAAATGTTGTGCTTGATATCGCGGTCAATATCCTGTATGGTAAGCTTGCTTGTGTGGGGAATGGGCTTCCATTCCACCTTCATAAAGAGTGCCGCATACAATGTCCAACGACCGATTGCATCAAACATAAACCATGTCAGCGTGTAAAGTACTTTCTTACGTAGGGGCATCTTGATGATTTTTTTATGCTCCACAATAAATACATAGACCGCATATGCCATGTTGGCAATATGAAAACAAATTCTGCTTATAATGCTCACCGCAAAAGAAACAAGAAGCATGTAAAGCATGGCATTATAGCCCGGAGCAACAGTAAGCCCCTTAAAAAAAGAATGAATGGGGAGGAGAATTGCGGAAGTGCTTGTTTCCAAAAGCTCGTTTGAAATACCGTGGGAATAGCAGTAGCACGACTGAAGAATTACCACAACTCCAAGCCACAGGAAAAGTCTTATCAAATCACGGGGAATAAGCTGTGACAATGTATCAAACGAAGCAAAGCGGCAACGAATCCCCTCTATAATACGTGCTGTAGTTATCTTTTCTTTTTTTGATTTATCCTTATAGCAATTACCCACGAAAATGTTTTTAAAAAGTGCCCAACCCGTTTCCTTAAACGCCAGGAGATGTCCCTTTGACCATCTTATACGCTGCCGGAGTGCCACTTTAAGGCTTGTGGGCTGTTCATCATAGAACATTGCCGCATCATTGTAGGAAATCTGATATCCGTGTGCCACTGCATCGGCTGTGAAAGCTCTGTCCTCGGTAAGCGAGGTGTATCTCCAGCCGTCTCTTACAAGCTCGTTTGCAAAAAGAAAGCCCGTTCCCTGAATGTTGGTTGCAAGGCGAAGCACACTTCTTGCCCTGTGGTTAAGACGAATGGAACGAAGCCAATGGATAGCATATGTAGAGGCAATCCAGTTTTCGTCAAAGTTCTTGGTGTTTCTGTAAGAGGTGATGATTTTAAGCCCGCTGTCAAAGGAGTCATTCATTCTTGAAATGTAATCCTTATTTAAAAGGTTATCGGCATCAAAAATAAAATATCCCTCAAAGGATTCTATGCCGTAATCTCTTTCAATCTGCTTAAATAAATATCTGAGTGCAAAGCCCTTGGTACGCTCTTTGTCATTTTGGCGTTCATAGCAGATTGCACCCTTTTGCCTTGCAATTTCGGCAGTGTTATCGGTGCAGTTGTCGGCAATAACGAAAACGGTCAGCATATCCTGCGGATAATCCTGATAATGTATGCTGTCAATGAGATTCCCGATAACGGTGCTTTCATTTCGTGCAGGAATCAGAATAGCATACTTGTGAAAATCCTTTGCCACCTTAAATTTACGCGTGAAAAATATACCTATGATTGTATACAATACATGGTGTGCAATAAATACCGATATAAGGGAAAGAACAAACTTATAAAAAAGATTCCCGTTTGTGTACAGGCTTCCCAAAGCCCTTAGAAAACCGTCGAAAAAATCTAACATATGATGCCTCCGTACCGCTCTTAATTTACCACCGAAAATTATAACATACGCCCGATTTTTTGTCAATAAGTCAAGGTGATAAGGGGTGCTTTCTTTCCTATTTAATAAGGGAATGAGCTGAATTTCAACAAAAATTTTCAAAAAACACTTGACTTTACTGCATTAAAGCGTTAAAATATACACAAACAGAATAACAAATGCGTTTGAGCAGGAACAAGTAGGAATGTAACAAACCTAAAGAGAGTTGCCGGTTGGTGTGAGGCAATGGGGAGTTCATCTCTGAATACATCCTGTGAGCAGTGCACCGAAAGGAGATTATACTTCTGCGTAGGCTGCAACGGGCGTTCCCGTCACAGAACAAGAGTGTTGTTGGACACTTGATAAGGCTGTCGTTGTGAAGCGGCAGTAAACTGAGGTGGTACCGCGGATTATATTCCGTCCTCTGAATTATTAAATTCAAGGGCGGATTTTTTGTTTGCAAAAATCTTCCTCAAAGAAAGGATGTTTTTTATGATATTAAAAATCGGATTGTTGTTAGTGTTCTTTGCGGCGATGCTGGCAGTAGGCCTTTATTGCAGAAAGAAATCCACGGACGTAAACGGCTTTGTTCTTGGCGGCAGAAGCGTAGGTCCCTGGCTTACGGCATTTGCATACGGTACGTCTTATTTTTCCGCGGTAATATTCGTTGGATATGCAGGTCAGTTCGGCTGGAGATTCGGCATTGCATCAACATGGATTGGAATAGGAAACGCTGTAATTGGCTCGCTCCTTGCATGGGTGATTTTGGGTAGAAGAACCCGTCTTATGTCACAGCATCTTGAAAGTGCTACAATGCCCGAATTTTTCGGTAAAAGATATTTAAGCCCCGCACTTAAAATTGTGGCATCCATTATCGTGTTTATATTCCTTATCCCTTATACGGCGTCATTGTACAATGGGCTTTCCCGTCTTTTCTCAATGGCATTTCCCGGTATAGACTACGCATGGTGCGTAATTATCATGGCGGTACTTACGGGCGTTTATGTAATTGCAGGCGGATACATGGCTACTGCTATCAATGATTTTATTCAGGGAATAATAATGCTTGGCGGTATTACTGCCGTAATTGCGGCTGTTCTTGGTCAGAACGGCGGATTTATTGAATCCCTGAACGGTCTTGCAAAGGTAGAGGGAAGTGTTCCGGGTGCGTACAATTCCTTCTTCGGTCCTGAACCGCTGAATTTGCTTTTTGTAGTAATTCTTACTTCCTTGGGCACATGGGGACTTCCGCAGATGGTTCAGAAGTTCTACGCTATCAAGAGTGAAAAGGATATTAACAAGGGTACTATCATTTCGACGGTTTTTGCCCTTGTGGTTGCAGGCGGATGCTACTTCCTTGGCGGCTTCGGCAGACTTTTCGAGGGCAAGCTTGATGTGGTGAACGGTGTTCCGGCAGGCGGATTTGATGCAATTATTCCTACCATGCTCAGTAATCTTCCCGATATACTTATTGCGATTGTTATAGTGCTTGTGCTGTCTGCATCCATGTCTACGCTTTCATCTCTTGTTCTTGCATCAAGCTCCACACTTACATTGGATATGATAAAAGGACATATTGTGAAGAATATGTCTGAGAAAAAACAGGTTCTTATCATGCGTGTTCTCATAGTAGTATTTGTTGCAATCTCTGCATTTATCGCTCTTAACAAGGATAAGCTTGGCTACATAGCCGATATGATGGGCATTTCATGGGGAGCACTTGCAGGTGCGTTTTTAGCTCCTTTTCTCTATGGCTTGTACTGGAAAGGTGCCACAAAGCTTTCTGTATGGGTAAGCTTCATTTTCGGTGCGGGAATCATGATACTCAACATGCTTGCACGTGAAATGTTCCCCCCTGTTTTGCAATCACCGATTAATTGCGGTGTTATCGCAATGCTGGGAGGTCTTGTAATCGTTCCCTTGGTAAGCTGGGTTACTCCCAAGCTTAAAAAAGAAGATACAGAGGGAATGTTCTCTTGCTATGAACATGAAGTGGTAGTGCAGTCAAAGGAATCTTTAGGTAAATAAAAGAATAAAACGGAAAATGGGACACATTGGGGACTGTCCCCAATGTGTCGCATTTTTACTTTAATTTACTTTACTTTACTTTACTTTACTTTACTTTACTTTACTT
>JAZNYX010000057.1:0-16052 GCA_045594665.1 Clostridia bacterium | reverse complement strand
TACCAACACCGATTTCCTTACCGATAGCAACACCATCGATTACATAGAACTGGATGTTGTTTTCTGCAATGTAGCGCTTAACCTGTCCGGGGATGTGAGCTTCGGATTCCTCAGCCTTTGTCCAGGGGCAGTTAAGAAGGAATACACCGCCGGGCTTAACATCACTAACCATGTCGTACTTTCTGATGTAGGAAGCCTTGTGACATGCAACGAAGTCAGCCTTATTGATAAGGTATGTGCTTGTAATTTTAGAATCACCGAAACGAAGGTGAGAAACTGTAAGACCGCCTGACTTCTTTGAGTCATAGTCAAAGTATGCCTGAACGTTCATATCAGTGTGGTCACCGATAATCTTAACGGAGTTCTTGTTAGCACCAACAGTACCGTCAGCACCAAGACCCCAGAACTTACAGCTTGTTGTTCCTTCGGGAGTTGTGTCGGGATTTTCTGTGATTTCAAGAGATGTGAATGTAACATCATCATTGATACCAACTGTGAATCTCTTCTTGTCGTTGTTCTTGTAAACAGCGATAATCTGAGCAGGAGTTGTATCCTTTGAACCGAGACCGTAACGGCCGCCAAAGATTTCTACATCCTTAAACTGACTGTCGCGAAGAGCTGCAACAACGTCAAGGTAGAGAGGCTCACCGATGCTACCGCATTCCTTAGTTCTGTCAAGAACGCTGATTTTCTTAACAGATGCGGGGATAGCTTCGATAAGGTGCTTAGCACTGAAAGGTCTGTAAAGTCTAACCTTGACAAGACCAACCTTAGCACCCTGCTTTGTCATATAGTCAACAGTTTCCTGGATAGTATCGCAGGCACTGCCCATTGCAACGATTACATGCTCAGCATCAGCTGCACCGTAGTAGTTGAACAGCTTGTAATCTGAACCGATTTCTGCATTAACCTTGTCCATGTATTCCTGACAGAGGTCGGGAACTGCATCATAGAACTTATTGTTAGCTTCCTTTGCCTGGAAGAAAACGTCGGGGTTCTGAGCTGTACCGCGCTGTGCAGGATGTTCGGGGTTAAGAGAGCGACGACGGAATGCGTCAATTGCATCCATATCTACAAGCTTTTTAAGCTGTTCGTCATCCCAGCATTCAACCTTCTGATATTCGTGAGAGGTTCTGAAACCGTCAAAGAAATGAAGGAAGGGAACTCTTGCCTTAAGAGTTGTAAGGTGTGCTACTGCACCGAGGTCCATAGCTTCCTGGGGATTTGAAGAACAGATCATTGCATAACCTGTCTGACGGCATGCATATACGTCCTGATGATCACCGAAAATTGAAAGAGCGTGTGAAGCCAGTGCACGTGCAGATACGTTAATAACTGACGGAAGAAGCTCACCTGCAATCTTGTACATGTTGGGAATCATAAGGAGAAGACCCTGAGAAGCAGTGTAAGTAGTAGTAAGAGCACCTGCTGTAAGTGAGCCGTGAACGGCACCTGCAGCACCACCCTCAGACTGCATTTCTGCAATCTTTACTGTTCTGCCGAAAATATTCTTCTTTCCTTTTGCTGCCCATTCGTCCGTAACCTCAGCCATGTTTGAGGAAGGAGTGATGGGGTAGATGGCAGCAACGTCTGTAAATGCATATGAGACATATGCGGCAGCGGTGTTACCATCCATGGTTTTCTTGTTTCTTGCCATAATGTTTTTACCTCCTTGATATATATAAAACAAAATTAAACGCACAGATAGAGCATGAAACGGCATATTTTTGCAAAAAAATACACTTTTCCATACTTTTATCCTTTGATAGTATACAGCTTTTTCGCCCTTTAGTCAAGTTTTTCGGGACAAATTTTAAACAATAATCGTAATATATTTGAAATCAGATACTTTTATTTGAAATTTCGGCTAAAATGCCCTCTATTTCCTTTTGTACTTCTTCCATTTCTTTTATAAATGCCGCAGTGCTTATTCTGACTGCACCGCTGCCTAAAATTATAAGCTGCTCCAGATAATCACCCGTGGCAACCTGAACGTGATGCTTTTTCCCAAGCTCATATGCCGCCTTTTCAATATACGCATCGGCTGTCTGTGCTTCCTTGGTATAAACCACGGTAATGTTGTGGAGTTTTTCCACCTCTCCCCGATTGCCCTTTACCTTGTACGCATCAAACACCAGAATTACCTCGTACGGCCTCATTGCCTTATATGAACATACTCTGTCTATAAGCATATTACGCGCATCGTCAAGACTGCCCTCTGCAATATTTTTGAGTTCTTCCCATGCAAAAATTATATTGTAGCCGTCAATGAGAAGATACCCCGGTCCTTCTTTCTGGGGAACGCTCCGCACTTTCTTGGGCGGTGCAGCGTCCTTGGGAGTCCGCATGGCGTTGTGATTTTTTCTGACGATTTTTCCGTAGGTGCGTTCAAATATCGCCATAAGCTCGTCCTCATCATAAACCGTGGCACTTTTACGCACAATCTTTTGCGGAACAAATTCCTCTGTCTTTTCCTTAAAAATACTGTCAAGGTGCATATAATCCGTCACCTGATGCCACGGAACACTAAAGCCTGCACCGTGCTCACAAAATACGCTGTCGGCAGTGTTTTCAATATCTCCATCGCAGTTGTAACCGATTTCGGCAATAACCTCTTCGGGATTGACACATTCATCATAGCCCTTAAAGGAACAGGAAAGCTTTCCCAAACCGTGGGTATATGCCGTTACACTGCGTTGATATGACCGGATTTCACGTACAGGTGCACTGCCGCGTATTACAGACATGCCGTCCGCTATTTCCGGCGGCATAAGCTTTGCCCCCATTTGCTCCAGGTCGGTCATTGCTCTGCCTGTAGAGTCCATGGGTATTTCCAAAGTAAAATCATAGTATGGATCAAGGAGGACACTTTCTGCCGTTCTCAGTCCGTGACGCACTGCTCGGTAGGTAGCCTGACGGAAATCTCCGCCTTCGGTATGCTTAAGGTGTGCTCTGCCCGATTTAAGAGTGATTTTCATATCGGTAATTGCACTTCCCGTAAGAACGCCCACATGGCGTTTTTCATTTAAATGAGTAAGGATAAGCCTTTGCCAGTTACGTGCAAGAAAATCCTCACTGCAATCTGTTTCAAATACGAGTCCGCTTCCTCTCTTTAAAGGTTCTAAGAGAAGATGCACCTCCGCATAATGGCGAAGAGGCTCATAATGCCCCACCCCCTCCGAGGGAGCAGCAATTGTTTCTTTATACACAATACTTCCGCGTGCAAACTCAACGTTAAGATTAAATCTTTCAGCCAGAATACGTTTGAGGACTTCAAGCTGAACTTCACCCATAAGCTGAATATGAATCTCTCCCAAAACGCTGTTATAGCTGACACGAAGCTGAGTTTCCTCTTCCTCCAATTTTCTAAGCTGTGCCAGTGCAACCCTATAGTCTGTATCGGGCGGCGTTATAACCGAATAGTTAAACACAGGCTCAAGGGTAAGGGCCGGGGAATTTTCTTCAAAGCCTATTCCGCTTCCGCCCTGAAGGGCTGAAAGTCCCAAAACGGCACACACATCCCCCGGATATACCTCCTGCACGCTTTTGTACTTCTCGCCTGAATAAATCCTTATTTCGCTGACTTTTTCTTCATTTTCACCATAGGTGATTTTATCACGCACCCGAAGCACTCCGCCTGTTATTTTCAAATGGGTAAGGCGGTTTTTCTTGTCGTCCTCCGTAATTTTAAACACTCTTGCACCAAAGGACGGATTTTCTCCGCAGCCTGCGGCATATTTTTCAATGCCGTCAAGAAGCTCCTTTACCCCCTCGTTTTTAAGGGCAGAGCCAAAATAGCAGGGGAATATTTTTCGCTTTACTATAGCGTCCGAAATTTTTTCGGAGGTAATCGTTCCGCTTTCAAGGTAGGAATTACAAAGCTCCTCACTGCACAGTGCCGCTTCCTCAAAAAAGGATTCCTCTCCTTCATTATTAAATACCACAAATCCGCTTCCGAAAGCATTTTCGAGCTCTGCAAGAATTTTTTCCCGATTCGTATCGGGCATGTCCATTTTATTGACAAAAACAAATGTGGGTATGGCGTGCCCCGATAAAAGCTTCCACAGTGTACGGGTATGGCTCTGCACGCCCTCGCTTCCGCTGACTACTAACACCGCCGCATCAAGGGCACGGAGAACTCTTTCCGTTTCCGCAGAAAAATCCACGTGGCCGGGAGTATCAAGCAAGGTGATTTTCGTATCGGGAAGCCCGATCACCGCCTGCTTTGAAAAAATGGTGATTCCTCGGTCACGCTCTATTTCATTTGTATCAAGAAAGGCATCACGGTGGTCAACTCTGCCTAAGGTGCGGATTTCTCCTGCATTATAAAGCATGGCTTCGGAAAGAGTGGTCTTTCCGCTGTCAACGTGTGCCAGTATTCCCAGTGCAATTCGTTTCATAGTGTTATTTCCTTTTAATAAAGATTCACAATTAATTATACTGATAAAGAAATTTAATGTCAAGAGAAAGAGTGCTGACAAAAAAATCAGAAAACGAGTGCGTAAGGCTTAAAAAAACTACTACTTCCAAAAAACAGGGCGTAAAAAAGTCAGACTTTTTTACGCCCGTTCACTTTATTTACATCCGCAGCAGGGTTTGAAAAATGTGGTTATATCCACTTCACATACCCCGTCCCTTACCTCAAAGCCAAGCTTTATAAGTTCGGGGAAAAGTGCTTCGTTTCTTGAGTAGCCTCTCTCTATCTTCTGTAAATCAAGGAAGTTCAAGGTTGCACGAACCAAAAGTTCAAAAATATTGTCCTTATCCACAACATCCAAAATTTCGCCCTGCTTTGAAAAAATGCTGTGTCCGGGGCTTTTTTCATTTTCCTGTGCCCATGCCATTAAGACATCCTCGCCCTCAATTTCTGAGACAGACTTAATTATTCTTGCATCATCTATAATTGTAACTCTAATCATTTGTTCTTACCTCCTAGCCAAAAGAGAATAATCCGAACTCGATTTTCAGAGGCGGATTTCCGCTTTCGCTGTGTTAAAATACTCGGAAATACACAAAGTATTTCCTGCGTCTTTGCCTTGCGTAACCAAAAATCCGCTCTCTGAAAATTCTACGACTTCAAACGGATGAAATTTTGAGTATATTTTGGTGCGGAAGATGAAGCAAGGCTTTGTGCCTTGCAAAGATGACAAGCCGAAAGATGCCGAAATTTCACCGTTTGAAGCGGGTTCGGATTACTTTCTTTTGGCTAACTTATTTATTTCCGCATCGGAAAGCCTTCTCCATTTTCCTTCGGGGAGATTTCCCAGTGTCACGGAGCCTACGGAAATTCTCTTAAGGCTCATTACATTTGCACCCACTGCATCAAGCATTCTTCTTACCTGACGGTTTCTTCCCTCGTGGATTGTAATTTTCACTTCAAAGCCTCTTTGTCCACGTTTGATATTCTCAGCCCTTGCAGGAGAGGTCATCACGCCGTCAAGTTCGATTCCGTTTCTTAGTCTGTCAAGCTGTGCCTCATCAAGGGGCTTATCTATACGTGCAATATATGCCTTATTCACCACGTGCTTAGGGTGGGTAAGGATATTTGCAAAATCTCCGTCATTAGTCATGATAAGAAGCCCTGATGTATCAAAGTCAAGCCTGCCCACGGGATAGATGCGTGCCTTTATATCCGATACAAGCTGCATAACGGTGGGTCTTCCCAAATCGTCGGAAACGGTGGTTACATAGTTCTTGGGCTTATTAAGCATGATATAGTACTTTTTACTTTCAGGGCTGATAACTCTTCCGTCAACCTCGACAACATCCGTATCAGGCTCAATTTCACAGCCCATATAGTCCACAAGGTCGCCGTTTACGTATACTCTGCCGCTTTCAATTATTTTTTCCGCACCGCGTCTTGATGCAATGCCGCATTCTGCAATGAATTTTTGTAATCTCATAATTTCGCTCCAAAAAATAGTCAGTTCAGTAGAAACAGTTTATCATATAACGTACTTATTGTCAAATTGCTTTTTTAAGGGCTTCGTAGTTTTTTTCCATTAAATCAAGATAGGTTACACCGCTTTTAAGCTCGTCATCAGTGACACTGTGACAGGAATGAAACAAAAGCTTTTTAGCACCCGTTTCTTCACATATGGCATTTGCAAGCTGCTTGTTTGAGGTTTCCGTGTAAAATACAACGGAAATTTTCTCTTTCTTAACGGTATCTATAATCTGTGCCACTGCGGAGGCTGTCGGCTCGCTCTCGGCAGAGCAGCCGGGGAATGCCGCAAGATATTTTAGATTATACTCCTTGGCAAAGTACCTAAATGGAAACTGGTCTGCAAACACAATGGTTTTGTCTAAGTCTTTTGTAAGTGCAGTGAATTTTTCGTCCAGAGAATTAAGCTTTTCTTGGTAAAGGACAAGATTTTCTTTATAATAATCCGAATTATCGGCATCAATGGCAGAAAGCTTCTTGCAGATATTTGTGCTTATCATAGCGGCATTTTTTGGGGTCGTCCAAACGTGAGGATCCATATGCGCATGGCTGGAAAAGGACGGATGCTCATGCTCCTCACTCATAAGAGTGACACTGTCCAAGGCATAAAGTACATTAAGCTTTTTTGAATCTGCATCATTTATTACGGCAGCTGTCCACGGGTCTGCATCACCACCCTGGGCTATGAATAAATCACTTTCCTTTATTGTTATAACATCCTTCGGTGTAGGCTCGTAGGAATGTGCCTCCGCACCCGTGGGCAGAATTAAGGTAACCTGAACCTTATCCCCCCCGACCTGACGGGCAAAATCGTAAAGCGGGAAAATGGTGGTCACAATCTGCACTTTGTTTTCGTCCCTATCGTTCTTTTTACCGCAGCCTGCAAAGGAAAAGAGAACAGCCGCACATAGTATAACAGCAATTAATTTTTTCATAACAACGCTCCAATTTGAAAATCATTCTCATATTCAGCAATATTATTTTACTATTAATGCAATATTTTGTCAAGTTACATTCATAATTATTGACTATTCCCCAAAAAAGTTTTATAATGGTGTTTTGAAAGGAATGATTTTATTTATGACAAAAATAGATATTTTTTCGGGCTTTTTGGGAGCAGGAAAAACCACTCTCATAAAAAAGCTCATTAAGGAAGCATATAGCGGAGAAAAGCTTGTTTTAATTGAAAACGAGTTTGGTGAAATCGGTATTGACGGAGGCTTTATGCAGGAGGCGGGAATACAGGTGAACGAAATGAATTCGGGCTGTATCTGCTGCTCTCTTGTAGGCGACTTTGCCGAGGCTCTGGAAAAAGTGAAAAAGGAGTACGCCCCCGACAGAATTCTGATTGAGCCGTCGGGTGTGGGAAAGCTCAGCGATGTTATCCGTGCGGTTGAAGGCGTGACGGATGAGGACACCGTGCTTAACAGCTTCTGTGCCGTTGCCGATGCAAAAAAATGCAAAATGTACATGAAAAACTTTGGCGAGTTTTATAACGACCAGATTGAAAATGCATCGTGTATTGTACTCAGTCACACCGCATCTCTTTCCGAGGACAAGCTTAGTGCCTGTGTTGAACTGATACGAGAGCATAACAAGGACGCACAGATTATTACCACAGATTGGGACGAAATAGACGGTAAGGCGATTCTTGATGCAATAGAAAACCATAATACACTGGAAAAGGATTTACAAGCTCTTACAGAAGAACATCATCTCCACCATCACGACGAGCATTGCGACTGCGGCTGTCATGACCATCACCACCATCATGCCGATGAGGTATTTACAAGCTGGGGCAAGGAAACAGTGCGTTCTTTTACCAAAGAAGAAATTGAAAATATTTTAAGAGAGCTTGAAAGCATCAGCTACGGCATGGTGCTTCGTGCAAAGGGAATTGTAAAGGGCGAGGATGGATGGATTCATTTTGACTACGTTCCCGGTGAAGCCGATGTAAGAAGCGGAAGCAGCAGCACAATCGGAAGAATCTGCGTAATAGGTGCAAATATCAATGAAGAAAAGCTAAGTGAGCTTTTTAAACTTTAATCGGAGGGATACACAATGAAAGAAATTCCCGTATATTTATTTTTAGGCTTTCTTGAATCAGGAAAGACAAAATTCATTCAGGACACTCTCTGTGACGTCCGTTTTAACAACGGCGAAAAAACCTTGCTTATCATATGCGAGGAAGGTGCGGAGGAATACGAGCCTTCGCTTTTCTCGGGAAATAACGTAACTTTAAAAATCTTTGATTCTCCCGAAGAAATTACTCCCAAGGCACTTACCGCACTGCAAAAAGAAACTGCATGCGAAAGGGTAATTATAGAGTATAACGGAATGTGGAATACCCAAGACCTTCTTTCCTCTTTCCCGAAAGGATTTACCCTTGTACAATGTATGATGTTTGCCGATGCAACCACCTTTCTTAACTACAATGCAAACATGCGCAATCAGACTGTGGACAAGTTGAGGGTTTGCGAGCTTGTGGTATTCAACAGAATGAATAAAAGCATCGATAAAACCGAGCTTCATAAAATCGTCCGCGGAGTAAGCCGACGCGTTGATATTGCCTACGAATACCCCGACGGCAGTGTGGAATATGACGATATTGAAGACCCGCTTCCTTTTGATATTGATGCACCGCTTATTAAAATCGAGGATTCCGATTACGCCCTGTGGTATCGTGATCTGCTTGAAGAAACCGATAAATACAACGGAAAGAAAATCAAATTCCGCGGAATATGTGCGTATGACAACAGAATGCCCGATAACACCTTCGTGGCAGGAAGGCATATTATGACCTGCTGTATTGATGATGTGGAATACAGCCCCATTGTATGTATATGCAAGGGCAAGCACAGCATAAAGAGCCGTGACTGGATTATGGTGACAGGCACCATTAAAATCGAATACTGCAAATTCTATCAGGGAAAGGGACCCGTAATTCATATTGAAGAAACGGCGATAACCTCTGCCCCTGAACAGGAGCTTGCAACATTTTATTGATAAGCGTGCCGCTTAACCCACTTCGCGTTCTGACTAAATTTCAAACTGCCAAGTGTCGCTCGCGATTAAACTAAGTTATAACAAAAAAACCACCTTACGAATATGATGTTCGTGAGGTGATTTTTTTATGAGCTGTAATTTCAAGTGGAACTGCCCTGCCGGCAGCTTTCCCTACACAGTCAGGCAAGGTGATACTCTTTACACGATTGCTAAAACCTTTGAAACAAGCGTGTCAAGGCTTGCCGAAATTAATTCCATTGAAAATATAAACTTAATAAACGTGGGGGATGAGCTTTGTATACCCCAACCGCTCAGTTATTATCCCGCTTGCAGAACAACCAATTATTATGTAGTACATCAAGGTGATACAATAGAATCCATTGCCGACTATTTCGGTGTAAGCAGTGCACAGATACTCTATTCAAATATAGGGATTGACCCTGATGACCTTTACGAGGGAATGATTCTTTGCATACCATTAGCACCGCCCAAGCTTTGTATTGTCTTAAACGGGAATCTTCTTACCCTGTCATATAATTCGGGAGACAGCGTTTCCTTTAACTGCGTAAATACCATGGAGGAATTTTCCTCCGCCATTGTGCAAAAGCAGATAGATACGTCCTTTGGTGGAAAAAAGAGGCTTAATACTCTCGTCCCCGATATTGCAATTTCTTCAAAATCGGCACAGAGAAGCAGTCGGGACATCATTCTTTCCGACAATGACATGGACACTGTATTTAACCTTGTCCCCGTAGGAACGGAGGTGACGAGTGAGTAATGGCTTGCGGACAGTTTTATATCATACAGGAGGGAGATATTCTCTTTACCATTGCGGCAAAATTTGATACAACTCCCGAAAATATACTGCGGCTGAATCCGGGACTAAATCCCGCAAATCTCCCCGTAGGCAGGCGGATTTGTGTAATCTCGGCAACCAATCAGCCCGTAACATGCCCTGTAGGTACGCTTCCCTATAACGTAAACGAGGGGGACACTCTTTTATCCATTGCTGTTCGTTTCGGCACTGATGTAGAGGCACTGTTAAGAACCAACCCCGATGTTGACCCCAACAATCTTCAGGTAGGGCAAAGAATCTGTATTGCGGAGAGATTTCAGGAGCCGCCCATGTGTTCCACGCGGAATTTCTATGTGATAAGAAGCGGTGACACCATCCGTGCCATTGCCGCATCTTTCGAGGTGGAGGCTCAGGAAATTTTAAGAATTAATCCGGAGCTTAATCCCCGTAATCTTCGCATAGGACAAATAATCTGTATTCCTATCGCCCCCTCACCAATAGAAATCATTGTAAATATCGGAGCAAAAAGGCTGACGGTCTACAAAAACGGAAGCATATTCCGAGAATACATTGTAGCTACGGGAAAGGAAGATACTCCTACTCCCGTTGGCGTGTTTGAGGTCGTGAATAAGGAAATAGACCCCGGTGGTCCCTACGGCACAAGATGGCTGGGACTTTCCGCAAAGGGGTACGGAATCCACGGCACAAATAATCCTGCATCTATAGGAACAGCGGCATCAAACGGTTGCATCCGTATGTACAACGAGGATATAGAGGCACTCTTTGACATAACCGCCGTTGGTACACCTGTGAGGATATTGCCGTAAATACGTTCTTTTGTAACCAAAAGAACCAAAAGTTTTGGGGAACCGAGCCTGAGCGCTACCTGTGGCAGATGAAGCGAAGGTGCAGGGCTGTGCAGAAACAAGGTTTAATACAAGCGGCAGCGCAGTAGAAAGCCTATGTTTCAAACGGGAGATTCCCCAAACCCCTAAAACGCTCCTGTCGGGCTAAAAAACGACCTTCCCTAATCTTTTACAATGTGGATTTTGTTTTGAAAAATATTTCTCTTTTGCGTCACCGAAACAGATTCGAAACTCATTCTCAGCTGTTTCTAAATTCTGCCCACCTGCAAAGGGAAATGATGTGGGCAGAATTTTGCCGGTCAGAAAAATATTTTTCAAAACCTGAATTTAGTGCTGAAATAAATAACTCTATAAAAAATAACAGGCTTGCCGAGGGTAAATAGCTCATGCATTTACCCTTGCCTTGCCTGTTATTTTTTGAATAAATTTTATGAACAATATACTCTATAAAATTTTCTACAGTCTTTTAACATACGAATTTGAAGTGCAATATCTTCTCTTGCATCGTCGGATAGAGATGCAATATATTGCTCCTGATCCTTAATTGAATAAAGCCCCTCTGTTCTTCCGTCACATAAAGAATACATTTTTTTCATTGATTTTGCTAAACTTATTTTTTCTTCATCGGATAGGTTGCATTTATTGTACAGTTGGAGCATTTTGCTATTCAAATCTATGATTGCTTGTCCAAACTGTATTTCATCAATCTGCTGACATGATTGTCCTCCTAAAATTGCAAGACAAAGTCTATTATTTTTCTCAAAAACATATCCGAAATTAGGAAGATTATTCAGTTCTTTTATCAAATCCATAATAACTCCTCATTAAATTTTTAATTATTCTTTTAATTCATTATTTCAAATGTTCCATCACAGTATTTGTAACATACCAAAACATTATTGGCGGTATTGCATTTCCTAAAGCTCTGTATTGCGCAGCTTCGCTTCCAACAAGTTTAAAGTTTTCCGGGAACGATTGTATTCTTGCGACTTCACGAGGGGTAAACCTTCTATATCTTCCGTTAACCAACAAAACGGGGTCTGTACTGTTCAAAGAAACCTTTGCTAAATGTGCTCCTACGGTGTTACAAGGTTTTTCAATATCTTGTGCACGCCCCTTATTCATAGTCGCTCTTTTTTTCATCATTCCCTCAACTGCTTTTTGGCTGAAATAATACTTTTCGTCAACATCATTTTCAATAACGGTTTTTAGTGGTGTATAGTCATTTTCTTCGGTGATTTCTACTTTAGGAAATTCAAATTTAACATTCAAATCTTTTCTAAACCCAACAATGATAACACGCTCTCTTTTTTGCGGAACTCCAAAATTGGCCGAATTTAAAATATCGTACTTGACATCATATCCGCAATCTTCAAATTCTTTGATTATTAAGGGAAAAGCACTCCTGTTGTTTGCAGTTAAAATTCCTTTTACATTTTCCGCAATAAAACATTTTGGCTGTCTTTCCCTCAATATTCTGCACATTTCAAAAAACAGTTTTCCTCTGTCGTCTTTCACACCTAATCTTTTAGGATTTTGAGCAACAATAGAGAATGATTGACAGGGGAAACCTCCGGTAAGAATATCAAAGTCTGGAATATCATTTGATGAAACTTCTCGGATATCCCTATTATCCGGTGTTATATTGAAATTTTCTTTAAATATACTGCAAGCATTATCGTCAATATCGTTTGCATAAACAATATCTATTTGATTTTCGTTGTAATGTTTACCAAGAAAATCAAATCCGCCTAATAACCCTACATCAGTACCGCCACAACCACAAAAAAGGGATGCTACTTTTAATTTGTCCATACTAATAACTCCTCAAATTTACCGACTTTGGAATTTTTTATATCAAACGAAACATCTGCACCATTATTGTCGGTCATAGTCAATAAGCCATCTTCAAATAATTGAATAGGATTTTGAATTATAAACAATTTACTTTCATTCTGATTTACAATTAAACGATAAACATAATAATTTTCTCTAACCGTTTCAGCGGTGCTAATCTCATTTGGGGTAAGATGAAATCTATAATTTGCTTGTTTGATTACGGAACGCGTAAGGGTTGTTTTGACTTCGATATATCGTTTTTTGTATTTAGGCTTTGTCGTTGATTCAACAGACTGTATATCATAACCAACTGCATATTGTGTAGGAATATGTTTAATAATATGGAGAATATCTGCTCTGCCAATATTAGTAACCCTTTTGCATTCGTGGATATATACCATATCCTCTCCCAAATCTCCAGTTTCTTTTGTTTTGACAATCCCTTTTTCTTGTAAAGTATTATAGAATTTTGTAATTGCTTCTTCTTTCTCTTTTGTATATTCTTCTGTACCCTGCGATAGAAGAGACAATATATTTGTTCTAAAATCTACATCTGTAACTTGTTGATTAACAAAGCCAAACCATTTATTGTATTGTTTGTTTATTTCAGCATAGTATTTTTTTCTTATCTTTTGGTCGTGAGGGTTTGTCTCTTTAGCAAATTTATCATATAAGTAATCATATTCCCCAAACCACAAATCAGAATCTATAAAAGCCGAAACAGCACTCTGCTCCCTTTTGTAATTGCTATAAAAATGTTTATGGTCATAACAAACCAATAAATTGGCAATTTCCATATAACCGAGAATATCCCCGGCATATCGAATAACATCTCCTGTTTCCTCGTATTCAAAATTTTTAGATCTATTTTCTGTTATTCGTTTCCAAACCTTATCTGGAGATTCATTATCTCGCGTACACCGTAAATCATTAAAGATACAATGACAAGCCTCTGCTTTTGTAATATATTGTCTTTTGCCGGTTTTTTCTTCAGCGTATCTTAATACTGCAAGGATGTATTGTGCAGGTTTAAAACGAACACCTGCCTCAATCTGTTCTAACAAAGGATTTACATCTATATGTGCTCCGGGATATTGAAACTTGTATAAAAACAGTTTAAAAAATTCAACCATATCCTGATATTGGGCAAGATGCTTTGAAAGACCTCCAGCGACCTTTTTACCATCTACATATTCAAAAAATCCAAATAAAGAAGAAATTTCTGTACGCCAATTATCTATTGTTTTTTCTGTTTTGCTTCCATTTCCGGGATAGTGACGAATTGCGTCATTTAATTTGTCATTATCAATAACACCATATTGGTCTGATAATTTTGATATTTCTGTCGCCATGAAAATAAGTATATTTTCTACATCACCCTTAAAACGAGAACGACAATGATGAATTCTAAAATAATATTCTTTTGGAACTTCATATAACATAAGAATCACCTCAAATGTCCTAATAATTTTTTTGCAATTGCCTGCGCCATTAATGGCGGAACAGCATTTCCAACTTGCCTGAACTGTTGTGTCTTGTTTCCTAAAAACACAAAATCGTCAGGGAATGACTGAAGCCTTGCACATTCACGAACAGTTGGAACTCTATTAAATTTGTAATGAAAATGATGTCTGTGTCCCGTATCAATAGTTGGAGCAGGTTTTTGACTTGCAAACCTTGTCCAAGCAACATGGAAATTACGAGAATTTATATATTTTTCAGGCAAGTCTTTATAGTTTCCCCCATCGGGAACTAATGATATAATTTTTTGCACTTTTTCAGAATGATTTGCCGCAATGTGATTATGTACTTTATTGGAGTTGCAACGCATTAACTCTTGATATTCATTTAGGGGGGCAGATATATATTCCGCTTGTTCTGTTCCAATGTCATTTTCAAGAGTCGGTAAGTCGGATAATGCCATTTCGCAAGTAACAATATTATTTAATGGTTTAGGATATATAAATTCACCTTTTTTCAATCCGACAAAAACAACCCTTCGCCTGCTTTGAGGAACACCATAATCGGCTGCACATAAAATTTGATATTGAATGTTATATCCCATATCAGTAAATTTCTCAATGATGCTATCTTTTATTTGCCCATTAAAAAGCCCTACCAATCCGGGAACATTTTCGATTACAAAGGCCTTTGGTTTAATTTCTTCAACAAGTCTAATGTATGAAAGGTATAAACTGTTTCTGGGGTCGTCAAATTTTCTCGGGCCCGATAATGACATTCCCTGACAAGGAGGGCCACCAATAATTACATCAACTTGTTTGTTTCCTATAAAGGGTTTTATATCTTTTTCATAAGTTACAGTTGTAATATCGCCACAAATTGACTTTGCTCCCTTATGATTTAATTCAAAGGTTTCCAATGCTTTTGCATCGTTATCTATACCTAATAAGATAGTATATCCGGCTTTCTCAAATCCGTATGATAAACCGCCACAGCCACAAAATAAATCTATTACATTCATTACTTTTGTAACTCCTTTTTTTCGTGCTTAATTCTTGAATCGCATGGTTTATCAGCATTAGCAGGAATAGCCCACGCTTCACCCAACTTAAAAACTCCGTCAACTCTGCCTTCGGCGCAAAGAATTTGTACTCGTCTTTGTGATATACCCCATTTTTGTGCGGCTTGACTTGCTGTCATAAATTCCATACAATTCACTCCTGTTATTATTATTCAATATATATTATATTCGACGGGACGAATAAAGTCAATAGATTTGAAAATTTTTGTTTGTTTTGTAATATCTTTTTTATAAATTCTGCATTTTTTCTTTTCAGCATGTGTGTCATAAATGAGAGAAAAAATTTTTAAAAAGTTTAGCATTTTGTAATTTTTAAGTGTATTAGTTTATGAGAAGAAAATTTTTATTTAAACTGTGTAAAAATTCAATTTTTAGAGTTACCTATATAAGAGGGGAATTTTAAATTTTTGTATGTTACTTATATGAGGACAAAATTTTTTCTCTTGCGGTTGTATTTTTACAACTTTCATCGTTTATTAAATGAACACAAAAAGAAAGGCGGAATTTTTATGGCAAACAGAGTAAGAAACAAACAAATTATTGTAAGAGTCACGGAAGAAGAAAGGGCATTGATTGATTTGAAAATGTCGCAGCTTCCCACATTAAGGTTAGGGGCATATATGCGTAAAATGGCGATTGACGGACACATCATTTTACTTAATATTCCCGAAATCAAAAAGCATACTGCTGAACTCAATGCAATAGGCGGAAACATCAACATAATAGAAAGGAAAGGATTGAATAGGAATGGATAAGAAAAGTTAACGAATTTCAGCATTAACTGTTTTAAATAATGGACTTCCTGATGTCAAGTTATTTTTTGAAGATAACGGCACACTTAACACCTTTATGATTTGGTCGGCATACTGCCATTATCATTATTTAACAACGAAGAAACGGCATAGAAAACCTATGCCGTTTCAGACTGTCGAAAAAGTCCAGATAACTCTGGGCTTTTTCTTTGTTTTATGGTATAATGTTCTTAGGTGATGAAAGATGATGCAAAAAGGATATGAGAACAGATATCAAATAGAAATGATAAGCATAGAAGATTTAGTG
>JAZNYX010000056.1:0-75626 GCA_045594665.1 Clostridia bacterium | reverse complement strand
TATTTTATGAGCCAGTTGCAATGAAGCATTATATTTCCCATTTTCCAGTGATATGATTGTCTGACGGGTTACTCCCACTGCACCTGCTAAATCATCTTGTGTTACTTTATTTTCTTTGCGTAATTCTCTTATTCTGTTATTCAAACAATCACCTCCGTAAATAGTAAAGTGCGCTTTACATTTTCATTATATTATATGTTTCAAAAAATGTCAAGCACATTTTACATTTTTAAAAATTGGCAATAGTAAAGGCTTTGAAGGATTTTAACCCTTCAAAGCCTTTATGTTCTTTCTTCTGCACCACGATTTTTCTTCACACTTTGGGCATTTAAGGTGTCGGGTGGTTAATGTATGTGCACCCCAAATGTATGCCTTAAATGTAGGCTTAAAAGTGTGCCCGCACTTTCTGCATTCATAAACGCCTGTTTCATAGTCAACCTTGGCGGCATAGGATATCGCAATCCATACCAAAATCACCGAAACTGCTATAAAAGCGATTGCAGTCGCAGTATCTATGATTTTCTCTTCCGTGAGAATTGTGCTTACAACAAGCAAAGTGATGCTTAAAACTACTCCAACAATCGATAATATTATTCTACCTTTATTTTTCATTTTATATTAGCCTCCCTTTATACTAATCTGAAAGAAGCGATATACTCAGCATCTGATTCAAGTTTGGGATCATTTTGTTCAAAGACAATATTCAAATTATTTTCTTTCGCAGTCAAATCAAAGTGACAAAGGGCGATACCCATATCAATCATCTGCATATCAAGTTTTTCGTTATAGCTAAAGCCCTTACTGCGTTTTAAATAAAAGTGAACTGCATTGTCACACACAATAACTCGCCACGGTTGTTTGTTTACTGCCGAGGGAGCAAGTCTTACCATTTCCAAGGTTTCAGTCCATTTGCCAGCTTTTTCTTTAGATAAAGGCGTGTCAAATGAGCCGTCAAAGAATAACTCCTCAAAAGGAAGTCTTTTGTCGGCTTTAACTCCTTTTCGCATCATACTCTCACGCAGGGACATCTTTTTCGCAGGATACCCAAGTGGACTTGCGCAAGGCATAATTTCGTCACGATCAAGTTCCATTGCATCTTCAAAAGCCGAGCGGTTCATAGTTCCGCCGAGCCAAGTTGTTCCAATGCCGATAGACTGGGCATATAACACCAGCATTTCAAAGGAATATCCAAATGCCACACTTGCCTTTTCCACGCATTTGATTTTACCTCCGATAAATAAATCAGTACCCACCGTAACAGGACAGTTAAGTCCGTATTCCTTTGCATTCATAAATTTGAAATTCACAGGTATTTCAAAAGGATTTTCTATTGTCTGTGCAAAAGATGTCAGTTTCTCTAAATCGTTTTTGTCAAGCTCTCTTGCATCAAATGTTCTGACACTTCTTCTGTTTTGGATATGTTCTGTGATATTATTCATAATGCACACCCCTTTGATTATTTTTGCAATTCCAATATTTTCTCTTTTATCTTATTAGCTGTTTTTATAAATTCTTCGTCACTTTTTCCTGTAGGATCATCAAGCCCCCAATCATAGCGTTCTTTGCAGGGGATATTGGGACACCTGACATTACATCCCATTGTGATAACAATATCAGGCTCTGGAATATCCGAAAGCAGCTTTGAATACTGACCCGACATATTTATGCCGAAATGCTCTTTCATAATCCGCACGGCATCTTGGTTTATCTGCGGCTTTGTTTCTGTTCCTGCAGAATAGCAGTCGTATTTCTCCAACAGGTACACTTTTCCAAAAGCCTCTGCCATCTGGCTTCGGCAGGAATTATGTACGCAAATAAATGCTATTTTAGTTTTTGACATGGAAAGGACACCTTTCTTCTATACATTGATTATTGAGCTTATAGCGTGAACATTCGATTTTGTCAAGATTCATTTCTACTCCAAGCTTTTCTTTTGTGAAATTAACAGCTTCCATAATTGCAAGATACGAATCTCTTTTACAGCAACGGGGACCGCCATTTTTGCCGATTGCAGTGAGCGCTCGTCCCGTCATTTGATTTGAGAGTCCCCAGGCTTCTTTGGCAAGCGGTGTGGACTTTGTTATAATCGACATATACATTCCGGTGCTGATACCTGCACCGCAGGCTCCCCAAAATCCGCAAGCTCCGCCGGGGACTTGTTTCCCTCTTGCATACATTTCAGAAAGTGCAGACGGTAAATCAATATCACCGCCTGCATTTTTGTATGCAGTAAGAAGTGATCCCCCTACCATCACATGATGCTCAGGTCCGTGCATATGGCAAAAGTCCATAGACATCATCTTTTCTAAAATTTCAATGGGATTTTTGGACTTTTCATTTAAAGCTAAAGCTATAATTTCGTCCATACCGCTTGTGTGGCATTCACTGCAAACGTAGTGCCCGTTTACGCATCTTGATTTGCTGTTTTCTTTTTTATGGCAAATCACGCACTCCATCATAGTATCAGTTTCTAAATATTCAAGCGGTGCTTTGCAAATTAAACATTCTTCGTTCATTTTTCTACCTCATAATTCCAATCGATGATTCCGCCAAATTCTTTGATGTTGGAATAACCGAGCTTTGCAAGACTTTCTGCTGCGATTTTACTTCTTCTGCCCGACCTGCAGTATACAAGTACCTGCTTGTCCTTGTCAGGAATAATTTCTTCTGCCTTGTTTTCAATTTCGGTATAGGGAATCAGAATTGCACCCGGGATATGCCCTGCATCAAATTCGTCTTGCTCTCTTACATCAAGGATAACCAATTCCTCACCGCTATCCATTATCTTTTTGGCTTCCCCGGATGTGATTTGCTCATACATTGCTTTTTCTCCTTCTTCACTAACCAATATTGCGGTCGGTCCATCGGCTCCGCCGATAATTCCAACACTGCTATCATTTCCGCAAGCGGTGAGAAAGATGCAGAAAAGCGCTGATATCATACATAATACTTTCTTCATAAGATTTACCTTTACATCAAATTTATTCTTTTGCAAGCTTGTCTAAATTTTCTCCTGTAACACGATAGGTAGTCCACTCGTCCATTGGTTCTGCGCCCAAAGACAAATAAAAATCAATACTTGGCTTGTTCCAGTCAAGGCACCACCATTCAAGCCTTCCACAGCCGCGCTCTTTTGCAATCTGTGCAAGCTTTTTAAGAAGTCCTTTGCCATAGCCTTTGCCACGATATTCAGGTATAACAAACAAATCCTCTAAGTATATTCCTGCACGACCAAGAAATGTAGAAAAGTTATGGAAAAATAGGGCAAATCCGACCTCGATGCCATCTTCCAAAGCAAAAATAACCTCGGCTTTTTTCTTTTCAAAAATCCATTCTTTCAAAAGATCTTCAGTGGCGATTACTTCATCGAGCATTTTTTCATACTCTGCCAAACCTTTTATAAATTCTAATATTAATGCAGTATCAGTTTCTGTTGCATATCTAAAGTTTAATTTTTCCATAACACAACCTCGTTAAATTGAAATTTTATCTTATGCTCCAAAGGATGCTGTCAATTTTCTTTATATTAGACAACCATTTATAGTCGGGGAGCACTTGGTCAAACACTTCAATACATTCCTTTGCCTTATCTGTTTGCAAAAAGTCCATATACCATTTTTCTATGTCGGCATAAAGCACTATAGCGTTTTCCAATCGTTCATGTTTGGTTACACCAATCAATTCCATATTCAGATTATGAATAACATAGCGGTCCCAAATGGGTTTTTCGGGTAATATTGTTGCAAGCATTTTACTTGAAAATGATGGTTCGACATTACCGGTACATTCATACAGGTGGGTAATAATGTTTGCAAAAGTCGGAGTACCACCTTTGATGTTTTCGAAATACTCGTAATAAAGCTTTCTCCATGCTTCGTTTCGTCTAACTATGTAGAATCCGTTAAATGTTCTTTGGAAATCTGCATCCATACAGACGTTGGTCTTTTTTACTTGGTTCATAATGTATTGATATTTATCAAGCCCCATGCTTGATGCTAGCCGTTCTTGAAAAACTTTATTGACATCAAAGTTCACATTCATTGTCTACACACCTCTCTGTTCCATATCGCAAACAACGATAGGGGCTGTATCTTGCTCAAGTATATTTTTGAATAATTTGTTTAGCATTGTTTTATTCCCCTATATTCCTATATCATTGTTTATCACATTTGCGTTCCTTACGGAATCGCTTCCGTATTTGTCACGGATTTTGTCAAGGGCTTTTTCAAGGCTTTCGCGCTTGGTGTTTTTAGCCTCATCAAAAAAGCTTATCTGCTGAACGCTGTCTTCGGGAACGATTCCGCCTCCCGTTACGGTAAGCATACGAATCGGGCTTTTCATGTTCCAGCTATGGCGGATAATTTCCATTGCCTTGTCGGTTATATCTTTAGCTAAGTTTGTGGGCTTCAGGAGCTTTTCCTGCCTTTGAATGGAAACTAAATCGGGGTCCTTAATCGTAACTTGAACCACCGTGCATTTTACGCCTTTTTTCCTCATCCTTACGGCAATGCTTTCGCTAAGGTGGGATATACCGCACAAAATGTCCTTTTCGCCTATTAAATCACGGCGGAAGGTCATTCCGTTGCCAACTGATTTTACCTCATCGTTAGCGTGGGGGTCAACGGGAGAATTATCCTCACCTCGTGCATAGCGGTAAATCATTTCACCCTGCTTTCCCAAAAGGCTGATGAGCTTTTCCTCCTTTGCATGTGCGAGGTCGCCTATGGTTTTTATATGAAGCTTTGCGAGAGCCTCTCTTGTTTTTCTTCCTACGAAAAGCAAATCACCCACGGGCAGGGGATAGACGATATCCTTGTAATTTTCCCTTGATATAACGGTTGTGGCGTCGGGCTTTTTGTAGTCACTGCCAAGCTTCGCAAAGACTTTGTTAAAAGATACTCCCACGGAAATGGTTATCCCGATTTCCTCCCGTACCCTTTTTCTGATTGCGGAGGCAATTTCCTCACCGCTTCCGAAAAGTTTTTGCGAACCTGTCACATCGAGCCAGCTTTCATCGATTCCGAATTTTTCCACCAAATCAGTATATTCAAGATAAATTGCATTTACTCTTTGGCTGTACTCCTCGTACAAATCGTGATGGGGAGGCACTATCACAAGGTCGGGGCATTTCTTTTTGGCGGAGTAGATAGTTTCGGCAGTGCGTATATCGTACTTTTTTGCAAGCTCATTTTTAGCCAAAATTATTCCGTGGCGTGCTTCCACGCTTCCGCCCACTGCCATGGGAACATCATTAAGAGCAGGGTTAAGTGCCGCCTCAACCGAGGCAAAAAACCCGTTGCAATCACAATGAAGTATCACTCTGTCCAAAATTATCACCGCCTTTACAAAGATTGTATCATAGCCGCGAACAACTTTCAAATATTTTTTCATTTATAGTTAATTCTTTGCAAAAAAACTATTGACATTCCTTGAAATTCAGTGTATACTAAAGGAGTTGTAAAGCTAACTAACTTTACAACTCCTGAATTTTTTGCCGGAGGAGGTGGCACTGTTATGGAAAAAAATCTTGTTTACACAGAGCTTCTTGATATTTATAAAGGATTGCTTACGGACAAACAGGTTGAGGCAATGGAATATTACTATGACAGTGACTATTCCTTGGGTGAAATTTCCGAGCTTATGGATATTTCCCGTCAGGGTGTACGCGATTTCATTAAGCGTGGAGAGACAATTCTTGACGAAATGGAAAGTAAGCTTCATTTAATTCGTGTTTTCCGTAATGTAGGTGACATTGCACAGCTTACAGCAGAGCTTAAGGCTACGAATAAGCGGCTTTCAGCCAGCAAAGAAATAAACGCTCTCGCAGATAAAATACTTGAAAGAACAAGTCTTATAGAGAACGGAGAAGAATAATGGCATTTGAATCTTTAGGTGAAAAGCTTCAGCAGACCTTTAAAAAGCTCAGGGGCCAGGGCGTTGTTACCGAAAAGGATATAAAGAGCGCCATGCGTGAAGTTCGCTTTGCACTTTTGGAAGCGGACGTGGGATATAAAGTTGTTAAAGAGTTTGAGAAGCGAGTATATGAAAAAGCAACGGGAAGCGAAGTTTTGGAAAGCCTCACTCCCGGTCAGCAGATAATTAAAATTGTTCGTGATGAGCTTACCTGGCTCATGGGAGGTGCACAGGCGAAGCTTGCAGTATCACCCAAGGCTCCTACAGTGTATATGCTTGTAGGTCTTCAGGGTGCAGGTAAGACTACTACTGCCGCAAAGCTTGGCGGTCTTCTTAAAAAGCAGGGCAAGCGTCCCATGCTCGCAGGCTGTGACGTTCAGCGGCCTGCCGCTATAAAGCAGCTCCAGGTAGTGGGCGAGCAAATGGGGCTTTTCGTTCATGCGGATTTTGAAACGAAAGACCCGGTGAAAATTGCAAGCGATGCAGTGAAAAATTGTGACACATCACGCTTTGATACAGTTATAGTAGACACAGCGGGACGGCTTCATATAGATGAAAATCTGATGGAGGAGCTTAAGAAAATTAAGTCCGAGGTGCATCCCACGGAAATCCTTCTTGTAGTAGACTCTATGACCGGTCAGGATGCAGTCAATGTTGCGGCAAGCTTTGACGAGCAGCTCGGAATAGACGGCATTATCCTCACAAAGCTTGACGGTGACACTCGTGGCGGTGCGGCACTCAGCGTCCGTGCTACGACAGGTAAAAATATTAAATTTGCAGGTATGGGAGAAAAGCTTACCGACCTTGAACCTTTCTACCCCGACAGAATGGCATCAAGAATTTTAGGCATGGGCGATATGCTTTCCCTTATCGATAAAGCACAGGAAGCTTTCGATGAAAAACAGGCGATGGAGCTTGAAAGAAAGCTTCGTGAGCAGAAATTTGACCTTAACGATTACCTTGAGCAGCTTAAACAAATGAAAAAAATGGGCTCGCTTGAAAGTATTCTTAAGATGATTCCCGGAGTAGGGGCTAAGCTTAAAGGAGTCAAGCTTGATGATAAGCAGTTTGTAAGAACAGAGGCAATCATCTGCTCAATGACAAAAAAAGAGCGTGAAAACCCCGAAATAATCAACGGAAGCCGCAGAAAGCGTATTGCAATGGGCTGCGGTCTCGGCGTGCAGGATGTGAATCTTTTCTTAAAGCAGTTTGCCGAAATGCAGAAAATGATGAAAATGTTTTCTGATCCCAAAAAGCTTAAGAAAATGCGCTTTCCGTTTTAAGTAAGAATTTAATTTAATTTTATATATTTTTTATGAGGTGAAAGAAATGGCAGTAAAAATCAGACTTAGAAGAATGGGTGCGAAGAAGGCTCCTTACTATCGTGTAGTAGTAGCAGATTCTCGTTATCCCCGTGACGGAAGATTCATTGAGGAAGTAGGTACTTACAATCCTCTTACAGAGCCTTCTGTGTTCACAGTTGACGGCGAAAAGGTTAAGCAGTGGATTGCAAACGGCGCACAGCCCACAGACACTGTAAAGAGCCTTCTCAAGAAGAATGGTATCATCGACTGATTGGAGAGATATCATGAAAGAACTTCTTGAAGCAATTGTAAAACCACTTGTTCAGTTTCCCGAAGAAGTCAATGTAACACTTACCGACCGTGAGGACAGTCAGCTCCTTGAGCTGAGAGTTAATCCCTCAGATATGGGAAAGGTAATCGGCAGACAGGGCAGAATTGCAAAAGCAATCAGAACTGTAATGCGTGCCGCTTCCGGAAAAGACGGTAAGAAAGTAATTGTTGACATAGTAGAAGACTGATAAACACAAAAAAAACACGGTAGAGCAAATTTTTGCTTTACCGTGTTTTTAATTTTGCAGTGAGTGAAAAATATATCATGCCAAGGGAGTAAGAAAATGATGCAGAACGGACAAACTGAGCCAAAGCTTTAGCTTTGGGTAACCCGAAGGCGTACGATGGTACGTCGAGCGGCGAAGTTTGTTCGTAGTACGGATGAGTAAAAAATAGGGATTCGTTGTTTTGACGAATCCCTACAATATATAATATATAATAGATAACAAAGATTAGTCTACGCAGGGTTAAAATATAGTTGCATAAACATAGACATCCGTACGGTGTGCGCATTTTATTACTCCCGAATAGGTTCAAAGTCAGAAGCAGGGTGCTTGCACAACGGACATATATAATCCTCGGGAAGTGTGTCCCCCTCATATACATATCCGCAAATTTTACACACATAGCCCTTTTTCTTTGCTTCGGGCTTGGGTTTAATATTCTTGAAATAATAATCGTATGTCACGGACGGAGCATCGGAAAGGGTTTTTGCATCCGTTACCTCGGCAATCAGCATCATGTGCGTACCGCAGTCAAGGATGTTTACCACCTTTGCACTTATAAATGCATTGGTATACTTTGTAAGATAAAAGATTCCGTTTTCGCTTCTTTCTTTATCGTTAAAGGCAGAAAATTTATCCTCGGTTCTTCCGCTTTTAAAACCAAAGCTTTCAAATACGGAGAAAGGAACATCCTCCGTAAGCACACTTACATTGAACGTGCCTGTTTTCTCAATCATTTCATATGTGTAATTGTCCTTGTTTATGCCCACTGCAATCTGAAGCGGAGTATCGGTAATTTGCATCACGGTGTTGATGATACAGCCGTTGTCCTTTTCACCCTCACGTGCAGAAAGCACAAACAGCCCATAGCTAAGCTTGAACAAAGTTTCTTTCATAGCAAAATCTCCTTTGTGTTATTATTTGCCGGTATTATAAAAATATACCTCTTACTAACAAATCGTTCCGCCACCGACAACAATGTCGCCGTCGTAAAGGACAACCGCCTGTCCTTTGGTGATAGCACGCTGAGGCTCATCGAAGGTAACTCGGATTGTGTTTTCATCAATCTGCACTGCCGTAGCCTCCTGCTCGGTATGGCGATAGCGAACCTTTGCCTTAATACGCATGGGCGTATATAAATCAGGCACGCTGATTAAATTAATATCCGTTGCGGTAAGCTCTTTTGTAAAAAGCCCTTCATGGGGACAAAGCACAACCTCGTTTTTCTCCGTATCAAGGCGACATACATATAAAGGTGCAGGGAGGGCAAGCCCCAAGCCCTTTCGTTGTCCGACCGTGTAGTGGATAATTCCTTTGTGATTGCCAAGTATGTTTCCGTCGGTGTCTACAAAGTTACCGCATGGATAGCTTTTTCCCGTGTATCTTTCAATGAAGTCTGTATAGTCCTCATTTTTTACAAAGCATATATCCTGGCTTTCTTTTTTGTGTGCATTGATAAATCCGTTTTCTTCGGCAATCTCACGCGCCTGTGCCTTAGTCATATCACCTAATGGGAATATAACCTTTGAAAGCTGCTTTTGCGTCAGTGAATAGAGGACATAGCTCTGGTCTTTGGATAAATCCAAGGCCTTTTTTAATACCCATCTGCCACTTTCGGCATTGTATTCCACACGGGCGTAATGTCCCGTAGCAATGCTGTCACAGCCAAGGTTTTCCGCTTCCTCAAAAAGCCGCTCGAACTTTAAATATCGGTTGCATTCTATACAGGGATTGGGCGTTGCACCCGTTTCATATGCGTGTACAAATTTATCCACAACTTTTTCGGCAAAGTGCTCCGAAAAATCGTATAAATAATGCTCCATACCAAGTCTTTCGGCAACCTTTTTTGCATCCTCAATGTCCTCACGTGAACAACAGGCGTGTTCTTCGTCAAGCTCAATTCCGCCGCCGCCCAAAAGCTTCATTGTGGCACCGACACATTCAATATTCATATTTTTCACAAGAAGTGCCGCCACAGCACTGTCAACGCCACCGCTCATAGCAATTAAACATTTTTCCATAGTAAATTTCCTTTATAACTTATGATTCTCTTTTCACATTTCCAACAGCAGTTACCACCTTGTAGCCGGCATTTTCCACTCTTTTTTCAAGGAGAGCACGGCTTTGTGCGGCTTCCTCACCTGTAGAAATTTTATTTTCGTACAAATCATACAGCTTTCTGTAGCTTTGGGGAGAAAGGTTAGGCATTACAACATTTGCCCCGGCACGAAGTCCCATTTCACGCCCCTCGGGATGAAGCGTGCCTAATGCCGTGGTAGAGGGGATAAGAGCATATGGGAACATATGGCGAAGAATTGCAATCAGCCGCACAGTCATTTCCACGCTTCCGCTCCTGTGCTCTGCAAACGGCGTTTCTTTATGAACAATATACGGTCCTATGCCAATCATATCGGGCTGTAATTCGTGCAAAAATTCTAAATCTGAGATTATATGATCAATAGTCTGAAACGGGGAGCCGACCATAAAACCGCTTCCCACTTGATAGCCTATTTTCTTAAGGTCAAAAAGACAGCGTTTGCGTTCTTCAAGGCTCATACACTCAGGATGAAGCTTGTTATAATGCTCGCTTTCGGCAGTTTCATGGCGGAGAAGAAATCTGTTTGCACCTGCATTAAAATAGGCAAGATAACTTTCATAGCTTCTTTCTCCGATAGAGAGAGTAATTGCACAGTCGGGAAATTCCTCTCGGATAGCTCCTACTATGTCACATATTCTTTCATCCGTAAAATAGGGGTCATCACCGCCTTGCAAAACAAATGTGCGGAACCCAAGCGTGTAGCCTTCTCGGCAGCAGGCCATTATTTCCTCTTTACTAAGACGGTAACGTTGTGCATTTTTGTTATCACAGCGTATACCGCAATAGTAGCAGTTGTTTTTGCAGTAGTTTGTAAATTCAATAAGCCCTCTTATATATACATCTTTCCCATAAATAGCCTGTCTTATTTCATCAGATGATTTAATAAGAGCACTGTCATATTTATCGGTAGTAAGGAGAGCGCGGAATTCGTCTCTGGAAAGTATTTTATTTTCACGAAGCTTAAATATTAAATCCGTCATAAATTTTCTCCAAAATAAAATTTTCAATAACAACTTTCAAAAATTTCTTTTATCTTCTCATAATCCAGCTCCACATAGCTTTTAACAGTTCTCTGTTTGCCGAAAGTACAAAGGTCAGCAAGCCTCTCGCTGCTTTCGGGAATATCAAACTCACGAAGTGTAAGGGGCATTTTAATTTTCTTAAAGAACGCCTCCATTGCTTCTATTCCCATAAGTGCGGCTTTTTCATCGTCAGATTCTGAGACATCCCATACCCTGCGTGCAAACTGTGCAAAACGGGAAGTGTTATACTTATAAACATATCTTCCCCAGGCAGGGAAAAGAACAGCCAGTCCTGCACCATGTGCAATATGGTCAAATTCTCCGCTTAGTGCGTGCTCCAACTGATGAACAGCAAGGGCGTTTTCCCGTCCGCATCCCGTCAGGTCATTATGCGACAGGGAAGAAGCCCACATCATCGTAGCTCTCGCATCATAATCATCAGGCTTTTCCATCAGCGTTCTTCCTGCATTGATTATAGCTTTTAGTACGCTTTCACAAATTCTGTCGGTAAGGTCGGTGGGAGGACATACCGTAAAATATCTTTCCATGGTATGAGCCATAATATCCACAATGCCGCAAGAGGTCTGATACTGAGATACACTATATGTCAGCTCGGGATTGCAGATTGCAAAAAGAGGACGGTTAAAGTCACTGTTATATCCTCTTTTCATATTAAGCTCCATATTTGTTATAACGGCAGAGGAACTCATTTCGCTTCCTGCCGCAGAAATTGTAAGGATGCAACCTACGGGAAGACCGTCTTTAGGCGTAGCCTTAAAGGTAGGGAAGTCCCATACATCACCGTCATATTTTGCACCCGTAGCAGTATATTTTGAAGAATCAAGCACACTTCCGCCGCCCACTGCCAGAATCATTTCAACGTTGTTTTCTCTTGCAACCCGGATTGCCTCGTTTACAAAGGAAAGCTTCGGGTTAGGCTCTACACCGCCCATTTCGATTACCTTGATATTATTTTCCGTAAGTGACTGAATTACTTCATCATAAAGACCGCTTTTTTTGATGCTCGATTGTCCGTATTGCATCATTATGGTTTTAAAGCCGTATTCACGAATTATTTTTCCCACTTCCTTGTGAGTATCCTTACCAAAATGCACCTTGGTGGGTGCATAATAAGTGAAATTAAGCATTTTAGTATCCTCCTATAAAATAGTTACCGACAAATCCTTAGGTCTTATCAGGTATATTTCCTTTTCTTCTTTTTTTGCATATCTTACAGTATATGCAGTACCGCCCCTGAAAAATCCGCTCCACACGGCGATTAACCTTTTTGAGTTATCGACCATAAAGCGGTTTCTCGAAAGCATACAGGTGTCTGTATACACGGGACTTATCACCGTTTTGGTAGATGCGTGGCTTAAAATATTTTCAAATCTTTCCTTCTCGTTTTCTTTCCAACCAAGCTGTTGCTCAGGACAGGGAAGTGCAGCGTGCAGATGAATTTTTTTATTTGATTTCATTTTTTCAATTACAGCTTCGGCACAGAAGGTGTCAATTCCCAGTGCCATACCGCAATAAAAATCGGTATATCCGTCATTAATTGCCGTATCAATAACATCGGATATAACTTTCTTTAATTCCTTGCACCGAGGCTCGTCCTCTCTATTAATCCAAGGGAGCTGCGTGGGTCTATGTCCCGTAAAGCAACAATACATAAATATCACCATGCTAAGTATAACATAGATGTTGTAAAAATACAAAATAAATTTTATAAATGTATAAAACTTTCCAAAAGTGCCCATAATACCGATAAAGGAGTGATTTAAATGGATAATACAGCTTTATCAATTGCAATTATCGGTGCAATCAACTGGGGTTCAATCGGACTTTTCGGTGTAGACCTTGTAGCACTTTTGTGCGGAGGGCAGACAGCACTTCTCAGCAGAATTATTTATACTGTTGTAGGACTTGCAGGGCTTTGGTGTATTACACTTCTCTTTAAAGACAAAGTGCCTGTAAGAAGCACTCATTAAACAAAAGCAGTGGGTATGCTCGCTATAGCGAGCATACCCACTGCTTTTAGTAATATCAATTATAATGTTCTTTTTTTCTGCTGCTTTGTGAAAACAGAAACTAAAAATCCAACTGCCGCCATACCTGTCCATACCAGGATAATTCCGTTCCAGCCAATTCCTCCGATTGCATGTGCAAAAACAAGATTTGCTATCGATGCAAAAAGATAGCCCGAAAAATCAAATACTCCGTTTACGGTTGAAACCATTCCGCTTTTGCGTTGTGAGGGAATATAAATACTCCACAAGAGTGAGGAAGCCGCACCTATGGAAAGCTGTGCCAAAAGAAGGCACAGGACGTTTAAATACATATGGCTCGTAAGGAGCATTCCCGAAAAGAATAATGCAGAAAGAAAAAAGCAGTATCGTGTCATTTTAATATCCTTGCCTTTTAGCAGTGTATAGAAGAACAAGGAAACAAAGGGGATGAAGCCCTTACAAAAAGACATTGCAGAGAAAATTATTTTTGCAGCATCTTCGCTGCAGGAAAGCTTTTGCGTAAGATATGTGGGAACCCAGAAGGTGATTGATGCCGCTGAAATTTCAGCTAATGCCCCCACAAACATATAAAATACAAAATTATTGAGTGAAAATACCTTGAAAATATTTTTAAATCCGTGTGAATTTTCGGAAAATGAATATGTAAGAAGTCCCTTTTTTTCAAACAGTGTGAATACTAACCAGGCAATAAATCCTATTGATATTGCTATAGTACCGGCAATAATAAATGTAAGACACCAATTAAAAAACATGGAAATCATTCCTGCAATAAGAGGCCCCGTAAAGCTTGCACAGGAAAAGAATGTACATATAACTCTGGAATGTGACGCTGAGGTATTTTCGGAAATTGTTTTAACAAGAGGTCCTCGCAGCATAGACAGCGCAAAGCCTATTACCGCAAACAGTAGCAGTCCCATTGCACGGCTGTTTGTAAATGCAAAAAGAATTGAGGAAATTCCGCTTAAAACCATTCCGCCCACAATCATAAACTTTGGCTTTATAATGTCCCCGATCACCCCGTTAAAAAGCTGACCGATTGCATATACAAGCATATATATCGAGGAAAGCGAGCCTAAATATTCTTTCGTAAATATTCCTGTGGAAAGCATTTCGGGGGTTGTTACACTGAGAATATTTCGCATGTAATAGCTTACCATGTAGGAACATACACAGACCGTCCCGATCTGAAAAGCTTTAAAAAATTCGGATTTTTTTGCCGTAATCATAAAGAAACCTCCTGAATTTTATTGATATTTTTGTCGTTTCAATGTACAATGTAGATAATAGCACACTGAATAAAAAAATCAAGTAGGTTCATGAAAAAGAGAAAGTCTCAAAAAAACTCAAGGATGGATGGAAAAATGTATCAGAAGGAACGAATTGATATAATCGAACAAATTCTCCGTGAAAACGGATATGTAAGCGTAAAGTATCTTTGCACGCAACTCGGTTACAGCAAGGCGACCGTAAACCGTGACCTTAATGTTATGGAGAAAATGAAGAAGGTTATTCGCAGCTACGGAGGAGTGGAGCTTGCGGAAAAGACGATAGTTCCTCTTGCGTTTAGATATCATAAAATGAAGCGTGAAAAAAAGAAGATGTGCAAGGCGGCGGCAGAGCTTGTGAGAGACGGCGATACAATTTTTATTGATGCTTCCTCTACCACTGAATATATGGCACCTTACCTTACGGGTAAAGAGGGAATAACGGTTATTACAAATAATATTTCTGCTGTTGCTTACCTCAGTGAGTTTACAAACATACGTACAATTTGCCTCGGTGGTGAAATATTCGAGCCGCCGTCAATGCTGTGCGGTGATTTATGTGTGAAAAACACAATGGAATATAAGGCAAACAAAATGTTTTTTGCGGCGGAGAGCCTGAATGAAAACGGAGAAATAGGAGGCGGCGGACGTTACAATCTTCATCTTAATGCAATGGCAAAAAATTCAAAAATGGTAATTTACCTTTGTGATCATGAGAAAATTAATATTCCCAGTGCAACGGTCGTGATGCGGCTTAGCGATGTAGACACTGTTATTACGGATTACAGCTTTGATGAACAATTTAAAGCGGAATACAAAAATGTAACTTTTATAGAGGTATAAAACAAGTGGATGTAAAAACGAAATGCTTTTTTACATCCACTTGTCAATTTATTATTTTGTACCTTTCGGGCACATCTTCATACATACTCCGCAAACAGCACCCCTGCCTATATGCTTGAACTTGTCCTTCATATAATCACTGCACGCCTTTGCATCGTAAATATCTTCCCTTGCCATACCTTCACAGTATTCGACATTTTTAATAGCCATAGCTTTGCAGGCATTTGCACAAATATTGCAGCCACCGCAAAGTGATTTTTGCTCCATGCACACTGTTTCAAGAGGTGCATTTGTAAACACTGTTCCGAGCCGTACCCTCGGTCCGAATTTGTGAGATATGAAAAGACAGCTTTTTCCTATGTAACCCAGACCTGCACGTACCGCCGCCTTTTTGTGGGAAAATAGCCCCGAAAGCCCCTCTATGGACTGACTGGCAGGAATAGCAGCGGCATCATACCCTTTTGCCTGTAGTGCCATTACAAGCTGATGGGCTACGGAATCAATATAGGCGTTCATCGTTCTGTAGTGCTGAAAATATGTGTGGGTTGGGGCATCTGTTATCTGGTCAACAACTGCATTGGAAAGATGAAATATAAGAGATACTGCATTTTCAAGTGTGGGGAAGGGCGTATCGGTGCATTTTGCAAAACCGATTTCTGAAACGAAACGTTCATCTAAGAAATTTTTAATATATTCATTCATGATTAAACATACTTTCTGATTTCCGCTGTCGGATTTTTTATGTAGTGGTCAAATCCCTCGTTTGAAGGATGAAGACATAAATCTGCAAAAAGCGTAGGTTCCTTCGGGACAAAGTCAAATCCGTCTATAACGGTGATTCCACCGATTTCCTCACAAATTGAATGAATCGTTTTGCCGACATCTTCAAATAAACTTCGGTGGGGTTGAAAGCCTTTTTCCTCCTCGGAAAAATAAACAGCACCCTGTGTTATTGATTTAAGGTGTTCCAAATTAAGCTTCATTATACTTAGGCTCCCTTTTAAAAAATCAACTTAATTATAGCAGAAAGAGACAGAGAAGTCAAATGTTAGTCAGTCGGTCAAAGATTTAGTCAAAAAGAAGGAAAAATTCTTGAATAATCTGTGCGCTGATGACCATACTAACTTTGGGTGATTGATATGGAAGAAAGACCGATACTTGAAAGAAACGATTCTCCCGATAAGGATTCTTTCTATGATAAGCTGATTGATACGGATGCAGTAGCTTCGGCTACGGAATGTACAGGACTTATGTACAGACCTCCGGAAAATGAAGCCGAGGCAGAAAGCTACAGCGATATATACACCGTTCCTCAAATTTTTAATGAGGCAGAAAAAGAGCTTCGCAAATAAAATAAAGGAATTTGCCTGTCTGTTGGCAAATTCCTTTATTTTATTGCGATTATTACTCTGTCATTATTTCCGTAGTCCTTATATAAGCTAACATTTGAGAAGTCCTTTAAAAGCTCCTTTACCTCGCTTCCCTGGTCATAGCCTATTTCCAGTGCCAGCATACCGCCCATTGAAAGTGCCTTGTATGCCTTTTTTGCAATTACTCTGTAGAAATCAAGCCCGTCACTGCCACCGTCAAGAGCACGCAATGGTTCAAATTCACTAACCTCAAGAGTCGGCACAATACTGCTCTTGATGTAGGGAGGGTTTGAAACAATTATGTCATAGCCCTTTTCAATTTCATCCGTCAGTACATCAAGCCTGAAAATTTTCGTCTTGTTTTCAACATGGTTAAGAAGGGCATTTTCCTTTTCCGCCTTCAATGCATTTTCAGAAATATCCGTAAGGTCACACGTTGCCCCAACAATAAATTTTACAAGGGATATACCTATGCATCCGCTGCCACTGCACAAATCAAGAATCTTAGGAGCGTGAAAAGTGCATTTTTCAATGATTTTTTCCACCAGACATTCCGTGTCGGGACGGGGAATAAGCGTACCCTCATTCAGCTTAAAAAGAAGCCCCATAAATTCCTTTTCGCCTAAAATGTACGCCACGGGCACACCCTTTGCCCTTTGATCAATGTAGGCATTAAAGGTTTCTTTTTGAACATCATCGGGACTTTCAAAAATCAGTGCGGCGTTTTCCTTATTCATGGCCTTGGCTAAAAGCACCCTTGCATCGAGCAAGGGAGTTTCGCTGCATGAAAGCTTTTTTGCCGCATCATTTAAAAGCTCTCTTACCATTTGTCGTCCTCTTTATTATCCGTGAGAACCGCTTTCATGGAGGTAATTGCAACCTCAAGCTGGCTGTCATCGGGTTCACGGGTGGTTATTTTTTGAAGCAGCATACCGGGTTTACTTATTATGCATACAACCCTGCTCTTGCTCTTTCCCGCCCAGCGGATTACCTCATAGCTAAGACCTGCCACAACAGGGAGGAGAAGAAGCCTCAGCCCCAGTCTTACCCATATATTGTTCCATGAAATGAACGAGAAAAGAATAATACTTATAATCATTACGAACACAAGAAAGCTTGTTCCGCACCTGGGGTGCAGTCTCGACATGCCTCTTGCATTTTCAACGGTAAGGTCAAGTCCTGCCTCATAGCAGAAAATGGTTTTATGCTCAGCACCGTGGTACTGGAAAACTCTTTTTATATCCTCCATTTGTGAAACAAGGATAACATAACCTAAAAATATACTGATTCGGATAACACCCTCTATCAACGTCTTTAAAAGGTTATTTTCTATAGCATCCCCCAGGAGAAAACCTGTTATTAAATTAGGCAGAAAGAAAAACAGCCCGATTGAAAAAACAAGGGAGATGACAAGGGAAAAGTAAATCACAATATCCTTAATCTTATCCCCGAATTTACGGCTGAGCCACTTGTCAAATTTTGACTCTGATTCTTCCTCCTCCAGATCTACAAACTCAGCACTCCACATAAGTGCACGGGTGCTTGAAATCATAGAATCAAAAAAGGCGAAAACACCTCTTACAATCGGAATTTTATTAACGTGATATTTTGTTACCAAAGAACTTACCGCACGCTTGTCAATTACGATTTCTCCGTCACTTTTTCTGACTGCCGTGGCAATTTCCTTGGGACCTTTCATCATTACCCCCTCCATAACGGCACTTCCGCCGATAGAGGTAATATGCTCCTTTTGCTCTTTAGCCATAATGATACACTCCTTTCGCAGAATATCGGTTACAATTATATCATAATGATGACTCTATTTCAATAGCTTGACCCTCGAAAAAATCAAAAAAGATAACAATTAGATTACAATTATGTTTATATACTTGTAATAGGAAAAAAATAGGTGTATGATATAATCAGAGAAATTGTATATATATACGAAATGGAGAAAAGCTATGAAACTGCCTTGGGAGAAAAAACATCTTTGCTGGGGAATAACAGCATTCCTGACAATAATTGCAAGTATTTTATTTTTTATGGTGCTTCAGCGTTGGAGCGTAGTTTCGGGAGTATTAGGATTAATCACAAGAAGTCTTGCCCCCATAACCTACGGTCTTATTCTGGCGTACCTTATCAATCCTCTTTTAAATTGGATTGAGCATGGTATTGTTTTCCCTGTGGTATCAGCCGTTTCAAAGAAAAAGAACAGGCGTGTACATACCATATCGAGAATGATCTCCGTAGTATTGGCATGGACGCTTGCCATTGCAGTTATATATGCCCTTTTAGCACTGGTGCTTCCTGAAATTACGGAAAGTATAGAATCGCTTGTAATGAGCCTTCCCGAATATGCAAGTCATGCTATGGAGTGGGGAGGAGACCTTATAAAGAAAAATCCTGCTGCTCAGTCATTTTTGCTTCAGGCAATTGAAGGCTTTTCATCTAACGTTGAAAATATTACGTCTAAATTGAATGAACTTCTTCCGGATATAGATACTCTTTTAGCAAGAGTTACAAGCAGTTTGTATAATGTTGTTTCTGCGATTTTAAATGTCCTTATCGGTGTTATTGTATCGGTATATGTTCTTAAAGATAAAGAGAAGTTTACGGCACAGTCAAAAAAGGCACTTTACAGTGTACTGCCCATCAATAAGGCAAATAACGTTATCGCTATTTTCAGAATGACCCATGATAAATTCGGGAATTTCATAACGGGTAAAATTTTTGATTCCATGATAATCGGTGTTATATGTTTTGTTGTAATGACCATTTTCGGTATGCCCTATCCCGTACTTATCAGCGTTATAATCGGCGTTACAAATGTTATCCCGTTTTTCGGACCTTTCATCGGCGCAATCCCCAGTGCGCTATTGATTCTTTTTGCCCAGCCGGGAAAATGCATTGGATTCATAATATTTATAATTCTCCTTCAGCAGTTTGACGGAAATATATTAGGTCCGAAAATTCTCGGAAGCTCTACGGGTATTTCAAGCTTCTGGGTGCTTTTCTCAATCCTTGTGGGAAGCGGACTTTTCGGAATATGGGGTATGGTTTGCGCAGTTCCGATTTTTGCGGTAATATATAATTTGGTGCGTGAGGGCTGTCATGCTTCCCTTACTAAAAAGGGCGTGGATTATACCTCCGAAACCTATGAAAAAATAGACCATATAGATGAGCATACCAAATCGCCCGTGTGGTTTGAATAATATTAAAGAGAGGTAGGAAAAATGGCTGAACAACTTTTATCAAAGGTTCTTACATTCTTCTTTGTTTTGATAATATACCTGTTTATTTTCGTTATAATCCGCATGATTTATATGGATATACGCATTATGTACAAGAAAAAAACAGGCAATATGGCAGATGCATATCTGAAGCTTATAAATCTTAGGCGAAACTTGGATTTTTACGTGGATGAAAGCTATGAAATTTCGGACAGTGAAATTATCGGCAGAGGTAAAAAGTGTGACATCCGTATTGCCGACAGCTATCTTTCCGCAAAGAACAGCCGAATTTTCAAGCACAGCGGAAAGTTTTATATTGAGGATTTAGACAGTACAAACGGCACATATCTAAACGGTGAGCCTTTGGGGGATATGGCGGTTGAGCTTCTTGACGGCGATAAAATTTCATTGGGCAGGTCAAACTTTCTTTTTGTACTGCCTAAAGGTATGTCAGGTTCTAAGAAGGATAAGTGATTATGAATAAAAAAACTCTTGATATAAGACCGCTTTTACTGCTTTTTCTCCTTAATGCTCTGGGGATAGTGGTTTTGATTATTAATAAAAATGAGGCATCACATGACCTTATGGTGCTGTCAAGCATTATGTGCGTTGTAAGTATTATTGCGTATGTAATTATTGCAAAATTAAAATTGGGAGACCCGTATCTTTTTATTATAGTTTCCATGCTTTCGTCGGTGGGAATTATTATGGTTTCTCAATTAAACAGCGATGCAGGGAAAAAACAGCTCGTATGGTACATTGTAGGTGTGGCGGCATTTTTTGGGGCATTGTGGGTTTACCGTGTGCTGAATAAGCGTCTTAAAAAGCTGACGCTCATTTATTATATGGGTGCGGTGGTGATTTTCGCGGCAACGCTTATATTCGGAACAAGAATCCACGGTGCAAAAAACTGGCTTTTTGGTGTACAACCCTCTGAATTTATCAGGATTTTATATGTAATGTGTTTGGCGTCGGTTTTTTTTGAACCCAAAAGCAAAGGCAAAAAAAAGCTTCCCAAGTCGGCGAAATGGAAAAAGCTTTTGGCATCTGCATTTATAGCAGGTACATGTGCCATCTTTCTGCTTCTTCAGAAAGAACTGGGAACGCTTCTTGTATTTGGTGTTGTTTACCTTGTGTATCTGTATGTATACGGGGACAGCAAGCCTTTTCTTGTGCTGAATATCCTTGCAGTTGTAGGGGCAGCCATGTTTGCGGTAACGGTATTTTCACACGTGCAGGAGCGTGTAGTAGGTTGGCGTGACCCTCTGGGGACCTATGAGAACGAGGGGTATCAGATTTCTCTGGCTCTCATGGCTGTTGCTTCGGGCGGATTTAGTGGCAGGGGAATAGGGAACTCACTTCCGGGAAACCTTTATGCCCTTGAATCCGATTCAATCTTTGTTGTTATTTGCGAGGAATTGGGGCTTATGGGCGGAATCGCCGTGCTGATGCTCTACTTCGTTCTAGTGTACAGAGGCTTTAAAATAGCACTCTCTACAACAAATCCGTTTAATAAAGCGGTAAGTGTGGGACTTAGTGTGGCAATAGGTATTCAGACCTTTATTATCGTGGGCGGTATTACAAACTTAATTCCCCTTACGGGCATTACGCTTCCGTTTATCAGTGCAGGCGGAAGCAGTATGGTGTCCACTTTTATGATAGTTGGAATGCTTCAGGCTATCAGTTCAATGAAAGGAGAGACATCGGATGAACTTGAATAAGCGTATTATCCGCGCAATGACACTCCTTCTTTCTCTTTTCTTTGTGCTCGTGCTTCACTTAAATTATTTTATAATATTTGACTCAAGGGAGTATGTGGAGGATGTCCATAATCCCAGACTTTATGAGGTCACCCGCGGAACAATTTATGACAGAACAGGGGAAACCATTTTAGCAAAAAGTGAGGGAGAGGGAAATCTCCAAAAACGTGTGTACCCCTATGGCGAGCTATATGCCCATGTAGTGGGGCATTTCAGCAGAGAATACGGAAGGAGCGGCCTTGAAAAGGAGTACGACAGCTATTTAAGTGCCAATCCTACTGTGCTCAGCGTGCTTTATGAAAAGGGAAAAAATGTTGAGAACAAAGGTCAGGATTTGTATCTGACCATTGACCATAATCTGACCTCTCATGTAGATAAAGCAGTAAAAAACCGTTTCGGTGATAGGAAAAATGCAAATGTAATCGTAATGAATCCCAAAACCGGTGAGGTTTACTGTGCTTATTCCTCAAAGGCATTTAATCCCAATATTGACGAAATGAAAAAGGTCATAAACGGCGGCGGAAAAATTGATTACCGTTTTGACGCTGTGAATAATCAGTTCTGCCCCGGCTCCACCTTTAAGATAATAACTGCGGCGGCAGCTATTGATAACGGACTTGAGGACTATGAGGTCATGGACGAAACAGGTTCAATCAATGTAGGTGGGGCAGTGTTTGGAAATGACGGCTCAAAGGCTATGGGAAAGACCGATATGCGAAAAGCAATCGTTAAATCAAGCAATGTGTATTTTACCGATATTTCAAAGGAAATAGGTAAGGAAAACATGATTGAAAGCCTGAACAAATTTTGGGTAACAAAGAAGATTCCTTTGGATGGCTTAAATACGATAGAAAGCGGTATAACAATACTTAAAAGAGAAGAAAATTCGGTGCAGACAGTTAATTTAAATGACTGCGACACTGCGGCAATGGCGTCGGTTGCCTTTGGTCAGGAGCCTGTAAAGTTAAGTCCTCTCCATATGGCTTTGGCAGTGTCCGCCATCGCTAATGACGGAAAAATGCCTGTGCCATATCTTGTAGAAACCTCAAGACGAAAAAGCAAGGTAGACTATAGTGCGGAGAGAGCAGTCTTGTCAAGAGGTTGCAGTGAGCGTGCCGCACGCCTTATAAGAACGTATATGGTTGACTGTGTTGAAGAAGGAACGGGAACGAGTGCGAGGATTCCGGGATTTAAGTTCGGCGGAAAGACGGGTACGGCTCAGGTGGAAGGAAAATCCTCTCACGCATGGTACGTAGGCTTTGCACCTGCAAATAATCCGCAGATTGCATTCTGCGTGATGGTGGAAAACGGCGGATACGGCGGAAGTAATTGCGGACCGATTGTAAAAGAAATTATTAAATATTGCAGAAGCAGTGAGCTTATCAAGGAGTAACACTAATGGAAAAAACTAATCGTAATTACGGAATTGACCTTCTGCGTATTGTGTCAATGATGATGGTGACGCTTCTCCATGTTTTCGGACAGGGAGGAATACTTTATACAGCCGTAGGTATAAACAGCAAAACGGTATGGTTTTTTGAGACAGCGGCATTTTGTGCGGCAAATTGCTATGCAGTTATATCAGGCTATGTAGGGGTTTCGTCCAAGCATAAATATACAAATATCATAATGCTCTATTTGCAGGTTGTGTTTTATACAGTGCTTATTGCACTTGGGTACAGCTTTTATAAGCCCGAAGTTCTTTCGGATGGCGTATTTTTCAGAGCATTTTTCCCGTTTATATATAATCAGTATTGGTATTTTACAGCGTATTTTTGTTTGTTTTTCTTTATCCCGTTTATAAATAAAATGCTTGTTTCGCTAAGTAAAAGGGAGATAAAGACACTCTTACTGACTATTTTGCTCCTGTTTACGGCACTTCCCACAGTATTTCATTGCGATGTATTTAACCTTAGCTCAGGGTACAGTGCATTGTGGATAATTGCCCTTTATGTATTCGGGGGAGGTTTAAGACTTCTTGATTTTTCACGAATCGGCAAAAAGGCGGCTTTCGGGGTGTATATTTTATGTGTTGTTATTTCGTGGCTGAATAAATTTTATATCCCGTACCCTAAGGACAGCTTTTTTGTAAGCTATATTTCACCCACAATGTTAATTGCGGCGGCATCCCTTGTTATCGGTTTTTCAAAAATCAATGCAGGAAAATATACTGCGAAAGTAATTTCCTTTTTTGCACCGCTTTCCTTTGGCGTATTTCTGATACATACCCACCCGTTAATCTGGCATAATTGGCTTTATAACAGATATGTGTCCTTTGCCCTTTATACGCCTGTTAAAATGATAGGTATGTCTATGCTCTCGGCACTTGTAATATGGTTTATCTGCTCCATGCTTGACTTTGTAAGGCATACCCTGTTCAAGCTTTTAAGGATAAAGAAAATTCTGATGAACATAGAAAACAAAATTATAGCAGAAAAAAAGTAATCGGCTGCAGCCGATTACTTTTTTTCTACTATTGCCTTTATGGATGAACAATATTCGCCGGGACTAAGCCCCGTTACTTTTTTAAACTGTCTTGAAAAATAATGAACACTCGAATAACCTAAAATGTACGAAATCTGAGATATATTGTAATTATCCTCACGTAAGTATTTTTTTGCAAGGTCTATTTTCAGATTTATAAAATATTCCATAATGCTCATATCAAAGGTGTTGCGGAAAACGGAAGCAATCGTCGTTTTGTTAAAGCCGCTGTAACGAACCAATTCATTTATGCTGATGCTCTCTGTAATATGGTCTACCATATAGTTAACAAGCATGTTGCAAAGGGCACTCTCGCGGTTGATGCTCATCTGTGAACGGGAAAGTGATGTGGCAGTACCGCGCAGAAAGGAAATGAGAAGCTCTGCTATGTATTGCTTAACCAATTGTTCAGAACCTAATATTGCTTCCTTTTTTCTTGAAATCCGTGTGGTATAGGGATTATTAAGAGGCGTTGAAAACGCACCTGTGTACTCGGAAATAATTTTAGAAATAATTGTTTTGTGCTCCTGCCCGACGGTCAGCATTTTATCCTCAAAAAAGCTCATATCGGGAGAGGTACATTCAAATGAGATAATCGCCACGTTATTTGCGATTTGCGGAGAGCAGTGCAGGGTGTGCCACTGATTTGGTTTGTGGAAAAAGATGTTCCCTTGGTGAAGCACAAATTCCCTGTTTTCAGCAAAGACAGTAATGTCGCCTTTATCAGCGTAGACAGCTTCCCAAAAATCATGACTTTCTCCCTCGAATTTAAAATTGGCTGGATATTCAAAATAATGCACGCTGTAAAGCTTACCAATATTTATTGTGGTTTTAAGCTTTGTTCCGTGGTATTTTTCCATATTATCGCCTCCATGCCTAATATATCATGAAAGTTTTAAAAAATCAATGATAAAAATGCAAAAAAATTATACTTTTGTGCAAATACTTTCTCTTGAATTTATTGTATAATGAATTGCGTATGTGACTTTGATTATTGTATGAAAGTGGTGTTTTACATGGGCAAAGATGCAACACTTGTTGTTATGGCTGCCGGAATGGGAAGCAGATTCGGTGGACTCAAACAGCTTGAGCCTATCGGTCCGGGGGGAGAAGTAATCCTTGACCTTTCTGTTTTCGATGCATTAAAGGCAGGCTTTAATAAAGTGGTTTTCATTATTCGCAGGGATATAGAGAAGGATTTCCGGGAAATAGTGGGAAGCAGAATAGAAAAAAGAATTAAGACTGAATATGTCTTTCAGGATATGGAGAATCTTCCCGCAGGATTTACTGCACCCGAAGGAAGAACAAAGCCGTGGGGAACAGGTCATGCAGTATATTGCTGCAAGGATGTGGTAAAGGAGCCTTTTGCTCTCATCAATGCCGATGACTATTACGGACAGAGTGCATTTAAGTCTATTTATGATGAGCTTACCTCATCGGACTTAACCTGCATGGTAGGCTATAAGCTGGGAAATACCCTTACCGAAAACGGCACTGTTGCACGCGGTGTGTGCCAGGTTGAGGATGGTGTGCTGAAAAGCATAACCGAGCATACCTCTCTTGATAAAAACAGCGGCATTCCGCTGGACACTACAGTTTCCATGAACATGTGGGGGCTGAGGCCTGAAATTTTTGACCGTGTGGAAGCTGATTTTATAAAATTCCTGGAAAACCTTTCAAATCCTTTGAAAGATGAATTCTATATTCCCTTTGTAATAGACCGTGCCATAAAGGAAAACGGCGAAAGGGTAAAGGTTCTTACAACCGAGGAGAAATGGTACGGCGTTACCTACCGCGAGGATAAGGAATCGGTGGTAAGTGCCGTTAAAAAGCTTTTTGCGGAGGGAATATACGATGGAATACAATCTTAAAGAAATACTTACTAAATTCAATATTGATACCAATATAGAGCTTTACGGAAACGGACATATTAACGATACATATCTTTGTGAAACCTCTCCCAGGTTCATTTTGCAGAAAATCAATACAAATGTGTTCAAGGACCCGGGTGCGGTTATGGAGAATATTTATAATGTAACAAGCCACGTAAGGGAGAAAATTAAAGAGGCAGGCGGCGAGCCTGACCGTGAAACCCTTAATGTTATCCCTACAAAAACAGGGGAAATATATTACACTCATCCCGACGGTGCGGCATTCCGTATGTATAAATTCATTGAGCGTTCCGTAAGCTATGATGTGGCAGAGCGTCCCGAAATCCTTACCTATGCAGGAGAGGCATTCGGAAAATTCCAGAGAATGTTAAGCGATTTCCCTGCAGAAAAGCTTCATGAAACCATTGTAGATTTCCACAATACACCAATGCGTGTAAAACAGCTTCAGGAAGCTATGAAAAGCAATCTTTCAGGAAGACTTGACAGTGTAAAGGATGAGGTTAAGTTTGCACTTGATTACAGCAGATATGCATCAGAAATTACCGATGCAATGGAATCGGGTGATGTACCGCTCAGAGTAACGCATAATGATACCAAGCTTAACAATGTTCTTTTTGATGATAAGACCGATGAAGGCGTTTGCGTAATCGATCTTGACACAGTAATGCCCGGTTCGCTTTTATACGATTTTGGTGATGCACTCCGCTTCGGAGCATCCTCCTGTGTTGAAGATGAAACCGACCTTAGTAAGGTTTATTTTGACCTTAGTAAGTATGAGGCGTTTGCAAAGGGCTTCCTCGGCGAGGTCGGAGCAAATCTTACGAAAAAAGAGGCAGAGCTTCTTCCTCTTTCCGCACTTCTGATGACATATGAGTGCGGAATAAGATTCCTCGCAGACTATATTAACGGGGATACATATTTTAAAATACACAGGGAAAATCATAATCTTGACCGTGCGAGAAACCAATTTGCACTGGTAAAGGACATAGAACAAAAGCTTCCCGAAATGGCAAAAATTGCCCAAAGGTATATCTGATTTAGGCGTACTAAGCATATAACACAAAACGGACTGAATTTCAGTCCGTTTTGTGTTATATGTTTCTTTTTGTTCTGCCTAAAATATAGTCGGTTGTGGTTTTGTAAAAATCGGCAAGCTTTATGAGTATATCCGTGGGAATATCGCGGTAGCCTCTTTCATATCGGCAGTACTGCGACTGCTTCATATTAAGCATTTCGGAAACCTGCTGTTGTGTCAGGTCGTGGTCTTCTCTTAATTCTCTTATTCGGGGATAGTAGTTCATAGAGTATCCTCCTGCAAGTTAATAACCATTCGGTTATTGACATTTTAACAGATAAATGGTATAATTATGCTAAATTATAACCGTTTGGATATAAAAACAGGTAACATATTGCACGTCCTTGGGTTTAATGTTATAATAATAACAAAGATATATTAACACTTCAGAAAGGGTGGTATTTTATGAAAAAGATATTAGCTATGTTAATGGTTATTGCAATGGCATTACCTACAATGTCTGTGTCGGCAAAAGAAACTGCAGTTATACCTGCATTTGATGTTCATTTTAACGGAAACAAAGTTGAAAGCAATTACAGGCAGTTTCCCTTAATTGTTTATAAAGATATAACCTATGTTCCTATGACGTATTACGATTGTCGCTTTCTCGGACTTACGACTTCCTGGGATAACGATACAAGAACGCTTTCCATAGAAAAAAGTGGTATCACCTGTGCATATCGTGATTATAACTGGCAGTGGAAAAACAACAAAAATAATGAAGCTTCGGTTTGCGATTTCAACATAGTTGTAAACGGCAAGGAAGTAGATAATTCAAAAGAAGCTTATCCGCTTCTTACATTCCGTGATGTTACATATTTTCCTCTCACATGGCGCTTTGCAGTGGATGAATTCGGCTGGGAATATAATTTTGACAGTGAAAACGGGCTTGTGATAACTTCTGATAATCCTCATGTAGAAACCATAAATCTGCCAAAATGCGAAGGAAGTATAGCAACTGATGGGCAGTATTACTACTACAACGGAAACGATGGAGACAGCTATTACGAGGGTAAGTATTATGGTGATAAATACGTTATTTACCGTACGCCTGTGAATGATCTTTCAAAGGCGGAGATTATCTATGAAATGCCGCCTACGGGAAGAAGGGCAGGATTTTCCGAAGCAGAAGGAAATATTTATTTCAAATATTTTGCAGGACACAGTGCCGTTACGGGAAGTATGTCTTTCTGTAAGATAGAAAAGAATGGCAGTGTGACAGAAGATTATCGTGGTAGCGTGACAGAAGGTTATCCGCCATATCATTATTACGGAAAGCACGGTCGCAATCAATTGCAAGCCAGGGAAAACGGAATTTCGGTAATAGGCATTGAAGTACATATTCAGTCGGCAACCGAATTTACATATACAATTGACGGCGTTGAGACAAAGGTTGAACCAATTGAGGAAGGGCTCACATTGGGACAGCGAAGAAACGGTATAAAACCAAATTATGTCACGGAAGACTGTATAAAAATTTTCGGTGATAAAATTTACTATACGGCTTACAGTCAGCTTAACAGTGAAAACAGTAACCTCTATGTTATTGATACGAAAACAGGGAAAACAACGAAGCTTATTGAAGGAGTTTGCGGCTTTCACGTGTACACAGGCTGGGTTGACGAGCTCAGGTGCGACAGCACAATGATTATTTATGACAGCAACGGAATACTTATGCGCTATACAGAGATTAACGGCGATGTAAGAAAAATCGAAGATAACGGCGAAGAAGGAATGCTCCTTTGCGGTGCTGTAGGTAGTCAGACTGTTTATACGGTGCAAAAAGACCTGTACGGAAAGAAAACGATTGTAAAAGCTTTTGATTGCTATGCAAACGGTACGGGAAGCAGAAAAGGAACAGTTTTTGAGACAACAACAGGAACATTTTATAAAAAATTTACAGATAAGCTTTGTGTATATACAAACGGCGAATCGGCAAACGATGAAGTAAGGTTTTTTGTTGCAGATGAAGGCAATCATTACAGATTTTCAGACTCTGTAGGAAACGTGTTTGTATATGATGATATATTGCTTTATACATTTGATAACGGCTTAGTTGCAAGAGTTGATTTGAAGTAATATTAAAGCTACAGAAAGGCGGTATGTTATGAAAAAGATATTAGCTATGTTAATGGTTATTGCAATGGCATTACCTACAATGTCTGTGTCGGCAAAAGAAACCGCAGTTATACCTGCATTTGATGTTCATTTTAACGGAAACAAGGTTGAAAGCGACTTTAGAGAATATCCACTACTTGTGTATAAAGACATTACATATTTCCCCATGACTTATTTTGACAGCCGTCATCTTGGGCTTGTAACAGAGTGGGATGAGGAGACAAATACACTTACTATATCAAAGAATAATATAAACTCAATTCTTACCGCTTATAAAAGCGAAAATAAAAATAATGCAAACAACAGTGTTACTATCTGTAATTTCAATATTATCGTAAACGGAAAGACGATTGACAATAAAACCGAGCCTTATCCGCTTATTACATTTCGTGATGTGACATATTTCCCCTTAACATGGCGTTTTGCAGTCGATGAATTTGGCTGGGAATACTCTTTCGACCACGAAAACGGACTTAATATAAATTCAGCTAACCACAGGGTAAAAATGCTTGATTTATCTGCATTGGAAATGAACTCCTACTATGACGGCTTTACTTGTGACGGGGAATATTATTACCATCACAATTCAGCAAATGGTAATATATATAGAACACCTATTGATGACCTTGAGAATCAGGAGGTTATTCACCAAATTGAAAGCGGAAGGTACGCTTCGCTCAGCTTTGCAGACGGAAAAGTATACCTTTCCTACTATTCCGGCGGTGCTACTATGGGCACAAGCCACCGATACATTATTAATAAGGATAAAACCCTTACCAAGCTTGAAAGTCCGAAAGTGGGAATAGCAACTTACTATCGTGCCCACGGCGACGGGCTTACGGCTGAATTAACCTTCGTTACCGGAACTTGGGAATTTTGCTACTATATCGGTGAAGCTAAAACCGAGGTTAAAATCCCCGACATTTCCTTTGGTACGCCGGGAAGCCATTCCTCGGATGAGGTCATCCCGCCGCAGATTGTGGGCGACAATATTTATGTAATAGGATATAAGGGCGAGGAAGAAGTAAAAATCTTGTATTCCATAAATGTTAAAAGCGGTGAGGCATCGGAAATTGCTTCAAATGTTGATAATTTCGAGGCATATGACAGCGTTACTAACGGGCAGATTGTTATATACACACGTAACGGAAGCCTTATCCAATACAAGGCTGATACAAAAGAATATTTTGAGCTTAAAGAAAATTCAGCACCGCTTCGTGAAGTGATACAGCTTTCCTACAATGACGATGCTTTAACGGAAAAAAGCCCGTATTGGGGAATGATTGTTATAACAAAGGATGAATATGGCACGTATGCAGAATTATACGCAAATCCTTGGGGCGATGTTCCTCCGCCGTATCAGGGAAGATTTGCCTTGATGGATTTTTCACCCAATACAAGCTTCAGCTACACAGGAAACTACTTAATAGCAAATGATAATTCGGAAAATCCAACGGCAAGGCTTTATGTTTTTGATGCAAGCAGTGAAAAAAATATAAAAGCACCGTTATTTGTAAGTGTAGACAAAGTGTCTTCATTAACTTTACTTGAAAACACCCTGATTTACAGAAATGAAGAAACAGGGGAATTTTGCGAGGTTAAGTTAAAAATGTGATAAAGGAGGTATTCTTTATGACAAAGAAAGCTTTTAGAATTTTAGGTTTGATTTTAAGTTTTGTTTTGATTTTTCAAGCCCTTGCCTTTGCAGAGGAAAATGACTTATGCTATGTGCTTCACGACTTGGGCGAATATAAGATAGTCACACGAAGAGTCCGTGTTGCACCGCCTCGCGACTATGGCACAGGTCCTGTATACAGCTATACAGACTACGGCGTAATTGATAAAGACGGCAATGTTATCGTTGAGCAAAAATATCAGGAAATTCTCCCCCCGTCCGAGGGCAGAGCAGCTTTTACCACAAATGAATTTAATATAGGTTTTTTCGATGAAAACTGGAATATTGTTATTGAGCCAAAATATAAGAACAACCGCTACCCGTCACAGCTTTATTTTTCCGAGGGACTTGTTCAGGTTGGAAAAAGCCATCCCGAAAAATATATCGTGTGGGGTTATATAGACCGTGACGGAAACGAGGTTATAGACTTTATTTACGACAGTGCCTCCCCATTCAAAAACGGAATTGCAGAGGTCGGAATAAATGAGCCTGTTTATAACTATAACACAATGACAAAATCCGGAAAAATTGATAAGAATGGCAATATTGCAGAGCCTTTCAAATTCGGCTATGCCACAGGTAAGCATTACGATTCATGGTGGCACTATCCCATAGAGGTTCTTCTGAGCGAAAATCTTGTAGAATTAAACGGAAGAAGATACAAAAATTCCGATATAGAATATCCCTTTATAAACTATCTTGGCTACAGCTACATTCCTCTTACATATTACGGTTGCAGAATGCTCGGCATTAACTGCGACTGGTTTGAGGAAACGGGGGTTGTCCTTTCAAGCGGCGGAGAAATATCCGAGGATATTGTAGGCGACAATGGTATGACAGAGAGAGTGTATGAAAAAGCAGACATTTATAAGGGAAAGCTTACAATTAATGGTACTACCTACGAATACGGCGACACGGCATATCCACTGATTCATTACAAAAATGTAGTATATATGCCCGTTCTTTGGCAGACGGGAATGGAGGCTCTCGGCATCGAATACAGCTTTATCGGCAAGGAGCATATTGAAAATTCCGACAGAGGCTGTATGGTATTTAAGACGAACTAATAAATTACGGGAGGTACTCTTTATGAAAAAGACAACAAGAATTTTTGCGACATTTATAAGTGTACTTATGCTGATTCCCATGTGCGTATCGGCAGAGAATCCCTACGGCTTCAATGATGAAGTTATGGAGTTTTTGAATGAAAACAATGTGGATGTTTCAATTTTTGCGCCTATATTCAACTATAATGAAAATCCTTCAGCAGAAGTTGTGAAACCGGTGGAAGATAGAATATATGAAGTTCGTGGGACAGCTTATTCTTATGGCTGGACAGACATTCAAGTTCAGCAGATGCTTGAGGGATATATAAATACCACCCTTAAATGGATGCATCTTGAATATGCATATTTACCCAAGTGCAGGGTAACTCTTAACGGTCAGGAAATCAATAATACATATCGTGAATATCCTTTATTGCAGTATCGGGACATTGTATATTTTCCCATGACTTACTACGATATGAGATTTTTAGGAGTCAGTGCAACGTGGCACGAGCTTTATGTGCCTAAACTGATTGTGAAAAAAGCGGATATAAACGAAGCTTATCACGACTATCCACGGGAAAGAGCAAATGAAGAAAAATACCCTGTGTCGGGAAATCCTTATGTTTCAATCAGCCAATCAAATATTGATATAAATGGGAAAAAAGTAGTTCAGGAAGATGCGAAATATCCATTTCTTAGTTTTCGTGAAATTATATATTTCCCCTTAACGTGGGAGTATGCCGTAGAAGAATTTGGCTGGGAATACAGCTACGACGAAGAAAACGGACTTGTCATAAATTCGACAAAGGAAGCGGAGCAGCCCGAAGAAAGTGATAACGAATTTCGCGTTATCGGCTATTATTCCGGGGATTTGTTTGATGAACCGCTTGAAAAATTGCAGACAGATAAGCTGACTCATATAATGTATGCATTCCTTATTCCACACAAGGACGGCAGCTGTGTACCCTTTGAAAACCCCGACAAGGTAAAAGCACTGGTTGAAAAAGCTCACAAGGATGGGTGTAAGGTTTACATTGCCGTTGGCGGTTGGTCATACAAGGACGTGCCTTTGGTATCAACCTTTGAAACGGTGGCGGCAAACGACCCTCTTCGTCAGAAATTTATCGGAAATGTAATGGATATTGTGGATGAATACAATTTTGACGGTGTGGAGCTTGACTGGGAATACCCCTCAAAAGCCTCGCAGACTAATTACGAAAAGCTTATTTTAGAGCTTGATGAAAAGCTCCGTGAAAAAGATAAGCACATTACCGCGGCACTTAACGGTGCATGGTCTGCTACCGAAGGACCTGAAGTGTCAAACTATGTATCGAAGGCGTGTCTTGATGCCTTTGAATTTATCAATGTAATGAGCTATGACATGAATAACGAGCAGCACAGCCCGTTCTGGTTTGCCAACACGTCAATTGATTACTGGCTGACACGGGGAGTAACTGCGGATAAAATTGTCCTCGGTATGCCTCTCTACGCACGCCCAAGCTGGATGCAGTACCGCCACCTTGTGGCAGAAAACCCTGAATTTGCCTACAGCGATTATGCTGAAATTAATGGCACGAAGTCACATTATAACGGACTTCCCACTCTTTGTAAAAAGACCATTCTTGCCAAGGAAAAGGCAGGGGGAGTAATGCTTTTTGACGTCAACGAGGACACAAACGATGAGTACAGCGTAGTTTCAATGATTGATGACGTAATAAATCAGCTTGAAAAAGGCGGCTTCTTAAACGGATATACCGCAGAAGTTTTAAAAAAAGGCGGAGCCGATGAGCTTTCCAACGTTACAGGAAAAACCTATGTAAAAGAGTAACAGGCAAAAAGGAGTGACATCTATGAAAAAGCTTATTTTATTACTTTCACTTGTGTTTGTGATTTTTTCTGTACAGACAGTATTGGCAGAAGAAATGAACAAAGGTATGCTTAATGACAATATATCATGGAATCTTTCCGAGGATGGAACGCTCACCATAAACGGAATCGGAATAGTAGGTAACGGTGTGCTTAAAAACGGACGTAATTCAATATATTACCGTTCTCCCAAAAACGGGATTGAAGGAATGTGGAATTGGCAGAAAATAGAATATCCCATAAAGCATATTGTGATAGAAGAAGGTATTACAGAGTTAAATAGTTTCGCTTTTTACGGATGCAGTGATGTTGAAAGCGTAACCTTTCCGGAAAGCCTCGTAAAGATAGGAAGCGAAGCTTTTGCAAAATGTACATCGCTTAAGCACGTTGAATTTACCGGCGGATTGCAAAATTTGGAAAAAGATGCATTTAAGGAAAGCGGAATTGCAGAAATTACAATTTCTGAAAACTTTTCGGCAACTGTCGGAAAAGCATTGTGCGGATTAGGCACTCTCGAAAAAGTAAACATACATCCGAACAATTCAAGTTATACTTATAAGAACGGATGTATTTACAGTAAAGATTTATCGGTGCTTTATTATTATCCTTACAACCAAAAAACGGGAGTAATAACTCTTCCCGATCATATAACCCATATAGGTGACGGAGTTTTTGAAAATGCAGTAATTGATACAATTTATCTGCCGAAAAATTTGCAGTCGGTGGGAGATTATGCATTCAGCTTTGCACAGATAAATAATGCTCAACTAAGCAGCAAACTGAAATACATCGGGGAGGGTGCTTTTGAAAATAATCTGTGGCTGACGAAGATTGATTTATCCGAGGTTACTCACCTTGGAAAAAGTGCATTTGCTTACTGTCATAACCTTAAAAGTGTGATTATGCCGCAAAACATAGAAAAAATAGAAGAACGGACATTTGAACTTTGCAGTTCTCTGCAGAAAATCGTAATTAACGAGGGAACAAAAGTAATTGGTGAATATGCTTTTTACGGTTGCCGTTCTATGCAGGAGATTTCTCTTCCTCGAACCATGGAAGAACTCGGATACTATTCCTTTGCAGGGTGTAGCGTGTTGCAGGCGCCAAAGCTTCCTTCGGGACTAAAAACAATCGGCGGAGCCGCCTTTGATGGCTGCGAAGCCTTTACCGACATTACACTTCCAAAAGGACTTGAAACTATAGGAAGAAGTGCATTTCAGTTCTGCAGAAATTTGCGTAAAATAGTGATTCCCGAAAGTGTTACAAGTATTGGCACTATGATATTTGCAGAATGTGACAGTCTGGAAACGATTGTTTTTTGCACAATGGCTCCGGATTTGACTATAACCGAATATGACGACAGAATTTTTGACGACAGATATTCTTTAACAATATACTATACCTCCGGTAGCGGTTGGGAAAAGGGTAAGGAATTTTACCCTGCGGCAAACTGGATAGAGGGAATCCCCGATGATATGCTTTTTCCTGAAAATTCAGAGGAAGTATTTATTGAAAAATGGGGAGATAAGCAGCTTGCCGCTATCCCTGCCTGCAGGGTAACTCTTAACGGACAGCAGGTAGACAGCACCTACCGTCAGTTCCCTTTGTTGCAATTTAAAAATATTGTATATTTCCCTATGACATATTACGATTGCCGATATTTAGGTCTTACTACAAAATGGGATGATGAGGCAAGAAAGCTTACAATCGCAAAGGAAAATATTACGGCATCCTTTCATCCGCAGAACCGGCAGTGGGAAAACGGAAAAACACACGAGGTTCAGATTTGTCGTTTTGATATAGAGGTTAACGGTAAGCGTGTTATGAACGTAGACGAACCATACCCATTAATAACCTTCCGTGACGTTACATATTTCCCCCTGACATGGCGTTTTGCCGTAGAAGAATTTGGCTGGAATTATACATATGACAACGAGAACGGACTTGTGATAAGTTCAGCAACTTACAAGGAGTGATTCTATGAAAAAACTGATATTTATACTAACAACTGTTATTATATGTCTTTTTGCCGCAAATACTGCAAGTGCAAAAAGTGTAAGCGTGACAATTCCCGATTACAAGGTAATCCTTAACGATAATGAGATTAATTACAAAAACTCTCTTTATCCGCTCATTTCCTATGAGGACATTACATATTTTCCCATGACCTATGAGTACTGCCGTTTTATGGGTATGACAACCTCATGGGTAGATGGGGAAGGTCTTTGGATTGCATATTATCCGCAGGCGGGAGCTGAAATGTATGAGGCTCCAATCTATGAAACAAAAGCAAATTCCAAATATAACAAAGCGACATTGCCCGAGTACCCCATATATATAAATGGCAGAAAAATTGATAACGATACCGAGGAATACCCCCTACTGAATTTTCGCGGAGTTACATATTTTCCTATGACATGGGATTATGCTAATGGCGAATTTTGCTGGAACACCGGTTGGAAGGACTCCGTTTTGACAGTTAATCGCTGGTTTGATAAGAATGTCAGCTTCAATGTTATAGAGCAAAATGACGAATATGCAATAATAGAACGTTGGCATAGTTTTACAGTATGGCTTGATGAAAACACGACAACAAGCGGTCATGATTATAAATATTATAAACTTAATTTTGCGGACGATTCCATGTCGGAGATTGAGTACGAGAGAAAAAACTGGAACACATATGATATTAGAGAAGTGGAAATAACCATTCAAAATGGAAAAATCATTTGTGAAGGAAAGGAACTTGCAGATATAGAGTATTTGAAAAATACAGTTGTTGTTCCCGAGGGCTTTTGGGTGTACGGAAGTGTAAAAAAATTCGGTGACGTGGAAGTATATACCATAAACGTATATTATCCAACAAATGCAGCAATAGTTTATCGCTCTAACGAATCATATCAGTACCTTAAAACCGAAAATGGGTTTGTAAGATTTAACAGCGAATTTACCGATGAATATGATATTACAAATGCTGTAAAATGCGGCGATGACTACTACATCTGCGGACAAAAAAGAGCATGGAAAACAACTCATTTAAATTTTGAACTTTTCCGCATTGATAAGGATAACAATATGACTTATATAAATGATTTGTTCCCCGAACATTTCAGTGTGGAGCTTTTAGGCGAATACAACGGAAAAATATATCTGAGAAATCTTTGGCATCCGACAAATATAGTTCAGGTTTACGGAAATCAATCAAGGGAGGTTTCGGCATATAATGACGGATATTTTCTCTATGATGGACAGCATTTGGAAAAGATAGCACCATATATTCATTGTAACGAAGAAATCGTATCATCAAGCGGAAAGTTATATTCAATGGTTGAATGGAAAGATGAAATAAAGCGTGTGTATTAAAATAATCCCTTGGCAATTTTTTGCCAAGGGATTATTTTCGCATCAATTACACTATTACAGAGAATGCGCGGGGGATGTTAGTTATCTCGGCAAAGGTCAATTCTCCGCCGTATTCGCCGTCAACCGTCCATTTAATCGGCTCATCACATTCAAAGGTAACCTTTGATGCTTTAAAGCTTATAATATTTTCTGTTTTTTCTATGTTTCCCGTCACGAAAGCGGAAAGAATATTCTGATACCCAAGGGCATTTTTGGGCTTTTTAATAAGAAGTACTTCAAAAAGTCCGTCATTTAAGGAAATTGCAGTGCCGATGGTATGCTTCATACCCGCAATCTGGAAAGAATTGCTTACCGCACCCAAAATAAAGTCGTCTTCTATAACCACATCGTCAAATTTAACCTTTGCATGTATAACCTTTATTGAAGAAAGCTGGCGGATTCCCTCAATAATATACGCCATATGGCCAAAAATGTTCTTAAACTCCTGTGAGGTATCATAGGATACCGACGTAAATGCACCAAAAGCCGCAACATAGGCAAAATACTTGTCGTTCATTCTGCCTGCATCGCAAAAGAAAGGTGTACCCTCCACAACCATTTTTGCCGCCTTGCGGATGTCGGGAGGAAGCCCGATGGTTCCTGCAAAATCATTTGTGCTTCCCGAAGGGAGATATGCCAGCTTAGGCCTTTTTTCAACCTCAACACACATTAATGCACTGACTGCTTCGTTAAGCATTCCGTCGCCGCCGCAAACGGAAATAACCTCATATTCCGTCATATGTTCTTTAATATATTCATATCCGTCCTTAGCGCATTTTGTAGGGTGAAGCGTAATACAATAATCGTGTGAAGAATATATGTCTATAATATCCGAAAGATAATGTTTTATCTGAGCTTTGCCGCTTACAGGATTATAAACGAGTAAGAGTTTCTTTTCCATAACGCAGCTCCTTTCTAAGAAATATTATACTCTTTTTTACGATGAATTCAATATTAAATCGTAAAAATTTACTTTTTTCGGTATATAATAACAAAAAATAAATAAAATCTTCATATAATGATATTGCATTTTATTTGAGTCCGTGGCATAATATAAGTATAATAAATAGTATTGGGAGGATAAATTAAATATGAGATATGAAGAAATTATCGAATATGTGCAAAAAAATTTAAAAAAGACCGCTGCCAAGAAAATTGAGAAGCATATAGCGGTTGAATTTGATATTTACGGAGAGGGCGAGGGTGCATTTTACGTAGAAGTAAAGGACGGCACTATCACAGTAGAGCCTTATGAGTATTACGACCGTGATGCTAAGGTTTATATCACCGCCGATGAGCTTGTTAAGCTTGTGAACGGAGAAAAGACTCCCGAAGAAAGCTTTGCAGAGGGAATTTTGATGATTGAGGGCGATATTGATGCTGCCCAGGAGCTTATTAAGCTTGTGAAGGCTCCTGCAAAGAAGACAGCCTCAAAGCCTGCCGCAAAGAAGACAGCGTCAAAGCCTGCCGCAAAGAAAACAGCGGTAAAGAAGGCTCCCGTAAAAAAAGAGACTGCCCAAAAGACCGTTAAGGTTGAAAAGGCAATCGTTGAGGACACTAAAAAGAAAAGTTCAAAGGTAGCAAAGGATATTAAAAAATAAATCCGATAATCTGCCATGTCTTTAATGAAAATTTCATAAAAAATCCCCCTTTGACTAATTTTTATTCAAAAGGGGATTTTTTTATGATGATTAAATTTCGGGAAGTGTCCCAATCGCACGAAGAAGCTCCGACAGCTTTTCTGTACGGCGGACAGCTTTAAGCACTTTTTCTTCATTGGGGAAGTTCCACATCATAAACAGCCAAATTTCCTTTAATTTGTGCATCGTAAAATGGTCGGAGGAAAGAATGGCATTATATCTGTCGGCAAGAATGTTGGTAAATTCCACCATTTCTGCCGTAGTAATTTTGCTTCCGCCTTTAATTTCACGCATAAGTGCAGGATTTGCCACAGCGCCTCTGCCAAGCATTATGTGATTTAAACGGGGATATTTTTCTTTGATTTTCATATAGTCATCAACAGAAAATATGTTTCCGTTATAGCAAACGGGGGCATGACTTTTGTTATACGCCGTCTGAAAAGCCTCATAATTTATCTCACCCTTATAAAAATCCTCACGGCACCTCGGGTGCACAATCAATTCCTTAATCGGATAGGTGTTATAAAGTTCTAAAATTTCATCAAATTCATCAGGAGAGGAAAAGCCGATTCTTGTTTTTATCGATATGTCAATATGGCTTTTTTCAAAAATTTCATCAAGAAAGCTTTTAAGAAGCTCCTTTTCCCTGAGAAGACCGCTTCCACGTTTCTTATTTACAACCGTACCCGACGGGCAACCCAGGTTCAGATTGATTTCGTCATAACCATATTCCTTTACCTTCTCGGCAAATTTTATGAAGGACTCGGAATTATTAGTAAGGGTTTGCACAATCGGTTTGATAAAGCTATTATTTTCAGGAAGCATATCGCGAAAACCTTTTCTTCCGATTTTGGTATTATCAGAGGGGGAGATAAAAGGGGTATAATATTTATCACATCCGCCGAAATATTCAGCATGTGTGTTTCGATATACATATGATGTGACGCCCTCCATGGGCGCAAAAGAAAGCTTCATAACATTTTGCTCCAATATCATTTGTTGTAATTAGTATATCATATGTTTTGAAAAATTACAATTATTTTAGATTCCATAAGTGAAAATTGTGGGTATATATTGCAAAATTTCTTTCGTTGATATATACTTGTACTTAAGGACGGTGTATTAAATGGAGAAAACACGATTAAAAATAGTTAAGGAATACATATGGATGGTTTTCGGAACCATAGTTATGACGGCGGGAATCCATTTCTTTAAAATTCCCAATGGATTTGCTACCGGTGGCGTCAGCGGTATAGGTACAATACTTGGAAAAATAACTTCCGTTTTAAGTGCAGCACAGTGGATTACATTGCTTAATACTATGTTGCTGTTTGTAGGATTCATTTTCCTGGGCAGAACAACGGGATTGAGGACGGTCATATGCAGTCTGCTGTATTCCGGTCTTACAGTCATATTTGAACAACTTTTCCCTGTTGACGGACCTCTTACCAACCAGCCTCTTCTGGAGCTTATATATGCAATGATACTGACTTCCTTGGGTGCGGCAATTATATTTAATAATGCTGCGTCCTCCGGTGGTACGGATATTATAGCATTAATCCTTAAAAAGTTTACAAATCTCAATATCGGCAAGGCACTTTTAGCTGTAGATTTTCTTATTGCTTCCTGCTCTTTCTTTACATTTGGAGTGCAGCCAGGTTTGTTCTCAATGCTTGGATTGTTTGCAAAGGCATTTCTCGTTGACAGCATTATTGATACTATTAACAGCTGTAAATATTTTGTGGTTATTACCGATAAAAGGAAGGCTGTAAACGAATATATTCTCAGTCAGCTTCATCATGGTGCAACTGTTGTTGAAGCTCATGGCAGTTATACCAATTCGGATAAAACTATGATACATACAGTTTGTAAACGTATTGAGGCAATACGCTTACGCCAGCAAATTAAACAGATTGACCCACATTCGTTTATAATTATCACTACAACCAGCGAAATTATCGGTCGCGGATTCCGCAGTATATAAAATTGAAGGCTTTCGCATATTGCGAAAGCCTTCAATTTTATATATTCATGAACTATAGAGTGAGTATTAGTACATTCCGCCGCCCATTGCAGCTGCCTGTGCAGCCGCAGCCGCGTTATCTTCCTTGGGCTTATCTGCAACGATGCTTTCGGTTGTAAGAACCATGCTTGCAACAGAAGCCGCATTCTGAAGTGCACTTCTTGTAACCTTAGCAGGGTCTACGATACCTGCCTTCATCATATCAACATACTCATCTGTAAGCGCGTTGTAACCGATGCCGTTTTCGCTTGTCTTAATCTTTTCAACAACTACTGCACCCTCGATACCTGCATTTGCACAAATCTGCTTAACAGGCTCCTCAATAGCACGAAGAACGATTGATGCACCTGTCTTTTCGTCACCGGAAAGAGTTTCGGTAAGCTCTTTTACGCAAGCAGTTGCCGCAATATAGCTTGTGCCGCCGCCTGCTACGATACCTTCTTCCACAGCCGCTCTTGTAGCCGCGAGAGCATCTTCGATACGAAGCTTCATTTCTTTCATTTCTGTTTCAGTAGCTGCACCAACCTTAATTACTGCAACGCCGCCTGCAAGCTTTGCAAGTCTTTCCTGAAGCTTTTCACGGTCGAAATCACTTGTTGTGCTTTCGATTTCACTCTTAATCTGACCTACACGATCACGGATAAGCTGAGCATCGCCCATACCGTCAACAAGGATGGTAGCCTCCTTAAGAATCTTAGCCTGACGGCAACGACCGAGCTGGCTGAAATCTGTTTCCTTAAGGTCAAGGCCAAGCTCCTCGCTTATTACCGTTCCGCCTGTCAAGATTGCAATATCCTGAAGCATAGCCTTCCTTCTGTCACCAAAGCCGGGAGCCTTAACCGCTACGCATGTGAATGTTCCGCGGAGCTTGTTAACGATAAGAGTTGTAAGTGCTTCACCCTCGATATCCTCTGCAATGATAAGAAGCTTTTTGCCCTGCTGAACAATCTGCTCGAGAATGGGGAGAATATCCTGAATATTTGAAATCTTCTTGTCTGTGATGAGAATGTAGGGATCATCAAGCACCGCTTCCATCTTTTCAGTGTCTGTTACCATGTAGGGGGAGAGGTAACCGCGGTCAAACTGCATACCTTCAACAACCTCGCTGTAGGTCTCTGCGGTCTTTCCTTCTTCGATAGTGATAACACCGTCGTTTGAAACCTTCTCCATAGCATCAGCGATAAGCTGACCGATTTTTTCATCACCGGCAGAGATAGATGCAACACGTGCAATATCTTCCTTGCCGTTAACCTTCTTTGCGCTCTTTACGATGCAGTCAACTGCTGTGTCAACAGCCTTTGCAATACCACGGCGGAGCACCATGGGGTTAGCTCCTGCAGCCACATTCTTAAGACCTTCACGAACGAGAGCCTGTGCAAGAAGTGTAGCGGTTGTAGTACCGTCACCTGCTACGTCATTTGTCTTTGTAGCAACCTCACGTACAAGCTGTGCACCCATATTTTCAAAGGGGTCTTCAAGTTCAATTTCCTTTGCAATGGTAACACCATCGTTAGTGATAAGGGGACCGCCGAATTTCTTTTCAAGGACAACATTTCTGCCCTTGGGTCCGAGAGTTACCTTTACAGTATTAGCGAGCTGATTTACGCCGCTTTCAAGCGCCTTGCGCGCTTCTTCACCAAATAAAATGTCTTTAGCCATGATATATCACTCCTTTAATTAGTCGAGTTTTGCAAGAATCTCGCTCTGACGAAGAATTGTGTATTCCGTTCCGTCAAGCTTCACTTCCGTGCCTGCATATTTTGAAAGAAGCACCTTGTCGCCAACCTTAACTTCCATCACAATTTCCTTGCCGTCGATTACTCCACCGGGACCAACTGCAACAACCTCTGCATACTGAGGCTTTTCCTTTGCACTGCCGGGAAGAACGATTCCGCTTTTTGTGGTTTCTTCGGATTCAACCATTTTGATAACGACTCTGTCGCCAAGCGGTTTGATAGTCATATATATTACCTCCTAAAAAATAGTTTCCTACAAATATATATATTAACATATTTAGAAAATTTTGCAACACATATAAGGAAAAATTTTATTTTAATTCATAAATTGATTAAATATTCCATAATCTGTGGTAGAAAGGTTGTGAATATAATGGAAAAAGTGATACAGCTTCTTCAGCTTGCCGATATCGGCAAAGGAAGTGCCAAAATATCTCCCCAAAGCGTTGAAATTGAAATAAGCGGAATTAACGGAAGCATGAAAGCCTGGCTTATAGGGGGAGAAGCGGTACCAATCGGAAACATTGTGGACGGCAGGCTGAGAAAACAAATTAATACCACAAGGCATAACGGAATTCTGATTACACAGGGCGGAAGGCAGATGCTCATAGGAAAATACGGTGAAAGCACCGCATCCTTTAAAAAGCAAAGCACCCCCTTTGATATTCCGGGAATAGACTGGAAGAAAATCGAATCAAAAAACTACAACGATTTATGCCGTGAGCTAAGATTCATTATCAGCAATAAAGATGTTTACAATAATTATAAAAAATACGGGCACTATTGGGTAGGTGAGGGAGAAGGCACGGCAGCGGTTGCCCTCAAATGCAGTGATGATGAACCAAATCCTTTGGAATTTCTGGGGAAAATGAAATTAACCAAAAACGGCTATGCTATAGTATGTGTAGACAAAAAAACAAAAAAGCTTTACATTCCGGGGATGTAAAAAAACTCCAGAACGCAAAAAGGCAACCAAGATACAAAATAAAGGTTGAGTAAAAAATAAAGGAAGCCTTATTGTTGTTGAAAAATCGCATTTTCATGCGGTTTTTCTTCTTTTTAAAGCCTTTTTTGCTACGAACAAACTTCGCCACTCGACGTACCCATGTACGCCTTCGGGTAACCTGACAAAGCCTATATATAGGCTTTGTCAGCTCAGTTTGTCCGTTCTGAAGCATTTTTCCTATCCCCTTACTTCTGAGTCACCTCTTTTTTAAGTACAAATTCGGGTTCACCGGCTCATCATTATTTACAATTTCAAAATGCAGATGCGGTCCCGTAGAACGCCCCGTGTTTCCGCTTAGGGCAATCTGTGTGTTTGCACTCACGCTTTGCCCTGCTTTTACATTAATTGTGCCAAGGTGGGCATATGCGGTGACAATTCCGTAGCCATGGTCAATGCGAACTAAGTTTCCGTAAGTCCCTCCATCACCGGCATATATAACTTTGCCGCACTCCGCCGCTATCACGGGAGTTCCCTCCGGCACGGCTATGTCAATCCCCTCATGCATTTTGCCCCAACGCTCGCCGTAGGGGGAGGAAATTACACCCTGCAAAGGGTAGAACAGCCCCGTTTTTAAAACGTCCTTTTCCTTTGTTCCCACACGGACAACCCGTGATACAGGGGTGATGAGAACATTTTCCGAAAGAATCCGCCTGGATTGAGGCGTGCCATTTTCATAAACCGTTTCAGCCTCTATCTGTGCTTTGCCCTCTTTTCCCTCCGTGACGGTAACGGATTCGCCTATGTAGAGAGAGCTATCCTGCGTGGATTTTGTATCAAAAGGAATATTTTGATTTTCCGTTGTGTTTACAACGCTTATTACTTTTACATTCTTGCTGTTTTGAAGAAGGAGACTGCACTTTTCAAAATCTGAAATACTGTCCTTTTCCACAATGTTTGTTTTATATTTTATGTTCGTTGTAATTTTTGCATCTGCGTCAACGCTGCATTCCGAAATATATTTCTCAACGATCTTCCGAGCCGCCAACTTATCCTTGGCGGTAAAAATGGCTGTATCATCGGAATAAACCGTGCATCCCCGGCTAAGCTTTGATGAACTTAAAAGAAGACTGTCACGAAGTGTGCTGCCGTTTTCTATATTACTGCGTAAACTAAGCGTAGGCACGGTGATAAACCTCAAATCTATGTCCTTCAGATTTTTTGAGGATAAAAAAGTGTTGGCGGCATCAATGGCACTCTCATAGTTTGCCGTCCCTGACGTCACCGCGATTTGCTTTCCGTTATAATATATACCTGTGCCGAAGGTGAAAAATCTGAAAAAAACCAATAAACAGCATATCCATATTCCTAATGACAATATGTGCTTTGTGAAATTGTGAAATATAATACCGCACTGCTCTTTGCACTCTGCCATAAACGAAGAAATCGGTGCTGTAATAACCTCAAAGCTAAATCTCTTTCTGCGTGAGACTGCTTTTGTCTGCATTTTGGGGACGGCTTGCCCCAAAGGAGATATGATGAAACCGCCATGTCTTGGATGTTCTGCCTGCATAAAAATTCCTCCTTTGTCAGAATAATTATATTCATGAAAGGAGGAAACAGAACCTTTATTTTCACGAAAACCGCTTGAAAAACAAATAAACAAGGTGTATAATGCTATGGAAGGCAAGATTTCTTAACGGTGTTTACACCGGCGGTTATGCCCACCTTTACATACACAGGCAGTATGCCGAGTTTATGAAAGGAGGGGTGCTTATGGCATATTGCTAATGGTAAAAAAATTGCTGTTTGCAATTTCAGAGATTATCATTTTATTGATAGATTTCTCCATAAAAGCAGAGTAACCGCCATTGCCGTGGCAGTTACTCTTTAAGAATTAACTGTTTTCAGGCATAACCGTTTGAGGTCTTGCCTTTTTCTACGTTTATTATATTATTTTTTGGGAAAAATGTCAATAACAAAAATTAAAAAATTAGGAGATGATGAATTGTATAAAATCACATTAGAAATGATGGATGATTTTAGACAGCATTTGTTTAACGAGGAAAGAGCCGAGGCAACAATAGCCAAATATCTGCATGACGTAGAAGCCTTCAGAAGATGGCTCGGTCAAAAAGAGACTGCGAAGCAGGCAGTATTGGAGTATAAGAGAATGCTTGTTGAAACACATTCTCCCGCAAGTGTTAATTCAATGCTGTCGTCACTGAATATGTTTTTCAAATATTCGGAAAGAACCGACCTGCAGGTAAAACTCCTGAAAATTCAGAAAAACATATTTGCGGACAAGGAAAGGGAGCTTAGTAAGACAGAATATGAAAAACTGCTTCGTGCGGCGAAAAACAAAAATAATGAGAGGCTCTACTTGCTGATGCAGACAATCTGCTCCACGGGAATACGTGTTTCCGAACTGAGGTTTATTACCGTGGAGGCAATAATGCGGAAAGAGGCACACATTAACTGCAAAGGAAAACACCGCCGTGTGCTTTTGCCGCAAAAATTGTGTAAGATACTGTCCAAATATGTAAAGGAAAGAAAAATTCAAAGCGGAAGTGTTTTCATAACAAGAAGCGGAAAGCCTCTTGACCGCAGTAATATTTGCCACGATATGAAAAAACTCTGCGAAGATGCAGGTGTTTTGCAAAGTAAGGTTTTCCCACACAATCTTCGGCACTTGTTTGCACGCACCTACTACTCGATAGAGAAGGATATAGTCCGCCTTGCGGATATTTTAGGACATTCGGGAATCAATACTACAAGGATTTATACAATGGAAACAGGTGATGTTCACAGGGTGCAAATTCAAAGGCTGGGGCTTTTGATTTGCTGACAAAATAAAAATACCACATAATCGAAATTATGTGGTAACTCAACACAAGAGAACGTCTGATTTGCAGAAATATTATAACATTGGGGAGCTTGTTTGTCAAGTACATACATAGAATTTACACCAAGTTTAGTTAAAATGCAAAAAAATGCGTATGACAAACAGACCAATGTATCTATTTTACACATATTGGTCTGTTTACCATGCCGCTTTTTTCTAAAAACAACCTGCCAACTAACCCAAGAAGCCCTCCTTTTACAAAAAAAGAATGCCAGCTGTATTAATTTTTAACCCATGAACCACATAATTTCGATTATGTGGTTCATGGGTTTTACCGCATAATTTCGATTATGTGGTCATATGATTATACAGTGGGCATTTTTTTTTGAGGCTTTCATAGCAAGTGTTCAAAAAAGAAAAGAGGCTGTTTTATAAGGAGAAAAATTATGAGAAATCAGGTTGTAAAGGATATTGAAAAAGAATTCCTGGAGCCCTCGTTTCAATATCTGGTAGAAAACGGATTAGAAAATACCTCAGTGCGTGATTTATGCAAAGCAATGGGTGTTTCCTACGGCAGCTTATATTATTGGTTTGACGGAAAAGAGGACATCTACATAAACGTGGTTAAATACGGAGTCGAAAAGGTTGCGGACAAACTTTTCAAGGTAGCATTTGAAAGAATGCACGACCCGAAGTTGTTCTTTGATACCTTCCTTGATGAGGTTGATAAGTACCGCAAGGAGCTGAGGCGTGTTTTTCAGTTTGCCACGAGTCCCGACTATGGCAAAGCGGTGCAGAAAAAGAGTGAAGAATTTAAAGCGGTGTACGAAAAATACATAATTGAACTGTCGCATCTTACAAATATCAAACCGGAAATTATGGCACCAATCATATACCTGCTGATATCAATTCTGGTTGATTACTGCGTGTGGGAGGATAGGGAAGCCTCCGATATGCAGATGAAGTTTTTGTACAATACGATTTTGACACTGCAAACGGTAAAAATTTAAAATTGAAAACAATCCGTGTCCGTCCGCGGACGGATAATATCCGCCCCTACAACCGCACCAATCAGACCCCACTATCGAAAAGATTAGGTAAGGTTATTTCTTAGCCCGACAGGGAGCGGTTGGGGTTTGGGGAGTCGCAACCCCAAAACTTTTGCTTCTTTTGGTTACAAAAGAAGGGGCAAGCTTCCCAAGGTTAATTTTGGTTCTTTTGCGAAAAAAGGACATAGTAGTGTGACATCTTATGGAGTGATGAAATAATGTATGAAAGAACAGACATATTGGTAATAGCGTTGGGCATATGCCTGGCTCTTTTGATTTTTATTATTTTGATGATGAAATTCATCACCTGCGTGTATCTTCCCTTCGCAGACGACCGTGATTTCATTAAGCTGGAGATAATGCGTACTCACGGGAATGAACGGATTCATTGGCAGCACGAGTTGAAAAGGCTGTATCTCAGCATGATTCCCATAGTGGGGAGTTACCTTGTAGACCTCAGCAGAAAAAGATCACGAAAACAGCGGGAAAGACTGTAATCCCCTCGGGGTTTTATATATATGGGATTTGTCCCAAAGGCTGCGTATGCGCAGAAACAGCAGCCTTAAATAAAAGACAAAATCTGCCCGTAAGCGGTGACGGAAAGAACCGCAGACATCTAAAGGAAAGGATGATAAAAGAAATGAAAAGAATTTTATCTTTGCTCGTTGCAATGATAATGGCACTCGGTTGTGTCGGCATAACGGCAATGGCAGAAGAGATGGTTGCTAAAGTCGGTAACACCGAGTATGCGACTATCGACGAAGCTATTGCAGCATGGACCAATGGTACAACTCTTACACTTTTGGCTGATGTAACCCTGTCCGATGTGATAAAGCTCAGCTCTACTGAATACCACATCCTGGATCTGGGCACTTACACTATGACAGCAGCCAAGAATAAAGATGCTATTCAGTACTTAGTAAACGGCAGAAGCTCTGCTAGCTACGCACTGGACATTAAGGCTGACGCTACCAATCCCGGCGGCATTACAGCTACCGGCAAGACTATCGTTAGCCACATTATGCCGAGCAGTGGCGCACCCAGTAAAGATCGCCCGATTACCAGATTCTACGGCGGTGTGTTCAATGCTTCTTATGTTGTAAAACAAGGTGCTACTAATAGCTGGGGCTTTATGACATCCGGATACACCGGTGCGAGCGCCCCGGGCTTCCAGTTCTACGGCGGCGAGTTTAATGGCACAATCTACACTAACCGTTCACAGAACCAGTTCCACGGCGGTACCTTTAACGGAAGCATGCAGATGTCCGTTGACAGTTCTGCCTATACCTTGGTTGCAGGCGGTACCTTCAAGAATCTGTCTAATTCGATGGGTTCTTCGCTGAACAGCGACAAGTTCACCATTGGCTCTTCTAAGGGTGCCAATAACGGCAGCGTTTGTATTGACGAAAAAGGTAATTATGTAATTACGACAACTACGCCCGCCGAGGCTGAAGCCTCTGTTGCTTCGAATTATAACAGTAGTAACTACTTCTACTACAGTACCGTAAATACAAACGGTATGTACTACGAAGATGTTTACGATGCACTCGAAGGCAACAAGACAGGTGTAGTTACCGTCTTTGCCGATGAGATTAACCTTTCAGACACTACATTCAAGGGCACTATTGTTGTTCCCGAGGGAGAAAAAATCACAATCATTGTTGAAGAGGATACAAAGCCTACATGGACTGTATCTGAAGGCGCCAATGTAACTTATACAGATGATGAAGGAAATGCACTTGAAAAGAATGATGAGGATGGTTCTTTTGTTAAGCCTGACACTGGCGAAACAAATGCGGATGTTATCGTCGAAGGTGTTAACGTTGAAATTGCACCCGTTGACGGTGTATCTAATTCCTACGAAATCACTCTTGCGGAAGGCGAAACCTGGACTGATGGTGAAAGCGTTACAATGACCTTCCCCGCAGTTGAGGGTGCTGTTGACGGCGATTTCGCCTACGTTGTTCACGAACACGAGGGTGTTAGCTACATCTATGTTGGCAAGGTTGCAGACGGCAGCGTTACTATTACCAACACGGTAGGCTTCTCTATCTTTACTGTGTATGATGGTGATTTGGCTGATGCTCTTACAGCAGCAAGTGCTATGACAGGTGATGTAACTGTTGAGATTTATGATAAAGTTACATTAAACAAAAACCTTTCAGGTAGCTTCTCCTCAATTAATTTTGTAGGTATGGCTGATGATGCTGAAATCTACCTTGATGTTCAGGGATATATAGAAGCGTCTGGCAAAGATGTATCTTTCACAGATTTGACACTCAGCAAATCTGCAGGTTCTTTTGTTGATAATGCAGGTTTTATGAATGTTGCGTTTGGTGTATATAGTGCTGATACAGTTACATATACAAACTGTACTTTCACAAATGGTGCATGCGCATCAAGTGGTGAAAACACTTTCTATAATTGTACATTCTACAGATCTCACGATAAATATGGTTTATGGGCATATGGTGATGTAGAGGTAGTTGTCGATGATTGTACATTTGACGATTACCGTGGTATCAAGATGTATGCTGAAGGTGCGGCAAAAACCGTTGATTTGACAGTTAAGAACACAGACTTCTCTGCAGTTACAGACAAACCTGCAATCGTTCTTACATACGGTGAAAGCGTAACTCTTGAGAATAATACTTACTCTTCTACAGGTGTGTTTGAACTTGACCTTGACGGTGCTCCCAATGGAACACCTGTTACAAGTAATGTAGCTCCTACCTGTAAGAATGATAATGGTGCGTGCGGTGTACTTGTAGATGGAAAGATTTATACAACCGTTGCACAGGCGGCAGAGGTTGCAGAAGAGGGAAGCACAGTAGTACTTCTTCACGATTCGACAGAGACAGTTGAATTTGCAGAGGGTGTAATTCTTGACAAGAACGGCTTCACTGCTGAAAATGTAACTGTGGCAAAGGCAGGCCTTTCAGGCTCCGGCACACAGGAAGATCCATATAAGATAGGAACAAGCGAAGAACTTTTCCTTTTTGCTTCTAAGGTGAACGATGGTACATATAAAGGTGTTTATGCAGAACTTACTGCTGATATCGACCTCGAACAGGAAGATTGGACATCTATCGGTACATCTTCAAATCCCTTTACAGGAACATTTGATGGTAAAAATTTCACTATCAGCAATGTATGGTCCTATGAAAGAGGTCTCTTTGGATTTACAGGCTATGGCAACTATGTTGATGGCCCTAAAGAAGGCAGAGCTACAATCAAAAACCTGACTATTAACGGTGTTGAAGTTTACAATCAGACAACAAGCGCAGTAGGCGGCGTTGTTGGCCAGGCAGGACAAAATACAGAAATTTCAGGAGTTACCGTAACAGGATATGTACAGGTTTGGGGTTACGGCTATGTAGGCGGTATTGTAGGTCAGGGCTATGTTCATATTGATGACTGTCACGTAATAGGCGTCAATAGCGAGGATGGCGATATCAGCGAAATAAATGCTGCTTACTGGGCAGTAGGCGGTATTGTAGGACACGCAGGCAGCGAAGGAGGTAGCTCAATCACAAATTGCTCTGTTGAAAATGTAAAAGTTTACAGTGCAATATACGGTGCAGGTGCTATCGCAGGTGTTGGTACGGACGGACCTATAGAAAACGTTAGTGCACAAAAGGTAACAATAGAAGCACAGAGCACTCCAGGTGCAAACGGTTATCTTGTAGGTTGCAACTATGAGAAAATAACAGGTAACAGTACAGTTTCCGATGTAACTCTCACCGTAGCAGGCGAAAAGTGTGTAGGTGCCGATGTTGTTGCAATGGTTGGTGAGGATTGTTACTTTAACTTTGCCGATGCAATGACAGCAGCACAAGACGGTGATACAGTTAAGCTTGTGCGTGATGCAGCACTTACCGATACTCTTATTTACAACAAAACAGGCAACATTACAATTGATGGTAATGGAAAGACTATCACGCTTGCAGATGGCTTCACAAATACTAACGACTGGGCTGCAGCTATCGTGCTTGGCAACACAGGTGCAGGTGATGATGTAAACAGAGCATATAATTATACAATTAAAAATGTTGTGTTTGATGGAGTTACAGGCAAATCTCTTATCCGTGCAGAGGGTGTAACACTTACTATGGACGGATGTACCGTTAAAAATTGTAATATGACTGATGGTAAGGGTGGACTTATTCGTTTGGAAAGCACAACTTCAAACATTGTAAATACATCTTTCATCAATAATGTTTCTACCAGTGGCTACGCTATTATCACTCAAAACTACAACTCCGATAATTCTGAGTCCGATATGAATATTGGAAACTGTGTGTTCAGCGGAAATAGCGTGAATGCACCCGGTGTAGTTCATGTGGACACCGGTGACGTAGCTGCAATCAAGAGCACTGAATTTATAGGAAACACAGTAGCTACAAACGGTAATGCTGCTGTAGCATATATGGGCTGGGGTAACGGTCAGGAAGTTTCTGGATGTACATTTGAACGAAATACTGTTACAACATCTCATGCAACAACCAAGCGTTTTGCAAGTGCAATATTCTGCGACGGTTGTGTAGTTAAGGATAATGCATTTATCAATAATACAGCAACTCGTAACGGAGAAACAATTTCTACTGTTGTGGCAGTAGGTGCTTACTATGGTGAAGCAAACATCAGTGCTAACTACTGGAATAACGGTAGTAAGCCAGTTGATGGTGCAGATTACACAGTTGAGTATACAAATCAGACTGTAACAAACGATTCCTACTATGCAACACGTAATGAGGACGGCACTCTTACAGACCTTGTAAGCACAAAAGTCGTACTTCCAAATGCAGAGGTAAGCGTTCTTGAGCCTATCACGCTTGAAGCAGGTAGCTATATGACATGGCCCAGCGGAGAAACTACAATCGACCGTCCTCTTGAAATCGTGATGAATTTCAAGGCTAATGATACCTTAGAAGAATGCTTGGCAGGTGGATTTAGTAATTGGTTGGTTGACTTCAATCTGAAGTTTACAGGTCTTGAAAACGGAAGCATCACAGCAGATAATTGCTATCTTGCAGGTAACTACGGCACATTTGGCTGGATTGTAATTCCTGCAGATGGTATGGTGCTTGAAGATGGAGTTACATACCCTGTAGTGGCTGCATACGATGCAACGCTTAAATACAAAGATATTTGTGAAAGTGTTAAGGACTTTACAGCAGCAATTCATGTTGACCAGGCAATACTTGATGCAAATCCCAATTTCAAGGTTGAGCTTTCGCTCGTGATGACAAATCCCAATGATGCAGATGACAAGCTCACAATCGGTGAACCTGCTGTATATACCGCAGCAGACCTTAAGAATGAAACAGTTGTTGCAAAAATCGGTGATAAGAAGTACTCTTCTCTTGATGCAGCTATCGAAGCAGCAAATGCAGGCGATACAATCACACTTCTTGATAATATCTCTCTTACCGAAACTGTAACAGTTCCTGCCGGTAAGACAATCACTCTTGACCTTAATGGAAAAACCGTTTCCGGTAATGCAAATAAAAATGAGCAGAGCTTACTGTACGTATGTAACACTGCGAAACTGACCGTAAAGGACAGCGGTACAGACGGAAAGATTACGATTGCTCCCGGAACAAGTGATATTGGTTATGTTGTAGACCTTGAGGGTGAGCTTATTCTTGAATCAGGTACTATAGAAATGACAGGTTCATGGTCTATCGGCTTTGCTGTTGATGTTCGTCCTAATGCATGGGGAACACCTTACACCGGAAAAACTTCTTTCGTTATGAACGGTGGTAAGATTGTTTCTTCCGACGGTGCAGTTCGTGTTGCGTCCTCAAGCTCTGAAAAGTATTCAGATATAGTAGCTTCCTTCACAATGAATAATGGTGAAATTGAGGCTGCTTATGACGGCGTATTTGTTCAGCAAAGCAATGCTGCATGGGACGTTCTCGAGTTTACTATTAACAATGGTACAATCCGTGCGGGCAAGTATCCCGTTCGTTTCTACGGTCCTGCAGCTACTTCCTATGTGAATGGCGAAGACTGCGTTGACATTGCACTCAATGGCGGTACTTTGACTTACACAGGTACAGAAGAAAGAGAATGGCTTGTTGACAAAATGCTCATTCTTGGCGGCGGCGTTACTGTAGATCAATTCCTGAAGGATTCTACAGTAACTGCAAGTGCAAGCTTTGCAGAAGCAAATGTAGCCGAAGGCTATGTATGGGTAGAATCTAACGGCACATATACCTTGGAGAAAGCTCCTGAAGTTGAGAAGTTTAAGCTTCATTCAATGAACATTGACCTTGAAGGTGCTTTGGTTACAAACTTCTATGTCAAAGCTTCAGATCTTAAAGGCGAAGACTACTATGCAAAGATTGTTCACTCATCACAGAGTGGTGAAATTGAGGAAATCATAAACTTTGCACAGTGGACTGATAAGGATGGCTTCAAGAGCTTCTCATATTCCGGGCTTGTTGCTAAAAATATGGCTGATAAGATTACTGTTACAATCTTTAACAATAATGATGTAGCAGTAAGCGAACCGGTTGAAACAAGTCTTAGCAAATATGCTCTTAGCTATATAAAAGCAAATGTAAGTGACAATATGACAGCATACCAGTCTGCATGGGTAAAGGCTTTTGTAGATATGCTTAACTATGGTGCGGAAGCTCAGAAATATTTTGACTATAACGAATCAAATCTTGCAAATGCAGGTACAACAGATTATCAGGACTATGCTACAAAGGAAGATATCGTACTTGTAAGTGATGCAGTGGTCAAAGATGCTGTTCATTCTTCGAACCTTGATCTTGAAGATCGCATCGTCTACAACGCGTATTTCAAAGACGTAACCGAAGATATGCATGCCGAAGTTAGTTTTACAAATCATGTTGGTAAAGAAATCACAGAAACAATTCCTAATTCGGATATTGTTTTAAATAAAGGTTTATATCAGGTTTCTGTTAAGTCTCTCGTTGTAGCTGATGCAGGTCAACCTATAACTATAGTTATAAAGGACGATGCTGGCAATGTTCATGCATCATTGACTGAAAGTGTGAATGGTTACCTTGCAAGAATCATTCCTTATGATTCTGTATTTGCACCACTTGGAAAAGCAATGGCAAAGTTTACAACATCAGTGCGTGAAGCTTTGCATACAAAGAAATAATTAGGAGGTTTACTATAATGAAATATTCAAAACCCGAAATTGAAATTTTAAATTTAAGTATGCTGGATGTTATTGCTACATCTGGAACCGAGGACGAGATGCCGGGAACGACCGAAAACGGAACCCCCCCAATGCCGTTTTCAACAGGCGATTACTGGGGAAATTAATCCCAATCACACGTAATTAAATTATGGGGCTATATCATATAGCCCCATACAGACATCATATGAAGGACAGTGAAGATGAACAAATTTATCCTATATGCGGTATATAAAAGATTTTTGGAGATAGCAGGCAGTTGTGTTTTGCTGTCGGTTGTAATATCTTTTTTATGCAAAATTAGTGCCCTTCCCGACGGAAGTCGGGAGCTTGTAATAGGGCTGTATATTGCGGCGGCTCTTTTCGTAGCCGTTAATATTTGGCTGTTGCGTGCGTGCTACTACGTGCTGCGAAATACCAAGGTGTATTTTGTTGTAAACTATGGTGCATACTTCGTTTTCGGATTAATGACGGTACTGGCGTACAAGCTTTTTTCCGCCGAAGCATACACGTGGCTCTTTGCAATCACCAAATTTGCCCGATATACAAATCTTTATTTACCTACAGTCTACTCAGCGGCAATTTTTCACACTGTAATGGGAATTGCAATCTTCCTTGCACCGATCGGTATGAGCTGGGTGCACAGAAGTGCAGAGGAAAAATACGTAGGAGAAGAAATGGTTCCTCCGAGAATGGACGAGGAAAAGGTAAAAGCAGCTAATAAAGCGTTAGAAACAAGCGCAGATAAAAATCATTCTAATTCGTTGCAATGATGCACTAACGGGAAGTCGAACCTCGTTTAGGAGCATTTTGCATATTGTGACATCTGTGCGTAGTTTCTATAAAATACTGTGCATACACTTTTTCCCCGGAAGCTATGCACAGATGCTGCAAATTAATAGGTGGATATATGAAGGTAAAAATGAAGAAAAGGCGAATCCTTTGTCCTGATTGTAAAACAGGGCAGGAAAGCTTTCGACTTGACCCAAGCTCTCCCGTATGCCCGTACTATGAATGTTATAACGGAATCCGTTGTAATTATTACGTGCCTATGGAGAAAAAGGGAATAAAGAAAATCCTATTCAAATTAAAAGGAATTTTCAAAAAATATTAAAGAAATGTGCCAAAGGGTCTATTCCCTTTGGCACATTTCTTTAAATACAAAAAAATCAATTTTTATCCGTCAAAAGCTTATTTACCTCTGCAATAAATGTGGATACGTCCTTAAACTGGCGGTATACGGAAGCAAAGCGAACATATGCCACCTCGTCGATGTCCTTAAGCCCTTCCATAACCTTTTCACCGATTTCCTTTGTGGAAATCTCTCTCTTAAGAGTGTTTTGTAAATCGGATTCAATTTTATCAACCAGCCTGTCAAGGGTACTGGTTTCCACGGGGCGTTTTTCGCAAGCACGGGTAAGTCCTGCAAGAAGCTTTTCCCTGTCGAACATTTCACGGGTTTTATCCTTTTTAATTACCACAATGGGCAGGCTTTCCACCTTTTCGTATGTAGTAAAACGCTGAGCACATTTAATGCACTCTCTTCTTCTTCTGATTGCTACGCCCTCGTCTGTGGGACGTGAATCAATTACCTTACTGTCTTCATGACCGCAAAACGGACAACGCATAAAAATCCCTCCATGTTTTATACAAGCTGTCGCTTGTGTTATATTATTTTTCCAGTGCCATTATTTTATCTACTCTGCCCTGATGTCTGCCGCCTTCAAACTCGGCGTTCATATACGCGTCAACAATATCCTTTGCATCTTCTGCACTTGTGAATCTTCCGCCCAATGCAATCACGTTTGCATTGTTGTGCTGTTTTACCAGTGCGGCAATCTCCTTTGACGGGCAAAGTCCGCAGCGGATTCCGTCAATTTTATTTGCGGCAATGGAAATACCCACGCCCGTTCCGCATACCAAAATACCGAAATCGGCTCTGCCACTTACAACCTCATCACAGCATGCCTCTGCAAAATCAGGATAGTCCACACTTTCGGGTGTGTCTGTTCCCAAGTTTATTATTGCATGTCCTTTTTCTGCTAAATAATCAAGCAGAATGTTTTTAAGCTCGTAGCCGCCGTGGTCTGCCGCCATTGCAATTGTCATAAATATCAATTCCTTTCTTCTCTTTCTCTTTCAGCCTGCGGCTTCCTGAGATATACCGCAGTAAGCTCTGCTGAGTCAACAGGCTTTTTATCAAGTGCCGCATAGGCAACACTGCCTGCCCTTTGAAGCTGATGCTGGGGAGGAGCAAAGAGTGCATTTTCTCCCATAAGCTCAGTAATCTTTTCTCTATGTACCTTTACGCCGTCACCTACAAAGATTGTTTTTTCCGTAAGCTCACCGCAAAGCTCGTGGGTAGCTAAAGCACGAGGCTCTTTTATACATTCAAGCTTTTCACCATTCCATCTGTATATTGCGTTATACACCTGACCACGCCTTGCGTCCATAATAGGGGAGATAACGCAGTCTGTAAAGGCGATATTGTGTGCCAACGCCTCAAGCGTGGACACTCCTACCACGGACTTTCCAAGTCCGTAAGCAAGCCCCTTTATTGTACCAATTCCTATTCTCAGCCCGGTGAAAGACCCCGGTCCCTCACTGCACGCAAAAAGGTCAATATCTGATATATCAAGATTTACTTTTTTCAAAAGCTCGTCTATCATGGGCATGATAGTCTGGGAATGTGTCAGCCTTGTGGTGGTGCTGATTTCTCCAAGCAACGTTTCACCGGAAAGAATCGCCGCCGTAGCAGTAAGTGCCGATGTGTCAATAGCAAGTATGTTCATATATTATTATCCTTTCATTATAGGCTCCCTTGTGTAAAGGGAGCTGTCACGAAGTGACTGAGGGATTGTTTACTGAACGGATTCATCCAATCACTATCAGCCTCTCGTTATCGCCAAGCCTTGTAATCCGTACTACGATTTTATCATCGGGCAAATATTCCATAAAATTGTCGGGCCATTCGATAATTGAGATACCGCTTTCAATCTGCTCCTCAAAGCCGATATCCAAAAGCTCATCAAAATCACTGAGCCTGTACAAATCGTAATGATTAATTACCTCTCTGCCCTCGTAGCGATGCATTATTATAAAGGTAGGGGAGCTTACCCCTTTTTCTATGCCGAAGTAGCGGGCAAAGCCTCTTGTAAAGGCAGTTTTCCCTGCACCAAGATCACCTGTCAGGCAGATAACTTTCGGTGCGGAGATTTTTGCCGCCAATTCATAGGCGAAATTTTCAGTTTCTTCTACGCTGTGCGATATAAATTCCAAGGTAATTGCTCCTAACACAATATAAGGATATTTTTCACTATTTTACTATATTGTAACACAATATCAAGAGCTTTTCAATCTGTTTTATAAAAAATTTAACTCCGTTTGTTTTTAAACGGCTTTAGTTCAGACACAATTATTGCCAAAAATACTAAAGAAAAGCCGATAAACATTTTAAGTGAAACGGTTTCCGACGTGAAAATTACGGAGAACATCACCCCGAACACAGCCTCCAGTGAAAGTATCAACGCCGCCGTAGATGGTGTAGTGAATTTTTGTCCTGCATTCTGGAATATGTAGCACAGACATGTTGCAAATATTGTAAGATACAAAATAGCCCCTATTCCCGATAATGTCATGTCCGACGGAAAGGATTCAAACATCAGTGCGGGAATCCATGCAATAAGCCCTGCAAATAAAAACTGGAGCATTGTCAGAAGAAGTATGTTTCTTCCTTGGGAAAATGCACTTACCGCTATCATATGCAGTGAGAAAAATATACCGCCCAGAAGTGTCAGCAAATCCCCTCTGCAAATCGTGGAAAAATCACCGCCCGTAACGGAAATCAGCGTAATTCCGAATATGCACAGGAATGATGCAACTACATTATATCCGTCGGGCTTTATTTTTGTAAAGGGGTACGCTAAAAAGGGGACTATAACGCAATAAATAGCCGTCAGAAAGGCGTTTTTACCGGGGGTGGTTGCTTCATCGGCAAGTCCGTAGGTCTGAAATATGTATGCCGCAATTACCAGCGCACCCATAACGAAGCCACGCCATAGATAACCACTGTCTATAACCCTTAAATGTTTTATGAGTATTACCGCCAAAATAATTGCCGCCAATGTGAAACGAAATGCAAGCAGAGAGTAGATTCCGATGCTTTGAATGGTTCCCTCCATTATAAAGAATGTAGAACCCCATATTATTGTTGCCAAAAGCAGTGCAATTTTGGCAATAAAGCTTTTGTTAGAATTTTGCATTGTTATGCCTCCGTAATTAAATCTGCAAATGATGCACCGATAAAATCTTTAAGAATTTCGGGTGAAAGTATTACCTGCAAGCCCCTCATTCCTCCGCTTACGGAAATTGTTTCAAAGTTTTTAGCACTCTCGTGTATGAATGTAGGAAATTTCTTTTTCATACCGATGGGGCTGCAGCCTCCGCGGATATAGCCCGTGGTGGGGAGAAGCTCTTTAAGGGGGAGAAATTCCACCTTTTTATTTCCCGTCACCTTTGCCGCTTTTTTAAGGTCAACCTCCATAGCACAGGGAATGCAGAACACGCAGTGCCCCGTTTTGTCTCCCTTTGCAACAAGAGTCTTAAACACCGTTTCGGGATTCATTCCCGTAACAGCGGCAATATGTGTTCCCGAAAGGTCGGATTCGTCCACCTCATATTCCGCGGTTGTATATATAATTTTTGCTTTGTCAAGCATTCTCATAACATTTGTTTTTTGCATAAAAAAGTTTCCCTTCTTGATAAATTAACCAAACAGTGATATTATATAGTAAACTAAGGAAAATTTCAAGAATTTTGTAGAAGGGAAGAAATATTTTGATAAAATATATCCTTTTTGATTTAGACGGAACCCTTACCAATCCCAAAGAGGGGATTACAAAATGCGTTCAGCACGCACTCCGTCATTTCGGAATTGAGCGTGAATGCGACGAGCTTGTTTCCTTTATCGGACCACCGCTTAAAGAGCAGTTTATGAAATATGCTGCCCTTTCGGAAAAAGATGCAGAGAAGGCGGTTGAGGTTTACAGGGAGCGTTTTGCTCCCATAGGTCTTTTTGAAAATGAAATATACGACGGCGTTTTAGAAATGCTGAAGGAGCTTAAAAACCAGGGTAAAATCCTTGCTATGGCAACCAGCAAACCAACCGTATTTGCACAAAGAATTGCAGACAAGTACGGAATTTCGCCGTACCTTTCATATCTTTCGGGAAGCGAGCTTGACGGAAGAAACACCGATAAGGCGGCAGTTATAAAAAATGCAATGAATGCCTTGGGGGCAACAGAGGAAGAAACCATAATGGTGGGTGATCGCATACACGATTGTGAGGGAGCAAAGAAGTGCAAAATTAAATGCATCGGTGTAAGCTATGGGTTTGCAGATGAGGGCGAGCTTTGTGGGCACGCTGAGAAAATTGCAGATTCTCCCTGCGAGCTTTTACGGATTTTGTCGGATATGTAATACCTCTATCGGGACAAGAATAGTATTTGACAGAGGTGTTTTGGATGAATCGGGAACAAAAACTAATTTACATATCTGTCGGAATAAATTTTCTTGTTGGAATAATAATCGGAATGGTGCTTTTCTACGGCCAAATCAGAACAGATATTTCTGTTTTTGATGAGATGAGTGTAGTTAGCAATGTAATTTCTTTCGGGGAATTTCTGCATGTGTCGTGGCTGAATCTTTTGTGGCTTATCTTTATTTTTCTGTTTCATAACCTGTTACCGATGCCCCTTATTCATCCTGTTATGATGCTGAGGGGCTGCTGCTCTTCATTTTGCATAATGTACATATTGACCTTTATGGGAATAAAGGAAGCCGTGGCGGCTGTGCTTCCTCAATGCTTTTCAATACTTCCCATCATGATGCTTTTTTCCGTAAAGGTAGTAGTGAAGAGAAAAAATATAATTGAAAACGGCGGGGAGCCATTTACATTTAAACGCAGTGAAGCTTTGCTGACCATTGGTATATCATTGATAGCAGGAGCATTAGAAGTGATATTTTACAGTGTTTTAATGTAAAATAACAAAAAAATATCGGAAATTATGTGCAATTTGGTTATATACATTTTTTTTATGCAGGTGTAAAATAGAAGCACTCTCTCAAAAGGTGGGTAATTTATGAACGACATTATAGCGGAGTATGAGGTTTATTTAAAAAAGCAGAAAATGGCTGCTAATACGCTTACGTCTTATATCCGCGATTTAGAAACGTATTTTTCCTATTTAAAAGAGAATAAAGTAAAAAATGTTTTCGCTGTAAAACGGACAACCCTTAATGCTTACATAGAACACCTCAGGGCACAGGGAAAGGCACATTCCACCATTTCAAGGCAGACAGCCTCACTGAAAAAATTTTACCGGTGGGGGATTACAAAGAAAGAGCTTGAGGCAAATCCTGTTTCCGGCATTGAGCTTCCCCGTGTGAAGAAAAAAATCCCCGAAGCACTTACCACAAGAGAAGTTGTAAAGCTTTTAAATCAACCTAAAACCACCGATTTAAAAGGAATCCGTGACAAGGCAATGCTTGAGCTTCTTTATGCTACAGGTATAAAGGTTTCGGAAATAATAGCTCTTACGCTGAAAGATGTGGATATTCGCGGCGGAATGTTAAGCTGCGTGGGAAGCAGAAATGAAAGGTATATACCTTTTGGCAAAGAGGCGGCGGATGCCCTTGATGAATATATAAAAAAGGCACGTCCTTACCTTATTAATAACAGTAAGGAAAAAAATCTTTTTGTAAATTGCAGCGGAACTCCCCTTACGAGGCAGGGCTTCTGGAAAATTCTCCGCAGCTATGCACAAAGTGCAGGCATTAAAACGGAAATTACAGCCCAAACCCTCCGAAATTCCTTTGCAGTGCATCTTTTGCAGAACGGTGCAGATATCAATGCCGTTTCGGAAATGCTGGGGCATAACGATGTTGTAACAACACGAATATATAATCAGGTGCTTAAAAATAACATTAAAAAGATTTATAAAAAAGCTCATCCGAGAGCATAACGTGAGAACAGAGGTCACCCGTTATGCTCTTTTTATAACTGCAAAAGTGTAAAAATTTCACCGAAAAGTGTGATTTTTTATTAAAGTGAAGCAAAAAATAAATTGAATGTTGACAACTGTAAAATCCAAAGATATAATAATTTGTAGTAAAAAACGAAAGGAAGATCTTAATGGCAACAAATATTTCGCTTGAATTTATTCAGAATATGGCAAAAGAGAACGCCCCCTCCATGCACTATGACGGTAAGAGTGATATTTCCGCATGGCAGAAAGAGGCAAAGGCAAAGCTTACCGAGCTTTTGAAAATGCCTACAGAGCGTTGTGCAGACGAATTTAAAATTACCGAAGAAAAAAAGGGCGATACATATACTCAGTACAAATTTGAATTTCAGAGTGAACCCGGATATATAGTTAAGGCTGCATTCCTGCTCCCCGATGAATTAAAGGGAAAAGCACCCACTGTAATTTGCCTTCAGGGACATAGCACCGGTATGCATATTTCATTGGGTGAACCGAAGTATGAAAAAGATGTAAATTCTATTGCAGGTGGACGTGATTTTGCCGTAAGAGCCGCACATGAAGGCGTTTGTGCTGTAGCTATCGAGCAGCGTTATATGGGAAGTGCCGGTTCGAATGCAGAGGGAAGCCCCTCGTGTGGTGGTAGTGTCGACAATACTGCAATGGCAACTCTACTTATGGGTAGAACAGCCATTGGCGAGCGTGTATGGGATATTATGCGCACAATTGATGTAGTTTGCGAGCACTTTGCCGAATATGTAGATACCGATAAAATTATGTGCCTGGGTAACTCCGGCGGCGGTACCGCTACATTCTATGCTTCCTGTATGGATGAGCGAATCTCAATTTCTGTTCCTTCCTGTGCGTTGTGTACATACGAGGATTCAATTATGGCGATGTATCATTGCCCCTGTAATTTTATCCCCGATATAAGAAAATATTTCGATATGGGCGATTTGGGTTGCCTTATCGCACCGAGAAAGCTCGTTGCAGTATGCGGAATTGTGGATACAATCTTCCCCGTCCACGGTGTGGAAAAATCCTTTGAAATTATAAAGAGTGCATATAAAGCCTATGGAAAAGAGGAGCTTTGCACACTTATCAAGGGTAACGGCGGACATCAGTTCTATCCCGACGAGGCATGGCCTGTTATACATAAGTATCTTAATATGTAATTTGACCGAGGAGAAATTCTTATGAAGAAACGGAATACTGTTTTAGCGGTACTATCTGTAATTGCGATTTTGGCATGTGCGTTTTTTATGCAGGACGGAGGAAATGCCCCCGGGACAAATGAAAAAACCGCTGTCATAAAACAAGAAGGCATGTGGAAGAATGCCGCCTACTTAAAAGATACAGAGCTTGGCACGGGAAAAAATACCTTATATATCGAGGTCGGAGCCGAGGGACAGGCTATAGAATTTACCATTCATACCGACAAGAAAACTGTGGGTGAAGCACTTTCGGAGCATAAGCTTATTGAGGGGGAAAAGGGTCCCTACGGGCTTTATGTGAAAAAGGTGAATTCCATGGAAGCCGATTATGACAAAACCAAAACCTACTGGGCATTCACCAAAAACGGGGAGTCAGTTCTGACAGGTGTTGACCTTACCGAATTTTCAGACAAGGACCGTTTTGAACTGGTTTGTACTAAGTAAATTTTTTCGTTGACAAAAATAAAAATATAGGCTATAATATAAATGATTCCTGCTACTGACGGAACATGGAGTACTATGGGGGAACAGGAGTCATAATTGCCGACCGTCTGGGCACCTCATTCTCGAGGTGCCTTTTTAAGTTTTTTGCATTTTTAAGGAAAGGGTGTATATATATGGCAGACTACAAACGTAATTTTAATGAGGGAAATTGGAATAACACAATAGATGTAAGTGATTTCATTAAAAGAAATTATACACCATACGAGGGAGTTGCCTCCTTTTTATCAGGGACAACACCTCGTACAGACAGAGTAAAAAAACGTGTTGAGGAGCTTATTATAGAGGAAACAAAACGTGGAGGTGTTCTTGATATCGACACAGAAAGGGTTTCTTCGCTTCTTACTTATGAGCCGGGCTATGTTATCAAAGAGGACGACTTAATTGTAGGCTTGCAGACCGACGAGCCTCTTAAAAGAGCCGTTAATCCCTTTGCAGGCTATAGAAATGCCGTTCAGGCATGTAAAGCGTACGGTTATGAAATCGGGGATAATATAAAAGATGAGTTCAGATACCGTACCACACATAACACAGGTGTATTCCGTGTTTATACCGAAACTATGAGGAAAGCCCGCCATGCAGGAATACTTACGGGGCTTCCCGATGCATATGCACGAGGCAGAATTATAGGCGACTACCGCCGCATTGCTCTTTATGGCATGGATTACCTTATTCAGGAGCGTAGAGCCGATAAAGAGCGTATCAGCGAAAGGGATATGACCGACGATACAATCAGACTGCTTGAAGATATTCAGCGTCAGCTCGAATTCATGAACGATCTTGTAATCATGGCAAAGCAGTACGGATGTGATATTACCCGTCCTGCGGAAAATGCACGTGAGGCAATTCAGTGGCTGTATTTTGGTTATCTCGGTGCAGTTAAGGAGCAGAACGGTGCGGCAAACAGTATCGGAAGAATCTCCGCATTTATTGATATTTATATTGAGCGTGATATTAAAGAGGGCACTCTTGATGAAAAAGGCGCACAGGAGCTTATTGACGATTTGGTAATTAAAATGCGTCTTGTCCGCCATTTGCGTACCCCCGAATATAATGACCTTTTTGCAGGCGACCCCGTTTGGGTTACATGTTCTCTTGCCGGAATGTGCGAGGACGGCAGAACAATGGTTACAAAGACCTGCTTTAGATTCTTGCAGACGCTTTACAATCTCGGACCTTCCGCAGAACCCAATATAACTGTTCTTTGGGCACAGGGCTTACCTCAGGCATTTAAGGATTTCTGTGCAAAGGTGTCAATTGATACAGATTCCATACAGTATGAAAACGATGACGTTATGCGTAAGGACTTTAGTGACGATTATTCAATCGCTTGCTGTGTATCGGCTATGAAAACAGGCAAGCAGATGCAGTTTTTCGGAGCGCGCTGTAATCTGGCAAAGGTTCTTCTTATGGCGTTAAACGGCGGTAAGGATGAAATCTACGGCGAACAGATTGCCCCTGAAGGCAACGTTTTCGATGAAAAAGCTCTTGACTACGATGAGGTGCTGGAAGCATTCAAAACATATGCGGCATGGATGGCGAAGCTGTATGTTAACACCATGAATGTAATCCACTATATGCATGATAAGTACGCCTACGAGCGTCTTATGATGTCTTTCCACGATGTAGAGCCGGAGCGTCTTATGGCGTTTGGCATCAGCGGACTGAGCGTTCTTGCAGACAGCTTAAGTGCAATTAAATATGCCCGTGTTACTCCCAAAAAGGATGAGAATGGATTAATAACTGACTTTGATATTGAAGGAGATTTCCCCAAGTACGGAAACGACGACGACAGGGCAGACAGCATTGCAAAATGGATAACGGAATTTTTCTACAGTGAGCTTTGTAAGACAAAAGCGTACCGCAATGCACGTCACACACTTTCAGTTCTGACAATAACTTCAAATGTTGTTTACGGCAAGAAAACGGGCGCAACCCCCGACGGAAGAAAGAAAGGGGAGGCATTCGCTCCCGGTGCAAATCCCATGCACGGCAGAGATAAGGAGGGTGCATTGGCATCACTGAACTCTGTGGCAAAAATTAACTACGGATGCTGTATGGACGGCATTTCAAATACGTTCTCCATTACGCCCGAGGCACTCGGCTCAGATGAGGATAACCGTGTGGAAAATCTTACCACGGTGCTTGACGGATACTTTGCACAGGATGCACATCATCTGAATGTTAATGTGCTTAACCGCCAAAAGCTTATTGATGCAATGAATGACCCCACTCTTTATCCCACTCTTACAATCCGTGTAAGTGGATACGCAGTAAACTTCAATAAACTGACAAAGGATAAGCAGCTTGAAGTAATATCTCGTACATTCCACGAAAAGATGTAAGGAAGGTTTGTATGCAAGGCTATATTCATTCTTTTGAAAGTATGGCAGCGGTAGACGGTGAAGGCGTAAGGTATGCAGTTTTTCTTTCGGGCTGTCCGATGAGGTGCGTGTTTTGCCATAACCCCGACACATGGAATATGTCGGGAACTTTAACGACCCCCGAAGAACTGGTTAATAAAATATCCAAATACAAGCCCTATTTCAAAAATAACGGCGGAGTTACCTTTACAGGCGGCGAACCGCTTTTGCAGGCTGAGTTCATAAAAGAAACAATTCCGCTTTTAAAGGAAAAGGGAATTAACTATGCCGTTGACACTTCGGGAGCGGTAGAACTTTCAGATGCAGTAAAGTTTGTTTTGGAAAATGCTCAGACGATACTTCTCGATCTGAAATTTCCTGACAATGAGGGGTATCTTAAATACACGGGGCATACAATAGATAAAACGCTGGAAACGCTCGGTTTTTTGGAATCAATCGGAAAACCGACACGTATCAGGACTGTCATTATTCCGGGAATTAATGATACCGAGGAAGAAATCAAAAAATATCTGACGCACATCCAAGATAAAAAATGCATATATAAATATGAACTTCTTGCGTTTCATACAATGGGCTTTTTTAAGTATGATGAATTAAAAATTGAAAATCCCCTTAAAGATACGAAGCCTCTTGATATGAGCATTAAGGATAAATTGCAGAAATTTGTAAATTCAAATTTGGGAAAAAGTATTGACATATAATTTTTGCGGTGGTATAATTAACGAGAATTTAATAGTAAACCGATGAGGCAGAAAAAAGTCAGTTACCGATTCTTTGAGCGAGCGGATTACGGTGTGAGTTCCGCAGAATCGCCTGAGTAATATGGACTGTCGAGGGCGGTGTTAAATGCACTGACGTGTGGCTTGCGTTAAAAGCCTGAGATATGATGGTATCTTACTGAGGGGTTTTCCTGAAACAAGGTGGCACCGCGGAAACAGTGTTTTCGCCCTTGACTTGCAAATGCATTTCAAGGGCGTTTGTTTTTCATAGGTTTAATCTCAAAAATTTTCAAGGAGAAGACGGATTATGAATAAATATAAGGATTTTGAAAATTATTTAAAAGAATATCCCAATGAGGAGGGGTATTTCGGCGAATATGGCGGTTCTTTTCAGGCGAAGGAGCTTATAGAGGCGTTTAAAGAAGCAGATGACGCTTATGAAGCAATCTGCCACAGTGCGCAGTTTATTAACGAGCTTCGCAGAATCAGAAAGGAATTTCAGGGACGTCCCACGCCCGTGTATCATTGTGAGCGTCTTTCCAAAATTTTTGGTAACTGCCAGATTTACTTAAAGCGTGAGGACCTTAACCATACAGGTGCACATAAGCTTAACCATTGTATGGGTGAAGGACTTCTCGCAAAGTATATGGGAAAAAAGAAGATTATTGCCGAAACAGGTGCAGGTCAGCACGGTGTTGCCATAGCAACTGCAGCGGCATACTTCGGTATGGAATGCGATGTGTATATGGGTGAGGTTGATATTGCAAAACAGCACCCCAATGTTATTAGAATGAAAATGCTCGGTGCAAATGTTGTTCCCGTAACACGCGGGCTTAAAACCCTTAAAGAAGCCTGCGATGCAGCATTTGAAGCTTATCTTAGAGAGTATAAGGATGCAATTTATTGTATAGGTACAGCGGCAGGTCCCCATCCGTTCCCGAAAATGGTAAGAGATTTCCAGTCCGTAATCGGTATTGAGGCAAGAGAGCAGTTCCTTGAAATGACAGGTATTATGCCTGATGCAATTACTGCCTGTGTTGGCGGCGGAAGTAACTCGCTGGGTATGTTCACTCCTTTCCTTGCCGACCCTGTTGAAATCTACGGGGTAGAGCCGCTGGGAAGAGGAAGCTCAGTCGGTGACCACGCGGCTACCATGGCGTATGGAACAAAGGGTGTTATCCACGGATATACAAGCTATGTTCTTCAGGATGAAAAGGGCGAGCCTCTCCCCGTATACTCAATCGCCAGCGGTCTTGACTATCCCGGCGTAGGACCCGAGCACGCACATCTGAGGGATATGGGAAGAGTACAATATACCACCATTTCCGATGAGGAAGCAATGGAGGCATTCTTCCTGCTTTCAAGATATGAAGGAATCATTCCCGCAATTGAGAGTGCACATGCAGTAGCATATGCAATCAAATATGCAAAGGAACATAAATCAGGCTCAATTCTTGCCTGCCTTTCAGGCCGCGGTGACAAGGATATCGATTACGTATACGAGAACTACGGCTGCGGAGAAAAATTCAAGCTTGACTATGATGTGAAGTAATAAAAAATATGCCATTCAATTTTGAATGGCATATTTTTTATTCGGAAATATATTATATAAGTGGAGGGGATAAAATGACCTATAAAAATATTTCCGAAATACTAAATTCATATCCGGGTGCGTTTGCCGTTATAAACGGAAGCGAAAAATATCCGAAGGTTTATGCAAAGATGCACTTTTACCAAAAGGAAGACTTCGTAATAGTTGTAACCGAGGCAGAGGGACTTCCCGAAAACCAGTACGGAAGCGGAGTGTTTGGATTTCATATGCATTCGGGAACAAGCTGCAGCGGTGACGAAACAGACCCATTTAAAAATGCACTTACCCACTATAATCCAAAGGGTTATCCGCACCCTTTCCACGCAGGGGATATGCCGCCGTTATTCGGTGAAAAGGGCGAAGCCTTTTCGGCATTCATGACAAAAAGATTTACCATAGAAGAAATTATAGGAAAAACTGTAATAATTCATTCAATGCCCGATGATTTCACCACCCAGCCTGCAGGAAATTCAGGTGAAAAAATAGGTTGCGGAATAATACGAAAGAAGTAGTCTCGTATTGAGACTACTTCTTTCGTATTATTTATTATTTACCGTATAGGAAATTGAGTAATTTAATCGCGAGCAACGCTTGTTTGTTTGAAATTTAGTTGGGACGCGAAATGGGTGAAGCGGCACGCTTCTTATTTATTTCTTCTGCATATCTTACCGCTTCCATTGCATCCTTTGCATATTTATCTGCACCGATTGCATCGGAGTATTCCTGTGTAAGCACTGCTCCGCCAACGATAATTTTACAGTCGGGGAGCTTTTTTCTTGCAAGCTTAATGGTTTCCTCCATTGCGGGAACGGTCGTTGTCATTAATGCACTCAGCCCTATAATTGGGGCATTAACCTCGGACGCCTTTTCCACAATTGTTTCCGGAGCTACATCCTTTCCCAAATCATAGACTCTGAATCCGTAGTTTTCAAGAAGCAATTTAACAATGTTCTTACCTATGTCGTGAATATCACCCTTAACTGTCGCAATTACAATGCTGCATTTATCAGAAGCATTTGAAGACGACATTGCTTTCTTAATTTCTTCAAATGCCGATTTTGCCGCTTCAGCACTCATCAGAAGCTGGGGAAGATATACGGTCTTATTTTCAAATCCCGTTCCCACAATATTAAGTGCAGGGATAATTTCTTCTTGCACGATTGTAAGCGGCTCAACAGAGGTAAGCATTTCACGAGTTACTGTCGCTGCCTGCTCTCCAAGCCCTTTTATAACAGCTTTTTGAAGCGCAGAGCCTTGTTCATCACGAGAAGGAGTAGCTTTTTCAGCGGTTGTTGCTGTTGTTTCGGAAAGCGTTTCGCAAAATGCAATGTATTCACCGCAGTTTTCATCCAGGGAGTGAAGTGCACGGAAAGCATAGTATGCCTTCATCATTTCCGCGGAATAGGGATTCATAATTGCGGCGGAAAGTCCGTTTGCCATGGCATTTGCAAAAAATGTGCTGTTAATGGCATCACGGTGGGGAAGCCCAAAAGAAACGTTTGATACTCCAAGTGATGTATGAACGCCCAATTTATGTTTTATCATATTAACGGCTTTCAGCGTTTCCTTTGCCGCATCAGGCTCTGCACTTACGGTAAGTGTCAATGGGTCAAAGATAATATCCTTTTTATCAATTCCGTACTTTTTCGCCTCGACAAGAATCTTTTCAGCAACAGCGTATCTTCCCTCGGCAGTTTTGGGAATACCGTCCTCATCAAGAGTAAGTGCCACAATCAAGCCGCCGTATTTTGCCGCAAGGGGAAATACGGCATCCATGCTTTCTTTCTTGCCGTTTACGGAATTAATCATAGCTTTGCCGTTGTATCGGAGAAGTGCTTTTTCCATAGCGGCGGCATCGGCAGTATCTATCTGCAAGGGCAAATTAATAACCGCCTGAAGTCGGCAAACGGCATCTGTAAGCATTTTTGCCTCGTCAATTTCGGGCAGACCGACGTTGACATCAATGATATGTACACCTTTTTCCTGCTGGGAGATGCCCTCGTTTAAAATATAGTCCATATCGCCGTTTTTAAGGGCTTCCTTAAACCTCTTTTTGCCTGTAGGATTTATCCTTTCACCTATAAGAATGGGTGAATCCTTAAATTCAACCGCATGGGTGTAAGAGGAAACGCAGGTGATATTCTTTTGGGTAATTGCCGCAGGAGAAAGCTTTGATGATTTTTTTACAAGTGAGGAAATGTATTCGGGGGTAGTACCGCAACAACCGCCTGCAATGCGTATTCCTTTTTCCATAAGGGAGGCAACGTCCTCGGAAAATTCCTCAGAAAGAACATCATACACGGTTTCACCACCCGATACCTTGGGAAGCCCTGCGTTTGGCTTAAGAATCACGGGGATAGAGGCTTTTTCAAGATATTCCTCGGAGACCTTTATAAGAGCCTTTGGACCAAGCGAACAGTTTATGCCGATTGCATCGGCACGCATACCCTCAAGCATTGCAACCATGGCGGAGGGGGAAGCACCTGTCATCAGCTTTCCGTCCTCGCCGTAAGCATTGGAAACAAATACAGGCAGGTCACAGTTTTCTTTTGCCGCAAGGAGAGCGGCCTTTGTTTCATAGCTGTCATTCATTGTTTCAATGAAAATTAAGTCTACTCCGTATTTTACCCCGAGCTTCACCGTCTCGGCAAAAAGGGAAACCGCCTCCTCGAAATCAAAATCGCCGTAAGGGGCAAGCATTCTGCCGCATGGACCTATGTCAAGTGCTATCCACTTTTCACCCTTTGCATCGGATTCCTCTTTAGCACGCTTTGCATTTGCCACTGCGGCTTTTACAATTTCGTCAAGCTCTTTCGGGCTGAATTTTAAAAGATTTGCACCGAAGGTATTTGTATTTACCACGTTGCTTCCCGCATCATAATAGCTGCGGTGAATTTTTGTGATTATATCGGGATGGGATATGTTCCACCTTTCGGGCAGTTCTCCGGGTAAAAGCCCCTCTTTTTGCAGAAGCGTTCCCATACCGCCGTCAAGATATATGAAGTTATCCTTTAAGTATTCTTTTATATTCATAATATTCTCCTGTAACTGCAACAAAGATTAGTGCAATCGTTGCAGTTTTGTTTTTTGTTTTCGCACGGGGTATCGGAAATTCCTATAATTGCCGTTACCGACTTTGAGGGAGTCATCAGCATGCTTTCATTAAGGCTAAGCCCTATTTTTCGGCTCGGCTCAAGTACTCTGAAAAAGTCTTTTTGAAGCTCTAAAGGTAAATCCCCGTATCCGGGACTGAATCGAGGCTTGATATATCCGTACTCCGCAGTAATATATTGATTAAATGAATTGCACAGCCCCTCTATTCTTTCAGATCCTATCGCCTGAAGCATATGCCCCTTAGCAGGGGAGGTTTTACCGTAAAAGGCAATCATTCTGTCAATCTCAAGCCCGATTGTCGCCGCAAAGAGAATGAAGCTTCTGCACCCTTTTAGATTAGTCTTAAGCTTTTCACTTTTGGTCTTTGTGAAGGAAAGATTGATTTCATCCTCTGAAAATACGAGAGGAAAATTTCCGTAGCAAACCTTGTATGTAAGCTTATCGCTTATAAGCGAGATACATTCATCAATCAGTTTTTCTATTTCGGGAGTTGTACTTTCCACCCCTGCATACCTTAAAATTTCACTTCTGTCTATGGGAGGGGGAGGAAAGGTTTTTGTTAAAATCACGCTGTTTATCATAAGCTTAATATATCCGATAAATTACTTTGTATTTTTTCAGCCACATCGGGCTTATTCATGGAATAAACGTGTACATTGGTTATTCCGTTTGCGAACAGGTCTATTATCTGGTCTGTGGCATATGCAATTCCTGCCTGCTTCATTGCTTCGGGAGATGAGCCGAATCTATCCACAAGGCTCTTGAATCTCTGCGGCATAAAGGAGCCCGAAAGCTTTACTGCACGCTCTACCTGATTTGCATTGGTAATGGGCATAATTCCGGCAATTATGGGAACTGTTATCCCTGCCTCTCGTATTTTATAAAGAAAGTTATACAAGAGATTATTATCGAAAAACATCTGGGTGGTAAGGAAACTGCAGCCTGCATCCACCTTCTCTTTAAGATACTTAATATCCTCTTTCTGATTAGTGCTTTCGGGATGAACTTCTGGATAGCACGCACCGCCTATACAAAAATCGTCACCGCTTTCTTTTATGTCACGAATAAGGTCTATTGCATGAGTGTAGTCCCACTTGCTTCTGTCGCTTTCCATAAGCTCGGGTGTCAGGTCACCCCTGAGAGCCATCACATTTTCAATGCCTGCCTCTTTCATCTGCTCAATCTTACGGCGGACGGTTTCCTTTGTGGAGGAAACACATGTAAGATGGGCGAGGGTGGGAACATTATACTGCTCTTTTATGTTTTTGGCGATTTCAAGAGTGTATTTGCTTGTACCGCCGCCTGCCCCGTATGTAACGCTCATAAAGGAAGGTCTTAATTTTGCAATTTCCTCGGTAGCAGTTTTAACGCTCTCAAAAGCCGTATCCGTTTTTGGCGGAAAAACTTCAAACGAAAGTGAAAACTTGCCTGAAAAAAGCGTGCTTAGTTTCATAAATATCATCCCTTAAATTAAAACTCATAACTATTCTATCATAAAAATATGCGCCAATCAATAAAAATATTGCCAAATATGCAAGGACGGAAATTGACTCGTTGAAAAAAATATGGTAAAATGCTGATGTGTTAATTACTTCAGATAAAAACTTTAGCAGAAGAATTATAAAAGGTGTTACTAATGAGAAAAAATGAGTTTTTAAACGGAATTAAAGACGGTATCCCCATTTGCCTTGGATATTTTTCCGTATCAATGGCATTTGGAATTGCCGCTGTCAAGGGAGGTATTCCTGCATGGGCGGCAACACTCACCTCACTTACAAACGTGACAAGTGCAGGTCAGTTTGCAGGGATTAATATTATGCTGGCATTGGGAAGCCTTATCGAGCTTGCAATTACCACGCTTATTATAAATATGCGTTATTTCCTTATGTCGCTGTCCGTTTCACAAAAAGTGGATTCCTCAATGAAATTATGGCAAAGATTTTTAGTGTCCTTTGGTATAACGGACGAAATCTTTGCCGTATCCATGCGTCATTCCCGTCCGCTTACGGCGGTATATATGGCAGGGCTGATTCTCACTCCTGTTTTGGGATGGACAACGGGCACGGCAGTGGGTGCCGTTGCAACAAAAGTTATGCCTGTGGCACTTTCCTCGGCTATGGGTATAGCACTTTACGGAATGTTTATCGCAATAATAATTCCGCCCGCAAGGAAAAATATAAAGGTAATGACCGCAGTTTTGGCATCAATAGGAGCAAGCCTTATATTTACATATGCTCCCATTTTAAAAAACATTTCAAGCGGATGGGCAATTATTATTATAACGATTATTGTCAGTGCTTTTTGTGCTACATTTTTCCCTGTGGAGGAGAAAGGGGATAGTGATATATGAGGACGACATATATTTTTTTATGCATAGCCGTTATGGCGTCAGTTACATATCTCATCCGTGCAATTCCCATGGTAGTGTTCCGTAAAAAAATACAAAACAGGTGGATTCAATCATTCCTTTACTATGTTCCCTATGTAGTTCTCGCGGCAATGACCTTTCCGGCAGTTTTTTCAAGCACCGGTTCACATTTTTCTGCGGCGGCAGGGTGTATTGTTGCCTTAACTCTGGCATTTTTTGACAGAGGACTTTTAACCGTTGCCGTTGGTGCGGCACTGGCGTCATTTATTACACAGATGGTAGGTTTTTAATGTAAGAAGAAAAGAGAAAAGACCTCACTTCGTGAAGCCTTTTCTCTTTTTGGTGCAGGTAACAGGACACAGCCGCCAAGGGCGTCTTGCCTGCTCAACGACCGCAAACTTTGTTTGCAGTACCCGTTTCGCACCAACTTCGCTAAAAACGATTATCAATCGTTTTTCATACGCTCGTTGCCTTCTTAAGGTTCAAGTCCGTGACCTTACTACCAAAAGAAAAAGAACCCCACCACCGTAGGATTCTTTTCTTTTGGTGCAGGTAACAGGACTGTTACTCTTTTTAAGGGAGTGCCCTGTATCGCACCTTTTATCTCTAAGCTTTTGATTCATATTAACTTGCATCCTTAATATAACACAAATCGTCTAAGATTTCAACTGTCCCAACAAACTTATAATAAATATTTATATCCTGATATGTTTCGCCCTGATATTCGTACTTTTCGCCGACCTCAATTCTGTCTATAAGCTCATGGAGAATCTCGTAGTTGAGTTCTTTAATTCCAATGTACTTTTCAATCAAGTTTACAAAGTCTATGGCATTATCCTTTGTCTTGTGATATTCATTAAGCTCGCTTTCTATTCTTGAAGCCTCGGTTTTTAATTCTGCTTGTTCTTCTTCGTATCCTGCAAGAAGCGATGCCATTCTCTCGCTTGATAAATTCCCTAAGACTGAATTTTCGTATGTCTTTTTTATCAGGAGTTCGAGTTCGCCGATTCTCTTATTGGCTTTTGCAAGCTTTCGCTGATTGTCTTTAGTTTCTGCCATAATCTTCTGCTCGTTGCATTTAAGTGCCGCTTTGTATAGGGCATCTCTGTCGGTTTTGAGCATCACGGTCTTTGCATAGATATCGGCAAGGACTACACTATATAACTCGTCATACCTTATGTAATGTGACGGGCAGTATTGCTTACCCTTCAGGTTATAAGTGTTGCATACATAGGACTTGGTTGCATTGGAGAACACCAAGGCTTTTTTACAATCCATGCATTTTATTATCTTGGCAAAGATTTGTGTTTCACCTGTTTTGGTTTCTCTTGACCGACTTTCAAGAAGTTTTTGTACTTCATCAAAGGTCTGCTTATCAATTATTGGCTCATGGGTGTTTTCTACCACAATCCATTCATCCTTTGGAACATCCCTGAACTTCTTTGACTTAAAAGGTTTTTCTTTTCTGTGGTTTACCATATTGCCTATGTAAACCTCGTTTATAAGCATATCTCCCACAGTATCATCACACCAATAACATTCATCATCGTGTGCTGTCATAGCAGAATAATGTTTCATTCCCTGAGCTTTTGCATAGGCGGCAGGAGTAGGGATTTTTTCTTCGTGAAGAATTTTTGTTATTTTTCTTTTCCCATAGCCTTGCTTTGCTAAGTCGAAGATGTGTCTTACAATATGTGCAACCTCTTCGTCAATTATAAGATGATGCTTGTCCTTCAGGTCTTTTTTGTATCCGTATGGTGCTTTACTGCCAAGAAACCAACCGGATTGTGCTTTTGTTTTATATGCCGACCTTGTCTTTTCGGATATATCTCTTGGATACATTGCATTATACATATTCTTGAATGTTACTATCTGCTGATATCCATTTAAGTATGTATCAACGCCGTCATCTATTGCAATAAACCGTATGCCTCTTGCTATGAAAATGTCCTCATAATATAGATTTGCCTGAACATCATTTCTTCCAAGCCTTGATAAATCTTTTACGATTATACAGTTAGCATTTCCTTCTTCGACATCTCGCATCATTGCCTGAAATTCAGGTCTTTCAAAGAACACTCCTGATTCGCCGTCATCCACGAATTCTTTGCGAACTATGATGGAATTTTGCTTGGCGAAATTCGTTGTTTTCATTCTTTGGGTTTCTATACTTATACTTTCCGCATTTGCTGAACGCTTATCTTCTTTGGATAACCTTAGATATAAATTTGCTATCCATACCGTTTCTCTTTTTGCCATCTAAATTCTCCTTTCTCTTAAGGGAAACGGCTGTGTAAATGCTATAATGATTATACCACATAACCCA
>JAZNYX010000055.1:0-4236 GCA_045594665.1 Clostridia bacterium | reverse complement strand
GAACTCGTCAGCCCACTGCATGATTCTGCCGAATTCGCCTGCGATTTCAGCGTCAACTGTGGGGATAATACCGTCGTAGATATTACCTGTAGAACCGTCAATAGAAATTGCATCGCCTTCTGTGAAGGTCTTACCTGCAAGTGTGAACTTCTTGTTTTCTTCGTCCATGTTGATGTCACCGCAACCGGAAACACAGCATGTACCCATACCACGAGCAACAACTGCTGCGTGAGATGTCATACCGCCACGAACTGTAAGAATACCCTGAGAAGCCTTCATACCTGTGATATCTTCGGGAGAAGTTTCAAGACGAACAAGAACTACCTTTTCGCCTCTTGCGTTCCAAGCTTCGGCATCTTCTGCTGTGAATACGATTTTACCGCAAGCAGCACCGGGAGATGCACCAAGACCCTTACCGATAGGTGTAGCAGCCTTGAGAGCCTTAGCATCAAACTGAGGATGAAGAAGAGTATCAAGGTTTCTGGGGTCGATCATTGCAACAGCCTTCTTCTTATCGATCATGCCCTCGTCAACAAGGTCACATGCGATCTTAAGAGCAGCCTTAGCAGTTCTCTTACCGTTACGTGTCTGAAGCATATAGAGCTTTCTGTTTTCAACAGTGAACTCCATATCCTGCATATCTCTGTAGTGGTCTTCAAGAATTGAGCAAACCTTCTTGAATTCTTCAAATGCTTCGGGGAACTTCTCAGCCATCTGAGCGATAGGCATGGGAGTACGAACGCCTGCAACAACGTCCTCGCCCTGTGCGTTTACAAGGAATTCACCCATAAGACCTTTTTCGCCTGTAGCGGGATCTCTTGTGAATGCAACACCTGTACCACAGTCATCACCCATGTTACCGAATGCCATCATCTGTACGTTAACAGCGGTACCCCATGAGTAGGGAATATCGTTGTCACGACGGTAAACGTTTGCACGGGGGTTGTCCCATGAACGGAATACGGCTTCGATAGCACCCATAAGCTGTTCCTTGGGATCAGTGGGGAAGTCCTTACCGATTTTTGATTTATATTCAGCCTTGAACTGCTCTGCAAGAGTCTTAAGGTCTTCTGCTGTAAGGTCGATATCGTTCTTAACGCCCTTAGCTTCCTTCATTTCGTCGATAAGCTGTTCAAAGTACTTCTTACCAACTTCCATAACTACGTCAGAATACATCTGGATGAATCTTCTGTAGCAGTCGTAAGCCCATCTTGCATTGCCGCTCTTCTGAGCCATAGCTTCTACAACATCTTCATTAAGACCGAGGTTGAGGATTGTATCCATCATACCGGGCATAGATGCTCTTGCACCGGAGCGAACAGAAACGAGAAGGGGATTTTCCTTATCACCGAACTTCTTTCCGCAAACTTCCTCCATCTTAGTGATGAATTCCATAATCTGTGCCTGGATTTCATCGTTGATTTTGCGACCGTCCTCATAGTACTGAGTACAAGCTTCAGTTGTGATTGTGAAGCCCTGGGGAACGGGAAGACCGATAGCGGTCATTTCAGCAAGGTTAGCACCCTTACCACCGAGAAGATTTCTCATGGTAGCGTTACCTTCGCTGAACAGATAAACAAATTTTGTCATCTTATGATAACCTCCTAAAAAAATATAAAAATTAAATTATTTTTAACGCACATATTATCATACACCATTTTAGTCATAATTTCCAGTGTTTTTTAAAAAAAAATACAATTTTAGGATATTTTTTTAACTATTTGGTGTAAGTAATTAAGAGAATTGGGTAAATTGCCTAAATGATAAGCAAGAAATGGCTCTGTTAAAACCGAAAGTGAAACAGAAACCGTTTCATCATATTCACAGAAAAGGGCATCCCTTAAACTGTTTTCAAGAATATATTTGCAGATTTTTATCTGCGGAGCGTTTATCGGGATAGCATCGGGGGACTTATGCTCGCTACACCTGACCTCTCCCTCCGATACACAAAAGTGTGTTCCGCCCTTTCCGCAGGGACACTGGGGTGAAAATTCGGGAATAATTCCGCAAAGCTCCATAATCTTAAATTCAAACACTGCTTTTATAAGGGGCGCGTTTTGCGGCTTTTTGCAAAGCACATAAAGCGTATTTAAAAGAAGACGAACTTCCTCGGCTGCCTCCACTCCGCTTTGTACGCACATCCTCGTTAAATCAGCAAAATAAGCGCCGTAAGAGAGAAGCACCACATCCTCACTGAGGGTGCGGAAGCTCTCGCTAAGCTCGGCGCTTACAAGGGAATAGAACCCATCTTTAATTTTTTTTAAAACAAACGAAGAATAGCAAAGCACACCGCAGGCATTTCTGCTCTGATGCTTAAGGGAACGAATCCCCTTTGCAATTACGCTGAGTTTCCCTTCTTCGGGGGAAAGGAGCGTCAACATTTTATCGTTTTCACCGCTTTGAGATGCCTGTACGACAATTGCGTTAATCTTAAGTGTGTTTTCGGCCATTTAACTTCCTCTTTTTTCAGTGTTTTCGGCACGCTGTGATTTTAATTCCTCGTGCCTTTTGTATTTTAAATAAATATCGATATTGCCTGTTCCGGTAAACATATCCCACATAATACTGCTTGTTCTTGCCAAATTAATCACCTCATGGTTATTATGTGGAAAAGAGCATTTTTAATAGCTTGTAAAATTTTCTTTTATTTTTCTTTTACAAATCCCAATTCTTTCAGTGCTGTTCCCTTATTTCTCCAATCCTCACGTACTTTTACCCAAAGCTCCAAGTAGACCTGTGTGTCAAGAAGCTTCTCAATATCGCGTCTGGAGTATGAGCCTATACGCTTTATTGCTTCGCCTTTTTTTCCTATGATTATAGGCTTGTGGCTTGCTTTTTCACAATAAATTACGGCTTTGATTTTTGTAACGTCGCCGCTCTCGTCCATTGATTCGATTTCAACAGCCGTACCGTGGGGAACTTCGCGGTCAAGGAGACGGAGGATTTTTTCACGGATAATTTCCGCACACATTTCACGAAGTGTACTGTCGGCATAGATTTCCGTGTCATAAAAAGGCTCGCCCTCCTCAAAGTGCTTTAAAATCTCCCCTCTGAGTGCATCAATGCCGTCTTTCTTAAAGGCACTTATGGGAACGATTGCCGCAAAGCTTCCCTCCTGTAGAAATGCTTCAATCTGGGGAAGGATTACCTCTTTGTCAACCGTATCGGCTTTATTGATAGCAAGAATCAAGGGAATGTTTTTATCCGCCGCTTTTTTTATTATGTTTTTCTCAAGGTCGTAAACCTCTTTGCCTGCTTCCACAACTAAAACAGCCACATCTACATCGGCAAGCGAGCCACCTGCGACGCTGTTCATATATTCGCCCAGCTTCGTTCTGGGAGAATGCATACCCGGAGTATCTACAAATACTATCTGATAGTTGTCGCCGTTATCAATTGCGGCTAAATTTGTACGTGTGGTCTGAGGCTTGTTTGAAACGATTGCCGCCTTTTCTCCTATAAATGCGTTTGTAAGTGTTGATTTGCCTACATTGGGTCTGCCCACAATTGCGGCAAAGCCTGATTTAAAATTATCCATTGGTTATTTCCTTTCCAAGAATTAAGTGACGGGCGATTCTTGAATCGCCCCTACATAATTATCTGTGTAAATCCATAATATCCATAATTTCCTTTTCACGACTACGCATAACGGAGGTGTACGGCTCCTCCATATGGTCAAAGCCCAGAAGGTGAAGAGTGCTGTGTACTGTCAGGAATCCAACTTCACGCTCAAGGGTGTGTCCGTATTCCTCTGCCTGCTCCTTAGCTTTTTCAAGAGAGAGAACAATATCTCCCAAAAGAAGCAAATCGCCGTCATAATCTCCGCTTTCCTCTATCATAACACCGTCTTCGTCAAATTCCAAAATCGGAAAACTAAGCACATCGGTGGGGGAATCTATATCGCGTGTTTCCTTGTTAATTTGATGGATTCCGTCATTGTCGGTAATCAGTATGCTTACCTCAAAATCAGTTTCTTCATCACCGCCAACGGTCTCAAGTGTGGTTGCAACGGCTTTCTGCATGATTTCGGAAAGCTCGTCTGTAAACTCAAGCTTGTCCTGTTCGTTTTCAATAATAAACTGTATCATAATAATTCTTGTATGATATATTTAGTCCTAAATATATCAATACTCTCCTTTCTTTTAAACCTTTATGATATAATCAATAAAACACTGTGGACTTTTTATAACAATTTATAGCTTTGACTATTTTAAGGAGTGTATTGCCACAGTTTTA
>JAZNYX010000054.1:0-38763 GCA_045594665.1 Clostridia bacterium | reverse complement strand
CATCATAAGTTCCAAGCGATGAGTAGCCACTCTGGTACGGAGCAGTTAACGTCGTAAGGGACGTTCCGTTCGCAGCTGCTGTTTTAGCCATATCAAAATCAGTTTTTTTCAGAGGTACGCAGTAGAAATCTGCCTTTCCTGTCGAATACGCCGCGCAAATTCCAAACTTTATACTTGTAAAGCTTGAATATCCGCTTCCTATTTTGACTTGTGCCAGGTACCATCTGCCGTCTTCCGCGGATATTGAGCTATCGACTGTCTCAACGCTGTCTCGAACAGCGGCTCCGGGTCTAATCTCGACGAGATCCATCCCGCCGTTAGTCGTAATATCCGCTGTCGTAGTTTTTTCCTCTTTCCAGTTGGGATAGAGTGTCAAATCCTCTGTAAGGGTAAGGGAAGCACCCGGTGTATACTCAGCATCACTCTCGTCAACCCAGTTGTAGTATCCGAAGCCTGTCTTTGCGAAGTAGTAGGAGCCATCACCCTTTGTAACGCTCGGAACGTTTGTTGAGTAAACCCCTGCTTCTTTATATACGGTAATTGTTGCACTTGCTTCGGTAGCACCCACGCTTTCCTTAAGGTAGATATATCTGGGAAGCTCAATCTCATTCCACTGAGCTGTCAGGACAGTATTCTTTGTCAGGGTTATTATACCGCTGTTTACCCTGTTGCCGTCCTCATCCTCCCAGTGAGAGAATTCGTATGCGATATTTCTATCCACATCCTTCTTGCCTGTAGGCACATTAGCCGTTACTGTTATAATACCGTCGGGCTCGCAACGCACGGGTGTTTTGGGAACGCCGTTATAGGTGTCTCCATTCTCGCCTAAGCTGTAGGTAAGTGTATAATCACCCGTACCCGCAGGCCGAGCCATATCAACAAGGACTACGCTTCCGCGGATGCTTGTATATACGTTTTGCATGATGATCCCCGTGGGGCTGTGCGGTACCTTTTTAAAGGCACGAATATCGCCTGACGTCGCAAGGCTTACGTCAACACCTGCGGAATTTACCTCGTATTTTACAAGTGACGGGAACTTATTGATATCAAACCACTTATAGTCAACATTGTCGTCTATGCTCGCAAGCTTGGAGAGCCTTACATAATGGTCCTCTACCATGGTTGTATAACCACTCATTGTTCTGTCTTCACTTGCTGAGCTTGCCGCAAGGTCGTTGTAATAATCGTTAAGTGTCTTTGTTGAATATTCATACAATACTTCAACGGCACTAAGCTCACCTTTGGAATTTTTCGCAAAACGGATAACGTCACCGCGTTCGATGTTCTTACTTGCGATATCTGAACGCTTGACAAGCTTTGCATCTGTGACTAACGAATCGGGAGTTGTTATTGCCACAGTTGATATTTCATCGCTGTTTCTTGTATATGTATAATATTTTTTCACAAGATGGTCGCTATACTCCGTGGGAACTATAACGCTGTTTCTCGTAGTTCCGTCGTAATAATATAGCTTGCCAACCTCTAAGCCATCTTCATCAAATGCAGTTACGATTCTGTCCACGATTACAGGCGATGCACCGGATGAAATAGAGCCGCCTGATCTTGCACCGGTCAGCTTTGCTATTTTTACCTCCGGGTTATGCTTTCCTACCGTATAAACCTGCTTAAAGGGATGAGTCGTATTCCCCACAAGAGTGGTTATGCTCTCAAAATCCTCGAGTGCAGGATTATCAGGCTCGTACTGCATTACACCGAGTGCATCGGTAAGGTAAAGATAGAATTTTTCAGCGATTCCTTCTCCGTGATAGCGGGCATCGGAATCAAACGTCCATTCATAAAGAGTGTTTTCCTGTTCTTCGTTAGCACCCTTGTATCTTGTATCGATTTCTTTGATTTTTCCCGAATCATCCACGTCAAAGATGATGCCCTGGGTGATAATATCTCCGGTGTCGTTACCGGCTGTATCCAATCTGAAATGCTTCTTGATTTTTTCGACATCATCCATCTTGTCGCCGTCGATTTTAACCTTGTCTGCAAGGTCGTATACCTGATATTCTTCAATGCCCTTAACCACGATTGCCGCCTGAAGCTGCTTTCTGATGGAGCTTCTGCCGGAATCTGCAACGGCAAGCAGATAGCCTAATATTTTCTCTGTCTGAACAGCATCCATAGCCGCAATTCTTCCAAAGGCATCTATATAGAAGGTTGCATTTGTGCCAAGCTTTATAAATTTTGTCCATGCCTCTTTGCGGTTCACCGTTTCATATACTTTGCCGTCAACGGTGATATTTTCCTCGGTTGTGCCTGCATTTTCAAGCATATCTATTTTTCCGGTAACCTTTTTCTCCGACACAATACCGCTTACGAGCTTTTTATCAAGGCTCTCGGCAAGGGAAATTACGTCTCCGTTTTTGATATTCTCAAGCAATACTTCATTGTTTTTCGCGTCTGTGAAAGAATATTCCACATTTGAAAGGCGAAGTGTTCCGTCATATTTGTCGTAGGTGTCATAAATTACTTCGTCCGATGCATTTACGCTGAATACCACCAGAGTTTTATATGCTGTAATAACAGTAAGGCTGTCGCCTACAAGCTTGATGCTTCCGCCGTCACCGTCAAGGAGTGCGGCAGTTGCCTTACTGTCGCTGTCTACACACTTGCCGTTGTAGATTACATATTTTTTGTTAATTCTGTCAGCAGTGAAGCTTTCCTTGCCTATGCTACCGTTTTCTCTTTCATAGTTAAAGCTTATGGTATTTCCACTTTTGCTTTTGCTTGTGATGTCTGCAAGGTCAATCTCGGTAATGTCATATTCCTTGATGCCCATGTAAAGGAGCTTTTCCTCGCGTTTTTCATAATATGCCTTTACCTTATAGCCGAGGAAATCATTGTAGGGCTTAAAGGAGAGCTTAAGCTCTTTTCCATCAATTTCAATTATGCCTTCATTTCCACTGCCGCCTGCAAGGCTTGCGTACTCGTTAGCGGTAACTGTTCCTTCAATAACCTGTGCATTCCAATACTCTGTAAGTATTGTCATATTTTCGTCAAAGGTATATTCCGCAGTGCCGTTTGAGCTGTAGGAACGTACATTGAGCATCTTTGCATCAAGAGCATCTTCCAAAAGGTTAAACATCTTTTTAAAGGAAAGTTCTTCACCCGGAATTTCGGCACCGTTATAAAGGTCGCCGTTTCTCGCAGCCGCAAAGTAACCGGGTGTAAAGCCACCTCGTTCATCTGCAAATATATTGTAGTTTAACATTCTGCCGAGGATTGTAATTGCCTCTCCTGTTGTAATGATGTCATAGGGACGGAATGCTATTCCCTGCCAGCCCGACACAAGTCCCATGGAATGTGCTGTCATAACATCATTATAGAAGGGTGCATCGGTGGGAACGTCTGAGAAGAACTGCTCACCGCTTGCCTCCTGAACAGATGCGTTTCTGAGGCGGAGTGCATATCTTACAAATTCCTGCCTCTGTACGCCCTCGGAAAGATCAAGAGGAAATTCATCGCTTTCTGTAAATACTCCAAGTCCTTTAAGAAGTGCAAGCTTGCTGTATCTTGTCTCGTCCTCGGAATTCTCTTCTACATCGCTCTTAATAGGGAATGTATAATTTTCTTGAGCAGTCACGGTTACGTAAGGTGCTTCATCTGTTTGAACGCCCTTAACATCAAAAGACATATTAGTCGAATTCATCTTAGAGGGGAACGGAACACCCAACACCTTAACACCAAGCTCCTCGCCGGAAAGCTTTGCACTGTTGGCAAGAGCTGTGATGTCATAGCTCACACCTATGAATCCGGATTTTGTAAGAGCCTTCTGGGTGTATTCATCTTCGTAAATAACAGGCTGCATATTGTATGTAATGCTTCCTTTGGTCCACGGAGCAGTTCTTACAACACGAAGAGTAGGGTCATACTCAATTTGTTTGAGAGTCAGCATCAATTCAACCTTTTGCAACTTCAAGCCTGCAAAGGCAGAAAAATCAATCATATAGAAAAGACTTTTTTCCAGCTCGGGAAAATTAGTCGGATTGTAAAAAAGTTTATCTGTACCACTCGTTCCGGCAGCGAGAACATCATCATCGGGTTTTCCTGCCGATATTGCTGCAGCATGGTTTTCGTCAATGCGAACTCTATACACATTCGGTGTAAGGTCGGCTTTCCTTTTATTATCAGAAACAGCTACAGGACAACCGAAGCCTGCCGAGAAAACATCTATAGGGGCATATGCGACACCGTTCTTCTCTTCAAGATTAGTGGACAGTTCAACCGCTTTCCCGTCAAGAAAGGCAATAAGGTTACCCAATTCCATTTTGAGAACCTGCCCCATTCTTGAAACAGTATAGGTACTACCCTCTTTTGTTATACCTAAATTAAGATATCCGCATATTTCCTCCAGCGGAACAAAGATTATATCATCCTTGCTGTAGGGTTCTTTTTTAAACTGAACGGTAATACCGTTAATTGAAACATCTGCAGCATACTCGCGAGCGAGAACGCTTACGGTGGGAATCATTGCTACAACCATAATTATAGCAACCACAGCAGAAACAATTTTTTGTAAAAAGTTTTTTGCTTTCATAATCTTCCTCTTTCCTTGATTAACATTTGTGTTGACATGCACACAAGATTATTGTATACTAAATTCAGCGAAATTTACAGATAAATAAGTACACAAAACTTTCGTTTTAGTTCACTTTTCTTGTAATAAGGAGGAAACTTATGGAATTTCTTATAACAAAGCAAGAAGCAGCCCTGAAAGATTGTTTGATTATGAAAGGTTCGTCGCTTAAAATTTCAGGTGTGGGACGTACCTTTCCCGACCCGAATTTTGACGCAACATTGTTGACACAGGTCTGGGCACAATTCTATAATTTTGAATATGTGACAAGCGGCACCGGATATATCGAAATTGATGACAGAGTTTACACCGTTACGGCAGGAGATTTCTTCTTTTTTAGTAAAAATTCAAAAAGGCGTCTATATTCCGACAAAAATGACCCTATGGAAAAGCTGTATGTTCTTGTTAAAGGACCCTTTGTTGACGGAATTATCCAGGCGTATAGTCTCCCATTACCCTTTTTTATCTGCAAGGTACCTGTGCAGGAAAACTTTCTGGAAATTATACGCATAATTCAGGAGGCGGAGGAGTATACAACCGAGGTTGAGGATGCAGTTGCCGACGAACTGCTGACAATCATCCGCAAGGTTGCCCGCAAAGAAGTCCAAAAGAAGGTGGCATGCAATTCTGCGATGATAATTAAGGAGTATATTGAGTGGGCTCTATCTGAAAATCTTTCTATAGATTCTTTGTCTAAGAAGGTATTTTTGGGCAAAACGCAGATTATCAATGTTTTCAAAAAACACTACGGAGTTACACCAATGAAATATATCCGTAACAGAAGAATAGAAGTTGCTAAAGATTACCTTGCCAATACCAATATACAGATTCAAAAAATTCCCGATTTGATCGGCATGTGCGATGAGAGGTATTTTTCCACTGTTTTTAAAACTGCCACCGGTATGACTCCCCGAGAATATCGAAAGACATATAAAAACCCTTCTCCCGTGTGACAGAGGGTATAACGACATATACTCAAACATATCGGTATCGCGGTGTCCGAAAGGACACGCAAGAATATTCCCGAATTTTTCTTTTAGCACCTAAAATCCCCATTCCTCGCAATAAGGAATGGGAATTTTAGGTGCTTCTATTTTACGTTTTTTGAGTTTTATAATTTTACAACCTTGCCTGTTGATATGCTTTCATATACTGCATTCATTGCCTCAATGGTCTTCTTATGCCATTTAAGATTAATCTATGATAATCTCACTGTTTTGAGTTTTCTTATACAATCGAGTGAATAAATCAGCAGTACAATATGAGGGTATGCTCACTTGGTAGTCTCCATGAAATCCTACAAAGCTTATCTGTCCGTTTTCGTCACTTATAAGCTCTTCCTCTGTATGCCATTCCTTATCAAACAGATATTTAAGCATTTGAGCTGATTTTTTAGGAGTAAGGTTTCTGTTGAATAATCCTGACTTCATACGGTTTTCACCTGCACTGTATGCAGTATTATCTACAGAATTCCAGTATACAACCGATTCTAAATTTTTTGATGAGAACCACAATGTATACAAATATTTTAAAACCTCTGCCTGCAGGTTCTCGGCTTCAGTTCCTTCACCGAGAGTTGGAAGTGAAATTTCGGTTATCTCTAAAGGCTTACCAAATTCAGACATAATCTCAAGACCCTTTAATATAGCCTTTGGGTCATAGTAAGGAGCAACTTCATTCATCTTATCCGGCAGCTCGCCTGTATGGATATAGATGTGATTTTGTATTCCTATTTTGTCAATCCTTACGCCCTTTGCAAGTGCTCCGTCTATGAGCAAATAATATGGATGTCTATATGTATGCTTGCCTATCTCGGGAACAAAGTTTGCGTCATTTATAACAAGAACATCATTAGGAAAATATTTTTCAGCTAATTTAAATGACCATTCAAGAGCGTCCTTGGCATGACTAAGAATACTGTTGGTTGTCCACTTAGGTGTTTCTATAAGCTCGTTTATCACCTCTATCTCATACATAGCCCCGTTGCCATATCTCTCTGCAATCTCCTTAAATCGCTTTTCATAAAGGACGTTCATTTTTTCAGCATCGTTCTTTGGAAGCCAATCAGGAATAAATTTATCATAAAAAAGACAATGAATCTTTGCGTCGATTCCCTTTTCTCTGCAGTAATTAAGACATAAATCGGGACTTGGACGTCGCCAAATATTCTCGCTGTCTGCATCATATCTGGGTTTTCCTTCTTTAGGTTCAAGCTCTTCCCAATAGAAGGGAACGGTGGCAAGGTTAAAATACTTAGAAAAAAGTTCACGGTACTGTAAATTTTCTTCATCTGACTCAAACTGGTCTAACATAAACAAATGTGCACCATGCTTAAATTCGTGGTTCTTTAATTTAACCTTAACCCTTGCCCCTGATATTGGCTCTCCACTTTTATTTTTTATAGTAATACATTTTGTTCCTTTACGGTTTTTTTCTATGTTATCCTTTACCGTAGTTTTAAACAAATCACTATTTGCCTCAAATTCTCCTATACAAGCCTTTTCTAATTCCTTAAAATTCATATTAACTTCACACCTTTCTTCTTTCATCCATAGAACATTTTCTCCATAAATTACGTTTCGTGGATACTACTACGCCACCTCATATTCTATTATACAATTTTCTTACCTTTTTACCACTTAAAAAACGAACAAAAAGTTTTGTTTTTCGAAACTATAATGCACTTTGTGTGTCATTAGGATCACCATTTATTGCTAAATCATATTCCTCCGACCAGTCAAGTCCTCGGTAATCTGCAGCTCTGTCATCCTTTTCGATAAAGTCCATAAGTAAATCAAGCATTTCCTTTGTCCATGTATTCTTATCTATCTGTGCTGTTGTAAATTTGTTAAGACTTATCATTTCAAAACCAAACATGTCTTTAACCTGTGTTTTTGCGGCACCGCCGACAACTTCTTCTACAAGGTGGGCAGGAATAAAGAGAACTCCACCACCTGCACCGAATACAATGTCACCCGGCATACAGATTGCATTACCTATTTTTGTGGGTGTGTTATATGCTGTTATGATAAAGTCACGGATTGGTGTGGGGTCAATTCCTCTGTAATAAACCTGAGTATCCTCTACCTTTTTCATCTGCTCGGTATCTCTGATACCACCCCAAATTACTGCACCGCCATTTTCATTTTTGGTCTTGTTTTTAAGAGCCGTTGTGAGATTTCCGCCAAGGTATGTTCCCTTGTAAATCTTGTCATACATATCAATTACGGGAACATCATATTCCATAAGGTTGTCAATAACCCACTGGTTATATGTACCTGTTCTTCCCTCGCTTCTGCCGATGTCTTTTACAACCTCGTCAAGGTCTGGTCTGAAAGGGCAATAGGTTGCTGTAACTGCACGACCGATAAGCTTTCTGCCATCATCGTGAAGGGTGTGAAGTCTACCTTCAAATTGACTTTCATAGCCTTTCACAAAAATCGGTTTCCACACTTCTTCTAAAGTAAGTGTCTTAAGTGCTTTAAGGTATTTTTCGTCTACCTTGGGTCTGCCGTCGGGAAGTCTCTCCCCTTTCCATTGAGGGGTTAATTTAATTATATCTTCTCTGTCGTTAAAATGCATATTTTTTATCCTCCTGCAAATCTTTATAAATCGCATTATGAATATCCTTTCTCATATTCATAACCACATCATACTTATCATACCCGTATTTTTTTTTCACCGACACCGTTGCATCCGACAATATAACAACATAAAATCCGCTATTTAGATCTGCAAATATAGATTGACCCGTATGTCCGCAATGTCCTATGCTTCCTTTCGGGAACAAGGAACCGGTTTGTTTGTATTTTTCATCCACATATACGAAGCCCAAACCTCTTGACTCCGACATATCCGGCGTATGATTTTTAATTGCTTCATTAAATGTTTCCTTGCTGATTACAGGCTCTCCGTAATTCAAAACCATATTAATATATTCACGAACATCTTCCAAATTTGAGAACAAACCCGCATTTCCTGCAATTCCACCTAAAAACCTGCAATTAAAATCATTTACTATCCCTTTTTCGTTATTGTTCAAGTTACTGTTTACAAAATTATAATTTCCGCACGGCAAAAAACAGGTATTTTTAAGTCCGATTGATTTTGCAACATATTTTGAAAACAACCTATCAAGCCTATCACCGAACACTTTTTCCAGTATTTTACCTAACAGAATATACCCGGGGCAACTATACAAAAACTCTCTTCCTATTTCGACATCTGACGGTATAGATAAAATAAAGTCCTGTATATTCTCATAGCTGTTCCCTTCTTTATTTAATGCTTTGCATCCGATTCCCATAGTATGCGTAAGGAGATGTTTTATAGTCATATTTCTTTTATCATCAGGCGTGTCAAAAAATTTACTGACTGTATCGTTTATATCCAACAGTCTTCCATCTATAGCAAGTAACGCCAGAGTTGTAGTTGCCATAATTTTTGTAACAGACGCCATATCAAATAAAGTTTTGCTATCAATTGGCTCCTTGGAATAACGATATGTTTCATATATAATTTCATTTCTATTTCCAACTTGAACTGCAATATTTTGTAGTTCAAGTTGTTCGAAATATGTATTTAAACAATTCTTGAGATTTTTCATATGCCATAATCCTTTCTATAAATGCATTCCACCGTCAATTATTATTTCTGAACCTGTTATATACCTACCTTCTTCCGAACAAATAAGAAGGACTGCAGGGCTTATATCCTCCGGTTGACCGATATATCCGCAAGGAATACTGGCGGCTACCTTTTTCTTAAAGGCTTCATCTTTAAATGCTTCTGCATTTCTGGGTGTTTCAATAGCTCCCGGTGCAATGTTATTTATTGTTACCCCAAAGGGTGCAAGAAGCGGTGCAAAATTCTGAACCATTTTCATTTGAGCCGCTTTTGTCACACCGTACAGTGATAACTCAGGATGCTGATTATACTGATTTACACTGCCGATTGTAACAATTCTTCCCCAGCTCTTGTTTTTCATTCCTTCTGCATATTTTTTAATAAGCAGATACGAGCTTTTAACATTACAGTTCATCTGAATATCGTATTCTTCCATAGAAAACTCGTCCCATTTTCTTTTATACTGAATAGACGCATTCAAAACGAGAATGTCTATATCGCCCGTTTTTTCATATAATCTGTCAATTTCTTCAGGCACAAGAAGATTTACCCTCACGGGAACGGAATTGGGGATTTTTTCGCTTGCTTTAATACATTTCTCCATACTTTCAGCACCTGTTACAAACACCTTTGCACCCTGCTCTGCAAGAAGTCTTGCTATCTCAAAACCAATTCCTTGTGTTGAGCCTGTAACAAGAGCTGTCTTTCCTTTTAAATCAAACATCTTTCTTCTCCTCACCCGTAAACTTTTGACCCGTTAAATTTATTTCCGTTTTTCTCTGAATAAGTATTTTTTTGCTTTAAAAGCCAACTGAAAACCTCATAATCCGAATATGTTTCAGTCCAGGAATCATGTCCTGTATGTTCATAGATTGTAAGAGATGCATTTCCGCCGGCAGAATTCACTTTTTTAACCATTTTAACCGATTCCTCAGTATAGACTACGTTGTCGCTGTCACCGTGAAATGCCCATATTGGGGTTCCCGTTAGTCTTTGTGCGTTCCAATACATACCGCCGCCGCAAATCGGGATTATTGCCGCAAATGCACTCGGCATATTCATTGCCAACTGCCACACCGCATAACCACCCATACTTGCACCGACAGCATATATTCGTTCTGTGTCCGTGAAATTAAAACTCATAATTTCAGCAGTTAATTCCTGCAAATTATTCATCAATTCAAACCAGTTGTCTTTGTCGCATTGAGGAGCAACTGTTACAAACGGGAAATCCAGATGCTTTTCAGTAATGGAAAAAAATGGATTACCAAGTAATATATTTGTATCCTTACCACGACTTCCGGCTCCGTGAAGAAAGAATATAACAGGATATTTTTTTCCGTCTGTGTAATCATTCGGATACCTTACAATATATTTTAATACTTTAAATTCTCCTGTTTCATAGTGCAATTTCAGCATCTCCATTATAAATTATTTATTCAGAATATCACGTACCTCATAGGTCTTGTTATATTCCATTTCATAGCCGCAATCAAGCTTTGAAGTATAATTCTTCGGGTCTTCTGTGTTACTTTCAAACATTCCGTAATGGGTTGGTACGCCGACTTTCGGATTGATTATCTTTGTCAGTTTAACTGCATCTTCCACATTCATATTTCCAAGTTTTCCGTTGATGCAGATAAACAAAATATCTATATTGTATTTTTTTAACTCTTCAAGCTTTTCATTATATTCCGTATCGCCCGAAAAATACATTATAATACCATTATGCTTTACGATGACACCAACCGCCGGAACAGTATGGTCTGCAAATACTGCCTCCATCTCAAAATTTCCGGTTTTAACAGATGTTCCCTCATCAAAAGCTTTATAATTCATTACTCCGCATTCAAGTAATGTGTTTTTCGCATCGTCAGGGGCTAAAAAAAGTGTGTTTTCTTTTTTCATTAGTGGAATTGCATCAATATCAACATGATCAAGATGATTGTGAGTGCAAATCACAACATCACTTTTTAATTCTTCAGGGGAGAATGGGGATTCTACCATTCTCCCTCTGCCTGCAATGCGGTCAACAACATTAGAAAGGTATGGATCAATGCAAATCTCGGTTTTGTCGTCAGTCAGAATATAACCGCTTTGTCCTATCCATCGTATTTTAAGCATTAGCTCCACTCCCTGTCATTTGCCCATTCGTTATTCCATTCATCGGTAGGCTCCCATATTCCGGGATATTTTTCGTGAATATGCTGAGCAATAAGTTCTTCATTAAGTTCATCAATACCAAGGCCCGGTTTGTTTGGAACATTTACAAATCCATCTTTAAACAAAGGATTGTCAATGCCAATAGCAAGGTCATTCCACCATGGAATATCAACAGAATGGAATTCAACCGCCAAACAATTCTGAACAGCCGCTGCCGCATGAATTGCCGCCATACAAGCGATTGGACTTTCCGCCATATGTATTGCCATTGCAACACCGTATTTGTCACACATATTGCCAAGCTTTTTCATTTCCATTGCACCGCCGACAGTAAGCATATCAGGATGAACTACCGACACCCCACCACATTTCATAAGAGGCTCAAAGTTTTCAGCCAAATATATATCTTCACCGGTACAAATCGGCACATTACAAGCATGTGCAATTTTTTCATAATGCCTTGTATAATGCCACGGAGCAATATCTTCAATCCAGGCAATATTGTATTTTTCAAGACGCTTTGCAAACATTATGCAGTCTTCAATTGCGATATGTCCGAAATGGTCAATTGCAAGTGGAACTTCATAACCGATTACATTCCTTACCTGCTTAACATAGTCCTCAAGGTAATCCATACCCTTTTGCGTAAGGTGAATACCTGTTGCATGATGAGGAATTGTAAAGGTTTCATAGTTTTTACCAAGCATCATATCCATATCAATAGAGCCTTTTTGATGGTTGATTGCCTTCATTGAATATTTCTTTATATCTTCCAGGAAACCAATCGGGGCATTAAGGCAACCCGGTTCATCAAGCATAAGCTCAATACCTAAATCCATTTTCAGGAATGTAAAGCCCTGCTCCATTCTCTTTTTAAGGGCGTGACCCATATCTGTTCCGGTATGTTTTCCGTCAACATCGGTATCACAGTACATTCTTACCTTATCACGGAACTTTCCACCAAGCATCTGCCAGAGTGGAACACCCCACGCTTTACCTGCCAAGTCCCAGAGAGCAATTTCTATTCCTGAAACGCCACCACCCTGTCGTGAGTGTCCTCCAAACTGTTTTATTCTTCTGAAAAGCTTATCCACATTACAAGGATTTTCACCGATTAGTCTTGATTTAAGCATAAGTGCATATGTAGCACTTGATGCATCACGAACTTCACCGTAACCGATTAATCCCTGATTTGTGTAAACCTTTATAAGGGGGCAATGTTTTGGAGCACCGTTAATGTTTGCAACCCTTATATCCGTAATTTTAAGTTCTGACGGATTGGAGCAAACATTAACATTTTCCGAAATTAGTTCTTTTATCGACTGTTTCATTTCTTACACCTCTATCTCAAATTTTTTTTACCTTTGACTGACAAATTTATTTCTTTATCGACAACTTTTCACTGTTTTTATCATATCTCGTCTTTCCTTTTTCCGGCTCAGTAGCATTCCAGTAAAAAGGCAAAGTCGCCATATTAAATAACTCTTTGAAATACTGCTTGTATTTATTATTCTTTTCTTCTGTTTCACCTTTGCGTTTGGTATAGGATTTCCATTTTTATCCTTTATTTCAAGCCATGCATACCCCTTTTTGTAAAGTTCTATCCCATGGTTTATTCTGTCCTCCATATATTCCGCTTGATCTGAAAAAGTTCTAAAACCTATCTTCTTTCATCCATGGTACATTTCCTCCTTAAATTAGGTTTCGTGGATAATACTACACCGTCTTTTCTTCTATTATACAATATTCTTACCTTTTTTCCACTTAAAAAACGAACAAAAAGGTTGATTTTTCGAAACTATTATGGTACAATTACTTGTATTAAAGGAGGTATTATTATGATTTTCGAACAAGATTTGTTGATATTTCAGATTCTGGATGTCCTCTATATAGAACAAGGCTCTGTCAGCTTATATAACTACAACAGAAATTTTGATGCACTTTCATTCAGGATAGATTCCGACACAAGACTTGAATATAATGATAAAGTAATTAAAGCAAGCAAGGGCAGCCTCTGTTACTTTCCTACAAACACAAACTATAAACGCATTTCCAAAAAGGATAAAATGCTTGTAGTTCATTTTAAAACTTTCAATTTCTCTTCTGACGAGATAGAGTACTTTATGCCCGAAAACCCTAATCAATATTCAATTCTTTTTGAAGAACTTTATAAGTGTTGGACAAAAAAAGAAGCCTCGTACAAACACGAAGCTTCCTCGATTTTCTGCAGAATTTTAGCAGAGGCATATAAAGAAAATAAACCAAAATTAAAACCCACTTCCAAACTTTTACCCGCAATCAGTTACATAAAGGATAATTGTTATAAAAACGATTTTTCCCTGACTGTTGCAGCTTCTCTGGTAATGGTCAGCGAGCCGTATTTCCGTAAACTTTTCAAAAAAGAATATGGCATCTCACCAAAGCAATATGTTATACAGCGCAGGATAAAGCAAGCCGAATCAATGATTATGGCGGGCTACTATTCTCTTACGGAAATTTCCGAAATGTGTGGTTATAACGACTACAAGCATTTTTCGGTTGAGTTTAAAAAAGCCACAGGACTTTCTCCATCCAAATACAAATACAATTTTCAGGAAGATTCTTTCACCATATCGGTATAACAGCATATAGTTGCACTATAGAATGATTGTTTTCATTAATGAATGGGTAATTCTACTTTTTTGTTGTAATATTTTCTCTTTTTTTGTATTCTTCAGCACTCTGACCGAAATTTTTACGGAAAACGGCTGAAAAATAGCTGTTACTCTGAAAACCCGTTTCCTTTGCAATGCTGCTTATGGGCATATCACAGTTAAGGTCAAGAAGCTCACGTGCTTTCTGCAGGCGGATTTTCGTAATGTATTCCACGGGACGCATGCCTGTATACTGCCTGAAAAGGCGGCAATAATGCTCCCTTGAAACGCCACTCAACTTCGCAAGATGGGAAAGCTCAATAACATTCATATAATTACCGTGAATATATGCAAGACTTTCTCTAAGCTGATTCCGCATCTTGTACGCGGAGACGCTTTTTTCAGGAATCAGCTCCTTGCATTCGAGAATCAATGAATACAAAAGTGCACTGCTCTGAAGATTCCACGCCTCGCTTCGCCTGAGGTTCAGGAGGGTATTGAACTTCCCTTCAAAATCAAGCTCACGGGGAACTTCCACAACCGTGCCCTCAATATCGAGAAGCCGTTTTGCCCCATAGCCGCTGAAGGTTATCCACAGTGTGCTCCATTCCTCGCCCTCCATGGTATAGTAATGTGTTACGTTAGGGGGAATCACGGTCAATGAGCCTATGTGTGCCTCAATAGTTTCTCCGTAGAGCTTTACTTCTCCGCATCCCTTTGTCGTATAGAGAAGCTGATAACTCTCTATCCCGCCGGGGCGATACACTACCCTTTGTATGGGACTGGTCCCGATAGTGGTTATATAAAAGGGAAGTTCCGCCTCTCTTTTTGTATATACCGGGTGAAATATGCTGACTTTCATTTTTACCTCACATCAATATTTTTATATTATTCATCAATATATTATGATTGAAACGGGTTTTATATACTGATATAATATCAATATAACATAATTATCATATTGAGTCAAGAGGTGGAATTTATGCGTATCTATGAAAACTTTGAAAAAACTTATGAAAACCGTATGCCGCAGCGAGCATACTATATTCCTTACGAAAGCCTTGAAAAAGCACTGGAGGGAAAAAAAGAAAACTCCGCGTACTACAAATGCTTAAACGGTATGTGGAACTTTGCATATTTTGAAAGGGATATTGACGTTCCCGATTTCATAACAAAGTGGGACTCTATTCCAGTGCCTTCCTGCTGGCAGATGCACGGCTACGACAAACCGGGATATACAAACGTGGTTTATCCGCACCCTGTTGATGCTCCCTTTGTTCCCGATGATAATCCATGCGGAGTGTATAGCCGTACTTTTGAAATAAGCACTCGGTGGAGCAGCCGAAAAACCTACATAGTATTGGAGGGTGTAAGTTCCTGCCATTTTGTATATGTAAACGGGAAATATGTGGGATATTCCCAAGGTTCACACCTGCAGGCTGAATATGACATCACTCCTTACATTACAACAGGAACAAATACTCTGACCATAAAAGTTTTGAAGTGGTGTGTAGGTAGTTACCTTGAAGATCAGGACTGTTTCAGGCTTTCAGGAATCTTTCGTGACGTTTATCTTCTTTCCAGAGAAGATAATCACATAGCAGATGTGTACATAAAAGCAGATACAAAAAGTATTTGTGTTGATGCCGAAAACTATGAAATTTACGATGGCAAGGTCAAGGTTGAGAATCTGGATAACCCTATTTTATGGAATGCGGAAAATCCGCACCTTTATACCGTTGTGGTAAAAGGTAAAAGTGAATATATTCCTTTCCTTGTAGGTATGAGAGAGGTTGCTGTTTCTGACAATAAAGAGTTGCTCATAAACGGTGTTTCCGTGTTACTTAAAGGTGTAAATCACCACGACACCCACCCCACAAAGGGATATACAATGAGCGAGGAAGATTTGATGGCTGACCTTATCGCCATGAAGAAGCTCAATATCAATACAATCAGAATGTCCCACTATCCCCCCACCCCCGAATTTCTCAACATGTGCGACCGTATGGGATTTTATGTAATTGACGAAACTGATATTGAAGCCCACGGTTACTCTGCAAGAACTTACTCCGGCAACGGAGGTGGTCGTGGATTTGATGTGGAAGACGATATCTGGCCTTGTCAGAATGCACATTTTAAAAACATGCATATTGACAGAATGGTTCGTATGGTGGAGCGTGACAAAAACCATGCTTCTGTTATTATCTGGTCAATGGGCAACGAAAGCGGATACGGAATTAATCATGATGCTATGATAGACTACACCCGCAGCCGTGACAACAGCCGTCTTATACACTATTCAGATGCCTCACGTCAGAACGACAATCATAACGTAGATATAATTTCCAGGATGTATTTTTCACCGGAGGACACCGGTAAGGTTGCTTGTAACCCGGAAACAGATAAGCCATTCTTTCTGTGCGAATATGCTCACGCTATGGGCAATAGTCCCGGCGGTATGATGGACTATATGGAAGCGTTCAGAAAACATCCCGGGCTTATCGGAGGTTGCATATGGGAATGGGCAGACCACACCATAATTGAAAACGGAGTGTGCAAATATGGCGGCGACTTCGGTGAACTGACACATGACTCAAACTTCTGCTGCGATGGACTTGTTTTCCCCGACAGAAGCTTTAAGGCAGGCACCCTAAGTGTAAAATATGCATATCAAAACTTCAACACAGAGTTTGATGGGGAAAAAATTACGGTGGAAAATCTTCACGATTTTACCAATCTCAACCAATATACCATTGTGGCAGAGCTTGAAACAGACGGAAAAGCAACCCCGAAAAAAGAATATACCCTTGATATTGCTCCCCATGAAAAACAGGTAATCGAATTCCCCTTTACCATTCCTAAAAGTTGTGCTTTCGGTGTTCACCTTAATATATATATGCTTGACAAAGACGGCTACGAAGTCGGAATGAAGCAACACACAATTGAGTGTAAGACTGAAAAAGAAAAATCTGCTCTTCCGCTCGAAATCGTATCAGAAGATGCACAAAAAGCATATATAAAAGGCGACGGCTTCAGCTATATATTTAACAAGCATTACGGAAGCATTGAAAGTATGGTTAAGAACGGGCGTGAGCTGCTTGCGGACAAATCAAAGCTGACCACATGGAGACCACCTACTGACAATGACCGTCACGTGCGTTTTATTTGGGGCTTGGTTAATGATGATAACTGGACGGGTGAAAATATGAACAGGCTGTTTTCCAAGGTTTATTCCTGCACCGTCTGCAAAAACAAAATTAACGTTAAAGGCTCTCTTGCAGGTGTCGGAAGGCTTCCCTTCCTTTGCTATACGGCAGAATGGGAATTTTTCACCGATGGAAAAATATCCGTAACACTTAACGGATTCCCGCGTGAGGACGTAACGAAAACGGATTTTTCCACTCCTTCCTATCGAGATCAGCATCTGTATCTTCCCCGACTGGGATTTGAGTTTATACTGGCAAAAGGAAATGACAGTTTTACATACTACGGAATGGGCGAACACGAATGCTACTGTGATATGAACAATCACGCAAAAATCGGGATGTTCAGAAGCAGTGCACAAAAGGAATATGTTCCCTATATCCGTCCTCAGGAGCATGGAAATCACCTCCACACAAAGATGCTTCAGTTAGACTGTGGTCTGACGTTTGAAACAGAGGATGAATTTGAGTTCTGCGTATCTGAATATACTCCCGAAAATATTACAGTGGCAGAACACACGGATGAGCTTACAAAGAACGGTTACACCAATGTACGAATCGACTACAAGGTGTCAGGCATTGGTACCCACAGTTGCGGGCCTCGACTGGATCAGAAGTATCAAGTTAAAGATAAGGAAATACTTTTCAAATTTTCAATTAAGTAACAAAAAGCAGCGTGTCCTGATAGATTTAGGACACGCTGTTTTTTCGCCACTTCAGCTTATCAGATAAAAAAACATTCTTTGAACATTATGGGTCAATTTTATTTTTTAGTTTTTCAATTTTTGACTTGTCCGGCACATCGAACTTTTCGGCAGGTTTGCCTAATGCGTCATATTTATGTTCGCCCATTGCGTGATATGGCAAAAGTTCGATTTTGTCCGGCTGTCCGTTGTGTTTCAAAAACTCTTTAATTTTAATCATTTCAGCTTCGCTATTATTTACTCCGGAGATAACAGGAACTCTTACCCACACAGGAACACTTAGCTTTAAAAGCTTTGACAAGTTTTCTAATATCAGCGTATTTTCAACACCTGTATATTTTTTATGTATTTCATTATCCATAGTCTTAACATCATATAAAAACAAGTCTGTATACGGAATAACTTTTTCAAAACAATTCCAAGGAATGTGTCCGGCAGTATCTATTGCCGTATGTATGCCATTTTCTTTACATTTTTTCAGCATTTCGGCAAGAAAGTCTATTTGTAGCATACATTCTCCGCCTGAAAAGGTAACACCGCCGCCTGATGTTTCATAAAAGGTTTTATCCTTTATAACTTCCGCAAAAACTTCATCAATGGTATATTCTTTACCACAGATTTCTTTTGCATCATTAAAGCAAAAGAAATTTTCATCTTCAACAGTCAAGTTTTCACATCTGCCACAACCGGTGCATTTGTCTTTGTAAAAAAGTATTTCCTTTTCAAAATTATGACTTTCGGGATTATGACACCATTTGCATCTTAGGTTACATCCCTTAAAAAATACAGTAGTACGTATTCCCGGTCCATCTACATATGAATTTCTTTGTATATCAAATATTGTCGCTTTCATTTATAGCCTCCAATATTACAGGTGTTAACTGTTTTCTCAAATCCTGCACAGGTGAGTTTAATACATGCTGTGCATAAAAGACTGTAATTTCATTTTTCATATCAATAATCAAATATGCACCTGCAGCACCGCCCCAGCCAAAGTCTGTCACATCATCACTCATAGGGCAACGAACTCCAAGACCATAACCATAGCCTTCTACCCAATAGCTTTTTCTTTGTTCATCTGTCAAATGATTAGTTTTCATCAAAGCGATTGTTTCTGTTTTAAGCAGTTTTCCGGTACGCAATCCCTCCGAAAACTTTATGTAATCATCAACAGTTGAAATACAACCTGCTCCACCGCTTTCATATTCACTGCCTAATTTATAGTCAATAGTTTTTGAACGAATTTCTGCTTTGTTTGTTTCATTATTAAACCAATACTGTGTACTAACTTTATCAAGTTCACTATCGTCCAGTAAAAATGTTGAGTTTTCCATTCCGAGTGGTATAAATATATTTTCCTTTATAAATTCTCCGAAACGCATTCCCGAAATAACCTCGACAAGTGCAGCCAACACATCATGACAAAGGCTATATTCCCACCTTTCTCCCGGCTCAAATAAAAGAGGTTCTTTGGCAAGGTATTTCATAAGAACTCGAGTTGGACATTTTCCGTTTGTTTCTTCTTTACATTTTTGTATCATCGGAGAATTAAGATTATAAGAAAAACCCGCTGTCATACAGAATAAATCTTTAATTGTTATTCTTTTTTCAGCTTTTCTGACACCTTCAGTTGTAGTTACATACATTTCATCAAATTCTGGCATATACTTTGATAACTTATCATCCAACCTGAATAATCCTTTTTCATAAAGCATAAGTGCTGCTGTACAGGTTATTACTTTGGAACAGGAATAAATATTATATATTTCTTTGCCGTTCAGTGCTACTTTATTTTGTGTATCCGAAAACCCGTTAAAATGTCTGTATACACATTTTCCCTTATGGTAAACTGTGCAATCGTAACCGGGAATACCCATTTCTATAAAGCTATCTAATTTTTGTGTTAATTTTGCAAACATTTTTCTACCTCGATTAATTTTGTATTTAGATTTTCTGAATAAAGTATAAATCCCATATCGTTAGGATGCAAATACCCATCTTCGTAAAACTCCGGAAAATGAGGCACAAAATCCCAACTGTCGATTACAGTTATATTTTTATATTGTCCACAAAGATTTTTTAATACATTTCTGAATTCAAAAAAAGGCATCGTTGCCATTTCCTGCTTTTCCTCACAATCAAGCCTGTATATTGGCAGTATGACATAAATATCTTGCTTATAAATTTTGGTTAACCTATCAAAATATCTCTGTGCAGTTTTGGTTATATCAATTCCTCGCCACCAATCATTTGTACCATACGCAACAAAAATCATATCAGGGTTAAACATAAGATTTTCATCAAGATTCATATCTTTAAAAACATCTCCGGCTATGGCCTGATTTAATGCATTTGCATTTAACTGCTGCGACAAAATATTAGCATAAGTCAGCGATGTAAACTTGGTAGCATATCCGTGTGTTATTGAATCTCCAAAAAACAAAATATTTTTATTCTTCTCTATTTTTTCGATAATTGAGTTATCGTCTACATAAAAGTTCTTAATTCCCGTTTCAAATAAACAAGGAAAATATATTTGTATTTTTTTCTTTCCTGCCACAAAGTCAATTTTAAAATTTTCTTCCGTCCCCGCTCGAACATTCTCTTTTGAAAAGCTATATTTCATTATACTATCTACATATATATCAAAAGAATAATAATTTCTCGATGTTTCTAAAAATATCGCATCAAATTCAATCTTTTTTGTATCGGATATGAATTCCAACACTACACTGGCAGTCATTTTACTTCTGGGATTTAAAAAATCATTTTTCGCAACGTATGTTGATTGTTTTTCGGTAAAACGTCTGGGGAACAGAAATCCATTGATTTCCTCAAATCTTACAGCACCGGTTATATAGTTTTCTAATGTATAATTTTGAATTATCATAATCCAAACTCCTATAATGTCGCACAATTATCTCCACCATCCGCAACAACTGTATGACCGCAGATGATTTCACCGTAGTCACTCATAAGATAAAATGCAAGCTCTGCAATTTCATCAGGTCGAATAAACCTTTCAATTGCATGACGTTCATATTTTTGATTAATGTCGTGTGCATAGCGTGCTATCATCGGAGTAAAAGTTGCACCGGGTGCAATGCCGTTTATAATAATTCCGTTATGACCGTAACGCTTACCTAAAGAACGAGTCCATTTAATAATGGCTTCTTTAGATGCACCATAACTACCTACAATATCCATACAAGCGGCATTAGAGGCAATGTTTAAGATATTACCTCCTATCCCATTCGCAAGCATATAATCTACTTCGTTACGTATTAAAAAGAACGCTGCCTTGAAGTTTATATCCGTCAGAGTGTCCCATTCTTCCTCGGTTATATCCCACGGCTCATACCCTTTGCCGGTATATGCTGCGGTGCCAAGAGCTGCAGCATTTACAAATCCGTTAAGACTGCCTAAAATTTCTGCCACTTCATTAAATAATTCAATATGCTCGTTTACATTTGTTATATCAAATGCCTTGTAACACAAATTTTTACTGTTTATTTCTTCTGCGGCGTTTTTCAGTTTTTCTTCATTTCTGCCTGTTATTAAAACTTTTGCACCGGCATCACAAAAACGCTTTGCAATAGCTTTTCCAATACCGCTGCCACCGCCAAAAACTAATATTTTATCGTTTCTGAGTTTCATTTTAACCCTCCTGACACTTTAGCATTCTTATCGGATTTTTTCTGATAATTTCGTCAGCAATTTCTTTTTTAAGTCTCGGCAATATGTATTTGAATGCATAATCAAATCTTGTGTTACTTTTGATTTGCGGATTAGCATCAAATCCATTAAAAAACAGTTCATCATGTGAAAGAATAATCTTGTCTTTGTAGCCGAAGTCACAAAGTGTTAAAATAACCCCAAGCTTTTTATTGATGTAATCCTCGTTTGTGTTATTATACAGCCGGTCAAGACCGATGTAGCAGCCAAGTTTTGCAAATTTCGTTATGTAATCAATATCCTCTGTATCGCTCAGATGACCTACGGTAATACATTCAGGTCTGACTCCATTTCGGAGCAGAATTTCAACTGCTGTCAGTCCGTTTTTATTATGTGCATTCGTATGTAAAACAATCGGTAGTCCGAGCTTTCGATGTGCAAGTGCAGTCGCTTTTAATAATTTCACATTAAATGCACTGATTTTTTCATTTTCAACCGCGGCTTTTATTATTCCTGCATTGGTTTCTTTTGCATCAGCTACGATATATTCAGCAAGTGTTTCTTCACTCATATTATACAAAACAGGCTCATCCGTATAGTAAAAACCCGTTGAACAGACAATGTGCACGCTGCTTTCTTTAGATATTTTCTTTAACAAATCAATATTTCTTCCTATGTTTACAGGGGTGCAGTCAATAAACAAATTCATCCCGTAGGCATCTTTTAACCTTTTGAGTTCAGCTACACTTTTACTTGCAAGCTTTTCCTTGTCAAGGTATTCTTTGCCCGCCATTTTTAACAGATATTCCGAAAAACAGCATATATGTTCATGACAAAGACAAGCGTTTACTTTCGACTCATTTATTATTCCCAAAACAGTATTTATACCAAAACTCATTTACATTCTCCTTACAATGACATTTCAGCATTAAAATCAACCAGTAACTGTTATTTTTCTAACATTTTTATATTGTGACATAAACCAATACATTGCTGTTTCCATATCAATTTCATGACCGCCATCAAAAACATCAATAAATATGCGAGCATCCGGATACTTCAACATTATACTTTCATATAATTCTATACTTTGTGACACCGGAACGACAGGGTCAAATTTACCATGGAAAATTTTAAGATTTGCTTTTGCAATATTTTCTACATAGTTAAAAGGCGATCTTTTTTTCATTTCATTAGCATCGTTACTGCAACAAGCCAAAACATGATCACGGTAATCTGAGTTTTGATTTGTCCATTTTTCAAGGTCTGTAATCGGAACATATGCCCCAATGGCTTTAAAATATTCAGGGCAAAATCCTGCCATTAACAAAGCCATATGCCCACCGCCACTAAGACCTAACAAAAATATATTATCTTTATCAATATTTTCGTTCTCTATAATGTAATTAATAGAATCTTTTATATCTTGCTTGGCAAATTCAGAACCACAAGCCTGTGTACACTTTTGATTTGTCTTCAAATTATTCCCCCTAAATTCAGGCAATAACAAATCAAAGCCATACTTTTCTGCGTAAGGCAACATATTATCAATTTGGTTAAATCTGTCATAACTCCAGGTATGTAACCCTACCATCAACGGTCGTTTTTCATCCGTTTCTGTTTTATAAAACAATGATGGTTGCATAGAGCCATCCAAAGTTGACTTTATTAAAATTTCTGTTTGTTTCATTAGTTACACCCTTCTTTTGGTTTTTATTTAAAACTTGTATTAATACTATTCATCATTTCTATCTATATTCAAGAAACAACACTTATCTTACAGCATCAAACTTATTCCACCTGAAATTTCCCCATACACCTCCAGCATCACCGAAATAGAGGAATGTGTTTTCATACTTTTTTGAGAGTTTAATAATTTCATTTATCTGACGTATATTTATCAATGTTATTATCATTGATTTTTCATCACCGGTATACATTCCGTTGCACTTAACTATTGTAGCACCGTGTTTAAGTTTAAAAAGGATATCTTCTCTGAAATTTTCCGGCTTATCGGTTATAATTTTAACTTCGACTGCATTTCTGGTTGATCTTAAAATAGAATTCATTGCTATATTAAATATCAACATCTGCACAACAGACATTATGATACTTTCGATATTTTGGTATACAAAGAACGAAATTCCAATAATTATATAGCAAACTACAGATATTACAGTTTCTATATTAATATGCGGTTTCTGTTTTTGAAATATAGAGGCTATAATATCAACACCTCCTGAAGAACCCCCGATTTTAATCATAAGTGCTGTTCTACTACCAAGCATTATGCCTGAAGCAAAAACAGAAATCCATGTATTGTTCACGGATGCATATTCATACGCATTCAGTTCATCCATTAAAATAATCATTACAGATGATAAAACAGTAAATACAAATGTGTATATTACGTATTTCTTATTAATAAAAAACCAAGCAATAACAAGTAGCGGGATATTTATAGCAAGTGACACATATCCCATATTTATTCCAAAAATTTCTTGTACCATTAATGAAATCCCATCTATGCCACTTGGCGCAAAGTTTGCCGGATTCACAAAAGTGTGAAGTCCTATTGCAGAAAGTAGGCTTGTAATAACTATTATAATTATATCTGTAATATTTTGCCATATTTTCATTTTTTAATATCCTTTCTTTGTTCCTATGCCTTTTACCACAATAATTGTCACTACACCGGCATTTCGCAAAGCTCTTTTATTTTATCTGCCCATTTTTCTGCAATTTCTGTTTCATTGTTGTGGGAAATTTTTAAAACCTCTTGAAGCTGGCTCAGATGTGCTTCACAATGCACAAGGTTATAATTTCCTGAATCAAATGATTCTTCGAAATTACGCGGTAATGCCGGATACCACTTATGATTCCACCCCATCCTTTGAAATAAAGTTCCAAATTTTTTGTGTTTTGAATAATTCTTGACAACTCATTTATGTAGTTCATCATTTTAACTTTGCTATCACCGTCGAAAACTGTAATTTTAGTTGCCTCACTATTGAATTTGTACGGAACTACATCAAGTGAAATCGTATCTTTTACATTGAGAATACTCATATAACCGTAATACCACGAATCATTCTCCGGTCTATCTGTTCTGCTTTTAAAAAGAAAATTACCCATACTGTACACTATTGGTTTTCCGTTATAGATTTCGTATCCTTGTGGGTAATGGGTATGTCCTCCGATAACAGCATCTGCTCCCATATCACAGATAAACCTATACCTATCGACTGTATCAGGAGAAGGCAGAGGGTTAAATTCATTACCGCCGTGAAATACAACTATCACATAGTCCGACTCTGCTTTTTCTTCCCTGATTTGTTTTAAAAGCATTTTGGGATTGTATCCAGCAGAGCCGTATGTGTTTTCGGTTGCCATACCGAATTCATTTTCGCATACGGATATAATAGATACCGAAACACCATTCATTTCAATTTTGCAAGCCTTGTATGCTTCTTCAACATCTTTACCTGCTCCTGCATATTTAATATTGTTCTCCTCAAGCAAACTAAGAGTTTCTTTAACAGCGCCTTCTCAAAAATCGCCCATGTGATTATTTGCCAGAGTTGCTACATCCGCATTTAATGCCTTCAAAAAGCAGATATTTTCAGTGCCGCAAATCAAATTCGATCCACTCTTTTTTATTGGTTTATACTTGTTAATATCAGCCAGCGGGCATTCCAAATTAGGAATCACAAAATCCGCATTTTTTGCGAATGGCAAAACTTCTGTCAGTATTTTCTTCGGCTCTTCAAAAGTGAGATTTTATTTTCCCCTGAAATTTATATCTCCCGTAAACAATAACTTCATTTTATATCCTCCTTGTCACACTCTAAAAGCATCAGCATAGTAAGTTCAAGGGCTTCAAGCATACCGTCAATGCTGATACATTCATCGGGCTGGTGTGCACCGCCATGACCTTGCGGTAATTTTTCAGGGAATCCCCATTTGAGCGTTGTTCCGATTTCTGCAGCACAAGGTAGTTGTGAAGCATATGTGCCACCTGCATTTATACACACCGGAGCATTTGTCTTTCCCGTGAAGCTCTTATATGTATCAAGGCATGCAAGAATATATTTATTATCCTCAGGCAAACAAAATGGAGACTTCTGCTCTACAAATTCAACCTGCCAACCGCTTGTAGCAAAATAAGCTGTTATTTTGTTTTTAATTTCTTCTAAGTCTACACTAATACCATAGCGCATATCAAAGCAAATATTAAGCTTCTTATCAACTGTTTTAATTATACCGTTTGTACATGTGAGCTTTCCGAAAACAGGATCTTCGTTTTCGACACCGAAAACTTCTCCATAATATTTTTCAAGAGTTTTTGCAACAAATTCCAACTGACTTTTATCCTCTGAACAAATATCTTCTTTGAGAAGTCTTTTTGCCAATAAATTCCCTGCATTTACCGACCCTTCCGGAAGTGCACCATGCTTAGAAATTCCCTTTTCAGCAAATACCTGATTTTTATATTTTGCCGAAGCTTCTCCCAAGATTATGTTAAAAGCAGTTCCACCCGAAAAGTCTTCAATTTCCTTTAAGGGATTCAAAGATTTTGCAACAAAATGCAAAATCCCTTTATCGCCTCTATAAAGTGGAAAGGCTGTATCACAAACAAGTGAGAAATCAGGTGATTTATGTTTGCTTACATAATTTTTAATATCCTGCATGCCGGATTCTTCATTCGCTCCTGTGAAACAAACAAGACGTGAGTTAAATGTAATGCCCAATTCCTTTAACATTTTCATACAGAAAAGAGAAATAACAATTGCCGATTTGTCGTCCTTCACTCCTCTTCCTATTACAAAGCCGTCCCTTTCAATAGGCTCAAAAGGTTTTGTCAAAGTCCAGTCATTACCTACCGGCACAACATCTGCATGTGAAAAAAGCCCAAGACTTTTTACCCCGCTACCATAATAAGAAAGTAAATATCCACCATCATTGTCAAGCTCTGTTTCAAACCCATTGTTTTGGTATAACTTTTCAGTATATTCCAAGACTTTTGCACAAGCTTTTCCAAAAGGTTCCCCCGGCGCTGCTTCTCCCCTGACAGACGGAATTCTAACAAGCTCTTTTAAATTGCTGACAATCTCATTCCTATTATTGATAATATAGTTATGTATTTGTTTTTTGTAACTTAGCATTTATGTGTAGTCCTTTCGATAATATCATCTTGAATACTTTCATTCAGTTTAACAAAATAATCAGAAAATCCGGTTACACGCACACGCAAATTACCATAGTTTTCAGGCGTTTCCTTCGCATTTATAAGGTCTTCTTTGGAAACATAAGTAAGCTGAAAGTGAATACCTCCGTTTTTGAAGTATGTTTCAAGTATATCTACTGTTTTTTCAAAATTGTCATCATCTTTTATAAGCTGCTCGTCTATGGAAATGTTAGTAACCGTTGATCCACAGGAAATTCCGTTGGGATCGAGCTTGGCGATAGAGTTTAGAAGTGCAGTCAGTCCGTTTCTGTCTCTTCCCTCGCTTTGACCTATGCCGAATTTTAGCATATCTCCGTCAAATCTTCCATCAGGAGTTGCTTCCGTCTTTTCGCCAAACCATTTATGATGCTCGTTATATCCGAGCAAATCGCCTATAAGCCACTGGTAACCAAACAAATTCTTTTTGCCGTCTAAAAATTCGTATAAGCTTTGGTAAAGCTTTTGTGCAACATAGTTTGAACGGTCGGTATCATTGCCGAAGAAATCGCCTTTTTTAAGAATTAAAGCACGTAGTTCTTCATATCCTTGCCAGTTAGCCTGAATTGCGTCAATCAGTTCTTTCATGGTGAGCATTTTCTCGTCAAATACAAACTGTTTTACCACTATAAGTGAATCAATTACATTGGTTATGCCGATACACATAGGTGATGCGATAACAACATCACCTGCACCCTGTGTCAGACTCTTTGCTTTTTCAATGCAGCCATTAAAGAAAATACTTGAAAGATAATTAATATCCTTTGAACGCTCATGGTTATATTTGTTATCATATTCGTAGGCTGTTTCAAGGTCTGATTTTAATTCACCAAAGAAAATATTGTAAAATTCCTCAAAAGTTTTTACATTTACAATCTCATCACTTTTTTTATGAAAGACTGTTTCTATCGAGCGAGCAAAGTTAATTTTGGAATTGCTTCCAGTAATTGCTCCTAGAAATGCCGGCTCATTGCAACCAACAGTTGTATATTCGACTGATTTTTCAAAAGGAAAACCGCAAATCTCTGTATAACACTTCATTCGCTTTTCGTCATTTTGAAATGCAATTCGCTTGTGGGGATCCTTTCTTTCGTAATCAAGAACAAGGCGAAATACCTCCTTGGGTGTTTTATTAGTCCAACGAAGTGTAACCTGCGGAATCCAAGTAGGAAGCTCTGTAAGACTTTCCAAAATCAGTTCTGATAACTCATTAAACCCATCCTCGCCATTTGGAAGATACCCACCGATACAAAAATGGGATTGGCCGCCACGGGTAAAATTGACGTTTGTTACTTTTGTTGCCGCCTGAAGCATAAGGAATAACTCTTGCAGATATTCTTTCGCCTCATCTCTTGTCAATATTCCGTTTTTAATGTCGTTTTCGTAAAATGGCGTTAAGTATCTGTCTAAAGTGCCTACGCTGTCAGGGTCTGCACTAAAGCAAACATAAATGGTTAAAACAGCTTCGTAAAAGGTTGAAGGTGTATTTTCGGGAACATTCAAAAGTGCTTCAGAGAGTTTGATAAGGTTTTGTCTGTATTCTTCATTCTCTACGGTTTTTGCAAGAGTCATCGCTCTGTCTGAACATTTATGTGCCCAGCCTATAAGCGCATTTGCAACATCTTTAAGTGCATTTAAGAATTCAACCTGTTCAGTTTCTGTGTGCACCTGTAATGAGTCGTCTATTTCCGCCATAATGCCTTTAATACCCTTTTCCAGAACCTTTTTATAATCAGCTGTTGCATGCTGCCATTCCATCGTTGAAAGATTGTCTATATTTTTTAAATAAAAATCTGACATAACTTTCTGTGTTGCCTCGTGCCCCATACGACGAAATGCATCGCCGACAACAGAACCGTTACAGTTAAAAAATCCGGTCATTTTAGAGTATTCAGTTAAAACAGGTTCCTGATTTAATATAAATTCACAAAGCCGTTTTGATTCCCTTTGCTGTCTGGATAGAAAGATATCTTCCCTATCAAATTCTGTCTCTTTAGGAGTTGTGTACATTTCCCCGGCAAGTGTAAGTTGTGTAAGCTGATTGATTCTTTCGGTCATAACAAAAACCTCCTTGTTTTCTATTTGCTATAATAATACACCACAAATAACACATTGTGAATACATCAAACAACACAGTTTATACTTTTCGACACACAATTATTGACATCCGCCAATTTAATGTGTTATCATTATGAAGGGTGATGCAATGAATACTAATTTTAATATAACAAAAATCAACAGAGTAATTCTTGTAGGAAAAAATGAATATCCAAACCTTACAGTAAGCTTTACCAATAACCTAAACCACAATGAACTAATATATCATATCAATGGAAAATCTACCGTTCATTTCAACGGAAAAATTCTTGATACCAAGGAAAATACAATACGATTTTTACCTAAAGGCGAAAACAAAGAATACATTGTCGAAAAACAGGAACGCGGTGAATGTATAGATGTGTTTTTCGATACTGATTTTCCTATATCAAATGAAGCTTTCGTAATAGACCTTGATGAAAATGTGAATATAGGAGCTTTATTCAGAAAGCTTTTTACTGTTTGGGTTTCACGACATGACGGTTGCTATTTTGAGTGTAAATCTTTGCTTTACAAAATATTTGCGGAAATACAAAAAACAAATTACCTTCCAAAAGAGCAATACAATGCAATAAAACCGGCAATTAGGTACATTGAAGAAAATTTCCTCTATAATAAAATTTCGGTAGCTTCCCTGGCAAAAGAATGCGGAATAAGCGAGACTTATCTTAAAAAACTTTTTAATAAAAAGTTTGGTGTTTCACCTATAAAATATATAATCCGATTGAAAGTCAATCACGCCAGTGAACTTTTGCGTTCTAACCGATATTCCGTAACACAGGTTGCAGAAATCTGCGGATATGATAACATATATTTTTTCAGCCGTCAATTCAAGGAATATATGGGCATATCTCCAACTGATTTTATTAACAAATATAAATCATCAAAATAAGACATTCAAGTTTCAAATTAAAGAGAAAAGTCAGAGCAATAGTGTTCTGACTTTTTTCGCTTTATTAACAAACATTAATTTTATATACTCTGAGCATCTCCTTTGCAGACATTATCTCGTCCTCTGTCGGCAAAATTTCAGGAAGAACATTCTTCATATTAAGAGAACTATATTTTGAGCCGGCGTAATTATGATATGGCAAAATTCTCACTTTAACTACATTTTTTAGTTCTGAAAGAAATTTTCCGATTTTGTCTATTTGCTCATCATTATGCTTTGGCACATATGGTATGCGAATTTCTATATTTTTGCCCCATCCATCAATATATTTTAGATTGTTAAGTATAATCTTATTCGACTGACCTGTGCATTTTATATGAATTTCTTCATCATATGCTTTGAGGTCATACAGAAATATGTCTGTATATGGTATAACTTTGTCTATGGCATCTCTATTTACAAACCCGCAGGTATCAACAGCTGTATGTACTCCATTTTCCTTTAGCCTCTTTAACAATTCTGAACAAAAATCTGGGTACATCAAACATTCTCCACCCGAAAGCGTAACACCTCCGCCAGAACTTTCGTAAAAGTCCTTATCTTCTAAAAGCAAAGGTAATAATTCCTCTACCGTCATTTCTTTACCGTAAAAGGTAAGGGCATTTCCGAGGCAAACTTTTTCGCATTTGCCGCAGGCGATGCATTTTTCTCTGTCAAAAAAATGCAGTCCGTTTTCTATGCTGTGTGCACCCGACGGGCATACAGGAACACATTCTCCGCAACCGATACACTTATTTTCGTAATATGCAAGCTGCGGCTCAAAACCTATTCCTTCGGGATTGTGACACCAAACGCATTTCAGTGGACATCCTTTGAAAAATACAGTTGTTCTTATCCCGTCACCGTCGTGTACTGCGAAGCGTTTTATTTCAAATATTTTTGCTTTCATATCATTGAAATCCCTTCTTATTATCTTCTGACAACACTACTTTTTGGCTTATGATTGCTGACAGCAATAGCTAATATAATTAATGAAGTTGCTATGAGGTAGGTTGGTTTTAATATGTCTTCTCCCAGCAATAATGCCGAAAACAGCGAAGCAAACAACGGATCCATACTTTTTAAAACTGCAAGTTTTGACATATCGTTATATTTAATCAATGTGTTCCATAAAAGGTTTGCTGTTATCGATGCAAAACATATATATCCTAAAACAGCAATACTCTGCAAAGAAATCATGCCTATGCTTCCTCCAAATATTAATCCTGATATAACCAGAATAACACCACCTAAAAGCTGTGAATAAGCAACAATATATGTCGGCTCATATTTATCGTATATATTTTTGGATGCCATTTGCCCAAACATTGAGCTGAAGGAAGCAAGAATAATAAGAATTTCGCCAATTTCGAAAACAAGATTCATACCGTCAAGATTTATTATAATAACAGATAAAAATCCAAGTGTTGCCGCAAAAACTTTATAAAATGAAAATTTATCATCTTTTCTGAACAAGAATGCAATACACGGTACAATCAGAAAGGCTATCTGCTTTAATACAGAGGATTTTGAACTGTCAGCCAACGACAGTCCTGTATATGTAAGGGCGTAGTGAACAACAACTGTAAGCAGGCTTACGATAAGTACCGAGGTAAACTTATTCCCTTTGGGAAGCTCCAACCTTTTCTTTTTCACACTTTGCATTGCAACTAGGATAATTCCGCTTATTAAAAACCTGACTCCGGCAAAAAGCAGAATTGACGCAACCTGTGAATTGTCAATCGCAAAAACTCTGTATCCTATTTTTATCATGGGAAACAAAGTTCCCCATAGAATTGAAACAATAATAGCCAATAAAACTGCCGTTACTTTGTTTAAAAAAATATTACTTTTCATTTTCTGCACCTACTACATTTAAATATTCATTGAAATACCTTTTTCCAAAGATTCTGTAGGAAGCAGAGTTAAAATGTATGCTATCACCTCTGTCTGTTAATCCCTCTGAACTTACAAAGCCACAGTTTTCGATTACAGAAGGCATAGTCCTGAGTGCTTCGTTAACGATATCGATATATTTAAGCTTGCCATTTTGATAGGAGGCCGCAAATCTTCCAAGCTCGCCTACTATAACCGGAAGTTTTTCATTACCCAAATCTTTTCTAAGTCGTGTAATCATTTCTGTAAATCTTTGTTGATATGTGTTTGCATCCTCTTCAAAATGGCTGTCGTTTTCACCCTGATGCCATAAGATGCCAACTATCTCTGATGTACGCTGCGCCAATTTTGCATTATTCACTGCATTATCATACAGTATTTCCCCCGGCATCCACTGCGAAAGCTTCGTTCCGCCGTCTGCACAAGGAATCAGCCCTATTTCTTCATCAAAATACTTTGCATATTCATCCGCAAATGAGGCACTAAGCCCCCTTCCACTATGAAAATAATTAAAAATACTCCTGTCAGGGTTTATGGGCTCACTCATAGGCACCCATTTTCCGTTTCTCAACATAAAGCATTTTGAATTTATGATTTCGGGAACTTCTCCGAACTCTCCTCGTCCTGCCATATTTGACTGACCTATTAATAAAAATGATTTCATTTACTTTTCCTCCGTTACCCAAACAAGTAGGGTTTTCTTCCGCTTACATTCATTTTTTTCATAAACGTAAATCCTGCGCTTACATCCTTTTCGACATCTACGCCAAGAGTTGCGGTAACTATCACTAAGCTTTCCATGCTTTCCCCGGCAAATCCGCAGCTTGCAGGTATTTTTGCAGGCACCTCTATGTATTCCTTCACTTGCATATCGGCAGTATCAACAATGGCAATATGGCCCTGTCCCCAACAGGCAACATAAAGAAAATCATTTTTATCTATTGTAAAGCCATCAACGCCCGGAACGCTTACTTGTCTGCCGGTGAAACAAATAGTTCCTTTTTCTTTATCAAAATCGAATTCTTTAATTATGCCCGTATTACTGTCGGTATGATAGAGCTTTTTTTCATCCATAGACCAGTCAAAACCGTTTGAAAGAATAAGTCCATCAAGTAGAACTTTAACTACACCATTTTTATCGATACTGTAGAGTTTTCCGTCTATTTCATCGCCTACTCCCTTTCTTTTTGCGCTTTGCGTACCAATATAGAATCTGCCATCGGGCCCTACTTTTGCATCGTTGCCATATTTGATTTCATACTTCGATCTGTCATACAACGGCATACATGTGTTGTCATCGTTCAGAATAAACGCACCGCCCGGACAAGAAATAATCATTTCGCCTTTCTTTGTAAATGCCATTGCAGAAACGCCAAAATCCAGCTTGCGAACAACGACTTCTTTGGTTTCAAGGTTAATACAGCAAATTTCGTTAGCACCAAACCCATTTACATGGTATAATTTTTTATCAAATTCGTTCCAAATAGGACCTTCGCCTATTATACAGCGATGCTTACTAATAATCTCCATTGTTTTTCCCCTTCCTGTAATTTCCTGTTCACAGTTTTGACATCAACTGTAACGGATTGTCATGCATCATTTTGTTTATTTGGTTCTCGGAAATCCCCATATTTCTTAGCATAGGAAGTAAAACTTTACTTACAGTTGTATAATTCCGATTGGAACCAAAAATAGTTTCTTTATATGAATCCCAAGTGTAATCCTGAGAATCTATAAACACAGAGTAATCATGCGACAAAAGAAGCTTATCTTCCCAACCACGAGATATGAGAGTACACAAGGTTTTTGCCTGTCCCTCACAATCGTTCCAAATTCTGTCAAAGCCCAAATAACAACCCAGTTTCAGAAAATCCTCAAGATAATCGATATCACAACTATCGCTGCTATGCCCTACAATCAGTTTTTCAAGATTGGCTCCGTTTTTTTCAAGAACTTTAATTTGGTCGTACGGCGTTTTGCTCTGATGATGATTGTGTGCATATAACGGCAACCCTGTATTTTTCTGAACTATTGCCATAGTCGCAAGGCTCTTTTCATTTAAAGATGTAACTCCGTTATCATTTGTAGCACATTTTAAAAATTCAGGCATTATACCGGTATCACCTATTCCATTCACACATTCATCAATAAAGAATTCAGCAAGCAATTCGGGCGATTTACTTCTAAGGAAATAGTCCTCGGTATAATAAAGACCAGTTGAAACTATGATATTCACGCCGCTCCTTCGTGACACCTCTTGCAACAGAAGGATATCACGTCCTAAATTCAATGGTGTACCATCTATTATGGTATCAATGCCACATTCATCCTTTGCCTGTTTTAACAGTTTTGATGCTATGGCAATTACTTCTTCTGTGGTATACCATTTATCTCCAAAACCTATTTTCATAGCGTGAGAGCAACATATGATGTGCTCATGGCTTAAAACATTGCCAATTTCATTAGGTTTTATTTCTCCCAAAACAGTATTTATCATCTTCATCCTGTTATCCCCGCTCTTGTATGTTGTATAAATCAATCTTTCGACACACTATAGTTCCAGAGCCTTTACAACGGCATCTGCCAATAGCTTACTTCCTTCTTCGTTATAGTGCACCCAGTCTGAACGAAAGCTTTCGCCTAAGTTTTCAGCTAAACTGAAAAGATCGTTTACTTGCACTCCTAATTTTTCCATCAGCTTTTGTGCAGCATTATTATACTCCCGAATTTCCTTGTTATATCTCATAAATTTCGGATTTCCCAATTCCTCGATTACAGGCGTGGAGTTGGCAAATATAATTTTTGCATTAGGAAACAAAAGCCTTAATTTCTTATATATTCTTTCCAGAAAATCGACATACACATCTATCGGAGTTAACGGTTCATCGCCGTGCAGTCGTAAAACATCCCATAAACCGTTGTTCCAATGAACGATGTCAATGTTTTCCGAATCGACACTATTAGCCCAGTCATATAAATATCTCAACGTATATTGTGCAAATCTGCAGTTGTCGTCAGGATAATAAACCTCTGCAAGACCGTTTAACTTTTCTTTTACATACACACCATATCCGGGGCTGTTAACAGCCCCGAATCTTATAGAATCACCCATTAAATAAATTCTTTTCATCTTTGTATACCTCGCAATTGGATTAAATATTTTCGTAATGCTCACATTGCTGTATAAACGCATCCTGCAGCACTTTTTCCAAATCAACAAAGTACACATTCCATCCACAAACTCTGATTTGAAGTGTTCTGTATTTATCAGGATTTTTCTGTGCTTCCTTTAATGTCTCAGCGGAGAAAATATTAAACTGCAAAGAGTGTCCGCCTTTTGCAAAATATGCTTTTACAAGACCGGCAAAAGCCTCAAGCCCATCATCGCCGCTTACTGCTGTTGGATGCAGAATTAAATCAAGCATTCCTGCATGAGGAAATTGAGAAAAATCAATCTTTCCAACAGAATTTAATAATGTTGTTATTCCGCCCCTGTCCATTCCGATTACCGGAGAAAGGTTTTTTGAAAAGGGTTCGCCTTCTTTTCTACCGTCAGGAGTTGCCTTTGTCACTGAACCATAACGGACATTCTTATCTATAGATAAAGTGCCAAGTTTCCAGTATCCGCCCCTGCTGTTTGGAACACCGTTTATACTTTTGGCAAAGAAATCAGTTAATCTAACCATTAATTCATCTGCTAAATCCGAGCCGTTCCCGTATTTATCTTTATCATTTAAAATGAGTTTTCTAAGCCGCTCGTTACTGCTCCAGTTGCTCTTTAAAATATCGACAAACTCTTCAAGCGATACCTCTTTTTTATCAAACACATACTTTTTAATGGCGCAAAGACTGTCAACCAATGTACCAAGTCCTGCGACTGTGTAAACCGTTGTATTATACTTCATACCACGTGCGTATCCGTCAACACCCTGAGCAAGCGAATCGGTCTCTGTTCCCGAGAACATATTTGATGGGCTGATATCAGCAAGGTACAACTCCCAGTTTTCAATAATACTTTTAACCCTTTTCCAGATATACAGCCATTGTTTTTCATAAGCAGAATAAAATTCCTCAAAAGATTCAAAGTTGTTTCCGGTTTCACAACCAACAATTTCGTTTGTGCTTAGGCATCTTCCGTTTGTCATCGTGTATTCTAAAATTTTAGGCAAGGAAACTCTCACGGGAATTGTTTTAACCTCGTGATTTTTTACGGAATAATCCCAACAGCCTGACATAAGATTCGTAAGTGCTTCTTCTTTAGGCACACCTAACTTCATAAGTGACAATGCTGCATTATCATCATTCATAATAGAAATGCTGGAATTTCCGTTTCGTATAGTTTCAAGAACGGCTTTTAAAAATTCATCAGGAGTGTTTTTACCTATTTTTGCCTGAAGCTTTGGATTTGGTGCAGACAAAATATTGTAAGCGTCAAGTATTAAATATGAAAGTTCATTTACTATACAATCTCCATTTTTGTCCATGCCACCCAGATACATAGGTTCCTGATAGTGAACACGAATTGCATTAAATTCATTCATAAAATACACAAACAATTCCTTTATATTTTCTTTTGTAAAGGTACCATTCTCCAAATCTTTTTTATAGGATTTATAATAAAGCTGATCAAGCCCCCCCGCTGTTCTGACTCTAACGCAATCTATATCCTCCTGAAGAAACCAATATTGCCATGCGAGCAAAAGTGCTTCATAGGTATTTTGAGGAGGATTATTTATCAGGTTTTCAAATGCTTTTTTCATATGTTGCATTCTAGGCTCGGTTTTTTCGCTCAATGCAATGATGTATCTTTCAAAAAGTTTTAATATAGCATTATACGTGATTTCAATTCCTTCAAAATATGCAATCTGTTCTTTTGATAGTGGTGCTTTTTCACATAAATCCGCTTTATACTGACGTACTCTTTTTAAAAGACCGCTGATGCCGTATTCAAGAATATCCTCCCAATTAGGAGTCGAGTGGTTGTAATCAATATAAAATTCATTCAATAGGTATCCCCGAGCATTTTGAGCAAAATGAAAATCCTCAGGCAAATTTAGTTTTTCATCTAATTCAGCTTGCCAGTTTGAAGATAACAAAGATAAGATTTTCTGAGGTGGACATCCAACATCAAGAATTGGTGTCATCTTTTGAACTTCAAGTGCAATTCCAAACCAGTCATAAGGATTAATGCAAATGGGCGCATTCTCTAAAATGTAATCAAAGCATTTTGCTTTGATTATCGGATGAGGCTCAGCTTTCAAAGTATCTGCAAGTTTCATAACTCTGGTTTTTAGATTTTCTACTCTTCCAAATGCTTCTTCGTTATTCCACGCCCTAATATACTGCTTATCAAGCAATTCTCTGTCAATTTCAAACGTATTCCACAAACTACTCACAAAAACATCTCCTTTAAAACAAACATGATTTTTGATATGTACATTATATACTATAAGACAAAATAAGTACATGTATAATTCGGTTCTACTTGACTTTTTCAAGACTTGATTGTATAATAAGAGACGGAGGTTTGTTATGAAGAATTTTATGAATTATGATTTTAATATTACAAACATCGGACTTGCAATATATGTCGAACCCGGAACAGGTGTCAGCACACATAAAAACAGGGCATTGCATGGTTTTGCTATTAATATATCCCCAAATCCTGACGACATAAAAAAATATATTTTTTCCGATAATAAAACCGTTTTAGTTGGACGAAATGAGATTGTTTATATGCCAAAAGGCTCAAGCTATACAGTCTGTTCAAAACAATCGGGAAACTGTTATGCAATAAATTTTGATATTTCGGAAGATGTCGATTTTGAACCGTTTTTATTCAAGCCCAAAAATGTTCCTGCTTTTATTAAGCAATTTGAAGAGGCGACGAATTTATGGAAAAATAAAAACACCGCATTCCATATGCAGTGTAAAGCAATTTTGTATAATATTCTGTCTATGATTCAGAATGAATCTAACTTAAAATATATGGCACACAGCACCGCCAACCTGATTGCTCCTGCTATTGAATATATAAAAAAGAATTACACAAACGAAAACATAAGTATTCCGGAACTGTCCGCAATGTGTGAGATAAGCGAAGATTATTTTAGAAAGATATTTAAAAACACTTTCGGAATATCACCACGGAAATATATCAATGAGCTGAAAATATCTTATTCAAAGGAGCTTATAACATCCGGAATGTATACAGTAACAGAAGTCGCTGAATTATCTGGTTATACTGATATGAGTTATTTCAGTAGAGAATTCAAAAAAGCATTTGGCCTTTGCCCGGCTGATTACAGAAAAAGTAAACAAATCAAAAAACAAGCATAGACACCTAGTGTTGGCATTTTTTCCTGCGCTTTTCTCTATTATAGCACTAGAGCAACAGAGAAGATAGATCCGCAGTAATTAATGCTATTAACATATTTCTTGCGCAAGGCTGCCTAACATTCCAAAAGTTATTTGACAACCAAGAAGATTTTGAATTCGAAGATATTGCAGATACGCTTGATAGCTTCAGACAATAAAACAACAGCTCAAACACATTTTTGTGAATGAGCTGTTGTTTTTTGTATAGGAATTTAAGATTAGATTATTTAAGCATATCTTTAAATGCTTTACCTGCCTTGAATGCAGGAGCCTTAGATGCAGCAATCTGGATTTTCTCTTTTGTAAGAGGATTGATTCCTTCACGAGCTGCTCTTTCGCGAGTCTCGAATGTACCAAAGCCTACGAGCTGTACCTTGTCGTTTGCCTTAACAGCTTCCTGAACAGTTTCAATAAATGCATTGAGAACTGCTTCTGTATCTTTCTTTGAAACATTGGCCTTTGCTGCCATTGCTGCAACGAGTTCTGTCTTATTCATTAAACTACACTTCCTTTGGTACAATATTAGCATAGCTTGTAGCCGGTACCACGGCATGATTTACAAGTTATGCTTATTTTTATTATAATGAGAAGGTAATGGTCTGACGGCACCTCCTTGGAACCTTGCGTTCGTAAACGAAAGTGTCAGCC